>JAWKZM010000004.1:0-154698 GCA_041395965.1 Halioglobus sp.
CTGTGGAAAGCGAGTTGCACAATGCCCGGAGATAGAACTCGCCGCGCCGGGAGCGCATCTTCCGGATCATGCGGAACCCTTACAGACTGCAGCTTCAGCCGTTCGCTGTATCACCAGGTTGTGCTGGAAAGGAGTGTAATGAGGGTGAATGACCGAAAAAAGTCATTACGGTTAAGATTATGTGATTGCGAAAGATGATAGCTGTCCCTTCACTCTGAAGCGTCAGGATACCGGGCAAGCATGCAACTTGAAAATGCAGTGCAGCAGGGCGGCGTAGGCGCAGTGAGCAGGTCTGGATTATTGCAGCTCAATAACGTTTGCGATTTGCCTGAGGTATGGCAGGACAGCGGTGCTGACATCGGCGCTTTTTCCGCCACCCCCGACGACTCCATCGGCTCCTGTTGTGGAAATGGTGAAACGGCCCTCGGTTCCTCCCCATTGCTCTTCTTCGTACACGTAGGGGCGACCCCAGGGATCGAGAGGAATTGCCTTGAAGTAGCCTCCTTGCGGATACGCGCCTGCTGCGGCAGGGTTTGCAGGTGGCGATACCAAGGCCTCCAAACCCTGCTCACTGGTGGGGTAAACGAAATGCGCCTTGTAATACCTTTCCAGTGCAAGGCTAAGTGACGACAAGCCCAGCGTTATTTTCGCCAATTCCGTATTGCCCGCATCAAACAGGACTATGCATGCCTGTTCAAGCAGGGCCTCGGCCGGTGTATTACTGCAGAAGATATCCCATTGCTGAGTATTGGGCCGCACGTAGCGCGTCTGGCCCACGGTGAGAAAACGAAAGTAGTCCTCACTGCTACTGCCGCGAAACAAATCGGCGTCGTACTCGCCGCACACTACATCCCCGTCAAACGTGTGAATGTCGCGGTAATTGATTTCCGAGCGCTTGGGGATGTGCGTATAGGACCTATTAACGGCCTATCGAGAGGAAACATCCTCACTGATTGTGTTGACAGGACCCGCAGACCTGTCGAAGTTTCTATCTATTGACACGAAAATCCTGTTTGCGGCGTTGGGCATGCTATCCCTATCCGGTCAGTCCTGAGCGAGCGCGCGCAACCGCTCGTGCCATGCAGTTTCCCTGGCTTCCTTGCTAGTGGGGTGCTGTTGGTCTGGAATCCTTCCCAGCGAAAGAGGCAACGTCCCAGGTGGCGCTCTGGTCGGTGGCACCAGCAATGGACGCCGGATGTGGACAGCCGGCGCCTGTGGGCGGTGCCGGCCATGGGGGTTGGCGGCTGGGAGAACTGACGCCGCTTGCAACCGCTGACGGCTCAATCGCCCTGGTGGGTGGGGACGATAGCGGCGGTTCACCGTTGTACCTTTACCGTGGTGAGAAAGGCTATCGCAAGGGCAATTTCCTCGAGCGCAACGGATTGGCGGCGGGGACGCTGGCCTGCTTCAAGGCCGACGATGACAGCATCCGCACGGCTGAGGACTTCAGCGGCTTTTTCAACACGACGACGGGTTCCATTGTCGAGTTGACCAACTTCAACCCCGCTGAAGCAGGCAATCCAGGCTGGGACGCACAGGGCTACGCCACCCAGGCCAACCTTGAGACTCAATCCCTGGACGCCGGTTGCTTCTATTTCGCGCGGCCCGAGGATGTCCACAATAACCCGGCGCGACCGACAGAGCTGGTATTTGCGGCAACCGGCACCAAATTCAAGTACATGGGCAGCGACGTGACGGCGGACCAGTGGGGCACGATCTACAAGGTATCGCTGCACTTCTCCTCGTCAACAGTCACGGCCGGGATCAAGATCCTGCACGATGCCGACGCCCTGCCGATTCCCGATATGGGCATTCGCAGCCCGGATAATGTGACCTGGGCAGAAGACGGCGCGATCTATGTGCAGGAGGATCGCTCCTCACCCCCGGGCACCTTCGGAGCGACCACCGGGGCAGAGGCATCCGTCTGGAAGCTGAGCCCCGACAGCGGTGATTTTGCCCGGGTCGTCGAGATGAACCGCGCTGCGGTGGCGCCTGCGGGCAGCACCGACCCGGTGCCGGCGGATATTGGCAACTGGGAGAGCTCCGGCATCATTGACGTCACCCGTTACTTCAAGACTGACCGCGACGAAACGCTGCTGCTCGGGGTAGTGCAGGCCCACAGCATCAAGGACGGCACTATCGCCGCCAAGGGCCTTGTTGAAGGAGGACAGATTATTTTCCTGAGCCGGGAACAGGAGGATGGTGATGATGATCGGGGCAACAAGTACGGTCGCGATGACTAGATGATGCGCCGGTTCCTGTAGTACTTACCAGCGGAGCAACAATAATCGCTCCGCTGGTTTTTCCCCGCTTCCTGCTAACGCGCCTGTTGCAGAAAACGGCGTCGCTGACACAACAACTCCGCCCGCCACCGGGGTAATTCCCCACCACCGTGTTGGCAGTCACAATCCTATTGCGCCGAGGGCAGTTCGTCTTCCTGGAAAGACATATCCCGATACCAGTCCGTCATGTCGTCGTACATGTCTCCCTTGAGTATATGCAACGGCGCGCGGTGGTAGATCTTGATGTCGTGGAAGGGGTCGGTAAGGATCTTGATTGCCCAGACCAGGCCTGACTGGAACCCCATCAGGTAAAACAGGTGCACCGTCCGGAACAGTACGGCGCCGACGCCCGTAATGAGCCACAGGATCGCCGTGTTATAGATCAGGCCCCTGTTGATCTGCTGATCCCCGAACAGGCCGAAGAAATCCGGGATGAGCCAGAGGATAATCGGGACCAGGATCCAGATTGAAAGCAGGATGACCTTGCGCCGCAGGTTGTAACCGACCTTGACGCTCTCCTTATACTCGTGCGTCGCGCCATTGACGGCGTCGTAGGTCTTCGGTTCAAAGAAAAAGTGACCGATTTGCCGCAACACCATCGCCAACAGCCAGCCGACCATCACCGCCGCGATCGGGTCGACAAAGATCAGGTAGTAACTGGCGACGAAACAACTGGCGCTCAACAGGTGCAATAGCTGGTTCACGCGGTTGTGGTGGTAGTATCGATGGTCGTCCCAGCGTTGACGATGTAATTCTTCCAGGAATGTCATGTGATCACCTCGATCGGTTGTTGGGGTTTACTTGTTGTGCCCCGCGCCAGCGGCTTGCGGGCGAAGGACAGGAGAGGCTGGCCCATTTGCACACGCTCCCCGGTGCGCAGTCCCTGGCAGAACGCGTAGTCGGGCGTGGCAAACAGGATGATGGTGGAGCCGTGTTGAAAATATCCGAGCTCATCGCCCTTGCTGAACGAGGCATTGCACTGCACGGTCCTGGGTCCGCGATAATGCATGGACAATAGCGTGTCGAGGAAGTGCAGCCTGATGCTGGCGACCAGTATCGCGGCGACCGGAACGAGGCAAATCGGGCTGCCGGGGCGCCCGGTATCCAGTTGGATAACCGCGCGCTCGTTCCTGCAATACAGTTTTTCGATCCGCTTCAGCGCTATCGGATTGACATTCCATGTATCACCGGAAATGTACGTGACTTCGGAGATGCGGCAGTCCAGCGGCGCATGAAAGCGGTGGTACATGCTGCTTTTCAGTCGCAGGGTTACGTACCTGCCATTACGGTAGGTGTCCCTTAGCCCGCTGTCGGGGATGAGGTCCTGCAGATCGTAAGGAAAGCCCTTGGCCTGGAACGCGGTCGTTCCTTGGATATCGCCAAACATGCCTACTATTGCATCGCAGGGACTGACGACAATATCCGGATCCACGGCGATGGGCCGCGCGCCCTCCCGCAACTGCCGGGTAAAGCAATCCTGCAGGCTGCGAAACTCACGCTCGCGAGCCTCATCGAGATCGAGGTCATCGGCGAACCACTGCCAGATTCGGACCATCAGTCGGGTCAGGCGCGGACTTTCCACACTGCTCAGCCAGCCCATGACCTGCGTCGCAAGGCGGCGCGGTATGCGGTTGGTGAGCAGGAAATTAAGCTGCTCCTGCCGGGAAAGTGAGTGAATCAGGCGCATGTCTCAGGCAACCGACCGGTGCTCCAGGATGCATACGGGCGCCGGTAAGCCAAGATCCTCGACATACCGGGTCATGATGCGATCAGGACTGTACTGCGCTGCGCGCTGGCGCGCCGCGTTGCGCATGGCTTTGCGAGTATCCGGCCACCGGTAGTGGGCGACTATGTGCCTGGCCATTTCCCGAGGATCACTCACGAGGTAACCGTTGACACCGTGTTCTATGATGTCACGCGGCCCCTTGCAGTCGTAAGCAATAGCGGGCATCCCGTGGGCAAGGGCTTCAAGCAGTACATTGCCAAACGTGTCGAAACGCGAGGGAAAAACAAACAGGTCCAGTCCGGCATAGAGCGAGGCGAGGGTCGGCTTGTCGATCCAGCCCATGAACAGTGCGTCGGGAAGCTGCGCTTTCAGCTCGGCTTCAGCGGGCCCGCTCCCGGCCACCACCAGTCTCAGGTCAGGCAGCGCTTTCCGGGCGTGGGCGACGATTTCCGGCAGATCGGAAATCCCCTTCTCGGCACTCAGTCGGCAGGCTATGAACAGGACGGGGGTCTCGTCCGTGGCATCCTCGAACAGATCACGTTTCCTGACGGGCCTGACCGATTTGTCGACCTCCGGCGCCTGATGGGCGGTAAGGAAGATGCGCTCGCGGTCCAGTTGCATTTCAAAGCCCGTCAGCCAGTCGCGATGCTCCCGGTTGAGTACGAAAATGCCATCGAACTGGCTGTACAGCAGCCGCAGGACCCGGCGGATGCGATCACGCTCATGTTGGGTAGCCTGTGTTGTGCACTTGATGTACTCGATCCAGTCCGTGTGCATGAAGAAGAAGCAGGGCACATTGAACATGTACTTCAGGTACAGGGCCACGGCCACCATGGGGCCTTCGGTGGAACAGATGACCCGGTCGTAACCGCCTTCATAGAAAATACGCGCGATTTCCAGCAGGTCGGGTATTCGCAGTTGCTGGCCGCCGGAGTCCGGCAATGTAAAGGCCGCCAATGGCCGCGTCACATGGAGGTGTGGCTCCGGCTGGGCAGTCTCGTGGCAAACCAGCATGTCTATGGCGATATCGTTCTGCTGTATCTGGCGCAGTTTACCCGTCAGCGAATTGGAAACACCGTTTTTGTCGAACAGCGTGTCCGTCAGGTGGAGCGCACGGTACTCGTGGTGGTTGCGACCCAGGTGCTCGGCGAAATTGTTCAGGAAGGCCCGGTTCTTGTACAGCACGCGGGTACTGGCCAGGCTTGCACCCGCCAATACCGCGGCGATCATGACCGGGAAGGACAACTTGTCCGCCAGTTCCCCGAGGCAGCGCCCCGTGACCTGGGTGTGCTTGCCGCTGCCGCCGAACAACAGCGCGGTGAGCTGGCTCGGCACCTCGAAACAGCGAGTGAGGTCCTCGGTGGAAAAGCTGCCTGATTCGCGCAGGTTTTCAACCAGTTTCGAATCCTGGACACGCTGGATAATCAATTTGTTCAGCTCGGTAAAGAGGTCCGCGATCGACTGGTTCACCGTGGCAGTAAATTCCTCAGCACTCCCGTTGCGGCTGTCGGCAATTTTCTCCAGGTGCGCGATGCAGAAGCGGTACTTCCTGGAGACCTTCCATTTCAGCATCTTGTTGGGCTTTTTGCCCTGTAGCGCGTCGTGTACGAATTCGAAGAATTTGCGTGAATGCTTGTTTTTCTGCAGCTCCAGGAGAATGTTGCTCAGTGCGAAGCAAGCGAGTTTGTCCGAGGCTTCGCCACGGTGCAGCATGATACGCAGCAGGCCCGGATCCTCGATGTTGGTGGCGATCTGCGAAAAGTAGTCGAGCAGTGCGATATTGAGTTTCTGGTTTTCGCCGACATGGCCGAAGGGCGACATATTCCCGGCACGGATCGCCTCCAGAGCCAGCTCGGATGGCTGTTCGTTGCGCAGACGTTGCCGCAGGTTGGGTACCATCAGGTGGGTGCCGCACTGTCCAGCAAAGATACCCATGTGGTCATCCGAGCCGCCGGAAAGTGCCTTGGGCTTTTCAGGATCGACGCCGAAATCGCGGGGGTCCAGTGTGTGCTTCCGGGCATAACCCTGAATTTTCTCCGCTGTGAGGCCCTCTATCCAGTTGAGGGTCAGAGTGGACTGCCATAGATCCCGCTGCCCGTTCAACACCTCAAAACGCTGGAACATTACCGCGAGCTTTTCGAACAATTCGAGATTGATTTTGTCGTTACTCGTATAGAAGTACAGCGGATGTGGCATTACGACCGGAATAGTGTGTTCGGTCGCATAACGCAGGAAGTCGTAGATATTCTGGCGTTTCCTGTTCAGTACCACTTCCTGTTCCGGCGTAAACCCATAGGTCAGCACGTGCAGGTAGAGGTTTGCCTCCGGGAAAAAGCACGTGAACTCGGCGCCCACCAGCACGTCATATCCTTCATCGAGCAGTTTCCAACAGGAACGCGCGTTATTGTGATTGGTAATCGTAATGACATCGCTGCCATTTCTGCGCAGGCATCGCGCCAGCTTGCCGGTTTTCAACCAGGTTTCCGGCAGGCCCAGGATGCGCCCCCACAGCTCATCGGGCACGTCGCTGTTAAAGTCATGGCAATGCATGTCGACACGCAGGGTATCCTCATCCGCAATGCGTGCAGCCTCGCGCCGCAGATAGGCATTGAATTCACCGGTCAAGGAGTTTCTGAACTCCCCGGGTCGGATCGTTTTCGGTCTCGGCTCCACAATCATGGCGCTACCTCCCCCAGGTTTTCCGGCTGCACGTCCCGTGAGCGTTTTTTTAGTTTTCCCAGCATCGGGAATCTGGCTTCCAGCATCTCGGTGAGCAATTGCTTCTGGATCTTTTCCGCGGTCAATTCGGGTGATTGCCACCACCAGCCATCGTCAGCCATGCATTGCGCGGCAGCCACGAAGCGGGCAATCACCTCCTCGAAATCCTCTTCGGTGAAGTTCAGGCTCATTATCATCCGGCCGCTGCCAACCCAGCTCAGTTCCAGACCCTGGTCGCGCAGGTAGAACTGGAACATCCAGTTATAGCGACTCGGCCAGCGGTACAGCACAGTGCAGATGGTGTGCAGGTTGGCAACCCGGACCGGAAGGTTGGCGGCGTGCAGCCGGGAATTCAGTTTTGCGATGCGCGCATCCCAGGTTACCTCGGCCCTGGCGTAGAGTTGCTGGTATTCGGGCCGCTCGATGCGCTGCAGGAATACCGACATGGCGGCGAGCACATAGGGATGGGCATTGAACGTGCCGCGGGCGAAGGAGATGTTGACCGGTTGCTCGGGCTTGAAGCGCTGCATCAGGTCGCGGCGGCCGCACAGGACTCCCACGGGATACCCGCCTCCCAGCGTCTTGCCGTAGGTGACCATATCGGCCTGTATGCCGAAATACCCCTGCGCACCCCGGTAACCGAGCCTGAAACCCGTGAAAACCTCGTCGAAAATCAACACGATTCCCCTGCGGGTGCACACGTCCCTGACCTGTTGCAGCCAGCGGGTGTAGGTGGCGCGGTCAAAGCAGACCGAACGCTTGCTATTGACCAGGCTGCCGTCACCCGCTGCGTCGGCGTTGGGATGCATCGCCTGAATCGGGTTGATCAACACACACGCGATATCCCTGCGGGTGTCGAGTACCTTGAGTGTGCGCGCGCTGAGGTCCCGCAGGGTGTACACGTCATCGACGTTGCGCTGGTTACCGACACCCGGTTGTACGCCATCCCACCAGCCGTGGTAGGCACCGCACAGCCGCACCAGGTGGCTGCGCCCGGTATGATAGCGCGCCAGGCGCACGGCCTGCATGACCGCCTCGGTGCCGGACATGTGAAAAGAGACTTCATCCAGTCCGGCCACTTTGCAGATCTTTTCCACGTTGCCGCGCACCACGGGGTGATAGGCCCCCAGTACTGGACCGAGATTGCGGACCAGCGACATTCCCTCTTCCATACACTCCTTGTAGAAGTCGTACCCGAACACGTTGACGCCGTAGGAGCCGGACACGTCGTAGCGCCAGTTGCCGTCGAGGTCGCGCACGCGCACGCCTGCGCTCTCTTCCACCACGGCGGCCCGCCGCAATTCCATAGGTAACTGGTCGCGATAGGGAAACGGCACACGGTATGCGCTGGTAAATCCCACATCGGATATTGCGCCATCCAGCGAGGCGCCATAGGCGAGCGACTTGGGTGATCGGTTTATCGCCGCCTGTTTGAGTCTTGCCAGACCGGCTCTGCGCTGCTCTGCTATTGCAGGGCGCATCATCGCTGGTGTAGAATCGCTCCTTGTCGAAGCTGTAGGCGGCGACCTGTTGCGCGATCCGGCGGGACCACCTGGCGTGTCCGAGAAGAGAAGGGTGTTTTGCCCTGGAGAGCCTGAGGCGGATATACAGCCTGTAACATAGCGCAATGCCGACGGGGGCCAACAACACGCCAACAGCAAGAGTCTGTTGCATAGGTTCCCTGATCCAAGCGTTCACCACGTGTATGGACAGCGCCTGTTGGTTTAAGCAACTCTACATGTGAATAATTTCACGGCGATTACAGTTTTACGACATTACTGTTGCAGCCCGTCTGCGCACGACATCGGTTAGGTATGCGGGTTTTCGATCCGGGACAGGCTGGTTCTTTCATCGAGTTATGCTGTAGTCTGGTAGTGGTCTGGTTGCAGAGCATCCGACACTGGAGGGTGACCCATAGACTGGAGTCGGAGGGTGTGACCAGATCTGCTCGAATATAACCACGCGGTTCGATACTGCGGACGTTCCCCGCCGAAGCTCACTGCTCCACTTTCTATGACGTCAACTCTGTTGGAGTCGATGCTGCATGCTATCGCCAGGCAAGGATGCCCTTGGTCATGCCACCTGTGAACGCCATCGCCCGGAGCAAATCCCGCTCTACCAGCTTATGGAGAACACTACCCCTTTCGCCAAAAAGGAAACCGTGTTTTCACAGTTCAATCAGCAGGGACGCCACTGCAAACCCCATGGCACGGACTGCTGCGGGCTCTCGTTCAGGAATGCACGGATAGGAATTGCGCGATCACCTCAGCGAACAACTTTTCCGGGCAATCGGCGGTTATTTCGCGAATGTCTCCAGTTCAGTCGGCAGTATCAGTGAGGAAATCTTCACTCAACAGGCCGTTTATCTGTCCCATACTTTGATCCCCTCGTGAAAACAAATCTGGCAGTCTTTGCTGTATTTCCGGGCTCCATTGGCAGGAGCTTAACCTGGATAACACTCGAATATATCACCAACAGTGGTTTGCACAGTACCTAGCTGGTGCTGTTTGCCTTTGGGGCCGGTGCCATCGTATTGCTGCCATGGTTGATCAGGGAGAATTCATCCTGGAAGGCGCATCTGTGCTGATGCTGCGATTGCATTAGCCGGGGGCATCAGTAATGCGAGCTTTCAAACCACCATGGCGCATGGCGATGTGATTGGTGTGATGATTCTGTTCTACATGCTGCCCGTCTGGAGTGTGCTGGGTGTCCGGCTTTTTTTCGGTGAGGCGATTGATCGAAGCCGCTTGATCGCGGTGGCACTTTGCTTTTGCGGCGGAGCATTGATCCTCGATGTCTTTAATGTGGCCTGACAGGGGGTAAACTGGACAGACATGTTGGCCTTGCTGTCGGGGCTTGGTATGGCCGTTGCCTATGGGGCGCTAGGTCTGACTCTCATTACCGTAGGCACCCAGTGGGGTGTCACCCAGATTGAAGCAGGACGCGCCGCAGTGATTATAGTCACCGAGCTTTTTGTGACCGTATTTTCAGCTTCTGTCATCATGGCCTCAACACTTGAGTCAGCAGAGATTCCGATTGATGCCAAGGTGATTTGTGCGGCCTTGATTGAGGGCTTAAGAAAAGCAGGTCCAAGACTTGGTGAAGGGTCGTAAACTGAATACTTCATAGAAAAAGGCAGAGTTATGTACAGCTTGGGTCGGCCCCTATGGGCTTTATGGTTTGTGTTGCTGGGGGCGGGATACGCAATGGCGATAGAGGAAGCTGAATACAGGGTGGTTCTTGAAGAAGATCCTTTTGAGCTGCGATACTATGAACCGCATATGGTCGCAGAGACCCTTGGTGAAGGTGACTTTGAAGATGCGGGTGGAGATGCCTTCGGTCGGTTGTTCAAATACATCTCCGGCGAAAACCGGTCGCGACAGAAAATCGAAATGACCGCACCCGTTGGGCAGACTGCTTTAAGTCAGAAAATTGATATGACCGCGCCTGTTGAGCAGACGCAAGTCGATGGAAGGTGGGTCGTCAGTTTTATGATGCCTTCCGCTTACACGGCTGAATCTGCACCTGAGCCAATAGATCCCAGGGTAACTCTGCGCCAGGTTCCGGCGCGTAAGATGGCGGCCGTCACTTACTCCGGTTTGTGGAGTGAGTCGGGTTATCTGACTAACAAGACCAACCTGGAGGCATGGATCGCCAAAAAAGGATTCAGCATTGTGGGGGAGCCTGTCTGGGCTCGGTATAACTCACCTTTCACGCTGTGGTTTTTGCGACGCAACGAAGTTCTGATTCCTGTTGAGGATGCGCACTTGAGCGAGTGAGTTGCTAAGTACTACCGGACAAAACGATGGCATATTCACCTGTACTGTTTTAGCGGGGCAAGAGCAAGGATTGACAGTCACGTATGACGTTATAGAGCTCCGCTATAGCCGGTTGATCTGTTGATCCGGTATGGGTTAGTCAGGCGGTATATCAGTAGATTCGCTTTTTTCAACCGGTCGTTCGATCGCCGTCGGGCTTCCATAACCCCAGGTAACAGAAGTTGGAACAACCGTCACTCCACTATCACTGCACTAAGTGTCGCATTGCGTCCGCCGCAAAGATGTTCACCACTTCATCTGCCACCGCCCTCACGCGCGGTGAACGCCGCACATCAGGATGCAGCACCAGCCAAAGCGTCCGCTTGACAGGGCATTCCGGGGAGGAGATGGGAACCAGTAGTGGATCGTTGCGTGCCAGAAAGTGGGGGAGCACCCCCACCCCCAAGCCTGCTCGCGCCGCTTGGTGCAGGATATTCAGATCAGTTGAGCGAAAGGCATAGGGTCGGTCTGCAGCGATTTTTTCCAGCCATTGTTGCTGTGGCATCTCGAGCAGACTTTCTTCGTAGCCTACGAAAGCCCAGTGCTTTTCCCCATGCTGCGCGAGGTAATGCCGGCTGGCGTACAGCGCGAAACCCCTTTCGAGCAAAGGCCGGGCTGCCAGTCCGCTGGCCTTGGGCCGCGACATGCGTAGCGCGATGTCAGCCTCGCGCCTGAACAGGTTGGCATCACGAATTTCGCCCACCACTTCCACACAGATGCCAGGCAGCTTTTCGCTCAGGGTGACAAGCTGCGGCACCAGCAGGTAGCTGGCAATCACCGGCGGAGCTGAAATACGCACGGTGCCAGAAAGGCGGGCTGCACCGGCAGCGGCCCGTTGCAGGGAAAGGGCCTCCTCCTCCAGGCGTCGCGCGCCCGGAATCAGGTTTTCCCCTTCGGCGGTGAGTTGCCACTGGCGAGGCAGACGGTCGAACAAGCGGAGTTCCAGGGATTTTTCGAGTGATTCAATGCGACGCGAAACCGTCGTGTGCTCAACCCTCAGGTGCCGCGCAGCACCGGTCAGGCTTCCCGTCTCAACTACAGCCAAAAAGTAACGGATATCGTCCCAGTTCAGAGTTTCCATGGTGCAATTTTGCACATCAAGTGCGATATTTTTTGGAATTTTCGTGCAAATATATTTTACATAAAGTGAAGGCTCCAGCAAATACAGGAGCCAACATGAGCACAGCAATCGCTATTCGTATGACCCAGCCGGGCGACCTTAGGGTCCTTCAGCCAGCCGAGGTCGTTGTATCACCTCCCGAAGCGGAGGAGGTACGTGTCAGACATACCGCCATCGGCGTCAACTTTGTGGACATTTACCATCGCCGAGGGCTTTATGGCTTACCAGAACTGCCCTCTGTTCTGGGCGTTGAGGCCGCCGGCATCGTCGAGGCCCTTGGTTCCGAGGTGCGCGGTCTCGCGGTCGGCGACCGGGTAGCCTACGCAGGACTACCCGTCGGCGGTTATGCGACAGCCCGCAATATTGCTGCAGCCCGGTTGGTACCCATCCCGGACGAGGTGAGTGACACCCAGGCTGCTGCAGCCCTGTTGCGAGGCATCACCGCCCACATGCTCTTCCAATACGTTCGACCGATTCGCGCCGGCGACAGGATTCTGGTTCACGCGGCGGCTGGCGGCCTGGGGCAGGTTCTCGGGCAATGGGGTGCCTCTCTGGGTGCTCGGATGATCGGCACTGTCGGCAGCGAAGCCAAGGGCCAGGGTGCTCGTGACAAGGGCTACGAAGAGACGATCCCCTATCGTCAGACAGATTTCGTGGCCGAGGTGTTGCGTCTGACCGACGGTCAAGGCGTCGATTTCGCGATTGATGGCATTGGCGGTGAGACCTTGGGCAAGACGCTCCAGGTGGTGCGCCCTTTTGGTCTTGCCGCCAGTGTTGGCCAGGTTGCCCTGAATGGCAATGAAGACACAGCCATGCTGCCCCTGAACGCGTTGGGTCCTTACCGTTCAATCGGACTCGCCCGTCCCGGCGTTATCCGTTTCATGTCCGACCCGATCCGCTACCGGGAAGGCGCACAAGCCGCGCTCGCGCGCATGGCCGCCGGTCTCGCGGTGGATATATCGGTCACTTTACCGCTGGAACAGGCGGCCAAGGCACACCATCTGCTGGAGACCGGGCAGACGGCCGGTGCCGTTATTCTGATTCCCAATTAAGGAGAAATGACATGCTCTATATCGCTATTCTGACCTACCAGCGCCCTATCGAGGAGATCAACCGCCACCTGGACGACCACCGAGCGTGGCTGGCAGAACATTACCGTGAAGGCCGCTTTCTGCTCTCGGGCCCGCTGGAACCTCGCAAGGGTGGCCTCATCCTGGCCCGTAGTGAAAGTCTGCAGGCACTTGAGTCGATGCTGGCAGAAGATCCCTTTGCCATCCACGGACTGGCAACCTATGACGTCAAGGCCGTCAATCCAAGTTTGCGTGCGCCGGACTTTCCGGCCGACTGGGCTCCGGTAGCAAAGGTGGCTCAATTTTCTTCCATTCATTCAAAAAAGACGAGGTAGATGATGATTGCGATGCAGTACAGTTTCGGCCTTCCGGCCGACTATGACATGTCGATTATAGAGCGCCGTGTAAAAGAAAAGGGCCATGCCCTGGACGACCATCAGCCCCTGGCGTTCAAGGCATACCTGGTTGCGCGAAAAGACGATCCCGTTTCACGTTCCAGAGTGAATGCTTATGCCCCGTTCTATCTCTGGCACGGTTGCGATGGTCTGCGCGACTTCGTCTGCAGTGCGGGTTTTGCAGGGTTGGTTAACGCCTTCGGATGGCCTGCCGTTCTGACTTGGCCCGCCCTGATCTGCACTGAGCAGGGTGGCGCTCTCTCGCTTGCCCGATTCGCCAGTCGCGAAATCGTCACCCTGTCGTCCTTTGCCGACCTGGGAGCTTTGCAGCGTGACGAGTCGGAATCGGCGCGCATGACCGTTCAGGAGAAGCGTGCGTTGTTGGCGCTGTCCGCATTCGAGCCGACGACCTGGACGCTGGTGCGCTTTCGTCTTTGGCGCGACGCCAGCTCACTACCGCATACCGAAAATACTCAGGTTTATAACGTGCAACATGTATCCAACCCGGAGGATAAAAATGATCGACGATAAATCACCCAGCCAACTCTCTCCAGCACAATCGGCTTTTGGCGCTATTGCGCCAAAGTTTGCGCAGCTTAGCGATGATGTCCTGTTTGCAGATGTTTGGGAAAGAACGCAGCTATCCAAACGGGACCGCAGCCTGATCACGGTGGCAGCCTTGATTGCCCTGTATCGCCTGGAGCAGTTGCCATTTCATTTGCAACGAGCTCAGGAGAATGGGCTGAGCCCTGAAGAACTTGCTGAAGCAGCCACACATCTGGCGTTCTATTCGGGATGGCCAGTAGCAGCCTCCGCTTTGAATCTGCTAGAGAAAGCCGCTGACAACATTTGAGGATTTACCATGCCAATTGCACGCATTTCCTTGCTGAAGGGCAAAAGCCCTGAGTACATCAAAACACTTGCCGATACCATCCATCAGGCTTTTGTGGAGGCATTTGACGTTCCAATCGACGACCGCTTTCAGATTATTCATCAGCACGAGCCCGGTGAACTCATTTTCGATACGCACTATATGTGTGGCCCACGTTCAAACGATTACGTGCTGATCTGCATTACCGCTGGTCGACCGCGAAGCACTCAAATCAAACAGGGTTTCTACCGGCATTTGGTCGAGCTACTCCAGAACGCGCTTGATCATCGCCCGGAAGATGTCATGGTGGTTATCAACACGACGCAGTCGGATGAGTGGTCCTGTGGAGGTGGGACATCGATTCTGCTTTAATCCAAACCTGCGGTGACGGGGGTGCCACCACCCGTACCGCACAGAGGCCTTCGCTGGGCGGCGTGCTGATAGAGCAGGGCTGTCGGCCACCTGGCCGAGAATACTGGGCCGTTCAGAGAAGATTTGCCAGGTAAAATCCGCAAGCTCTTTGCTTGAAATTTAGGTTTCTCGGTTTCCAGGAAGTAACTGATCGTATCCATTTCCTACCACGGCGTCCTGGCTCCCAATCACCGCTGGCGAGGGATGGTCACTCCAGCCAACCGCGGCAAAGGAGTGAAACGAATCGCCAATACTGAAGTTCGCTTACCCGCTGAACGGCACGTCGCGATGTATTGGACCCAGCGACTCAAGCGCGTATTCAATATCGACATTGAAGGTTGCGGTCGCTGTGGTGGCTCTGCCAGAGTCATCGCCTGCATCGAGGACCAGGACGTCATGCCCGACAAAGCGGGGCAGGCCCTCGATCGGATCCTGGCTCATCTTCGCGAGAGGAAATCTACACTCAACAGGCCGCTTATTAGTCCTATACTTCTATACTTCGACCCGCTATATCCGTCCTTTAGTTGGCCGGAATCCCGCCAAAGATAACCTCGCCAGCCAGCATTGTTGTCTCTACGCGGATTTGATGAATTTCATGAGCGGGTACAGCAAAAATGTCTTTGTCCAGGATAACAAGATCGGCCTGTTTGCCCACTTCCAGGGACCCTACTTGGTTTTCCATTCTAAGTTGATAAGCGGCGTCAAGGGTATACCCGCGAACCAGAGTTTCGATGCTCAGACGCTCGCCCGGATCGCCCAGGATTCGTGCATCGGGCTCACCAATGGGTTGCCGCGTGTGGCCAACTTCGATATTGCGTAGCGGGGCCATATCAAATGGCGAATCGCCTGTTGCTGGAAAATCACTCCCAAAAGTCACGCGTACACCACCATCCAGCAATTGGCGATAGCGGTGATAACGATCGGCTCGTGCTGCACCCAATGCTACGACAGATTCTTCAGAAAATGAGTGCCAGAAAGGGGTGGTCTGTGCAATCAAATTTGGTATTTGAGCGAATCGCGGCAAATCAATATCACTTACCTGCTCCAGGTGCGTCAATGTATGGCGAGTGGTTGCGTTCGGGTTTTGCAGGTAAGCCGACTCCATCGCATCAAGCGCTTCTCGTACCGCCCTGTCACCAATCGTATGGATCATTATGTCGATCCCTGCCGCATCCAACGCGACTACAAATGGCTCAAGAGCATCTGCCTCCAAAAGAACCGCCCCGCTATTGCCTGGCTCATCAGTATAGGGTTCCAACATTGCCGCGTTACGCGCCTCGATGGTTCCATCGTTATGGATTTTTACGCCACCCATTTTCAGCAGGCCGCGGTTGTATTTTGCCTCCAGGTCCCGGAACCGGGCAATGGCGCCGGGCACTTGATCAGGATTCTGAATCATATGGGAAGCTACCAGTCGAAACGGGAGACGACCCTCTTCCGCAAGTTGTGCTGCAACCTCCAGTGCCTGCTGCTCAAAAGCAGACATTCCGGCATCGAATACCGTAGTGACGCCGCTCACTCGAAATACAAAGTACACCAGGTTTCCGCCTTTGAGTGCGAGTGCGGAATCGTATGCGCCAAATGCTGCCAGCAGTGGGAAAAAAGTTTGTGACTCCACCATGGAACCCGTGAGGTTGCCCTCGCTATCGCGTCGATAATAGTGCTTACCCGGTATCGGGTCGGGTGTGCTGGCGTCAATGCCAAAGACCTCTAACGCTCGAGTGTTTGCCCAGGCGCTGTGGCCCCCCTCATCTATCAGCAACACAGGCCTGTCGATTACTGCCGCATCGAGCATTTCCTTTGTTGGACCTTCAGAGCCAAAATGAAACTCCCCGTAGCCGAAACCCAACAAGAGCGCGCGACCGGGGCTTTCCTCGGCATAGGACGCGACAGCTTCCTGAATGTCCGCCAAACTCATTGATGAATCCAACTGCAGGGCGTAAACCAGGCCTGCCGACTGCATGGGATGCGCATGAGTATCAATAAAACCCGGCAGTACCATTCTTCCGTCAAGATCAGCCACCCGGGTCTCGCTGCCGATATGGGCCTCCGCTTCAGTTGTACTCCCAACAAAAATGAGAGTATCTCCTTTAATCGCTACGGCCTCCGCCCAGGGCTGCTCTGAATTGACGGTATACACTTTTCCGCCAGTCAGTACCAAGTCGGCGATAACAGGCTCTAATGATGCAATGTCGCTGTTATCGTTGTTACTGCTGCAAGCGGTAAAAAAACCCAGGCATAGGAAGACTATGGTGAAACCGACAATATGCAGATCACTGTTCCTGGTCTTTTTCTCAATATCAAACTCGACAATCCGCCTCGACATAGACCACCTCTAAAAGTTCAGGCTCAGGGTTCTACTCTGACAGGGACAAGTTTACCCAATACGAAATGGTTTTCAGTTGATAAAAGTATGGCTTAGTATGAAGCCAATAAGTAGATAAAGCCAAAGTCTGGTCTTCTGCGCATCGCAGATACGAATATTGCCTCCGCACTGCTTTGGCTTTGCGCTGCGAGCATTTATAACCTCGCCCTCGGGGTAATCGGAGTTGCTGCTATGTCTGTTAGTAGCGTGGATTAACAAGCATCCCGGGTGATTCCCCGAGAGTACGTCACCGCCTTCATCCCGGTCACCAGCCTGTTCTTCATGTGGGCCGTCCCGCACAACATGAACCACATTCTGATTCGCCAGTTTCAAAAGGCGCTGGATTTGTCCCGCGGGCAGGTCAGTTTCATCCAGGTGTCGTTCTGTTTCGCCTATGTGTTCGCCGCGCTGCCGGCGGGCTATGTGATGAAGAGGCCGGGCTTCAAGCCGGCGATTTTGACCGGCTATTGCTGTACGCGCTGGGGGCGGCCCTGTCTTACCTGGCGGCGGTCGGCAGTTACGGTTTTTTCCTGGTGGCGCTGTTTATCATCGCCACCGGTATTGGCTTCCTGGAGACCTCCGGCAGTGGCTACATCACCCTGGTTGGCGGTGTGTTTATAGGATGCCCTTGGTCACGCCACCTATGAACTCTATCGCCCAGAGCAAATCCTGCTCTACCAGCTTATAGAGAAACACTACCCCGCCCTGGTTGAGCAAATGGAATTCCAGGGTAAAAGTCTGCCGGCTCATGTCCATCGAGAGTTTGAAGCGTGTCTCAATTGCGGTCGTCTCGAACACGGGGTCCTGCGCGTGCGTTACGCTAAGTGTCACTTCGAGCCCCTGGTGGCGTTTTCCTGCAAATTGATCTTGGCAGGCAACCGGTGCCGGACGAGACAACGATCTGTAAACTCCGTCACCTGATGGACAAGCATAATCTGGGCGATCACCTGATCCGCCCGGTCAATCAGTACCTGAAGAAGAACGGTCTGAAGCTCCCCCGGGGCACCATCGCCGACGCCTGTATCATCACTGCGCCGAGTTCGACCAAGAACAAGAGGAAGGAGCGCGTCCCGGCCATGCACCAGACCCGCAAGGGCAAGCAATGGTACTCCGGGATGAAGGCCCATATCGGCGTGGACAGCCGTACCAAGCTCATACATTCTTAGTCGCCACCCCTGCCAATGTACACGGTTCGCAGGTGTTGCCGGACTTGCTCCATGGGGAGTAGACCAGGATATGGGGCGATTCCGCCTATACAGGCCAGAAAGAAACCATTATTGATTGCGCGCCACCTGCCAGGGACTTCACCCAGGCGAAACCTAGCCGCCGTAGGACGCTGACATTGAGTTATGCTGTAGTCTGGTAGTGGTCTGGTTGCGTCAGAAATCGCTGCATGCACACCAGCAGCAGCGCCAGGTCGAATTTGAACAGGGAAGCCGGTATGCAGTGGCTGTCGAGAGCGGTACTCGCGTTAACCCTTTACTGCCTTGGGTCTTCGCTGGTGAAGGCAAGCCCGGCAGTCGACGGCGCACCAGTGTCCGCACAATCGGTCGAACCGCACGCGCCGCAGGATATCCGCTTGGGCAGCAGGCCGCAGCAACTGGTTGCCGACATGGAAAACAGTGACCTGAAGAAGAAACTGGCAAGTTGCTCGAACGGCCCTTTTACGGTATCTGCGTTCTCGATCGGCCATCGCGGGGCACCCCGGGCGTTTCCCGAGCACACGAGGGAATCCTACCTGGCCGCGGCCGCGCAGGGGGCGGGGATAATCGAATGCGATGTGACCTTCACGGCGGACCGGGAACTGGTGTGTCGGCACGCGCAATGTGACCTGCATACGACGACCAATATCCTGGCGGTCCCGGAACTCGCTGCGAAATGCAGCCTGCCATTTCGACCGGCCGTATTTGACAAAGCGAGCGGTAAACAGCTCGCCCCGGCGACGGCCCGGTGCTGCACCAGCGACCTGACCGTGGAAGAGTTCAAGCGGCTGCGGGGGAAAAAGGACAGTGAATTTCCCGGTGCCCGGGACGCGGGGGAATACCTGTACGGGGCTGCCGGCGAGGAGGCGTCATCGACTGCCACGGGAACACTGTTGACGCATCGGGAAAGTATAGAATTATTCAAGTCCCTCGGTGTGCAGATGACACCCGAACTCAAGGCACCCGAGATCGACATGCCGGAAAATTTCACCCAGCGGGACTATGCCCGCAAGATGCTGCGTGAGTACGAGCTGGCCGGGGTTCCGCCTTCCCGCGTGTGGCCGCAGTCCTTCAATCTGGACGACGTCAGGTTGTGGATCGCCGAGAAACCGGAATACGCCCCGCATGTCATCTACCTCGATGGCCGCTACGAGTCCCCGGACTTCAACTACGCCGATCCTGCCACCTGGAAGCCGACCATGCAGGAGTTGGCGGACATGAAGGTGCCCGTGATCGCGCCGCCGCTGTGGATGCTGCTGGCTGACGAGGATGGTGAAATGGTTCCGTCCGCTTATGCGAAGGCTGCCAAGGACGCGGGCCTCGAGCTGATTACCTGGTCGCTGGAACGCTCCGGGTCGCTGGCCAATGGTGGCGGTTGGTACTACCAGAGCATTACGCCCTTGCTACACCGCGATGGGGATACGCTGAACGTGCTGCATGTGCTCGCACATGACGTGGGCGTCCGCGGCGTATTCTCCGACTGGCCCGCCACCGTAACCTATTACGCCAATTGCATGGGACTTCCCTGAACGGCGCCGAAGCGCTGTAACAGTGAGTGCTGTGAAATCCATGGTTATTTAAAAAACAGGATGGTCGACCATACCACGGCTGCGATCGAAAGACTGATGAACACGGCGGCGGAGCCGAGGTCCTTGGCCAATCCCGAGAGGGGGTGGTGCTCGAGTGAAATCCGGTCGACGGTCTTTTCCACGGCCGTGTTGAGCACTTCGACCAGCAGGATGACCATCAGGCTGACAATCAGCGCGCCCCGTTCCAGCGCACTGACATCGAGTGCGAAGCTGGCTCCACCGAGCGCCACCAACAGGAACAACTCCTGCCGGAAAGCGGCTTCGTTGCGCAGCAGCCAGTACAACGAACGCCGGGAGTTCAGGGTCGCCAGCCAGATGCGCTTCAATCCCGAGTGTTTCATCTGCGTATCGGGCGTCATCACGTGTGTCAACCTCCGGATCGGGATTCAGTAGTGACCGCTGCTAGATAATTTCAAAGTAGCGGGACAGCTCCCAGTCGGTGATATGCCGGCGATACTCGCGGCACTCCCACTCCCGGCTCGTAGCGTAATGCTCGACAAAGCCGTCGCCGAAATACGCCCGCGCCGCGGCCGAGTCGCGCAGCGCTGCGGCGGCGGTTTCGAGGTTGGCCGGCAGCGCCAAGGCCGCCGGCTGCGCCTGCTGGTAGGCGCTGCCCGTGACCATCGCAGACGGCTCCAGTTTGTGCTCGATGCCATACAGTCCCGCGGCGAGCGCCGCCGCCAGGGCGATATAGGGGTTGGCATCGGCGGAGCCGATCCGAAACTCCACACGCTGGGATTTGGCCGAGCCGGGAATAACGCGCAGGGCGGTCGTGCGGTTTTCGACGCCCCAGGTCGCATCCGTCGGCGCCCAGAATCCCGGAATCAGCCGGGAGTAGGCGTTGACGGTCTGCGCAATCATTGCGGTCCACTGCGGCATCAGGTGTTGCTGGCCGGCGACGAAATGGCGCTGGGTGTCACTCATGTTATGGGGACCTGCGGGATCGTAAAAGGCCGACTCCCCGTCCTTGTGGCGCAGTGAAATGTGGATGTGGCCGGACTGCCCGGGGTAGTCGTTGGACCACTTGGCCATGAAGGTGGCCATCAGGTTCTGCCGTTGCGCCCAGACCTTGGTAAAGGTCTTGAACAGGGCGGCCTTATCCGCGGCCGCGCCGGCGCAGTCCACGGCGATGGCGGCTTCCAGTACGCCCGGACCGGTCTCCGTATGGAGTCCCTCGATCGGAAAGTCCATCTGCTGGCCCAGGTCCAGCAAACTGCGGTAGAGATCGGCGTGCACTGAGCTGCGCAGCATCGAGTAGCCGAAATAGCCGGGAGTGATGGGTTGCAGGTCGCGGTAGCCCTTCTGGCGCACGGAGTCCGGTGTTTCGTTGAACAGGAAGAACTCGTACTCGAAGGCGGCGAAAGCCGCAAAGCCCATCGCGTCGGCGCGGGCGAGGACCCGGTGCAGGAGATTGCGGGGGCAGATAGCGGCGGCGGCGCCGTCGAACTCGCACAGGAACAGCAGCATTCCCGGTTCGAAGGGGATATCCCGGCAGCTGGCCGGCAACACGCGCACGGGGGCGTCCGGGTAACCCGTGTGCCAGCCCGTGAAGTCGACGCCGGGTGACTCGTACAACTGGTCGTTGGAATCCCAGCCCAGCACCACGTCGCAAAACGAGAGGCCGCTGTCCAGCGCGGAAAAGAACTTCGCCCGGTTGAGGTACTTGCCGCGCATCACGCCGTCGATGTCGTGCAAGCCGATCTTGACGTAGTCGAGGTTGCGCTCCTCGACAATTTTCCTGGCGTCAGCGACCGATTGCACATCCCGCGGATTCATCATGGTTTACAGTCCTTCCAATGGCGCCCAGGCCCAACTATTGAAAGCCATAACGCCTGCCGCCTGCAAGCACCGCGATCAAACGGTGTGAAAGCCGGACGGTCTGTGGCGTGGAGGAGGAGGGTTTTTCGGGATCAGGGTCAGGTGGTTGCTGCCCGCCAGCGGAACGGAAAATCACCTTACCAGGGGCAGGAAGATGATGGCCATGCTGAACCAGGCACCCACGCTGAAATAGGGCGTGAGCCAGAGCGCGTCGTCGCGCCAGCGGTCCCAGCTGTGGCTCATTTCACGGCGGCCCCAGGCATCCCTGGCGCCCTGCCCGATGCTCAGGTACTGCACGCCGCCTGCCCGGCCATCGCGAAACCGCCGCAGGTACAGCGGGATATCAACGATCAATGCATACGCAACGAAGGCGGCCGACCCCAGCGCGCCTGCTACCGCGAGCCGGTGCACGACACCGCTGGTGTCCATGGCGATGATCGTGAGCAGGGCGGCCATCCAGGAGAACCCCACCGCCCACAGGAACGATTCCACCGCCTGCGTGATGTGGTTGAGGGTCAGGATACTGTGCCAGCAAAACGCCTGCGCCACGATGGTGCACACGGTGATGATCCATGCAGCGTGCTGTACCCAGGGCAGCCCGGCATAAACGCCCAACTGGTGCACCAGCAATCCGAGCTGTATGCCGAAGCAGATTTCGGCGATGGTCGCGGCGCTGCGCCCCAGGAATATGCTGGAAAACGTGGAGTCGACAACGACGAGCCGCTCCAGGTCAACCCGGGGGAAAATCGAGCGGTAAGCGCAGACGAATACATACACGCCGGACAGTACCAGTTGCGCGGCACAGTAGGGATCGGCAGTCGGGCTGTAGTACCAGATTCCCAGCCAGAGACAGACGTTTGACACGCCCAGCACACAAAGCAGGCGCCACCAGGCCAACGCACCAGAGGTACTGTCCAGCACTGCTCCCATACAATTATGACAACCCCGTAACACGCGGATGAACGTAGTGTGACTGAGTGTAGGCGCGCCCCGCGCGGCGGGCAAGTCAACTGCTTCGCATAACGCAATCAAATCCCGTTAAACAGGACAGCCCGTTGTCTTGTGACAACAGTATGACCAAAGGAGTCGGTGGCTGCCTGCTACAGGGGTTGCTGTTGGTAGAACAGGGCCAGTTGCTCATACACCGCCGGATAAGCGTCCAGCAGTCGTCCGGGCGCCGCGAAAAAATACTCACTGCACACGGCGAAAAATTCCGCCGGGCTGGTGGCGGCGTAGGGATTGATAGCGGGCCTGTGCCCGCCTTCCAGTCGTTGGTTCAGATGCAGGTATGCCGCCTCGAACGTGTCGTGCCAGCGCTGGTGATCCATGTGCGCGTGCAGGGGCGGGTGGCCGTTGCTGTAACCGTCCAGCATGTCGAGTTTATGCGCCAGTTCATGGATCAGTACCTGCTCCGGCACAGCGTGCGGGTTGAGTGGTCTGGGTTCCCGCCAGCTGATGACCAGCGGGCCCTGGTAGCTGGTTTCGCCCAGTTCCACCGGATCGACGTGGTCGACCAGTCCCGGCGGATGGCCGCCCAGCGGCCTGGTGGCCTGACGATGGGGTTTGAACGCCGCGGGATACACGATCAGCTCACGCCAGTTTCGCAGCCAGTGCAGGGAGGGATCGCGTGCGGGATCTTCCAGGCCGTGGATAACGACGGCGATGCGGGTCGCCAGGGTGGCTTGCATTACCGGTGTCAATACGATGCCGCGCGCGGCGTAGTAGTACGTTCTCCAAACCACTTCGGACGCCAGCATTCTCAACCTGACGCGGTCCCGCTGGCCAAACCGCGCCAGTAGCGGTTCGCTTTTTTCCACCTGCAGCCACACAGAGGCAGGAATACGGCGTCCGCGCAGGCGTCGCGACAGCAGGTCGCGCCGCAATCGGGACGGGAGCGGTAGCCAGTTCATGCCGTACCCTGGAGTCTGGATGCAACCGGCCCGAGGAGCATGGTCAGGGCCGGTCCGCGGATTGGCGGAATAGTGGCATAGCGGGCAACTGTCATGGCGGGAGTGTAACCCAGTCCAACAGGTGGACAAGCCGGCCCCGGTCTCCAATAATGCCCGTTCAGCCAATGTTTACGCTCTGGAGCAGGATGATACGGCGCGTTGGGAGCGCGGGAGGCGCAGGTGAAAATTCATGGACGGTATGTGACGGCGCGATCCCTTGCGGGCATTCTCGGCCTCCTGCTGCTGACCGGGATGTCCCTGCTTGCCGTGGTCGCCCGGGGGGAAATCTATCAGTGGGTCGACGCTGACGGCAGGGTGCATTTCGGTGACAAGCCCAGGGACCCGGCGCAGGCACGGGACGTAAAACCGGTGGAGCTCAATGAAAGCTACCGCCCGGCCGAGCGCTCGGTCGAGGAGCAGCAGCAGTACGACCGTGAACAGCAGTCGTTGCGGCGCAGGGACGACATGCGCCAGCGCAAGCAGCAGGCGGCCCTCGACGAGGCACAGGAAATGCGGCGGCAGGAGAAGACGCGACGCTGCACTGCTTATCAGGAACACATCGACCGGCTGACGTCGGTAGAGATCAAGAATGGCGTGCGCACGATCTACTACGTAGAGGACGAGGATGGTAAATCCATCAGTTCGGATCGCCAGCGGGAAATTATCGCTGGACTCAGGAAGAAAATGGCTGACGAAGGCTGCCCCTGATCCCGGTCGGCAGCAGCGGAAAACCACGCCGCCGGTCGCTCCGCAGCCAGACTAAACTGCTTGCAAATAACGCCCTGCGGTAGTGATATACGCGAAGTCCCGGATACTTGCGATACCCGCGAGCCACTGCAGCGAGATTATGACAACAGGTTCCCCACAGCCCGCGGCCGGCACCGGCACACCGCACATACCGGAAATCCACCAGACCACTCCCACCGGCAGACCATACTGGCGTTGGGCGCTGGTGGCGGCGGTCCTGCTCCTCGGCCTGGGTGTGTTGCGCTGGCTGGGCCCGGGCGGTGGCCCGCCAGTGCAGTACGCCACCGCCGAGGCAAGCCGCGGCGACCTTGACGTCACGGTGACCGCCACCGGGACGCTGCAGCCGGTCAACCAGGTCGATGTGGGTTCGGAAGTGTCCGGTACGGTCAGGACTGTGCTGGTGGACTTCAACGATCGCGTCGAACAGGGACAGGTCCTGGCTGTGCTCAACACGGACCAGTTCCAGGCAAGAGTCAATGAGGCCAGCGCCGCCCTGCAACTCGCACGGGCCCAGGTGAAGCAGGCCGAGGCGACCATTATCGAGACCCGCAACCGGTTGCGGCGGGCCACCGAACTGGAAAAGGTCGGTATGGCGCCGCGGGAGGAACTCGATACGGCGGAGGCCGCGTATGCCAGGGCCGTGGCGGACGAGGCGCGCAGTGGCGCGCAGGTGGCGCAGGCGCAGGCTGCCCTGGACGCGGAGCAGACCACGCTGGCCAAGGCCACCCTGCGCTCGCCGATCGACGGCATCGTCCTCAAGCGGGCCGTCGAGCCCGGACAGACCGTGGCGGCGTCCTTCCAGACCCCGGTGCTGTTTACGCTGGCGGAAAACCTGACGCAGATGGAATTGCACGTGGACGTGGACGAGGCGGACGTCGGCCAGGTGAAGGAAGGCCAGCAGGCCGAATTTACCGTGGACGCCTACAGCAACCGGCGCTTTCCCGCGACCATCAGCGAAGTGCACCTGGCGTCCCAGACGGTGGACGGTGTCGTCACCTATGAAACCGTGCTGAGCGTTGACAACTCGGGTCTCCTGCTGCGCCCGGGTATGACCGCGACCGCCGATATCATGGTGCAACATATCGACAACGCGCTGCTGGTGCCCAATACCGCCCTGCGTTTCAAGCCGCCGTTGTCTGACGCCGAGGTGTCCGCCGGCAGTCGCGGGCTGGTCGGCAGTTTCATGCCCCGACCACCGCATGCGCCCAAGGAGCGCGTAACGGTCAGCGGCGCCAGTGAACCCGAGCAGGTGTGGATTTTGCGCGACGGGGAGGCGATCCCGGTGGTCGTCACCACGGGTCCCAGCAATGGACTGGTCACGCAGGTGCTCAGCGGTGACATCGAGCCCGGGACACTGGTGATTACCGACACCGTCGCCGCCGGCCAGTAACCCCAGTGTCCGCACCAGGCCAGCACGCATTGATCGAGCTCACCGGGGTGAGCAAGGCCTACGGCAGCGGGCAGGCCAGGATGCATGCCCTGCGCGGAATCGATGTGCGCATCGAGCGCGGTGAGTTTGTCGCGGTCATGGGTCCCAGCGGCTCGGGAAAATCCACCTGCATGAACATCCTCGGTTGCCTCGACACCCCCACGGCCGGCAGTTACCTGTTTGAGGGCGTCGAGGTGGGTGGCCTGTCCCGCGACCAGCGCGCGCTGTTGCGCCGGCATGACCTCGGGTTCGTGTTCCAGGGATACAACCTGCTCAACAGGACCTCCGCGCTGGAGAACGTGGAACTGCCCCTGATCTATCGCGGCCTGCCCGCCGCCCGGCGCCGGGAAATGGCCCGGGCGGCACTGGCATCCGTCGGCCTGTCGGGCTGGGAGGATCACACGCCCGGCGAACTCTCCGGCGGCCAGCAACAGCGAGTGGCGATCGCCCGCGCGATCATTACCGCGCCGAAAGTGCTGCTGGCGGACGAGCCCACCGGTAACCTCGACTCGGCGCGCAGCCGCGAGATCATGGAACTGCTGGCGGACCTGAATCGCCGGCAGAACCTCACTGTCGTCATGGTCACCCACGAGCCGGACATGGCCGGGTACGCCAGTCGACAAATTCATTTCCACGACGGCAGGGTCGCTGACAATTCACTCCTCGCGGAGACCGACTGATGGTCTGGAACGCCCTGCTGCTGGCGCTGCGCGAGATACGGCGCAACGCGCTGCGCTCTTTTCTCACCATCCTGGGTATCGTGATCGGCGTCGCGGCGGTGATCGTCATGGTCACCATTGGCGGCGGCGCCACCGTGCAGGTGACGCAGCAGATGGCGAGTCTTGGCAGCAACCTGCTGATCATTACTCCGGGGCAACGCATCGGCATGGGGCAGCGCTCGGCGGCCGCGCCCTTCGGCATCGCCGATGCGCTGGCCATGGCGCGGGAGTCCAGCAGTATCGCGGTGGTCGCGCCGTCCGCGGTGCGCGCCGGCACGGTGGTGTACGGTAATGAAAACTGGAATACGCGGATCACCGGCGCCACCAACGAGTATTTTCAGGCCGGTAACTGGACGCTCGCCGGCGGCCGCTTCTTCAACGAGGGCGAGCTGCGCGCCGGCAAGGCGGTGTGCCTGCTCGGAGAAACCGTGCGCCGGGAGCTGTTTGGCGCACAGGACCCCGTGGGACGCAAGGTGCGCCTGGCGAAAATGTCCTGCCAGGTCATCGGCCTGCTGCAGGCCAAGGGGCAGTCGACGATGGGCAGCGACCAGGATGATCTGGTCATCGTGCCGCTGCGCACCTTCCAGCGCCGCGTGGCCGGCAACCAGGACGTCAGCGTCATCATGGTCTCGGTGCGAGAGGGCGCCTCCACCCAGAAAGTCGAGGAGGATATCACCCGGCTGCTGCGCGAACGCCGCCACGTTTCCGCGCTGGACGAGGATAATTTCTCCGTTACCGACATGAAGGAGATCGCCACGATGCTGAGCACTACCACGAAGGTACTGACCACCTTGCTGGGGGCGGTAGCCGCCGTCAGCCTGTTGGTCGGCGGTATCGGCATCATGAATATCATGCTGGTGTCGGTCACCGAGCGCACCCGTGAAATTGGTATCCGGCTGGCGATCGGCGCGCTGGAGCGGGAGGTGCTCACGCAATTCCTGGTCGAGGCCGTGGCCCTGTCAACGCTGGGCGGACTGATCGGCATCGTATTGGCGCTGGTCGGTTCGCTGGCGCTGGCCGGCCTGATGGAGGTCCCTTTTGTACTGAACGTGGATATCATCGTGCTGGCTTTCCTGTTCTCTGCCGCTGTGGGCGTCATCTTTGGTTATTTCCCGGCGCGCAAGGCCGCGCGCCTGGACCCCATCGACGCCCTGCGTCATGAGTAGGCGCCGACGCGGCATAAACCGAAGCGCCGCCGCGCTGGCGCTGGCATCACTGCTGGTGCCCGGCTGCGTGGAGCCGCTGCCGCAACCGGCTGCCACCGAGGCCCTGGCAGGCTTGCAGGCCGAACCCTGGCCCGCAGCGGACCGGCTGTTTTTCAACAATCCGGACACGCCCCGGTTCAAGGGCGCCGATGTCGCCAACAGCGTGGCGCTGGACGGCGACCGGGTGCTGTGGGTCTTCGGCGATACGCTGGTCGCGGAGCCCGGCGCGAACGCCTGCGACCGCTTCGACAACTTCGGCATCCTCGTACACAACTCCCTGGCCCTGCAGGAGGGCACGAACCCGACCACCGCGCGTATCAGGCATTTCTGGGCGCAGCAGCAGGGCGTACCGGCGTCCTTTTTTGCGCCGGCTGACGGGGAGGACGGCTGGTACTGGATGGGTGGCGTGACCGTGGTGGGAGACCAGTTGCTGGTATTCCTGATGCACGCCCGCGCCATCGTCGACGCCGCTGCGGACGCCGGCGGGGACTCCTCCTGTGCCGGGTTGAACTTCGAGATGCTGGGCTGGGACGCGCGCATCGCCCGCATTACGCCCGACACACCCGACCGCTGGCAGTGGCGCCCGGTGGCGCTGCCGGAGGACACCCGCTGGCACAATATCCTGGCCGGGTCATCCACGGCGCTGGCGGACGGGGAGTTCCTTTACGCCTGGTCTGCCGGGCCCGCCGCCGCCGCGGGCAATCCGGTGTTCCTCGCCCGCTGGCCCCTTGCCGCGGCGACGGCTGCGGACCTGGGCAATCCCCAGTGGTATACCGACGCGGGCTGGAGAACGCAAGCCGACCTCGGCAGCGACGCGCCCGCCGCCCTCGTGCGGGATGGCAACAACGAAATATCGGTAGCGAGGAACCTGTGGGCGGGCGCAGCGGAGTCCTGGTGGTGGCTGCAGAGCAGCCGGGTGGTCAATTCACCCCTGTGTTACCGCAGCGGGTCATCGCCGGTCGCGTTCGGCGCCTGCCGTGATTTCATGGTGCCGCCGGAGTTGCTCGAGTACCCGGACAGCCGCCTGCTGGTGTACGCGGCGAAACTCCACCCCGCACTCAGCGGCCAGGGCGACGCGGAGGCCATCGCGACCTACGTGGTCAACAGCTGCGACCTCCGCGACATCCAGGACAGGTGCGACTTGTATTACCCGCGCTTTATCAAACTGCGCCGGCGCGAGTAACAACCCCGCGGGTCGCCAACGCCCCTACGGCAGGCCCACTGCGGTATCGGCCCGGGTGCGGCGCTGGGGAAACGACTCCGGCAACCCCTGCGCATTGATGACCTGTACATGGGAGCGATTCAGCAGGCGTGGTTCGGTCACGCCGCAGGAGTGTGCGATCATCTCCACCTCGTGCATCAGGTTGCTGGCGTAACTGGCGACCCGTTGCCCCTTGTCCTGTGGGTTGAGTCCCTGCTGCAGGTCTTCATCGTGGGTTGTCACACCGGTGGGACAGGTGTTCCTGTTGCACTGCAGCGACTGCACGCAGCCCAGCGCGAACATGAAGCCGCGCGCCGAGTTGACACAGTCCGCCCCCAGGCACAGGGCCGCCGCGACACCCGCCGGGTTGATCATCTTGCCGGAGCAAATCACGCGGATCCTGTCCCGCAGGTTGTGTTCCTCCAGCTTGTCCACCACCAGCGGCAGGCTGCGCTGGATCGGCAGGCCCATGTAGTCGATGAGGCTCTGGGGCGCCGCGCCGGAACCGCCGTCGGCGCTGTCCACGGTGATGAAATCGGGTGCGTACCGCGGCCCCAGCACGTTGATTTTCAGGCACATCTCGTCCACCCAGTCCGACTGGCCGATCACCGCCTTGATGCCGGTTGGTTTCCCGGTTACCTCCCGCACCCGGTGAATCATGTGCAGCAGGTCGTCAATGCAGTTGATATCCGGGTGGCGGTTCGGGCTGATCGAGTCCTGCCCGACCGGGATGCCGCGGGTGCTGGCGATCACGTCGGTCACTTTCACCCCGGGCAGAATGCCACCCTTGCCGGGCTTCGCGCCCTGGGAAAGCTTGATTTCGAACATGCGGACCTCGTCGCGGGCGGCCAGGGCACGCAGCTTCTCGTCGCTGAGCTGGCCGTGCTCGTCGCGCACGCCGTACTTGGCGGTGCCGATCTGGAAAATGAGGTCACAACCGCCCTCGAGATGAAACGGAGAGAGCGCGCCCTCGCCGGTATTCAGCCAGATACCGGCCTGTTTGGCCCCACGCGACAGGGCGCGAATGGCGGGCGCGGAAAGAGCGCCGAAACTCATCGCGGAGATATTGAAGAAGGAGGTCGTGGCGTAGGGGATGCTCGCGTACCCCTCCCCGAAGCGGATGACGCCGCGGGGTTGCACCTCCTGCTCCAGCGGCGGGAACAACCCGTTCAGGAACACAAAATCCCCCGGTTGGTTGAGGGGGTGGGTGGACCCGAAAGCCACGGTGGAGTCGATGTTTTTCGCCGCCCGGTAGACCCAGGCGCGCTGGGCGCGGTTGAAGGGCAGCTCCTCGCGATCCTGGGCGAACATGTACTGCCGGAAGAATTCACCGAGGTGTTCGAAAAAGTAGCGAAAACGGCCGAGCACCGGGTAGTTGTGCCGGATGCTGTGCCTGGTCTGGGTCACGTCGGCGATGTACATGTAGACCGCCACGAGTATCAGCACGCCGATAGCGAGGGTCAGGACCAGCGCACTGATCTCGAAAAACGCCAGGGCGAAGCGCTGCAGCGCGTTGAGGTTAAAGTCCATTACTGCTCCAAGATGTCATGTCCCGTGCCGCGACGGTGAAACTGCACCCTGCGCCGGGTTCAATCCGGGTCGCGCGGCGCGTGCGTTGCCCGTTCACCCGGCGGAAGCTCGTCCCGGACAACCCGGAAGCTGTCGCGCATTTCCGGCCAGGTGTTGCGGTCGCGGCACAGGTTGAGAACAAACACGATCAGCATGGCGATGATAGCCCCTGTACCGGCCAGCAGCATATCCTTCTGCGCGTCCCAGATGTCGCCCTGGCTGCCCAGGAAGGCGAGGCCCAGCTCCGGCGATGTAACAGCGGCGGCCTGCCACTCTATGATCTCGTAGATCGAGGAGAAGGAGAAGGTGATGTCGATGGGGAAAAAGTAGCCCCAGAACCCGCGCAGGCGGGCGATGCGCACCAGCACCTCGCGAATCGGGTAGGCCAGCAGCAGGCCGTAGCAGAAATGCACCAGGCGGTCGTACATGTTGCGGTCGGCGTCCACCCAGAAACGCAGGCTTTCGCCGAAGGGGACTTCCGCATAGGTGTAATGGGAACCGATCACGTGCAGGCACATGAACAGCGTGATGAGCCCGTAGGAAATGTCCGACAGCCGGAAATAGAGGGCGGTGAGCAACAGCACCGGCACCCAGAAGAACACCAGGTAATTTTCCAGCAGCCAGTCACTCGGATGCAGCGGCCGCCAGGCCGCCCAGCACCAGGTGACGGTGAAAATGCCCAGCAGGACGAGGCGGAAACCGTGGCGGTGGAAGAAGGTCATGCGCGGCACGAGGTAATTCAGTCCGGTCGCGGCAGCACCCGCTCGCCGGGCTCCAGGCCGCTGATCACCTCGACCAGGCCCTCCTCGGCGGGCTGGCCCAGTCGCAGGATGCGCTGTTGCGCGGCGCCCTCGTGCGCCACCCACACTACATCCAGCTGGCCGACGCTGGCCACCCGGTCGGCGGGTATCAATAGGCGCGATCGCGTGCCCGCGGGAACCTGCAGGCGCGCGTACATGCCCGGCAGCAGGACGTGGTCCGCGGGCAGAATGGCCCTGACCAGGAAGCTCCGTGAGCCCGGGTCGGCCGCCGGTACGATCTCCTCGATCCTCGCTTCGAGGTGGCGCCCGGCGGACGGTATTTCCACCTGCAGCGTTTGGCCCGGCGCCAGCGACAGGGCCAGTTCCTCGCGCACCCAGGCCTCCACCCGCAGCGAAAAGGGATTGTACAGGGAGAGCAGTTTCTGGCCGGGAGAGGCGGTATCGCCAGGCTCGGCGAAACGGTCGACGATGCGCCCGGCGATCGGGGATTGTATCTGCGTGTAGCCAACCGCGATCTCGGCCTCCTGCAGTGCCTGTCGGGCCGAGCCCAGGTCGGCCTCCAGCGCGCCGGCGTTGGCGCGCGCCTTGTCGCGGTCAGCCACGGCGAGCAGGCCGCGCTGGTGCAATTCCTCGGCCCTCTCCAGGTTTTTCCTGGCCTCCGCGACGCGTGCCTCCACCGCGAGGATCTGTTCCCTGGCCTGCTGCGCGCGCGCCATCAGGTCGGTCTTCTCCAGTTCTATCAGCATCTGTTCCGGCTCCACCAGGTCGCCCGCCCGGACCAGGATGCGGGTGATGCGCGCCAGCACCCGCGAGGAGATAATGGTTGTCTCCTTCGCCTCGATGGAGGCGGGTACCGGTTCGGTGAACGGGGCCTCCCGGCTGATGGCAGCGACCGCGGCACTGCTGTCGATGACGGTCGGCGTGGCCAGCCCCGGTGCGATCCTGGGGGTGAAGTAACCGGCCATCAAGGCCACCAGCAGCAGCAGTGCGACAAGCGCGCCCAGGGGCAGGAGTAAGTTGCGTTGGTACCTGTTCATGACGTCACGTCTCCCCGCGGCTGGTGGTCGCCCACCGCCGTTTCATCCTCGTTGAATACCAGCAGGTACACCGCCGGCACTACCAGCAGCGTCAGCAGGGTAGAGGCGACAATACCGAAAATGATAGCCAGGGCCAGGCCGCTGAACACCGGGTCCAGGGTGATGATCAGGTTGCCCAGCACGGTGGTGCCGGCAGTGAGCAGCACCGGCCGCATGCGCACGGAGCCGGCCTGCAGCACGGCTTCCAGGATCGAGTCGCCGCGCTCCCTCGCCTGGCTTATGAATTCCACCAGGATCAGTGAGTTGCGCACCACGATGCCCGCGAGCGCGATCATCCCGATCATGGCGGTGGCGGTGAACAACACCGGGTCCGGCGCTCCCGCAATGACCCGCTCCCCGAACTGGTTCATCAGCCAGAAGCCCGGCATGATGCCGATGATGGTCAGCGGGATCGCCGACATGATGATCAGGGCGAGGGCGGTGGACCGGGTTTGCAGTTGCAGCACCACGAAGATCGCCAGCAGCGCGAACAGGTAGCCCAGCCCCATGTCGCGGAACACGTCCACGGTAATGCGCCACTCGCCCTCACCGCTCCACACCACGTCCGTATCGGGCGGCAGCTGCCAGGCGTCGCCGGCGCCGCTGTCGAGATAGGTGCGCGCGTCCCAGGCCGTTCCCGCGCCCGGCTGCGCGCCCTGGTCGGCATTGACGTCGGCGATCACTTCCGCCGGCGTACGGCCGTTCAGCTCGGCCATCACATACACCACCGGGCGCAAATCCTTGTGATAGATCGCCTGGTCCGCGAGGCTTCGGATTCGAAGGCGCCCAGTTCCCCCAGTGGCACCAGTGGCTGCGGCGCAATATCCAGCCCCTGGTCGGTGCTGGCCTTGGTGACACCCTGGCGCCCCTTGACCAGCAGGCGCTCGAAGTCGTGTTCGGACACGCGGTGCCGCGGGTCCAGCCGCAACTCCAGCGGCAGAGGCCTGGCTTCCCGTTCGAGCTGGAGGTAGCCGGCCACGTAGCCCGCGTTGGCCATCGCCAGCGTACTGGCGATATCGTCCGTGGAAACGCCCGACAGTGCGGCTTTCTGCTTGTCGGCGACGAATCGAAGGCGCGGCTTGTCAGCCTCGATCGTCGAATCGATTTCCACCACATGGGCTTCGCGCGCCAGCCTCTCCATCAGCGCATTCGCTGCGGCCTTTTGCGTGTTGTAGGGCGTCAGGGTGTCGCCGTAAATCTCCGCGACCAGCGTGCTCAGCACCGGCGGTCCCGGGGGCACTTCCACCACCTTGATTTTGACGCCGTCACGGTTCAGCGGCGCCAGCAGGTCGCGCAGGCGCAGCACCACGCCGTGGGATTGCTGGGCGCGCTCTGACTTGTCTGCCAGTGTGAGGCGCAGTTCCGCCATGTTCGGACCCTCGCGCAGGTAGTAGCGCCGCACCATGCCGTTGAAGTCGATCGGCGAGGGGATTCCCACGAATGCGGCGATGGCCAGGACCTCGGGTATCCGGGCGACCTGGTTCGACACGTCACGGGCCACGGCGGCCGTGTGTTCCAGGCTCGCGCTCTCGGGCATGTCGATCAACACCTGCACCTCGTTCTTGTTGTCGAAGGGCAACAACTTCAGGGGTACGGCGCGGAACAGGGGCAATACGGCGGTGGCGCAGAACAGCGCGAGCACCAGCCAGAGCATGGTCTTCGCGCGGCGGCGCTGACTGAACAGCGGCGTCATCATGCGCCGGTAGAACCCGCCCTGCGGGGCTGTCGCGGCGGAAACCTGCGCCACCGGGCCTTCTTTCAACAGCAGCATCGACAGCCAGGGCGTGACGAGGAAGGCGACCAGCGTGCTGGCGATGACACTGACCGGGACATTGAACGCCATCGGCGCCATGTAGGGTCCCATCATGCCGGTGATGAACGCGAGTGGCTGGAAGGCCACCACGATGGTGACGGTGGACAGGATCAGCGGCACGCGGATCTCGGCGATAGCCGCCGCCACCCGCTCGCGCAGCGGCATGTTCGTCCTGGTCATGAAGCGGGAAATATTGTCCACCCCGGTGATGGGATCATCCACCAGCAATCCCAATGACAGGATCAGGGCGAACAGGGTCACCCGGTTGATGGTGTAGCCGAGCGCCAGGTCCAGTCCCAGGGTGATGCCGTAACAGATAGGCACCGCCAGCCCGACCACGACGGCGGCCCGCCAACCCAGGAACACGCCGATGAACATCACCACGGTCACGATGGCGAAGCCGAGGCTGCTGGTGAGGTCATTCACCTTTTCGTCAGCGGTCTGGCCGTAGTCGCGCAGCACCTCCACCTGCACTTCCGGCGGCAGCAGGGACCCCTGCAGCCGGGCTATTTCACGGTGCACGTCCTGCGCCACGCTCACTGCATTGGCACCGCGCTGCTTGGCGACCGAGATCGCCACCATGGGGTAGGCGCCGCCCGGCCCCGCGTCCTCGTGGCCCGCTGGATGTGTCGGCGTAAAATCGAGCCAGCTGTAGCCGGTCGCTTCCGCCGGCCCGTCGTCCACGCGGGCGACATCGCGCAGGTAGACGGGTACCGAGTCGATCACGTTGACCACGAGGCCTTCGAGTTCGGCCGCGTCGCGCACGAAGTCGCCGGATTCCAGCTCGATCGACTGGTTGTTGAATGCCCAGTTGCCGGAGCGCTGCAGCACGTTGGACACGGCCAGCGCCGACACCACATCCGCCGTGGTGGTCCTGCGTGCGCCCATGCTCTCGGGATTGATGAGGATTTTGACCGTGCGCGGCCGCCCGCCCACCACGTTGACCTCGCTGGTACGGGGAATACCCTGCAATGCCGTGGACACCTCGTCCGCCATGCGCCGCAGATCGTAGTCGCTGTAGCGGCTGGCATCCTTGCTCCACAGGCCGAGCACCACGATGGGCACGTCGTCCACTTCCACGGGGTGCACCATCCGCTGGCTGACAACCGCGGGCACGCGGTCCTGGTTGGAATAGAGTTTGTTGTAGGTATTGAGCAGGAGTCCTCGCGGTCCTGCCCGACGTAGAACGCCAGGGTGACGCTGGCCCGCCCACCGGCGGAGGTGGAATAGACATGCTCCACCCCGGGAATCTGCGACAGTAATTTTTCCAGCGGGGTGGTCACCTGGCGTTCCACCTGTTTCGCACTGAGCCCGGGCGCCTGGACCAGCACGTCGATCATGGGAACGACGATCTGGGGTTCCTCTTCCCGGGGGGTGTAGATCAGGGCGATCACCCCCGCGGCCAGTCCCAGGACAAAAATCAGTTTGGGCAGACCACCGCCCAGTGCGTAACGCACCAGGTCGTCAATGGCGTTGGTCAGGGCTTTGGCGTAGGTGTTGGCGCGCTCAGTGCCGGGCACAGTAGATTCCATGCAGCGTTTCGAGCACCGCTTTGGCCCGCTCGCTGGAAAGCGAATAGTAAATACGCTGCGCGGCGCGCTCGGTGGCGACGAGGTGTTCCTCGCGCAGGCGCGCCAGATGCTGCGAAATCGCGGACTGGCTGAGCCCGGTCAGCGCCTCCAGTTCACTCACCGTGTGTTTGCGATTCACCAGCGCGCACAGCACCAGCAGCCGACTGGGATTCGACAGGGATTTGAGGAGGCTCGACGCCTCCCGCACATTACTTTGCATGAGTCCTAGGTCCATGCGTGGCGTCCTCCCTGGCGCCGGGTTGGCGTAGTGCGACGCTTATATTAGATTTATCTAATGTAAGTGTCAACGGGATGAATGGCCCACGACCCTGCGCGATCAGAAAGGATAGCCGGTGATGTCGCGAATGGCGCCGTACAGGGGGCTGAGCCGGTCATACAACCGGAGGTAGACCTCCTGGTACAAGCGCTCGTAGATGCGCACGTTTTCAGCGACGGGACTGAAGCGATCGCCCTCGTGGGTCATGTGATCGAGGGCGGTTCGGTAGTCCGGGTACAGCCCCACGCCCACCGCCGCATTAATCGCTGCGCCCAGGCCCGAGGTTTCAAAGGTGTGGGGGCGTTCGACGGTAAGGCCGAACACGTCGGCGGTAATCTGCATGGCCTCGTTGCTCTGGGAGCCGCCGCCGGACACCTTGAGTTTCGTGATCGTGTGGCCGCTGCGCCGTTCGAGGCGCTCCTTGCCTTCCCGCAGGGCGTACGCCAGCCCCTCGATAATCGCGCGGTAAATGTGGGCGCGGGTGTGCACATCCCCGAAGCCGATCATGGCGCCCTTGGCGTCCGGGCCCGGAATGCGCACGCCGGGGGACCAGTAGGGTTGCACCACCAGGCCCATGGACCCGGGAGGCACCGCCTTCAGGAGGTCCTCGAACAGGGTTTCCGCCTCCACGCCGCGCTCCGCCGCGATGCGCTGTTCCCGCAGGCCGAACTCGCGCTTGAACCAGTTCACCATCCAGTAGCCTCGCTGCACGATGGTCTCCGTGTTGTAGGCGTTGGGCATCGCGGCGGGGTAGGCGGGCACGTGTTTTATCGCCTCGATGTAGCGGGTGTTGGTGCTGTTGTAAGTCGCGGTGGTGCCGTAGCTGAGGCTGCCGGTGTCCGGTCCCAGGCAGCCCGAGGCAAGCACCTCGCAGGCCTTGTCGGCGCCGGCGGAAATCAGTGGCAGGCCCTCGGGAATGCCGGTCAGCCGCGCCGCCTCGGCGCTGATGACGCCCAGGGGCGAGCCCGCGGGGATGAGGTCGGGCAATTGCCCGCGCTGGATGGGCAGCGCCCGCCATTTCCAGTCCAGCGGACCGGCCCAGGCGTGGCGCTTGAAATCGAAGGGCAGGTAACCGACCTGGCTCGCCACCGAGTCGACGTATTTGCCCGTCAGCCGGTAGGTCAGGTAACCCGACAGCAGCAGGTATTTGGCGGTCCTCGCCCAGATCTCGGGCTGGTTGTTCCTTATCCAGTGGGCTTCGGCCTGGCTGCGGAAAAACCGCACGGTTTCCCGCTCGCCGGCCAGGCCCAGCAGCACGGACCAGATGCCCATGCCGGGCAAACGGGTCTCCAGGCGCTGGTCCAGCCAGACGATGGCCGGGCGCAGCGGCTTGCCCTGCGCGTCCAGGTTGATGACCGTCGCCCGCTGGGTGGTGAGGGCAACGGACTGGATGGCACTGCTGGGAAACTCCAGTTGCGGCCACAGCGCGTTGCAGGCGCGGCACAGGTTGTCCCAGAAGTAGTCCGCGTCCTGTTCGGCCCAACCGGGCTCGACGGAGTAGTAGGGCTCGATTTCCACCTTGCTCTTGGCGACCAGTTGTCCCTCGAGGTCGAACACCAGCGCACGGACACTTTGCGTGCCGTTGTCGATCGCCAGAACATACTTCTTATGGTTATCTTTCATAGTTGTCTATCGCAGCGGCGTCAGTCCCCCGGCAGGTAGTAGTACTTTCTCCAGATAGCCCGGTAGCGGGCCAGCTCTGACTGCCAGCGCGCTTTATCCCAGTGCAATTCCTTTGCGCAGATCGGCTCCAGGTCCGCAAACAGGGACTCTCCGCCGTTGCGAAGCAGCGACCCAAGGCGGGTGCGGCGCAGCAGCAGATCGTCGAGGTGCACGACCGCCTCGTGGCGGGCCGCCCAGCGACACTCGGCCAGGCAGAACGCGGTGTCGCCAATCGGTTGTCGCTCGGCCTCGCCCGCCTGCGCCAGCAGCGCCCGGGTATGCCGCCCGTAGCGACCGATCAGGCGCTGGGCCCACTGGCGGTCGGCGATACCGAGTTCATCCGCGGTGACGCCCGGTGACTGGAACACCGCATCGTCCGCTTCCCTGCTCTTCATTTCCTCCAGGCTCGGTGCGGCGGCATTGATCGCATCCAGCGCGATCAGGCGAAAGGTGGTGAGCTTGCCCCCGCTCACGGTCACCAGGCCGTTATCGTTCCAGACGGCGTGATCGCGCCGTTCCTTCGACGGGTCCCTGGCGTCGTCGGAACCGATCACGGGCCGCACGCCCGACCAGGTGGAAATAATATCGTCGCGCGTCAGTTGGTGATCGGGGAACAGCGCCTGCACCGCCTGGAAAAGATACTCCAGCTCCTGCTCGCTGATGACCGGCTCCTCGTCCAGGTCGTCACCGTGGTCGAGATCCGTGGTGCCGACTACCGTGGTGCCCTCCCAGGGAAAAATAAACACCGGGCGTTTATCCAGCGGATGAAACAGTGTGAGCGCGTCGTCGACCGGCAGTTTCGCCAGCGGCAGGACCAGGTGGCTGCCGCGCAGCGGTCGAATACGTTTTTCCGGATTCACCTCGTTGCGCAGGCGGTCCGCCCAGGCGCCGGTGGCGTTGATGACCGCCTTGCAGCGCAGTGCTACCCGCTCGCCGTTCTCGGCGTTTTCGAGCACGACGCCATCCACCTGGCCGGCGGTTGTTAACAGGGACGCGGCCCTGGTGTAGTTCAGCGCGCAGCCGCCGGCGGCTATCGCATCCTGCAGGACGCGCAGCACCAGTCGCGCATCGTCCGTCACCGTGTCGGTGTAGTACATCGCGCCGTTGAGCCCCTTGCCACCGATACCCGGGAAACGTGCTTGCACCGCGGGCTTGTTGAAATAGCGATGATTCCTGATGCCGGCGAGCCGGTCGTAGAGCGACAGCAGCAGTCCGAAGGAAATCCGGCCGGGGAATTTGCCCTTCCTGAGGGTGAAGAAATAGCCCATGCGCTCGATGAGCCCCGGCGCTTCGCGCAGCAGTCGCTCCCGCTCCTGCAGTGAATCCCGGGTCAGCCGTATGTCGCCGTGGCTGATGTAGCGCAAGCCACCATGCACCATCTTGGACGAGCGGCTGGAGGTGCCCCAGGCGAAGTCCCGCTGCTCGACCAGCAGTACCCGCAGGCCGCGCCGGGCCGCCTCGCGCAGGACCCCCGCGCCGATGATTCCACCCCCGACGACGACCATGTCCCAGGTGTGTTCGCCGTGCAGGAGCGCCTGCCACAACGCCTGTCGATCGTTAAAAACCGTTGTCGCGTCGTTCATCCTGCAGCCCTGCGCCAGGGTGGTGTCATCATTGAATCAGCTTCCCGGGGTTCATCTGTTGCTGCGGGTCGAAGGTTGCCAGCAGCTCGCGGATCGCGGTAATGCCCAGCGCACCCTTTTCGCCGGGCAGGTACTTCGCGTGGTCCACGCCCACCCCGTGCTGGTGGCTGATGGTACCGCCGAAACGGACGATGGCCTCTGCGCCCGCGGCTTTCAGTTTTTGCCAGCGGGCAAATGTTTCGTCGTAGCTGGCGCCGCAGCGAAATATATAGGTCGTGTAAATGCTGGAGCCCTGGCTGTAGAGGTGGGAAAGGTGGGTAAAGGCGTGCACTGACTCCCCTTCGTCGGCCAGCGCGCGGCTGATATCCGCCTGGATTCCCGCGACCGCGTCGGGCACCCGCGCCCAGTCTATGGCCGTCTCCATCGTATCGACCGCATAGCCGCTTTCCCACAGCCCGTGGCGCAGGTAGGGCGAGCGGAAGCGGCTGTGTTCCCATTTCTTCCCGAGCGCCGGACCGGCACCCACCGCGCCGTGGCGCCCGGCAATGCGCCGGGTGAGCCGCAGTGCGGATTGGCACTGGTCCTTCGAGCCGGTCACACCAAAGGTGAACATGACCTTGTCGTCACCGGCGCCGCGCAGGCGCAGATATTTTTCCAGCAGGGCTATCACCCGCTCGCTGCCGGCCAGCTTGAGCTGGGTGAATGTCTCTATGCGATTGCTCAGGCGCATCATGGAAAGCTGGATCCTGCCCTGCACCATCGCCCTCACCGCCGCCAGTCCGGCTTCCCAATCGGGAAAGAACAAGACGTGGAAGGATTCCTGTTCCGGCAGTGGCGTAACCCGGGCCTTCACCTCGGTGATAATACCCAGGCGACCCTCGGTTCCAAGGAAAAATTCGCGCAGGTCGGGCCCCGCCGACGAGGCGGGGAAGGTGGGAATCTCCAGCGTCCCCTGCAGGGTTTCAATGCGGCCGCCGGCAAACAGCTGTTCGATCCGGCCATAGCGCAGCGATTGCTGGCCGCTGGGCGACTGGCAACCCAGCCGCCTATGGTGGAGAGCTCCCAGGACTGCGGGTAGTGACCCAGCGTATAGCCCTCGGCCGCCAGCTGCGCTTCCACCCGCGGCCCGACCGTGCCGGCGCCGAAGGTAGCGATCTGGCTCTCCCGGTCCAGGTGCATCAGTTTGTTCATGCGCGTCATGTCGACAGTCAGTACGGGGCGACCCCTGTCCACCGGATTGATATGGCCGACCACCGAGGTGCCGCCGCCATAGGGAATCACGTCGATCTGGTGGTCGGCGGCGTGTTGCAACAGGTCTCTAACCGCTGCGCTGCTGTCGGGAAAAGCCACGCCGTCCGGGAACATCCCGAACTCGCCGCTGCGCAGGGCCAGCCAGTCAGGCAGGCTCTGGCCGCGCGCATGGCGCACGCGGTCCTGTGCATCGAGGCTGTACAACGCGTGCGGCGGCAGGCGCGAGGCGGGCACCCTGGCCAGGACCTGCTCCAGACTGGCATCCGGCAGCGGTGCGGACTTGCCGATCAGGCTCGCCAGGAACCCGAGCGCCGAGGCGCTCAGCGCGTAGTCCAGCGCATTGTCATCATCGCCCCAGCCGTTCCATCGTTTCATAGCGCCCACCCGCTCCTGGCGTTGCGCCCTGCTTGCCGTGCCGCCATGGAAACTCCTTTCACATCCCGGGAATGGGTGCAACTTTAACAGCTTTTACCGGCCGTGTTGCCCGCCTCGCCGGTCTGTTCACCTCGCCGACCGCCCGGGCTGCAGACGTTGACGCGCCCGGAAGCCGGATTTCCGTGCCGCGGTGGTCACCTATGCCGTGCGGCGGCACTCGACCCCGCCAGTCGCCCGAACAAAGTGGCGTCACCGATACTCATGCCGCTGGAGTACCCCGCCGCGCAGCGCGGCAGGCCGGCGGTGTTTCGTCCCGCGGCGTACAGTCCCGGTATCGCGGTGCCCTGCGCGGTGAGTACTTCCCCGGTGGGCAACGTGTCCAGGCCGCCGAAGGTCATGGTGGCGAAAATGGCGCCGTTGCCCAATGAGAGATCGAAGGCGGCGTAGGGCGGACGATCGAGCGGGATCAGGTACCGTGCCTGCTTGTGGAACGTCGGGTCCTGCCCCCGGGACGCGTGACGGTTGTAGCTCGCGAGGGTCGTCGCCAACCCGCCCCCCGGAAGGTGCAGTTCTCGCTCCAGCTCCCCGATGCTCTCTGCGGTTGCGGCAACGGGATAACCGCCCATCGGTGGCCGTTTCAGCACATCGAAATGGCGGCTGTCGATAACGAGGTAGTAACGACCTTCCGGCCTGTCCAGTATCGCGCTGCCCAGGCGACCGTGATAGACGTCCTCGTTGATAAACCGCCGCCCGGTTTCGTCCACGATGATCGATTCAAGAAACTGGTGAGGCGGGTAGAAAGGTGTGCAGATAAACCCCTCGTGCATGTTGATCGCCCTGCCGCCCGCGCCCACACCGATGCGAATGCCGTCCCCCGTGTCGTTGGGATTGCCATTGGGGTAGTTTCCCCTGGCCAGCCGGGGCGCATACTTTTCCACCATCGTCTGATTCATGATGAAACCACCGGCTGCGAGGATGACCCCCCGCTGCGCCCTGAAGTAGCGAACCTGCATGTCGATGCGCGCGGCCACACCCACGACTTCGGCGCCCCGTTTGATCGTGGCCAGCACCCGTGCGTCGCAAATGATCTGCACGCCCTTCTCCCGGGCGCTGTGCAGCAGGTTTTTCATCAGGGGAATGCCGCCGTGATCCCCCTTTATCTGTGGCTTGTGCCCGCGAGGCGCGGGCTTCGCATGGCAGACATACGGCCACGCCTCTTCGTTGCCGCTCACCATCAGGGCGGCTTCATTGGGTGTATTGGTGTGCTTGTGGGGATAGTATTCCGGCTTGAATACCACGCCCTGGCGAGTCAGCCAGTGATAGTGCTCGAGGCTGCGGTCGCAGTAGAGCCTTACTTTTTCCCGGTCCGGGTCCGGCCCGGACGCCCGGACCAGGTACTGGTACATCTCCTCGGTATCGTCGTCGAAGCCACAGGCCTGCTGGGTGGGTGTGCCGCCACCCAGGTAGATGAGCCCTCCGGCCATGGCGGTGGACCCGCCGGCGTCACTCGCCGCCTCCAGCACGACGACGCGCGCCCCCGCGTCGGCGGCCTCGATGGCAGCGCAGATACCGGCGCCGCCACCACCGACAATCAATACATCGGTGTCGCCGTGCCACGCCGCCACCACGGCGCTGTCGATGGGCGCTTCCGGTGAAACAGCGTCTTTCACAGGGTCGCTCTGCTAGTCATCGATGGTATGCAGTCTGAGTACGACCGTGGCGAGCAAAGCGGTTGACCAGCCGAACATCAGCATGGCCGTCAGGGCTTCGAAGCCTTCAAAACCAACCCAGCGCCCCGGTAGCGCCAAGGCGCTGGAACCCAGCGTGGTGTAGGTGTTCATGGAAAAGTCCATCGCCTGGCGGGCATCCGGCAGGAGCCCCGTGAGGTTATAGAACAGCGCCCAGGCCACCACCTCCAGAAAGTGGGTCACCAGCAATATGCCCACGATAGCGATCAGCAGGAGAATATGCGGCTGCTGGCGTTCGGCGCCGCCAGTGCTGGGTGCAAAACGCCGTATGCAGCGCCCGGTCACGGACACGCCCTGCGCATGCAGGAACACGGTCACTCCCATCGGCAGCAGCGCGGCGAGGAGCTGGTCCAGATAGACGAAATCCATTACCGAGGCAAGTTCTGTGAACTTCAGAAACAGTTGTTCCACCGATAAGCGTCCTGGTTAGCCGTATGTGAAAAGAGCGGTGTCGCCAATAGTGAGCCAAAATATCACGGGCCGGTGTCGCATAAAATCCCGATGACTGCCAGTTGAGCTCGCACGGCTGTTGGACAACACAACGGTCACCGGAGTTTCAGAACCGAATCGGCGGCGGAAATCCTCGCGCCGGGTTCTGATACCATGGGAGTGTGGCTGATCCATCTTCCACAGGAGGCAGTGAATCATGATGCTCACTCGTTTGTTGTCAGCACTGCTCGCCTCCGGGTTACTCCTGCTCACACCGGGCACTGCCGTGGTAGCCGCTCCCGATCTTTTGTCCGGTTCGGCTGCGACCGGCGGCGAGGCCGCGGAGACGGCGGACCCCACAACCCTTGTCGATATTCAACGGCGGCTTGCCGAGCTGGCGGTGGAACAGGCGGCAGTGGCGCAACAACTCAAACAGGCGGAGGCATCGCCCTCGATGGGTCCGCAGAGCAGGCACCTTGCCCGCTCGGTGGAGAAGCTGCTGCAAGTTGAGCAACTATTGAAGGCGCAGGCCGGTCTCGCGCAATCCCTCGCGAAGGAGCCCGCTGCTGGTACCGGGACTCCGTTACCGGCCGACGAGCCATCGGTATTTCTGCTGAACGCATTGTATGAAGAAAAGGCCACGGCTGACTCGGCGCTACGCGAGAAACGCCTCACGCTGGCTTCTGCCAGGGATCAGTTGGACGCCCTCGCCCAGCGCAGCCGGGAAGCGAATGCCGCGCTGCGCGACACAGATGAGGAAAACAGGGCCCGCAATGAGCGCGCCGCCCGCTCAGCTGCACTGGCGGCGCGCCTGCAGGAAGAGCAGGTAAACCTCGCGGCGCTGGAACTGCGCGCCGCGCAGGCCGATGCGGTACGCGGCACCGCGCTTGATTCCCGCATTACCGCGGTGCGTGAAAGCCTGGCCAATAACGAGGGCGAGGCGGACGGTGCGATGAGTGTGATCGTGGATCGCGAGGGAGCCCTGCAGCGCAGCAAGAGTCGTACCGAGCGCCAGCTGGCCACCGCGGAGCTTCGCCTCGCCGCAGAAAAAAAGCGCTACGCCGACAATCCCCAGGCGTCCGAGGAAGTCCTTGGGGTAGTCGAAGCGCTCACGGCCTACCGGGATGTCATAGGCAAGCAGATTGCGTTGACCAACGCGGAGCTGGACCGCCTGGTTACACTGCGGGAGGTTTGGGCCGATTGGGAGTCGCTGTTGCGCGGTACCTACGCGCCGAATGACCTCGTCGCCTGGCGGGACCTCGCCGACAGCCAACTGGCAGACATGAAGCTGACCGAGGCCCTGCGCAAGGGGCAACTCGCCGACCTCCAGATTCGGCTGGATGGCCTGGAGACCCGGATCAGCCAGCTGCCAGCCGGATCGAAAGTGCGCGCGGCGTGGGTGGAGACCCAGGGCGCGCTGAACAGCCTGCATGGCGACCTGTTGGCGGCTGATCGCCAGCTCGCCGCTGATCGGCGATTGACCCTGCGTTTCTCGGATGAGATTACCGCGATCACCGGTCATGTCAGTTTTGGCGAATATTTCACCCGTGCTGTGGGCGCGGTCCGCGAGCTCTGGAACTTTGAAATTACCACGATTGACGACGCGCCTTTCACGGTGGGTTCGCTCACCATGGGCCTGTTGTTGTTCGCGGCGGGATTGTGGGCTTCCCGCCTCGGTGCGGCCTTCGTGGGTCGGTTGGCCGCGAGGCGGCTGAAGCTGGACGTGGGTGCGATCCAGGCCATCCACACCTTTTCTTTCTATGCATTGTTCATCGGTTTCACGCTGCTGGCGCTGAATGCGGTCCACTTCCCGCTGACCGCGTTTACCTTTCTGGGCGGCGCACTGGCCATCGGGTTCGGTTTCGGTAGCCAGAACGTGATGAATAATTTCATCAGCGGCCTGATCCTGATGCTGGAACGACCGGTGCGCGCGCAGGACGTGGTAGAGGTTGACGGCGCCCACGGCGTTATCCAGAAAATCGGGCCCCGCAGCACGCATATACGCTCCACGGACGGCCGGCATATCGTCGTTCCCAACAGTTTTTTCCTGGAGAGCAACGTCGTCAACTGGACCCTGTCCGATGACCTGATGCGCACCAGGGTGAGCGTGGGAGTGGCCTACGGCTCGCCCACCCGCCTCGTGAAAAAGCTGCTGGAGGAAGTGGTGCTGGCTGAGCCCCTGGTGCTCAACGAGCCGCCACCGAACGTCATCTTCGACGCTTTTGGCGACAACTCGCTGAATTTCGATGTCTATTTCTGGGTGGAAGCGCGAACCCCGATGCGCGTACGCGAAGCGCAGAGCAGGATCCGGTTTGCGATTGACGATGTATTTCGCGAACACAACCTGGTCATTGCCTTCCCGCAGCGCGATATACACTTCGATGCGGCAGCGCCGCTGCAGATTCGGCTGCTCGATGGTGGAAAAATCCCGAAGGCGGCGACGCGCCGGGTGACGATTACTCCAGCAGGTCCACTTTTATGAACAGTTGGGTGGCACCGGTACTGCTGGACTGCGCCCGCGCACCGATATCCTGGCCCTGTTGGCTGGCCGCGGTGTTGAGGCTGCCGAGGGGCAGCCACTGTCCCAGCGGCCCGCTGACTTCCGAGCGCAACTGCTGTGTCCTGACTGCCTGCCCCGCCAGCTGGTCATTGCTCTGGTCGATGCTGATGCGCGCCACCCCGTTGCTGACCCGCGTGGTGGCATAGAACCCGGCGACCGCATCGACGTAGCCCTGCTGGTAATAGCGCCTGCCATCCGGTCCCGTGCTGTAGCTCTGGACGGGGGCGGTCATGCCCGTGCCGATGTACGCGGGCAGTCCCTCGGTGGCCCTGACCGACTGGCTGCCATTGTCCGTGCCGCTGCCCCGGTAGTTCTCCACGCGCACGGTCGCCCGGGATTCGCTGGACCTGCCGTAGGCGCCGTTGGTTATCGTGGTGTTGCCCGAGGTGATGACGCCATCGACATCCACGCCCCGGCGGCTGGCGCTGCCGGTCCCCTCGGTGCGCACTGAAATCAGCAATTGGCGTCCGGCCGCATCCAGCTGTTGCAGCAGGTCGCGGGTCTTCGCCACCTCCTCGGGGGTGGCGTTCAGGACCAGCTGGTTCTGGTAGACGCTGACCGAGCTTCCCGCTGAAAGGTAGGGCCTGATGACGGAAACCATCTGCTGCGCATCGGCATAGTTGACGGTAATGGTCGTCAGCTCGCGCTGGGCGAGGGCGCAGGAGGATAGGAAACACAGCATTAGCACTACGAGCCGCATGGCGGGAGCTTAGCACAGGTCGCCGGCGCCGGGATAAACCCCCTCCGCCAACCCTGTTGCGACGTATCGCCGGGCGGAAACTTGCTACACTCGGCCCCCGGTACTTGATTCCGGATAACAGACCAGGCGAGGAACGGCTATGGCAGCATTAACACGGTACGGCACAACGGCACTGGTTACGGGCGCTTCCTCCGGCATCGGGAAAGCCTACGCGAGAGCGATCGCCAGGGACGGCATGCACCTGGTGCTGGTCGCCCGCAGGAAGGCGTTGCTGGATGAACTCGCCTCCGAGCTGGCGCAGGCCTACAACATTGAGGTGCACACCATCGCACAGGATTTGTCCGCGGCGGATGCGGCGGACCGGGTGTACGACAAGGTGCAGGAAGCCGGTTTGCAAATCGACCTGCTGGTCAATAACGCCGGGTTCGGGACCCACGGCGTGTTTGATGAACTGGATCTGGAGCGGGAGCTCCAGATGATCAACCTGTCCTGTCGACTGCCGGTGGCGCTGACGCACAAATTCCTCGGTGGCATGAAGAGCAGGAACCGGGGCGCGGTCGTTTTCCTTTCCAGCATGGCCGGGACCATGCCGGTACCGTTCATGTCGACCTACTGCGCCACCAAGGTATTCCCCCGGTTTTTCGCGGAGAGCCTTTACGGCGAGTTGTCCGGAACGGGAATAGACGTTCTCGCTGTCCTGCCGGGTGACACCAGCACGGAGTTTCGCGAGACGGCGGACCTGACCAATGCGTTTCCCATACCTGCCAGGTCGGCGGAGGACGTGGTGCAAACCACCTTCGGCGCGCTCGGCAGGGCGCCGTCCGTGATCGATGGTGTGGCAAACAAGGTTTCAGCAGTGTTGATGGGCTTTATGCCCAAAAAGGCGCTACTGAAAATGAATGCGCGACTGTGGAAAGTGGCGTCTGCCGGGTAGGCGTGCAGGGTAAACGGGTCGATAAGCAGCCCGCGCCGAACAGGCCGGTACCCCGGGGTATGTCAGTCACTCTGCCGGTGATCCGGCCTGGTGCCGGCGCCGACGCAGGATGATGAGCAGGATCACGAGTCCGACCGCACTGGTCAGCAGCGAAGTCCATTGCAATTGCGCCACGTAGGGATCCCGGAAGGATTCCAGCAGCCCCTTGGCGCCGTCGTGCAGCACCAGGTAGAGCAGTGCGACCTGGCCGTCGAAGCTGCGCCTGCCGTCAAACCACATCAGAAACAGGCCGACAGCCAGTGACGCCGCCATGAACAGGAAATGCAAGGGCAGGACAGGCAGGCTGGGCAGGGCGGCGGACTTGAGCAGTCCGGCCTGTAACTGCACGTACCAGACCTGGCTGCCGGGCACGTAACTGAGGCACAAAGCGCTTTCGCAGGGCGGCCCGGTGCAACAGCCGTTCATGAAGCAGCTGATGCGCACCAGCGCGAAGGCGAAGCACACGGTGATCGCCAGCACGTCCAGGAAACGCGTCAGGGCCAGTTCAGGCAGAATCCAGCGTTGCAGTAGCGGCCCCACTACCACCATCGCGATCAGGGCGCCGGGATAGCGCAGTCCCGCGCGCAACTCCGCAGACAGCGGTTCATAAAGCTCCCACCCTCGCACGTACAGCGAAAACAGTTTGGCGCCCAGGAAGGCGACCACCGCCAGCAGCAGCAGCAAGCCAATCGTGCGGCCGGTGCGAATACCGTCCTGGCGCAGGTAGAGCACGAAGAACAGGATGCCGAATAGGGCTATGGGCGATATCAGCAGTTGCAACGGGTCAAGGCCAAACAAGCCGTTCGGGTACATACGCGGACCCCGGGTCAGGAGTAGGGGGAGTATGCGCGTAGTGTAACCGAAGTGCGCATTCCCCCTACAGGGTTAGCAGCCCGGTGGCAGGGTTTTACCGAAGGTTGCGGTGACGGTCGCCGCCGCGTTCAGCGTGACGACGCAACTCCCCGTGCCGGCACAAGCGCCGCTCCAGCCGGTGAATTTGCTGCCGGCGTCCGGTGTCGCCACCAGTGTCACTTCCGAGCCCTCGTCGAATGTGGCGTCACAGGTGGCACCGCAATCGATGCTATTGCCGGTGACGGTGCCGGTGCCGGCGCCCAGCTTCTGCACGGACAGCGCGTACTGCTGCACGACGACTTCGCCAGCCACGGTCAATACGAAATCGCCGCTGACTGACACGTTATCAGCGTCGGTCGCCTGCACAGTGAAGTTGTATACTCCGCCACTCATTGGAGTGCCAGACAGGACGCCATCATCACCCAGTGCGAGACCCGGGGGCAGGCCCGCTGGCTGCGCTATGTCATACGGTGTCCTTCCGCCCACGACAACGCTGCGCGGCAGGTAGTCCACGTCCTTCTCGCCGTCCTGCAGATGGTCGATCAGGCCCAGCGGCAGGGCGGCGGCAAAGCCTGCCATCTGCGCGCCGATGTAATCGCCGACAACGACCTGGGCCTCGCAGTTGACGTAGGTCGGGTCGCCGTTCCAGTTGGTGACTTCCACGTTGGTGCCGACGCCGTGCAGGTACAGCGGGTCGTCCGGGTCGGTGGTGGGATTGACCTCGTCGCACATGGCTTCGCCGTTTTCACCGTCGATGGTGTTGGCAGCGGCACCGTACTCGTAGAATTCGTAGCGGCGGGTCACTTTTTCAGAGCCATCGCCGACGTCATCGGCCGCGCCCTGTAACTCATCCTTGGCATCATTGCCATCGTTGTTGGTCTGCAACAGGTAGAACTCGGACTCGACCTCGGCGGGTTCGCCGTTCTGCCAGTCCGCCAGCCCGTCGGCATCGCTGTCGTCGGAGACAAGATCACTCAGCGCCACATTATTGGCATTGTGCGTGGTGGTCTTGATGACTTTGACGAAGCTGGGTTTGCCGTACTGCTTGGCAGCCGGAATGGGTGCAACCGGGGCAGGAATGACGGCAACCACCGCTGCCGGTCGCGCACCCACCGGCGGTTGGTAGCTCCAGTTGGGCGTACCCACCAGCACGGGTGAGCTGTGGTGAACCAGGACTCCGCCCCGATTGACCAGCCAGTTGTAACGAATGGTAGTGGGCGCCCCGTAGAAACCGACACCGAAATGTTCACAACCCTCGTTCACGGAGGGATTAGTGCAGCTGTGCCCGTTGGTCGGGGTGATCGGACCGCTGGGCATGGCCGTGTAGGCGGCCCAGCTGCCGTCGGGATTCCTGGCGCTCTCGTAGCGAATGGTGACCCTGGGATGGGCGGGATCGCTTGAATCCTCGGTAATGCGCGGCGGGCCGTAGTGGTTCCAGTCGTAGGTGTAGGTGATGTCGGTGCTGTGGACGTCCTCAATCTCAATCTCGAATCCGTGGCACTCTTCGCCGGTGTCATTCACCGTATCGAAATTATTCAGGGTGCCGTAAGCGGTGCTCGCGCTGGCGCCGTAACTGGCTATAAGAAAGGGTATCAGTGACAGGAGTGAACGACTTAAGCAGCGCATGGGCAGATCCTCATCAGGTGCAATGCTGGTAAATATTATTTGGGAATATTATCCCATATTAATTGTCAATGTATAGATCCAAGTCATGGAATCTGCGGTTGTTCTTGTGGTGCGAAAGAGGCTTCAGAAAAAAAGCAATAGAATCAGAAGGTTGATCAGGCTGATGGGGACCCCCGAACCGCAGTTGCGTGCGGGGACCGCGAGGCCAGGGTGTCGCGCGAGACCAATCAAGGCGGAAAAAGCGCCAGCGAAGGCTGGCCCTGGAGTGGAAATACGCGCCCCATCCAATTCGAGGCGCGTATTTCCGGTGCAGAATCAGCAGCCTGGCGGCAGGCTGCTGGGCATCGCCACGACCGTTGCCGTCAGTATCCGTCTGGTCGGGATTGGGAATCGGGCGGTGTCGACGCCGTCCGGCACCCCATCCTTGTCGCGGTCGGTCACGGGATCACAGGCGTCGCCGATACCGTCATAGTCGATATCCGCCTGGTCGTCGTTCGCCACCGCCGGGCAGTTGTCGAGGCCATCCAGCACGGCGTCCTCATCCCGGTTGATGCCCATGCGAACGCCGGATCCGGGGGTGCGCAGGTATGAGTCCAGCGGACCCTGCGTGGCAGCGTAACCGCGCAAGGTGGCATCGGTGACCACGTCGTTCACGTCGGAGCGGAACTGGCCGTTCGCCTCATGCACCCAGCCGCGTTCAACCCCACCGTATGAGCCCTTCACAATCAGGTCGCACTCTTTCACGACGCCGCCCATCATCAGGGAGGAGAAGTTGGTGTTGGCGCGCTGAATAAGCAGGTTGATGCGGGCGTTGACCGCCGCACTGTTGGTGCTGGTCAGGGTGACCTGCTGGCCTACAACAGGCGCGAGATCCGATGGGAACTCAAACGAAAAGCTTTCCAGGTTCAACTGCTCCGTCGCATTCAGACTGAAAACACTGGCATCGAGGAAGTGATTGACCGTGTCGACCGAGCCGTCATGCAGGAAGCCGAAGCCGCGAATCTGCTCTCCGGTGTTCGTGGGGCTGGTGGACTGGCCGAACATGCCGATCTTCTGGTAAATGTTGCGCATGTGCGGGACCTTGAAGTGCTGGGTCTCGCCCTCGAAACTCTGCTTGCCGTCGCTGCCGAACAAGCCTTTGGCCGGATTCAGTTCGTGACAGCCGTTACACGTTGCCACGGTATCCGACACCTTGTTGTTGAAGGTGTTCTGGCCCGCCGCCGCCGCCGCCGAGGGCACGTTGTTCAGCGCCCTGATCGGGTTGGGCGGCAGCATGATCTCCAGCGTGAAGTCGGAGAACTGCTGCATCTGGGCGGGGGTGATCGTGCCTTCCATACCCACCAGTCCTTCGAAAGCAACGATGAAGTTGCGGAACGAATGATCCTCAGAGCAGGGAGCGCCAGTGGGTTCGGCACACGGGTCGGTGCCAAAGAAGCCGTCCACCCGGTCGCCGCGCCAGTGCAATCCGCCGTGGGTCGCCATGCCGCGCAGGGTTTGCGTGGTCATGGGTCCTTTCATCGGGTGGAAGGTGGTATCGGGCGCCAGGATCGTGGACGAGGGCTGCGTGTTCGTTGACACGTGGTCGTCCGGGTTGCCGAGGTTCCAGGCGAGCTGGTCCAGATCGCCAAAAATGTGACAGCTCGAACAGGACGTCTCCCCGTTAGCGGACGTCAGGTTGGCGTCGTAAAGAAACGGCCGCCCCGCCACGATTTCCGGCGGTTCCGGGTTGTGCAGCGGGTGGGTCTCCACCGAGGTGTTGGTGTCCAGGTCGATCACTTCCACCTGGTTGTCGAAACGCGTCAGCACGTACAGGCGATTGTGCGCCTCGTCCAGTACCAGGCCGCTGGGTCCGCCACTGGTATTGATGTAGTTCGCGCTCTCCGCGGTCGGGTCGAAATCATTCTCGAAGTTGGGGTTCTCGATATCTGCCACGTCGAATACGCCGATCTTGGCGGAACCGAAGGCCGCCACATACAACTTGGAGCCGTCGCTGGATACCACCGGCTGCAGCGGTGTTGCCAGGCTGTAGGCTTTCTGCGCGTTGATGGCGGCGTGGTTTGCCCCCGGTGTCGTGTGCAGGAGGCTGTAATTGATGTGCTGGTTGAGGTGCTGTACATCGACACTGGGGCCCGACGGATCCAGAACCGAGATACGGGACTCGGACAGGTGGCCCTGCACCGTGCTGCCTCCGTGGATGCCGGGACCTTCGAAATTGACATGGTTCGGCAGTTCGGTGTTGGTGACATAGACCTTGCCGGTGACGGGGTTGACCACCAGGTTGAACAGCACGGTGCCCACATGGTCAAAGGACACGACGGAGCCGGCCAGCAGCGAGTTGGCATTGATCGAGAACACGTCGTGGTCCGGCAGGCTGAACTTCACGCTGCTGCTCCAGTCCTTGCCTTTCGAGTCGCGCCACTTGCTGCCGTCGAATTTGACGATCACGCCGACCTCGGGTGCGGGCACGCCATCGGCGTTGTCGCTCGGTCCCGGCGCGCCGTTGGCGCCGAAGCCGTCCGGCACCACGGTTTCGTTGATGGTCGTGGTCTGGTTACCCGACTGGAACGCCGCCACATACACTTTGCTGCCGTCCGGCGTGACCGCCAGGCCGCGGGGCGTGTCGGCAAAGAATGTCAGGATTCGCAGGGGCGTGCCGCCCATGGTGGTTCCGAGGTTGGCTGCATCGAAGACCCAGACGTCGGCCCGGCCGATGCCTTCGGTCTTGAGTTGGGGATCACCGGCGCCGGGTACGGCGGCGATCGAACTGTCTGTGCGCTGCTGCCCGCGGTGGGCCGTGGTGATGAACGCGCGATTGAATGCCGTGCCGGCAAAGACGATATCCCGGGGTTCATCGCCCACCAGCAGGGTACGGACCACTTTCGCGGGACTGCTGGAGAGGTTGACGATGCTCACGCTGTCGGACAGGTGGTTCACCACCCAGATCTCGTTGTTGCGCGCCGCGACGGCGACCGTCCATGCCCGCGGAATCGAGTCCGTGTGGGTAAGGGAGCCGCCGTTGACAGTGAAAACCTCAAGCCGGTTGTCCGGCGTATTCACGGCCAGCAGCTTGGTCCCGTCCGGGAGGTCATCGCGACGGGCCTGACCTGGCCGCTCTCAAACTCCACGAAGGAGCGTTGCGCCACGGCGGGCATGGTGCCCGCAGCGAACGCCGTCACGAGTGCCACGCAGGTGAAGAACGAAGCGCTTCCGGGCGCATAACCGAGCGTGCGTTATTGGGTGAAAGCGGCATAAGTGTCGTCCTCTTATAATGTGTCATGTTGCCGTGATCCGGCGCCTGTTGTTGTTGTGCGCGGGGCGCCGGCAAACCGCAGGTTTTAAACTTTCGTTTAGCGTGATTGGGTCGGCAGGATACCACAGCGATCAGGGCGTGAAAAGCGGAAATTGCTTGTAAGCTTGGTTTTGCAGCGTTTCCCGGCACCATACAAGGCACGTGAATACCGCGTCGGCCTCCAATCGACGGGGGAAGTGGCGTGGCGGTGTCCCGGATTCGTCGTCATTATTTTTATCGTGATGCAGCGCTTGTCCATGGTTGGCTACCGCCCGCAGGCAGTCCATCCGTTGTCCCCTGGTGCGGGTGTCCTGCTGGCGCGATGGTTTATCATCCAAAGTTTAGAATAAGCAGCAGAACTGTACCTTGCAGATACGCTGTATTGATTTATATAAAAAATAATGGAGTTAAAGAGGCGGGTGCGGTGGTGCGCACCGGCCAGATGGCAAAATCCTGTCACCGGGCGAGGTGATCGGCATGGTGCTCGGGTGATCGCGTCAGAGGGAGCCGCTCCTGCGTGCCGTCCAGTCCAAAGAGGCGGCGCTGGAGTAACGGTGCTCGCCGTAGAGGTGCGCGGGCGACCGCTGCAGGTAGTCGCATGCGGCGCTCCGTGTCCGCGTCAGACGCCTGCCAGAGGTGACGGTAGATGGCTGGATGGCGGCTATCGGGTCGTCGCAGATCGCGTCCAGGCGATGTCGATGAACTGGCCCGCCCTCGAAGAACGGCGTGCCTCCATGCCCCCGCCGCATGACTTCACGAAGTGCTCCGAATTCGCCGTGGCCGTTGGCCAACCGGATCGATAGCTTTTGCTGAAGCCGCTGCGCAGGGTATAGGTCAGGCTGGAGAAGGAGGCCATGGCGTCCAGCGGCCGCCGGTGGGTCCGCACGATGGTCGCATCCGGATACCGAGGCGAGCAGGCTCCCCAGGCAGGCCAGGTGAGCGGGTGCTGACACCCAGCGCTCGCGGCTGCAATCGACCTGCAGGTGCTGCAGGAAGTGCGCTGATGCCAGTGATAGGGCGCGGTCATGTCCTGGTCCAGGGCCCAGTTTCGGTAGGCCGGAATGTGGTACAGGTAGGCGAACTGCTCGCTGATGAATGCCGACGCCAGGATGTAGACGCACTCCTGTGGCAAACGCGCGCCGACCGCGTGAATCCGCCGGAATCCCGGGGCGAGCTTTTCCAGCAGGCCGAGAACCCGGTCGACCTGCCCGATCCGCCGGTCGCTGTCATAGTCGCGTGCGGTGGGCGGCGGCAGCGGCCGGGTCACCTCCCAGCTTGCGGGCGCGCGGAACGCCGGGTCCTGCGCGATCAGCTCGTGCAGGATGGTGGTGCCGGTGCGCGGCAGGCCCAGGATAAAAAGCGGCGCGGTGATCTGCTGGCGCGCGACGTCCGGCCGCGCTGCCCGGTAGTCGATCAGGCGCAAGCGAACACACAGGTGGTCGAGGATATTCAGGTACGCTGCGATACGCCCGATCGGCGACAGCGCCGCCTGCTCCCGCAGCGCGGCGGTGAGCTGTTCCAGTCCCGTCCGGAACGACGCGTCGCCCCATTCGCGCAGCCCCGTCCGCCGCTGCGCCGCCCGGATCAATTCTTCCGCGCATAGCCGGGGCCCTGCCAACCGCGCGCTTTCCAGCGCCTCCCCGACACGGTTGGCCAGGCGAATGTAGGCAGGCTGCGGGCAGGCGGATACAACAGATTTTTCCTGTAAACGGTAGCGCCTGCCAGTGTAATTGTTATCGGCGGATTTGCATCATGAAAGATGCGCGGACGCGGGTATCGCGGCGCTGGTCCCGAACGCTACGGGCAGCACACAGCGGGTTCATACCCCTTGTGGTATTGGCGCGCTGGTTTATGCTGTTAGCGGGTTGGCGTGCGGGTCGTTCCGGGGCGCCCGGTTAAGTTGGAGATGGGAATCGCCATGGGTACGGTCAGGATATATCTCTTGTTGGCGCTGGCGGTGCTGCCCGCCTTCGCCATCGCAGCGTCTCCCTATGTGATCAGTGGCCTGAGCACCGACCTGGTGTTTACTGAGGCGGTGGCGCAGGCTGAAAAACTGGGCGGCGACTGCCAGCTCGCCGCGTCGCGTAATGACGACGGCGGAACGAGCGCCCAATGTGAATACAGGCACTGTCCCCAGGGCGGGCCGTCTGCGGGGTGTGACCAGCCGCACCCGGATAAACCGGCGCTGACGATCGCAGCCCAACCCATCCTGAAGATTGGCCTGGAGGCGCCGGGCGAGGAAGCCCATTTATCCCGCATCGTGTTCCTGTTCGAGGGGGACGCGGCCGCCGTCGCGCTCGACCTGCGCCAGAAGTTCGGCGCGCCGGACCGCGACGGCGCGGCTGAATCCGCCCAGAGCTGGAGTAACTCCAGGCGCTTGAGTTGGAAACAGGGTGATTACCGCCTGGGCCTGGTGGACTCGCCGCAATTGATCATAATGGCCGTCGATCGCGCGGAGGCAGCAGCACCTCCGCTACCGTAGATCCTCGCTGGGGATTCCCACCATTGGTGCGGGCGCCCTGGGGTGGCGCGCCTCGATCAGCTGCTCACACGCAACCTGCCGAGGAAGTCCATCTTGCCCAGAGGCACGCCCTGCATGCGTAAAATGTCGTAGGTCGTGGTGGCGTGAAAGTAGAAGTTGGGCAGTGAGAACGACAGGATAAAGTTGGCCGCGGTGAACGGTATTTCGAATTTTCCCGCCTTGAATTTCAGCACGCGGTCTTCCATGGCGTCGATCTCCGCGCTGGCAACCGCCTGCAATTCGCTGATGGCCGTATCCACCAGCCCCTGAAGTCCCGCGTAGTCCAGTTGGGGCATGGCGGGCGGCGGCGTGAAGACGCCTTCCCGGATCCCTTCGATAGCGCCCCAGGAGTGGTGATACACCGAGATCACCTGGAATTTAAACGGCTGCATGTCGTCACGCAGCCGCGTCGCGACAATATCCTCCAGGGCGACATTGTGTGCCGCGGCGAACTCAACCCCCTTTTCCAGCACGCCCTTGACGCCGCCCAGTATCTGGAGGTAATTGGCAACGCTGATGTCGTAGAGTGAAATGGCCATGAAGGCTCCCTTTGCAGGATGAACGAGAGGGTGGGCGTCCGTGTGCGCGGTTGCAGCCCGTCAGCCCGTGAGTATAGGACAAAATTTTCCACGCCAGCACGCAATTCATTCGGGAGCGCCCTGGTCACCTTGCTCACAGCGATACAGCCGGGAAAACGCGCTCGCGGCGGTGCGGCCAATCCGCGGTTTGTGTGTCATGATTCGGCAATATCCCCGGATTAAGGTCAGGTTTGAAAATCGCTTGCAAGAGGGTGGCGTGCGGCTCCATTCAGTGATTGTCCGTAATCACAGGGACGGGAACAAGGTCTCCCGCGGCAGCGCGCTGGCCGCGCTGCTGGGTGCGCTGGTTGCCTGTGCCGAACCCGCGCCCCCCTGCCCCTTCACCGGCACACCCGATACGGCGCCCTCGGCGGGTTGCTTCGCCACTTCGGATGAAGGCCTGCTGATGGTGCAGGGCCTCAACGGCAAGATCAGCCTCCCGGGTGGCAGCAGCGAGCCCGGTGAGTCCGCCCAGTGCACCGCGTTCAGGGAGACCTGGGAGGAAACGGGGCTGCGCCTGCAACCGGGGGAGTTGTTGCGGGTGTTCAGCACGGGGTTCCACCTCTATCGCTGTGACGGGACTTCGACGTCCGGCACCCATCGAGCCCCCACGCCTGAGGTGCGCGCGGCGTTCTACCTCGGCGTCGACCAGTTCGGCAGCTATGATTGGCGCTGAGGATGAGAGCTGGCACCGCTGCGGGCGATGTTGCTGGACGCCACCGCGCATTGGCGCGGCAGGGGCGCGATAACGGGCAAGGGCGCGCCCGGCACTGATCGTGCGATTGTCGCACGCCGGATCGGGTCCGACCGGTTGTTCCCCTGATTTTATGAACGGCTGCGCGAGGTTTCGGAAGTGGCCCATCCGCCGGTGCCCGTGTTCAGTCCTTCCTGAGGGTATAACGCCCCATCACGCCGGAGATTCGCCGCAGCAGCCACTTGGGCGTGGCCCTCCCGGTCAGCGTGGCCGCCAGGTTGACAGCACCCGGCACGCAAATGACGTCGCCCTTCAGGCAGGCCCGGTAGCCCTGCGCGGCGACCTCCTCGACATCACCTACGATGAAAGCCGGAAACTTCAGGCCCTGGCTTTTTTCTTTCGCTTTGGCGACCATATTGGTCGCCGTGATGCCCGGGCACAGCGCGGTGACGGAGACGCCCGTGCCGGTGAGTTCTTCCGCCAATGATTCGGTCAGCGACAGCACATAAGCCTTGGTCGCGGCGTAGGTGGCCAGGCTGGGCACCGGCTGGAAAGCGGCAATGGAAGCGACGTTGAGAATACGTCCCCTGCCGCGTTCGACCATGGGCGGCAGGAAATAGCTCAGCATATCGGTCAACCCGCTCACGTTGAGGTCGATGAGGCCCTGGTGGGCGCCGGCCGGCAAATCGATGAACGGGCCGTGTTCCAGAATCCCGGCGCAGTTGACCAGGATGTCCACCTCGACACCCTGTTTGCGCAGGCTCGCAGACAGTTTTTTGGCCGCGCCGCGGCGGGACAGGTCGGCGGGTGCAACGCGCACCTTTACCTTTCCCGCGGCTCTCAGTTCCCGCGCCAGCGCCCGCAGCTTGTCCTCGCTGCGGGCAACCAGCACCAGGTCATGGCCACCGTGGGCGAAGTGTTTCGCCAGCGCTTCAGCGATACCCGACGAAGCGCCGGTTATCACCACGCATTCTTTTTTCATAAGGTGCACTCGGGTACGCAGGGCGGTTCGTCATGGACTGGTACTGACAGAGTAGCCCACTTTCCCGCAGGCAGGTGAAATCCAGGGCTTATCCGACGGAAAAATGGCGGGTTTACCAAACGCAGCTACAATTATCCGGCGATAATCGATAACAGAGAATAATAAATCATGAGCCTTGCTATGCGTTTAAATCTCTCCGCGCGCCTGATAGCTCTCGCCGCTGTCAGCGTGGTCGCCGCGTGTTCGGACGGCAGTGACAACAACGTGGCGCGCCCGCCCGGCCCCGGCCCGGCGCCACTGGCACCCGAGCTGATTATGGATCAGACCCGGCCCGCGCCCGGCTTTCCACTGTCGTTTCCCGACGGGGTAGCGGTGTTCCCTGGCCCCAACGGCGAGGAACTGTTTTTCAATGAGAACAACCGCCAGCGGCGAATCGAGCTTCGCAGCATCGACAACCCGCCTCTGCTACACGACGTCGCTATCGAGAGCGCCGCCGGGGGCGGCCGCGATTCCAACGGGCAGATCTGCCAGGACGCGGAAGGCAACCGGATCTTCGGGGAGGATTCGGGCCAATCCGATCCGCCACCGACGTTCGCCTACGCGGGCTGGGGGGTGTTCGACCGGAACTACCAGCAGGTCGGCAAGCTGACACCGACCCATGTCAGCACCACGGACCAGTCCGAACCCTTTGGCTGCGGCCTTGCCCGGGACGGCAGCGGCCGCTTGTTCACGACGGAAGTCGGCAGCCAGTCAGTCGGTGCCGCCAGCGGGCAGCTGATCATCTGGTTCCCGGACCCGGTGCTGGGATTCCGGGTATGGCCGGGCAATGTGCCGGCCTCCGCCTACCCCAACGCCAACTTCAGCGACAACTACTGCAAGCTGGCGATCGACCTCAGCACCGCGTCGTCAATAGCGGTCGATGCCGACAACAACGTGTACGTCGCCAATGCGGGCAATGGTACGGTGGTGGTGTTTCACCCGCCATTCCCGACCGGACCGGACTTCGCGGGAGGCTGTAGCGGCACCGACCCAACCGGGGCACCGATCGTCGATCCCGCGCTGGGCGACGCGTTGGACCGGGAGGTGTTCATTGCCGCCGGTGAACTGTTCAGCCCCTCGGGGATTGTGCAGTCGCCGGTCACCGGCAACTGGTATGTCTCCGGCGTGTTCGACGGCAAAATCCTCGAGTTCAGCCCGGACGGCCAGACCGTCTACCAGACGATTCTCGACCCGGCGAACAATACGCCCCCGGAAAGCCCTTTCGATCCGGGCGGGCTTCCCCTGTCATCGGGGCATCCCTATGGCCTGGCACTGGATGCGGAGGGCACGTTGTATTTCACGGACATGCAATTGAGTGGCACCCTCCCCAGGGTGGGGCCGGCCAGCGGCAAGGGTAAACTCTGGCGTATCCGGTTCGGGAAGATGTGAGCATAATGGCGACAGGCACGGCGCCGATTCAGGGAGACAGCATTATGTACGACATGGTGATTCGCAACGGTACGTTGATAGATGGCAGCGGCAGCGCCGGTGTAGTCAGTGACGTGGCGATAACGGGGGGGCGTATTGCCGCGGTGGGCCCCGATATCGGCCCCGCGGAGCGGGAGATCGACGCCACCGGCCTGCTGGTGACGCCGGGCTGGGTGGATATCCATACGCACTACGACGGACAGGTGTCCTGGGATCCCATGTTGTCCCCCTCCAGCTGGAACGGGGTGACCACCGTGGTCATGGGCAATTGCGGGGTCGGTTTCGCGCCGGTCGTGCCGGGCAAGGAAGACTACCTGATCCAGCTGATGGAAGGCGTGGAGGATATTCCCGGTACCGCGCTGGCGGAAGGCATCCAGTGGCAGTGGGAAACTTTCCCCCAGTACCTCGACGCCATTGAACGGCTACCCCACGCGATCGACTTCGGCACCCAGGTGCCCCATGGGGCGGTGCGCACCTATGTCATGGGTGATCGCGGCGCGCAGAATGCAAAGGCCAGTGCCGAGGAAGTCGCGGCGATGGCGGCGATCGTCAAGGAGGGGCTGCAGGCGGGCGCGCTGGGCTTCTCCACCACCCGCACCATCCTGCATCGCGCGAAGGACGGCGAATTGGCGCCCGGCACGACCGCGGACCGGGAAGAGGTCATCGGCATTGGCCGCGCGCTGGGCGAGGTCGGCTTCGGTGTGTTCGAGGTCGCCAGCGACCTCGCGCCGGAGGAGTCCGAACTGGAGTGGATGCGGCAGATCGGTCGGGAAACCGGCCGGCCCGTGACCTTTGCCTGTTTGCAGAACAACGGCGATCCCCGGCAGTGGCAGCGACTGCTCGCGGCGGTTGAAGAGGATCGGGCGGCGGGCGGCACGCTGACACCCCAGGTAGCGCAGCGGCCGGCCGGTGTGTTGTTCAGCCTGGAAAGCAGCGGGCACCCTTTCATCCTGCACGGTGCATACCAGAAGGTCGCGCAGCTGCCCATTGCCGAGCGTGCCGCGGCCCTGCGCGACCCGGCCCTGCGCCGGGAGATACTCGACAACCCGCCGGACCTGACCGGCCTGCCGGAGGTCTTTACCCAGACCCTGAGCGCCTGGGACAACATGTTCCCGCTGGGTGACCCTATCGACTATGAGCCGGGCCCGGAGAAGAGCGTTCGGGCCCAGGCACAGCGCAAGGGTTGCACCCCGGCCGAGTTTGCCTATGACACCATGCTGGAAAACGACGGCAAGGGCATTCTGTATATGCCGCTGCTGGGGTACTCGAACGGCGACTTCGAGGCGCTGCGGGAAATGATGCTGCACCCGCACGCGATTTTCGGACTGTCCGACGGCGGCGCCCACTGCGGCCTGATCTGTGACGCCAGCATGCCCAGCTACCTGCTGACGCACTGGGCGCGGGATCGGACGCGGGGCGCGCGAATCCCCATCGAACAACTCGTTCACAACCAGACACAGCGCACGGCGAATTTCTACGGCCTGTACGATCGCGGCCTCATCGCCCCCGGCATGAAAGCGGACATCAATGTCATCGATTACGAGGGCCTGACCCTGCACCCGCCGGAAATGGTCTATGACCTGCCCGCCCGGGCGCGGCGCCTGGTGCAGCGGGTCGATGGCTACCGGCTGACCATCTGCGGCGGCGAGGTTATCCGTGAAGACGGCCGGGACACGGGGGCGCGTCCCGGCAAACTGGTGCGTGGACCCCAACCGCGACCGGCCGCCTGAGGGCGTCCGCGCGCGAGTGTATCCGGCAGCTCGCCGCGCTCAGAGCTTCGACCAGTTCACGCGCAGGACCTGCAGTAACAGGTAGATAAACAACAGCGGGATGGCAATGGTCTTCAGCAGCAGGGAGACCAGCAGGTTGATGCAGTTCTCGGCAAAGTCGCTGAGGCTCCCGTTGATCTCGTTCAGCTTGAGGCGCAGTTTGGCGGGGTCGGGTGCAGCCGCCAGGGCGTCCCAGAAACCGCAGTGCTCACCGCGCTGGTGCTTCTCCAGGCAGGACAGTTGCGCACGGGCATCGGCTGTCGATTCGACCAGTGCCGCGTCATGGTCCTCGGCGGCGCCCAACTCGGACTCCAACTGCGCCAGATCGACCCTGGCCTGCTTGACATTGGCCGGACAGGAAGGCGACAGGTGCGATACCCTGCACAGGCCGCCTGCTTTCCGGCTCAGGTCCTCGAGCCGGGTTGCCGCGGTGCGGATGCGTCCCTGCAAATCGTCCCTCGATGTCCTGCCCGCTTTGCGCGCCGCATCGAGTCGCGCCAGCGTCTGTTGCAAATCGGCGATCTGCGTCGCCGCCTGGTCCTCGTTCCTGGAGAGGGTGTCGACCTGGCGCAATTCGCCCTGGAACCGCTCCATGGCCGCGTGCCGTTGCTGGTCCGCCGCGTCCAGGAAGCGGGCATCCACCCAGCTGTTGGCCAGGACCACCAGCCCCAGGGAAAAACGGAAGAATACGACGATCAGGAATGCCCGCAGCAGCACGCTGGACTGCGCCGGTCTGCCGACCATCAGGGACAGGGCGGTCGCCGCCGCGACGATCGTCAGCAGCGCATTGAACAGCGACTGGGAAACCAGCGCCAGCAGGATCTTTTGCAGTGCCAGTGACGCCAGCGCGACCAGGATGACATCGGAAAATCGCTCGATCAGATCGTTTACCGGGTCGAGGACCTCCCCGATGCTGAAGGTCAGGAAGACCACGTCCAGTTCCGTGCCCTGCAGCACCGAGACCAACGCGTTGATCCCCCTGGCGGTGGCGTAGATCAAGCCGGCTGACGTAATGGAGTCGTTGATATCCCGCGCGGAGAAGCGGTCCAGCACGCCCAGCCAGCCCAGCGCCGGCAGGGCGATGAGCGCCAGCAACCACAGGTAACGCCAGGCAGGGCGCGATTGCTTGATCATCATAGTCATCCGGTGTCCCGTGCTCAGCAGCCAGTTGCATCACCGCCGCGAGCGCTCAATCCCCCGGGAGTATAAATGTCGCCAGACCGGCATCCGCCGGATCCCCTTCGGGAGAGTCCCCCTCCCGCCCGGGTCGGGTGTGGCGCTCCGCCAGCGCGAGGTGATAGGCGCGCAATTTGGCGGCCTCCTGCGGCGTGATCTCGTTGGGCAGGCTGCCACCGGAGGGTGTCCTGTTGTCCTCGCTCATGCTGATTTCCCCCGATTGAGGCCCGCCAGTATACCGTGGATGCCGGGCGAAGGCGCCCGGGGCGCCGCGTACCTCCTGAACCCGGTGCCGGGCGGTTGGTAACCCCGGCAGCGAACCGGCTGGCCGTGAGCCTCATTTGCAAGCTATTAATGATGAGCCATAATTACACGGAGGCGCCTTTTTCACGCAGTGAGCTGTCGCTGATTCTGGCACCGGTGGAATGGGCAGTATCATGTCACCCCCGCCCGGGAGCCTCGCCCCGTGCGGCGGTGACCGTTGTTTGATGACCGCGTTTCAGGAGGTTACCTATGAATGCCAGGGCCGGGTGGGTCAGGGTTGTGGTGGTGTCGTTGGCGGTGTGCTGGTTGGCCGGTTGCGTGCAAACCAAGACCACACCGGGGTATGCGCGGGCCGGGGACCACATCATCATCGGCTTGGGTGGCGCAATCCGCAACGCGGGCGGCCAGGCCACCCTCAAGGCAAGTGACCTCACCGTCACCCTCAAGGACCACAACAACCAGCAGTTTGCCCTGGAGCCGCGGTTTATCTTCAAATCCTACCTGGACTACACCGCGCAAATGAATACCTATACCTTTGACGGCACCAACGTCCAGGCGGGGCTGGTGGGGATGGTGCCCTATGACGGCGGCTGGTTCGTAGTAGCGCCACTGACGTACCCGGGCCAGTACGCCTCGCCGTTACCGCTGGCCGTGGGCGCGGCGACGATCTCCGTCAGCTCGCCGAAGCTGATCAATACGGCAAACAATGTCGAGGGCAATCTCAGTTCAATACCGATTGAGATCATCCCCGGTACCTCAGCCCAGGATGTGAATTTTGTTCGGCAGTTTATCGGCTACGTCAAAACCCCCAACAGTTTCGTGGTCCGGCCAAACAGCCTTGTAGGCATCAGTGAGGCCGGCGGCGCCTACCTTGTGATTCACTATAACGACGACACCTATTTCAAGAACGGCCTGCTGCCGGTAGTGGTACCTTCTGACCACAATCCCTATGTGCAGTTGAACTACAACGTGGTTCCCAACGGTGACGGCACTGGCACGATTTATGTCACGCTGTTGAATCCGGCAGGTTTCAGGACAGTGGCCTCCGCGAGCCCCAACAGTTCATTTATGTCGGACCTCACGGTCAGGCTGAATTATTTTTCCAATGGTACGCCGGCACAGGCCAAGACCAATTTCAGTGTCGACACGACCAAGAGTTATTACATCGACCCGAATGGCGCCACGCTGGTGGGCCTCTACCCTGTCCTGACGCATGCCGAGGATTTGTAATTGCCCTGCGGTGTTTGGAGGCTGCCGGCTTTCCGACCCGGCGTAGCACGAAGGAGGGTGTGCTGTGCCCGGGTGCGTTCAGAAGTTTTTCTGCTTGAGTCCCTTCTGCAGAATCAATAACAGGTCGGCGACGGTGACCTTCCCATTGGGGGCAGGCACCCCGGCGACCAGCGGGGCGACATCGGCGCGCTGGAACTGCGCCGCGTTGGGTTGCAGCAGGCCCAGCACGATCTGGTTGGTGAGCAGGGCATCCGTTGCATCCACGTTGCAATCGAACGATACGTCGCCGTTCGCCGGCGGTGTCGGCCCGTAGATATACTTTACCGCCTGCAAATCGTCCGCCGTCAACACGCGGTTGACATGGGTGTAGTCGCAGGCGGAGCCATCGAAGCCGGGAGACTGGTAGCCGCACATGACCCCGTCGGTAACTGCAGAATGTCCGATTCCAAGGGTGTGTCCGATCTCGTGCAGCAGCAAGCCTTCGATGTCGTTAAGATAAATTCCGCCAGGACCCGTCTGCAAGGGGGCTCCCTCGCTGCCGGGGTCGATATTGAAGTTGTTCAGGTTATTGAACGCAATATCTCCTGACAGTGGGTCGGGATAATTGATGTCGTCGCCCGGCGGCCCGAAGCCGGCGGCGCCGGAATAGTCGCCCACGCCAAAACTGAAGGCGCCGATGCGGATGTCTGGCTGGGTGACGGTGCCAAAATTACCACCCTGGTCGGCGACGTGAACAAACTGGAGGTTGGCGGCCCCCGCCCAGGTGTTGAACGCGCGCTGCACCGCCGCGTCAAAGGCGCCGGCGCCGTGGGTGGAATCGATAATCAGACGAATGTCTTTCGGGCCCCCGGAACCCAGGGTATTAACGCCGCTCCAGGCAGGCGGCGCGGCGGGACCCAGGCCCACCCCGGGCGTCATGAAGCTCCAGGTGATGGTGGCGCCATTCGGCCAGACCGGGTTGTCCCATTTACTGCCCCAGCCCTTGCCGTAGACGCTGCAGGCCGCGGCGGGTTGTGCGGCCAGTAGGGAAACCAGCAGCAGCGCCCGGACCCGGTAGGAAGGCTCTGCAATCCAGCTTGGCAATGCTTTGGCGTCCATAACGTCGTATTGGGGTTGACCTGTCACAGGCATTATAGTCCATGCGGGCCAGTCAGAGAGGAATTTGGACATACCCCCCGTCACTTTTTTCGGACAGGGGGCGCGCCGGTAGGCGCGGTAGGAAGCCGTGTCTCCAGGCAGTCCGGGAAGACTGCCGAGGAAATTCGTGTCCGGATTCCGCACGCGTGAAAGGCGCCCGGCGGAATCAGCAACGGGCCTGCTTGTTGGTCTTGTGCCGCATCTTGCTGCACTCTGGCGCTGCCTCCGGTGGGGCCCCCGTGGGGCTGCTGCCGCGGGCGCGACTACGTCACTGTCGCCGCCATCGCCGGTCGCTTTGCCTGCCACACTGCCGGTGGTCGCTGTCCGGGGCTGTACCTGGCACGGGGGCACCGAGCGCGTACTGGGCGATTTTCCAGTCGGCGCCTGACCGGACCAGTACTCCTGAGCCCTGCAGAGGCACCTGTTGTGCCGATGTCAGGGACTCGTCAAACCAGGCAACCGAGCCGTCACTGGAGAGGCGGATCTGGCGCAGGCTGCTGGAGAAAGCCCAGCCTTCGCCCCGCGCGAAGCGCTCGCTGAAGAAATCGCGCAAGGACCCGCCGGCCAGGCGTTATGCCGCCAGCCATCCCCAGGAAGACAGCGTCCTCGGCCAGCAACCCGAAGAAGGCGGCCTGATCGACCTGCTCGCCCGCCGCGTGGAGGGCATCCAGGGTGTCTCCCGGGGTGGCATCCGCTACGGCACGGACACTGCCCGCGAGCAGAACGAACAATAGGCAGGCTGCGGAATGCAACTTCATGACGACGACCTCGTAAACGGTATGCGGGAGTTTACAGCGCCCGCTGCGTGGAGTCGAAGACGAGTTTCGCACTGCCTGTCAGTGCCGCCGCGGCGCCTGCGTGCCCGCTCGCGCGATTTAAAATTCCCAATACCGTGGTCAACGGGTACTATCTGCCCGTAAACGGTGAGGGAGCACTGCAACCAATATGGCGAAGAATAACGATCGTGGGCACATTCGCATTAAAATGGATACGCGGGTGTTCGTGGAGGCGGAAGCGGCGACGGATATAGCCGAAGGCGTGCTGCTGGAATGTAAAGTAGTTGATGTGTCCTACAGTGGGATCAAGGCGAGCATCGACCGCGAACTGCCCGTGGGTGCCATACTGTCTGTCTGCGCTGACCTGCCCGGAGTGGCAGAGCCCTTTACATGGCGGCTGAAGTAAAGTGGTGTCGACCGAATGACGAGGGCGATAGCGGCTGGTTGGTCGGCTTCGCGCTGTTGAACTCCAGCGGCAGTGATATAGAGTCCTGGCGTGCACTGCTGGAACACGTATAGCTGCGGGTGATACGCGATAGCCGCAGGGAAAACCCTGGATCCCCGCGATTTTGATCGCCACCCATAAGTCGGCAGTGTGCTGGCGCTCCGGCGCGCAGCGGATCTTATGAAAGCCGGGCAGCCAAAGGCAAAACCCCAACTTTTTAAGTGGTGGCGCAGCCCCTATACTCGTCGCTTCCTGCGCGGCAGAGCGATTCAAAAAAGGAAGTAAATCCATGGGAAAAAGGCTATCGACGCTACTTTTGTTGCCAGCATTCGCCAGTTTGCTGCTGGGGTGTAGTGACAACAATGACAATAACAGCGGTAATAATGACGTAATTCAACTCCAGAACAATATCCTGGTACTGACCGACCAGATGATTCCCAGGGATCTGGTGCAGCAACTGGTTGACGAGGACGAGCAGGGCGATCCCAACGCGCCATTCGCGGGTGAGATTCCTGGCGGTGAGATTGCCATTGTCAAACTCAGGGGTAAAACCAATCACTTCGGCGTTGACATCCAGCAGTCACCGCCGGAATACATCGACTATCACGCAACGGTTCCGCAGACCAAAGTCTGGATTGCCGAATACCCCTATACCCGCGACCTGGATATTCAAACCGACGACACCGGTTGGTGGACGATGTACATCGTCAAGGATGTCGGCGTTGACCTCGAATTTTCCTTCGTTTATGAGAAAGAGGACTGGATTACCACCAAGACCAACGTCAATGAAATTACTGACGAGGACAACCTCGATTACGCCATCCAGTACATCGATCCCTATTACTTTACGTACGGCATGCTGCCCTTCGTGGAAGGCATGATGCGCAATAACGGCTACCCCAATTTCTTTTTTGCCAACGCGATGGTTGTGACTGTGGGCAAGTCCTGGGCGAGCATGCATGACGACAGGCTGCCCCATGGCGATCCGGGTGCGACCATGACGCTGTCCCCGACACTGGATGACTACATCGGTCCCATCTACTTCAACCGATCTGTTATCCCTGACCTGTCCCAGCCTGACACTTCGGTCGATGGCGGCGTCACATGGCTCAATATGCCGGTAGACCAGACGTATTACGTTAGCGCGATAAAACCTGGCGTCACCTACCCTACCGTCAGGTTTCGGGTGACCTCGGCTGATGTCGAAAACGGTGTACAGTTATATATCGCATCCCCTCCCGATTCACTGGAGGGCGATAACAGTTCGCCTCCGGGCGATCCCTGAGTGAGTGGCCGAATCCGCCCGACTCCCAATCATCTTATTTAGTGGCAGCACCCATGAATCAGTCTATAAATGAACGTCTGGCGCAGGAACTTTCCGTTCGGCAAAACCAGGTAGTCGCAGCCGTGGCCCTGCTCGACGAGGGCGCCACTGTCCCCTTTATTTCGCGTTACCGCAAGGAGGTTACCGGTGGACTGGACGATTCACAGATGCGGCAGCTGGAAGAGCGCCTGGGCTACCTGCGCGAGATGGAGGAGCGTCGTGGTGCGATCCTTGGCAGCATCGGTGAGCAGGGGAAACTGACGCCGGAACTGGAGACGGCAATTCGCAGCGCAGACACCAAGAGTCGACTGGAAGACCTGTACCTGCCCTATAAGCCCAAACGTCGTACCAAAGCCATGATCGCACGCGAGGCGGGGCTGGAACCTCTGGCGGATGCACTGCTGGGGAATCCAGAGCTTGATCCGGAAGCGGTGGCGGGTGGCTACCTCAACCCGGATGCTGGCTTTGCGGATATCAAGGCGGCGCTCGACGGTGCCCGACAAATCCTGATGGAGCGCTTTGCTGAGGACGCGGACCTGCTCGCCAGGCTGCGCGCATTTATGCAGGCTGAGTGCCTGATCGCGGCGCGATTGGTCCCCGGCAAGGAGCAGGAGGGCGCAAAGTTCAGTGACTATTTTGAGCACACCGAGCCCTTCAGGACCACCCCGTCACACCGCGCGCTGGCCATGTTGCGCGGTCGCAGCGAAGGTGTGTTGACGCTTGACCTGCGCCTGACGGCAGAGGAATCTCCGGCCGACTCACATCCCTGCGAAGGGATGATCGCCGCCCACTGGCAGATACGGGACAGCAACCGCGCGGCAGACAAGTGGCTGGCCGAGGTCGTGCGCTGGACATGGCGCGTTAAACTGCTGACGCACCTGCAGTCGGACCTGTTCACGCAATTGCGCGAACGCGCCGAGCAGGATGCCATCCGGGTATTTGCGAGCAACCTCAAGGACCTGCTGTTGGCCGCCCCTGCGGGCCCGAAAGCCACCATCGGGCTGGACCCGGGCTTGCGTACCGGAGTGAAGCTCGCCGTGGTGGATGCCACCGGGAAAGTACTCGATCACGCGACGATATTTCCCACGCCACCACAGAGCAAGCTTGCGGAGGCGGGAGCCGTTCTGCTGGGTATGATCGCGAAGTACGAGGTCAAGCTGATCAGTATCGGCAATGGCACCGGCGGTCGCGAGACCGACCGATTTGTCGCAGATCTGCTCGCCGAGCACCCCGAACTGGACGTGCGCAAGCTCATGGTTAACGAGGCCGGTGCCTCCGTCTACTCGGCTTCGGAGTTCGCGGCGCGAGAGTTTCCGGACCTCGATGTCACCATTCGTGGGGCTGTATCGATCGCCAGGCGTCTGCAGGACCCACTGGCGGAACTGGTCAAGATAGACCCCAAGTCCATCGGCGTAGGCCAGTACCAGCATGACGTCAGCCAGGTACAGCTTGGGCGCCAGCTCGACGCGGTGGTGGAGGACTGTGTGAATGCTGTCGGAGTCGATCTGAACACGGCGTCCGCGCCCTTGTTGCGCCGCGTGTCAGGATTGAGTCAGCGCATCGCCGATAGCATTGTCGCGCTGCGCGACGCCCAGGGAACATTCGCTGACCGCAAAACCCTGTTGCAGGTGAGTGGCATGGGAGCGAAAACCTACCAGCAGGCGGCGGGTTTCCTGCGAGTGATGCATGGAACCAATCCGCTGGACGCCTCCGCGGTACACCCGGAATCCTACGCGATAGTCGAAAAAATCGCCTCCACCTGCCAGCGCGATGTGCGCAGTATTATCGGCGACAGCGCCTTCCTGGGAAGTCTCAATGCCGCCGACTACGTGACTGACACGGTGGGTCTGCCCACGGTGACAGACATTTTGCGCGAGCTGCACAAGCCCGGCCGTGACCCGCGACCGGAATTCAGGACCGCCAGGTTGCAGGAAGGAGTCGAGAAGATAACCGACCTGGAGCCAGGTATGATACTGGAAGGAACCGTCACCAATGTCACCAGCTTTGGTGCCTTTGTCGATGTGGGTGTTCACCAGGATGGCCTGGTGCATATATCGGCGATGTCGGAGAAATTTATCCGTGATCCGCGCGAGGTTGCCAAAGCGGGTGATATCATCAAGGTCAGGGTCATGGAGGTTGACGTACCGCGGCAGCGAATCGGCCTCAGTATGCGGCTGACAGATAGCACGCCGGAACAACAGCACCGGGGCGCCAAACAGCGCCCGGGTGATCAATCGTCGGCAAAGCCTGGAGGAAGCAAGGCGCAGCCAAAACGCAGTCAGGAGAAAAAGGCCGACGGGGCGTTCGCTGCCGCGTTCGCCAGAGCCAGACAAAAGTAATAACTATAAGGGAGAACCCTGTGCGTATATCAAACCTGTTCAGCATAGCTGCTGCTCTGCTACTGCCCGCGATTCTGGTCAGTTGCAGCAACGGAAATAACAACAACGTCACTGAGCCAACCCTGTATGCCGGCGCGGCGAGTGCCAGCCTGCTGCCGACGGTGAGCGGTGGCCGCGATTACCTGCAACACGCCCCGGGCTGGCCCCTGGCCTCCGCACTTGACCCGGACGATCCCGGGATCTTCGTTCCCGTGTGGGACCAGGGCAAGGTGAATGTCGGCAACGGCAACAGCGACGGCTCCTGGGTGCATGACGACGTCCGCGTCACCGCGGTCGCCCTGGAGCGCGACGGGCAGCGCATGATTTTCATCACCAGCAATACGTACATGCACCTCAAGGCGGATGTGGACGAGATCGTGCGACGTGTGCAGGCGGCGTTACCCGAGCCGTGGGCGGGCGCCGAGATATTGGTGTCTTCCGCGCACAATCACCACGGGCCTGAAACCGCGTTCGGTCCCAATGCGCAGTGGTACGAGATGGCGGCGGGGCAAATCGTGGCGGCCGCCGTGTCCGCGGTGGCTTCCGTTGAGCCGGCGTCCGCGTCTGTGGCGGCCGGTGAGCACAATTACGGCTCCGTGGATCAGCGAGACCCGCGAATCTACGACAGCCGGCTCAATGTTATGGCCTTCAACTCCATTGAAACGGGCCAATCGATTGCGATTCTCGTCCAGTGGAATGCGCACCCGGAAGTTACCCTGGGGTGGGAGCCGCCGGCGGACGCGGCCGGCCTCGCTGAAGCCTGCGCGATCAAGGGCTGGAAAGGCAGTGATTGCACCGCCGAGGACCGCTATTTTTCCGGCGATTTCGTCGGCGTCCTGGAGACACGGTTGAAGGCGGCGCACGGTGGAGAGGTCGCTTTCTTCAATGGCGCCCTGGGCGTATTGACCGGCCCGCTGCACGCCTCGACCTGGCGGGTCGATGCGGAGCACCCGGTCGGTGACGGCAAGACGGTCCCGGAGGGGGCGTTGCCACTGGCTGAATGCAACAAGGCCAATCAGTACGAGTGCCAGTCTTTTGCGAAAACGGAGTCCACCGGTACCGAGTTGGCAAACGCTGTCGATACGCTGCTCGAGAAATCCCGGCCCATGGTCTTCGAGTCGTTCAGCGTGCGAAGGCAGTCGTTCTACAGTCGCGTCACCAACCTGGGTTTTCGTGTGCTGGCGGCGGAAGGCGAACTCGGCTGGATGCCGATGCAGGTGTACAACTGTGACGGCAAACCGTTCACCGACGACAACTGCGTCAATACGGGGACGGAAACCGTCGATGACCCGGTGCTAACGCCGCTGCTGGGCTACCAGGTCGCCAGGGGCGACGTGCTCAAGACCCAGGTCATCCACGTGGATTTCGGGGACGTCGGCATGCTGTTTCTCCCCGGCGAGGTATCCTCGGAACTGGTCATAGGATTGCCGGAGGATTTCTATACGGCGCCCCCGGAGAAGTACAACCAGAATCCGGATGAACACAGTGTGGGGGCGGCCTATGTGATTCCCGGCCACTACCTCTCGCTCGTCGATGAGTCGATAATGTTTACGATCGGCCTGGGTATGGACGAAGTGGGCTACTTCGTCCCCGCCTCGGAATATCGGCTGCAGTGCCATCCCCTGTCACTGAGTGCGCTGCCCGGCGCCAGCTGCCAGGACCTGGCGGACCGGGGCCTTATCGAGTCGCCTACCTGGGTTGGCGGTATCACCTGCCAGAAGGTGACGGATGACGCCGCCTATTTCGCTTCGCTGGGTGCTGATGGCCCGGCGGTGCGCGCCGTCTGCTACTACGGGCAGATGGTGGCGCGCAGCTCGAAAAGCCCCCGGGGCATTACGAGGAAACCAACGCGGCGGGCTGGGACCTGGTCGATGATCTGTGGGCGGCGACGGTCAAGCTGTTCGAGCAGCAGTAGCGGCAGCGACCGGCGCTGGAGGTGCGCGAAAACCCCCTACCAGTGGCCTGCCAACATTGCGCAGGCCAGCAAAATCAGCAACATGCTTTGCAGCCGATAGTCCTGCCACCAGACCAGCCCGGCCTGCGGCGCGGATTGTTCTGAATGAAAAGTGAACGCCTCCAGCTGTTGTTCGGTGGAAGCAGTGCTCGCGAGGCTGGTCGCGACCAGGATAAGGGTGGATATCATTGCCAGCACGCCGGCGATGACGGTGAAATGCAGGGTCAACAAATCCAGAGTCGAGAGTCCAAACAGCGCGGCCGAAACGCCATGACCGCCCAGCAGGGTGAGGAATGCGCCGCTGGCTGTCGTCTTGCGCCAGAACAAACCAGCCATGAACACGACCGCAACGGGCGGCACCAGGTAGGCCAGCGCCGACTGGAGATAATGGAAGAGTCCCGGAAAGGCGCTGATGAACGGCGCCAGCGCGGCCGCCAGCAGCATGAACAACACGATACAGCCGCGACCGACCCAGGCGACGCGCCGGTCTGACCAGCCCCTACGCTCGGGTCCGATAAAGTCCATGGTCAGCAGGGCCGAGGCGGAATTCAGCGTGGAATCAATGCTGGACATGAGTGCCGCCAGCAGGCCCGCAAACACCAGGCCGGACAGGCCGGCCGGCAACAATGTGCTCACCAGCGTGGGAAATACCAGGTCGGGATTGTCCAGGAGGGCAGCAGTACGCCCGCCATAACGCCCGGCATCACCATGATATACAGCACGGACAGTTTCAGTAGCCCCGCGAACAGCGCGCCCCAGCGCGCGTGCGCGATGCTGCGCGCTCCGAGCACGCGCTGCACAATGAACTGGTTGGTGCACCAGAAATAGAAACCCAGAATCGGCACCCCCACCAGCGTCCCCAGCCACGGCAGGTTGGGATCATCCAGCGGCAACATCAGTGACAATTTTTGCGGCGGGGTGGCCGCCACCACCGCCGACCATGAGAAGTCCAGCTGCGCAAAGCTGAAGTAACTCACCAGGCTCGCTCCCAGCAGCAGCACCACCGCCTGCAGGACATCGGTGTAAACAACCGCGGCGAGACCTCCGGCGGCGGTGTATACACCCGCCAGCGCCGCCAACACCAGGCCGGCGGTAAAGAGGTCGAGGCCGGGACAGAACATTCGCAGGACGATGGCGCCCGCGAACAGGGTGCCGGCGGTGTCGATGGCGATATTGGAGAACAGGGTGAGACCCGAAAAGTAGAGTCTGGAGCGCCGGTCAAAACGCCGTTCGAGAAATTCGGGCACTGTGGTGATTCGGCTGTTCAGGTAACAGGGTATGACGAATATGGCGAAGAATACGAGGATAAACGCGGCCATCCACTCGTAGTTGGACACGGCGATGCCCCAGCCATAGGCGGCGCCCGACAGGCCGATCAGCGTCGTGCTCGAGATGTTTGAGGCAAACAGGGAGAACCCGACGGGCAGCCAGCCGAGGCGGCGCCCGGCGAGGAACAGGTCTTCTCCGCTGTGGGTACGCCGGGCCATATACAGGCCGATTACCATCACCACGATGAGATACGCACCAATGACGGCGTAGTCGAGGTCGTTCAGGATCGGGGTCGTCAAATGTCCGCTCCCGGTCTCGCGGTCTGCCTAAAGCGGCGCCGGTCTGGCGCTATCCACGGCGGTGCTGAGAAACAGCGTCCGCGTCGGATAGGCAAATTCGATACCCCCGGCGGCAAAATTCCGGCACAGGGCCAGGTTTATTTGCTGCTGAATATCCATGTAGACGTTGTAATCCGGCGCAAGGACATAGTAGACCACTTCGAAATCGTAGGCGCTCTCGCCAAAACCCTTGAAGTGCGCGCGGTCGAACCGGGTCTTGTCGATGCCCTGGATAATGTCTTTCACCATCGGCGGAATCGATTCCAACTGCTCCGGGGTAGTCTGGTAGATGACGCCAAAGTTGAAGGGTACGCGGCGTTCGTACATGCGCTTGAAATTCCGAACGCGGCTGTTGAGCAGGTCGGAGTTGGCGAATATAAGCTGCTCGCCTGACAGGCTCCGCAAACGCGTGGTCTTGATGCCGATTTTCTCCACCTCGCCGAGGTGCTCGTCAATGATTATGAAGTCCCCGACGACAAACGGCTTGTCGAGCACGATGGACAGCGACGCAAACAGGTCTCCGAGAATATTCTGTACGGCCAGCGCAATGGCGACCCCACCGATCCCCAGTCCCGCTACGAGTGCGGTCACGTCGTAGCCAAGATTGTCGATAACCAGTAGTACAGCCAGCGCCCAGATCGCCAGGCGCGCGACAAAGGACAGGCCCTGCACCGCGGAGACGGTACCTGGATCCGTGTCCCGGTAGGCACTGGAGAAGTGCACGATATATTCCGACACGGCGCGATTCGCCCACAGCGCCACCTGCAGCGTCACCACCACCACCAGCACGAACCTGGGTACGTTGTCCGCCCGGCCCAGGTCCAGGAAGCGCGAGCCCGCCCACAGGGCGATAAAGAACAGCGTAAAGACCTTGGTCGAGCCGAGCACGGCCACCAGCAGGTCATCGATAACGGTGGAGGTCGTCTGGCTGAAGCGGTGCATCTTGCTGCGCAGGAAGCGCAGGAACAGGGAGAGGAACAGGTACAGCGCAAGCGCGGTGCCGATGGCCATTGTCCAGGACAACAGCGAATTGCCTACGATAGTGAAAGATTCCAGAGAGTTGATTACATCATTCATCAGATGGCCCCACCCCGGTCGCCTGGTGTGTGAAAAACTCTGGATAACAGATTTGAGCGTGTCAGGCAAACCGACAGCGTTTGCTGCCCGTAGCGTGGGGCTAAACCCTGTTGCGCAACTCCACCACGTTGCCCTCGGGATCGCGCAGGTAAACGGAGTTGCCAAAGCCCTGCGCCCCGTAGCGTCGCTCGAACGGACCAGTCTCGACGCCATGCGATGCCAGGTATCGACTGATTTCCTCTTCGGGTAGCGCAACGATTTGCAGGCAAAAGTGGTCCATATTGTTGCCGCCCCGCGTCGGTGGTCCGCCACCGGCGCGTCCGAGCGCGCTGTCCACGGCCACGAGGTCGATCAGCGCGCTGCCCGCCCGCAATTGCACCAGGCCGAATTCCGGCGGCAGCGCTCTCTCCACCCTGCAACCCAATACATCACTGTAAAAGTGCAGCATGTCGTCCATGCGCGTGGTGCGCAGCACGATATGGTCGAGCCCGGCGATCTCGATCATGTCCTGGTCTCCGCGTTGGCGAACATCACAGTTCAAAGTATAGACGCATGCACGGGCCTGAAAAAACCGGTCATGGATGGCGGCGCATTTGGCATATACTTGAGCCTGATACGCGGTGGCGGCACGCGCCCGCGTTCATTCGTATTCGACAGCCTGGAATGCCTGCGCCCGTGAGTCGCCCGATCCGAAGATTGCCCGCCGAGTGGGAGCCCCAGACTGCCGTGCTGCTGGTGTGGCCCCACGAGCAGACGGACTGGGCCCCCGTGCTGCCGCAGGCGCGGCAGACTGTCCAGGCCATCATCGCTGCCATCGAGCGTTTTCAGCCGGTCATCCTGGTGCGTCCCGATGCCTGGGATGTGGCCACCGACGACACCTGGGCGCGCGATTTTGGTCCAATCACCATCGAGGAGGATGGCAAACCCGTTCTGCTGGACTTTATGTTCAACGGCTGGGGCGGAAAATTCGACGCCGCGAGGGACAACGGCGTGACCCGCGCACTCCACGCGGCCGGCGCCTTTGGAGCGACGACGCTGCGCTCCGTCGACCTGGTGCTGGAAGGTGGCAGCATCGACAGCGATGGGCAGGGCACTCTGCTGACTACCACCGGGTGCCTCCTCAACCCCAATCGCAATCCCCACCTGACGCGGACGCAGATCGAGGAGCGGTTGCAATCCGAATTGGGTGTCACGACGATCCTGTGGCTGGAGCACGGCTATCTGGTCGGTGACGATACGGACGCCCATATCGACACGCTTGCAAGGCTCTGTCCCGATCGCACTATCGTGCATGTCGCGTGCGATGATCCGGACGACGAACATTACGCGCCGCTCAGGGCGATGGAGCGGGAACTGGCGCAGTTCACCGGCTACCGACTGTTGCCCCTGCCGTGGCCTGGCGCCAGGTACGACTCCGCAGGTCATCGCCTGCCTGCCACCTATGCCAACTACCTGGTCATTAATGGCGCGGTACTCGTGCCGACCTATAATGATCTGGCGGACGCCGTCGCGCTGGAGGTCATCGGAAAAGCCTTTCCAGGACGCGAGATTATCGGTATAGATTGCAGCACATTGATTCTCCAGCATGGTTCGTTGCATTGCATCACCATGCAGATTCCCGAAGGAGTGGTATGAAGACACTAATCGCAGGACTGGTGCAGCAGTCGTGCACGGGCGACCGCGCCGCCAATATCGAAAAGAGCATAGCGGCGATCCGTCGCTGCGCGCAGCAGGGCGCCCGACTGGTGATTCTGCAGGAACTGCACGCCGGCCTGTATTTCTGTGATCAGGAAGACCCCGCCCGTTTTGAGCAGGCCGAGACCATTCCCGGTCCTGCCACGGACGAATTTGGCGCTGTCGCCCGCGAACTCTCCCTGGTGATCGTCACCTCCCTGTTCGAAAAGCGCGCGCCCGGGGTGTATCACAATACCGCCGTGGTGCTGGAGGCTGACGGGAGCATCGCGGGGAAATACCGCAAGATGCACATTCCGGACGATCCCGGCTACTACGAGAAATTCTACTTTACGCCCGGTGATCTGGGCTTTGCGCCCATTGACACCTCGGTGGGCAGGCTGGGGGTGCTGGTCTGCTGGGACCAGTGGTATCCGGAAGCGGCGCGCCTGATGGCGATGGCTGGCGCGGAGCTGCTGGTCTACCCGACCGCGATCGGCTGGGACAGCGCCGACTCCCCTGAGGAGCAGGCGCGCCAGCGTGACGCGTGGATCACCATCCAGCGCTCCCACGCGGTGGCCAACGGGATTCCGGTGCTGAGCGTCAACCGGGTTGGCACCGAACCGGGCGGGGCGGTCTTCTGGGGTTCCAGCATGGTGGCGGGATGCCAGGGCGAATTACTGGCCCAGGCGGATACTGGCAGTGAAACCGAATTGGTCGTGACGCTTGATGCAGCCCGCAGTGAAAGTGTGCGGCGCATGTGGCCCTTCCTGCGCGATCGCCGTATCGATGCCTATGGCGGCCTCCTACAGCGGTTGCTGGATTGAGGGCCTCCCGCGCGCCAGCGGCAAGGCGGAGAGGACGGGTGAACTTACCAAACCCACGTCGTAAATCACGTATCCATTGGCCAGGTACTGAAAGGCGCACAGGCAACCGGCACTGTCCGCCCAGAGTAGGGAAAGGGTATTGATTGGAACCTCGTGACGGTAATGAATCACGGGTGGCGGCGGCGGATACGGGTAGCCCGGCGGCACGATGTAGTCCGTGCGGTCGTAAAGAATCGCTCCCGTGGAAACAGGGGCGAGTTTGATGACGCCAGCCTGCGCGTTATGAATGTGCAAGCTGCAAATAATACCGAAAAGCGCCAGTATCTTGTCCCTGGCCATGTCGATCCCCCCGACGCGCCTGGTCCTGCGAAATAAAGTACACCTGCCAGTGGCGTGTACATACCCTGGCTTGCGCTTTGTCGGGCTCACCACGCGGGACTGCCGCGAGACGGCCTTGTGCATTGACCGTTAAGCGGGCCGCAACTATTATCTGCTAATGAAAAAAATAATAGCCTGGCTCGCCGTCTCCATCGCCCTCGTTCTTGTTACGGGCTGCTCTGACGGCAACGACTCGTCTGCGACGGTGCAGGTGGACCCGAATGAAGTGGTCCCCGCACCACCCCTGGACTGTGATCCGCTGACGCCGACCTATTGCGGCTTCCCCTACCCCAACGACTACTGGACCGTGCCCGACCCGGGTTCGGTCACCGGCCTGCGCCTGGCCCTGCCGCAGGTCATCATGCCGGCCAACATGGACGGCGTCCGGTCGAATCCGGACGCCTTCAACGAGATGGACGGTTTTTCCCCCGGTATCGCGGCAATGACCCATCTGCCCGGGGCGACCGTGACGGGGCTGGCTTCGCCGGATACGATCGGCGACTCCCTGCTGCCCCAGTCGCCGACGGTCATCCTCAACGCGCAGACCGGTGAGCGGCTGGCGCACTGGGTGGATCGCGACGAGTACGTGGTGCAGGCGAAACTACGCGTGGATGCAGGGGAGAAACTGCCGCAGTTCACCATTGCGCGGGACATCGACGAGCTGCGCCAGGAGCAGGCCCTGATGTTGCGTCCGGCGATCCGGCCGGATGATGCCACGCGCTACATAGTCGCCATCCGCCATGTCGTGGACAGTGACGGCGTGGCGGTGGAGCCCTCGCCCGGGTTCCGGGCCCTGCGCGATCGGCAACCCTCGGATGATCCGATAATCGAATCCCGCCGGGCGCATTTTGAGGAGATATTCGCGACGCTCGAGGCACAGGGCATCGCACGCGGCGACCTGCAGATCGCCTGGGATTTCACCACCGCCAGCCGCGAAAACAACACCCGCGCCATGCTGCACATGCGCGACGACGCCCTCTCGCGAGAGCCCGAGGGCGTGCCGTACACCATTGCTCTGAAGAATGAAGGACTGATCGACGGCATGGCCTGTCGGCTGGAGGTCACCTTCGACATGCCCCTGTACATGACCAAGGGGGAAAGCGGCGGTCTCCTCAACCTGGGCGACGACGGACTGCCGCAGGTCAATGGCACCTACCCCTATGCCGCGGCGCTGATCATACCCATGAGCGCACAGACCGAGGCGGCGCCCCTGGTGGCATTCGGGCACGGCCAGCTCGGGGCGAAAGAGCAGGTGCTGGGCTTTCAGCCGATCGCAGCCCAGCAGAACTTCGCGGCGTTCGCGCTCGACTGGAAGGGCTTTGCCTTCGATGATGTGGGAACGCTGCTCGATGCATTGACCGGCGGCGACCTGTCCACTTTCCGCGCGATTCCGGAGCGCATGCAGCAGGGGTTCCTGAACTTTCTCATGGCGATGAGAACCCTGTCGGTTGCCGCCGACGGCGGGCCGTCGACGCCGCTGAACCAGGCGCTGAACTCGGATTGCGGCGGCGCCGCGATCGATGGCTCGCGGCGGTATTACTTCGGTGGCAGCCAGGGCGGTATCCTGGGTGCGAGCCTGATGGCGATCAACACCGATGTGGAACGGGGCCTGCTGGCGGTACCGGGGCAATCCTACAATCTCCTGCTTAATCGCAGTGTGAACTTCGACCCTTTTGCGGAGCAGATTTACTCCCTGTACAACTGGAATGCGCTCGACATGCAAATGAACCTCGCGCTGGTGCAGGGCTTGTGGGACCGGGCCGAACCAACCGGCTACTCGAAATACATTCGCAGCAACCTGCTGCCGGGTACGCCCCATCATGAAGTGTTGATCCAGGTGTCGAAGGCCGACCACCAGGTGACCAATCTGGGCGCGCATATCATGGCGCGCACCATCGGCGGCGTGGTGAACCTCGCCCCGCTGATTCGCGACGTGTGGGGGCTGGACGTGGTGAGCGGCAAGCACACGGGCTCGGCGATGGTGGAGGTCGATTTTGGCAATCCCGACCCGCCCATTACCGACATCCCGCACTGGGGCGACAGCATGAAGGACCCTCATGGCCGCGCGACGGAGCTGCGCGATATCGGCGACAGCCTGCGCATTTTCTACGAAACGGGTGTTGCGGAAAACCTGTGTAACGGGCCCTGCGACGAGGACGATATATTGTAGGAACATCCCCGGGAGCATTGTTCGCCAGTGAACCGTGCGATGTGGTAAGGTCAAATCCGAGGCAGGCCACCGGGCCGTCGTGTTCTAATAGGTATGAATCCCACTATGTCGGCAGCCAATGCAGGGACATCGGGAGCGGTCGTAAAATTTGTAAATGTCCTGTCCAGGTCTCCTGCGCTAACCGGGATATGTTTTGCAACCGCAGGTAGTGTGATCTGGTTTTGCCTTGAACGATGGGCAATCAGTCTGGATGCTGGATCGCAACAGCCAAGGCTGGATGGCACTTTGGTGCTCCTGCTATCCATTCAAATCGGATACTTTGTCACAGCACTACCGTTGCTGCGTGGCGCCGGGCGACGCTGTATCTCGGAGCTGCATCCGCTGCTCGATTACGCCAACCCGGAACTCATCCCCCTGATCAGGCGATTTGAGGACATGCGCTTGCCGGGTCTGGGCGCGGCCATTATTGTCGGGGGGGTTGTGACTGTTGTCTTTCAGGAAGCCCAGTTTGGGCGGTTCTCGGAATGGCTCGCGCAACCGGATTCTGCACTGGGAGAGATTTGGACGGTATTGACGGCGTGGACTACCTGGACATTGGGCCTTTCGGCAATTGCCCTGGTCATAACCGATGCTGCCGCCATGCGAAAGCTCGGCCGTGACTGGGTGGCCGTCGACCTGTTACGCACTGAGCAACTTGCGTGCTTCTCCCGTTATGGGCTACAGCTGTCCGGCACGGTCATAGGGCTGATGGCACTGTGGGCGGTCAGTCTCGTACTGATTACTCCACTGGTCGGAATCGGTTTCACCGAGAGATCCGGCAACATAGGCGTGCTACTCATCCTTATCTACATGGTCCTGGCGGTGGCTGTTTTCATATTCCCGCAACTTGGCATACGCGAGCGTGTTCGTATGGAGAAAGATCGGGTATACGAGCAACTGACGCAAATGCTGCCGAACCCCTCCGAGGCGATAGCACAGGCAAACGCCAACCCGGAGCGACTGGCAGGTCTCCTGAGCGCCAGGGCGCAAGTGCGCGACGTAACGGAGTGGCCCGCAGGGCAGGATGCACAACTGCGCCTGGCGTTCTATCTGATGGTGCCGCTACTTTCCTGGAGCGCGGCGGCTTTGACGGAGCAGCTTGTTTCACGGATGCTCTCCGGCTGAAGGGTAGTTCAGTCGATCAGGTCACTGCAAGGTACCTGCAGTGCCGCACGTCGGTTTATGTCACCGTATGTCCAGGCTCACGCGGCGCAAGCCGCGCCAGTTCGCTGTCGGCCCATGCCAGGATCGTCGCCCGCTCATCGCTGTCCTTGCGCGCCCAGTTTTTCAGTGTGAGGGCCATGCGGGGGTTGGCCTGCAACGCCTTGCTGTGGCGGTTGGTGAAATGCCAGTAGAGGCTGTTGTAGGGACAGGCGCCTTCACCCGTGGCCCGCGCGGGGTCGTAGCGACACTGTTTACAGTGATTGCCCTGTCGCTGGATGTACTTGCCGCTCGCGGCGTAGGGTTTGCTGGCCATGAGTCCGCCATCGGCGTACAACGCCATGCCCAGGGTATTGGGTAGCTCCACCCACTCGAAGGCATCGACGTAGACGCCGAGGTACCAGGCGCACACCTGTTCCACGTCCAGCCCGGCCAGCAGGGCGAAATTGCCAACGACCATGAGGCGCTGGATGTGGTGGCCGTAGCCGAGGTCGAGGGTCTGGCGCAGGGCGGTTTGCAGGCATCGCAGATCGGTGTCGCCGCTCCAGAACCAGTCTGGCAGCGGGCGGTCGGCTTGCAGCGTATTGCTCCGGGCGTAGTCGGGCATCTGGAGCCAGTAAATCCCGCGCACGTACTCGCGCCAGCCGGAGATCTGGCGGATGAACCCCTCCGCGGCTGCCAGCGTGCACTGCCCTGCGCGCCACGCCGCCTCGGCCTGGCGGCAGACCTGTAACGGGTCCAACAGGCCCACATTGAGGTACATGGAAACCAGGCTGTGGAACAACCACGGGGATTCCTCGGCCAGGGCGTCCTGGTAGCGGCCGAAGCGCGGCAGGGCATGGGTGAGGAACCACTGAAAGTGAGCCTCCGCCGCCCCGGGAGTGACGGCCAGGTAGAAGCGGGAAAGATCGCCGGGGTTGTCGGGGAATTCGCGCTGCACGAGGTCGATGACCTCGGCTGTCGTCGGGTCGATGTCGACAGCCGGCCGCGCAGGTATCTCCTCGGCACCGCGCCAGCCCTGACGATTATCGGCGTCGTAGTTCCACTGGCCGCCCTCGGGGGCGCCCTGCGCGTCGAGCAGCAGTCCGTGCTGTTGGCGCATCAGCCGGTAAAAATACTCCATGCGCAGCTGCTTGCGCCCCCGGGCCCAGTCGGCGAAAGCCCGCCCCGAGGCCAGAAAGCGCTCATCCGCGACCAGCTCAAGCGGTACTGCCAGCGTCCAGCGACGCAGCGCGTTTAGCAGCCGGTACTCGCCGGGCTCACAGCAGCGCAGCACCCGGGCGTCACAGCGCGCCAGTGCTTCTTCGACTGCGTCCAGCAGCGACAACGTGCGTTCTTCGTACGGGAAGTAGATTACGGAAAACCCGCGCTGGCGCAGTGCGTCGCGGAAATGTCGCATGGCCGCAAAGATGAACGCGATCTTGTGTCGGTTGTGGCGCGCGTAGCACGCCTCTTCCCTGACTTCGGCCATGAGGATGGTATCAATGCCCGGCCGGGCGCCCCGCAGCGCGCCCTTGTCCAGGGTCAGCTGGTCACCCAGCACGAGTATCAAGGCAGGCGTTTGCATGGGACTGTTACGTGCTGGCGCCGCACGTGGATCGGCTGGCGCTGGTTGCCGCCCCTGCCAGGTGGCACAGGTTCGCCGAGCGCGACAAAAGCCGTTCACCCTGATCCGGACGTGCCCGGTGACCGTATCCGGGGTGACATTGGCGTAAATCCCAGGGCCCCGCGCAACACAGGGCGCACGCGAGCGCGGGCCGGGCCGGCGTCGCGCGGCGTGTGGGACAACATTCACGGCATTCAATCTGGCGGAAGGTGAGCATGCAGTACCAGGCACCCATTAGCGATATTCGTTTCCTGTTGTTCGACGTGCTCGGTGTCGACGAGCTACAGGGTCTGGATCAATACCGGGAGGCGACGCCCGACCTGATGGTCGCGGTGCTGGAAGAGATGGGAAAATTCGCGTCCGGAGTGATCCAGCCGACCAACCGGGCGGGGGATCAACAGGGGTGCCATTATGACCCTGAAACGCACGCGGTGACCACGCCGGACGGGTTCAGGGAGGCGTATCGCCAGTTCACCGAGGCGGGCTGGACCGCCCTGGACGCCCCGCCGGAATACGGGGGCCAGGGGCTGCCACACGTGCTGAAGTTCATCATCGACGAGATGGTCTGCTCCAGCAATCTCTCTCTGGGGATGTACCCCGGACTGACCCACGGTGCCATCAGCGCGCTGTATGCCCATGGCTCGCCCGAAGTGCAGCAGACCTACTTGCCCAGGCTGGTGAGCGGCCAGTGGACCGGGACCATGTGCCTGACCGAGCCCCAGTGCGGGACGGACCTGGGCATGATCCGCACGCGGGCCACGCCGAACGAGGACGGTACGTACAGTCTGGAGGGCACCAAGATATGGATTACCGGCGGGGAGCACGACCTGGCGGAGAACATCGTACACCTGGTGCTGGCGAAATTGCCGGGGGCCCCCGACTCCACCAAGGGCATTTCACTGTTCGTCGTCCCGAAGTTCCTGCCCGTTGGCGGCGCACGCAACCCGGTTTACTGCGGCGGCCTGGAGCACAAGATGGGGATCAAGGGTTCCGCGACCTGTGTGATGAATTTCGAGGGCGCCCGGGGCTGGCTGGTCGGCGAGCCCAACGCCGGTATGCGGGCAATGTTCACCATGATGAACGAGGCGCGCCTGATGGTTGGTATGCAGGGTCTGGGGCTGGCAGAGATGGCCTACCAGGAGAGCCTGGCATTCGCCCGGGAGCGCCTGCAGGGCCGTTCGCTGGCCGGCCCACGGAATGCGGACGGCCCCGCCGATCCGATTATCGTGCACCCCGATGTACGCCGTATGCTGATGCGACAGAAAGTACTCAACGAGGGCATGCGGGCGCTGGCGCTGTTCACCGGCCACCAGCTGGATCTCTCGGTAGCGTTGCCCGCAGCGGACGACAGGCTGCGGGCGGACGACCTGGTGCAGTTGTTGACACCGGTAGTGAAGGCGTTCCTCACGGACGAGGGATTCAACAACACGAATGTCGGCCTGCAGGTGCTCGGCGGTTCCGGCTTCACCACAGACTGGCCGTTGGAACAGCTGGTCCGCGACGGTCGCATAGCCCGCATTTACGAGGGGACGAACGGCATCCAGGCGATGGACCTGGTAGGGCGCAAACTCGCCCTGGGAGGGGGCCGACTGATCACGGGCCTCTTCACCCTGCTCGACGACTTCCTGCGGCAAAACCCGCGGGCACCGTTTGCCGCACAACTGGAGGACGCCCTGTGCAAACTGCGCGAGGCGACTGACTGGGTAGCGACCAACGGGGTCGAGGACCCCGAACAGGCCGCCGCCGTCGCCGCACCCTATCTGCGCCTCATGGCGCTCACGGTAATCGGCTACCTGTGGTCGCGCATGGCAGGTGTCGCCGAGGCGAGGCTGGCGGACGGCGGTGGGAATGTGCCGCTGCTGGAAGGGAAGCGGGTGTGTGCCCGGTATTATTTTGACAAGCTGTTACCTGAAATCGACTGGTTGTGCAGGGACGTGACCAGCGGCAAGGGCAGCGTGATGGCGCTGGCTGACGAGCACTGGGCTGCCTGAGGTGGGCTGCTCCGGGGGGAGTGAAGCAGGGACGGCAGTGCTCAGGCGATAGGCCAGTCCGCGGCATCGACGACAAACTCCGGCTGCGGCGCGCAGGCCCCCTCCCAGCGGCGAGTAAAGGCACCGTCGGGGTCGTAGAGCGCGACCTGCTTGTGGAGATTGAAATGACGCCCTCCCCGCGGATCCGCCCCTACTCCGGCGATGTACTGCCAGTTGCCGTAGTTGCTGGCCACGTCGTAGTCCAGCAGGTGCTTCTCGAAAAACGCGGCGCCGCAGCGCCAGTCGAGCCGGAGCTCGTTGACCAGGCAGCTGGCGGCGATCTGGCGGCCGCGATTGCTCATCCAGCCAGTGGCCACCAGCTGGTGCATGAGGGCGTTGACCAGGGGATAGTTGGTCCTGCCTGCGCACCAGCGGGCGAAGTTGCGGGGCTCGAAGGTCGTCAGCCGGCGTTTGCCGACGACGCCGTGCGCACTGAAGAGGCGGTGGCCATCCCGCAGGGCACGCCAGTGGAAAAACTCCCGCCAGAGCAATTCCCGGTAAAAGTGGGCCGTCGACGGGTTCTCCCCGTGCAGGCGTTCGTGCAGGCGCAGTTCGTGAGCAACGCGACGTACCGACAAGCTGCCATTGGCCAGCCAGGGCGAGAGCGCGCTGGAGGAGAACAGGCCCTCCAACTGGTTGCGTGAATCCCTGTAGGTGTCGATGGCGCGCTCCCTGTGCATCCACTGGTGCAACCGCCGCTGCCCCGCGGCGGCGCCACCGCGCGCCACGAACGCCGGGTGTGGCGGGATCGCCGGCGCGGTCATGGCCGCCACTTTCAGCCCCGGAGGCGGGGCGGGCAGGCGTGCCTCAGGGCCAGCCGGTAACGGCTCCAGCGTCGCCGTGAGTTGGCGGAAGGGGGTGTAGTGGGCGGGCAGGCCCCCGGGGAGGGCGGCGATGTCAGCGGCCGCAAACAGCGTATTGCCCTCGTGGACCGTAACGGGTATGTCGAGCGCTCGCGCAAGGTGGTCTGTGTCCCGGTGTTCATAGACCCCGGGGGCGCTGGCGACGCCCATACGCGCTACCCCGAACTGCTCCACCAGCCGTGGCAGTACCTGCGACGGGCTCCCCCGCACTACCAGCAGGTCCTGGCCCCTCTCGCGCAGTGCCTGTTGCAGTTGCGCGACCGTCTCGTGGAGAAAGCGCAGGCGATGAACACCGATGCCGTTTACATTGCACCAGGGCACCTGCGGTGGCCAAAGGTAGACACAAAGCAGGCTCGCGGCCCCGGCGTGAAAATACAGACCCGGATTGTCATCGAGCCGCAGGTCACTGCGGAACCAGTAGAGCTCTGTCACGGGTGGCCTCCTGGCAGCACAGGCACAATGGGTCGTTCTATTTTACGCTGCCGCGGGCCCGTTCGATTACCGTTAACAGGCACCAACAGGCAGCGGGCGTCAGCTGCCCCCTGCGCCGTTCACCACCGGTGTTCCCGCCGCGACGAAACGGGTATGCTGTGGCCGCAGGGCCAGTTCATCGCGGCGTCGGGAGATATCGGAGTGCACGCAATCTTGGTAAACGGCGAACGCCGGAGCATCGAACCCGTGGAGATCAAGTCGAAGGCGGAAATCGCCCGGCTGGTGGGTCAGGAATCCATTATCGCCGATGAAATAGACGAAAACGATGCGGTATATTTCGATGAGGACTGCTTTATCCGTGGCAGCGCGGGCAAGTTCCAGATCGATACCCTGCCGCCCATCGCTGGCAAGGCGGTGATCATCGGACTGCGGGAGGGCGATCAGCTGACCGATGTTACCCTGACCGCGGACGCATTGACGTCGCGCATCACGTTCCTCTAGGACATCCACCCATTCACGGTCCCGGGGCGACATGACCCGGCGACAATCCCCTTATCGTGCGCACCATTTCGGAGCCTGCAACTGCCTCCGGCGCACTTTGTCGTGGCACCAGGATGTCGCCTGACCCCCAGGAATACGGGCAACAGGACGTGCCGGGCGCTTCTATAGCTGGTCCGGAACTTGCATCTATACTCAACCGGGCATGGCCAGGGGGCAACTGGCGGCCGGGCGTGGCGATTATTTGTCGATAACGTGGAGAAAGATTTGGCAGGTGCTATGCTCGATGCAGCGGCGCGAACTTTGCCAGGTCCGTGCAGCAATAACTCGAATAGCTCCCACGACGCTGTCCTGACTTTAAGGATTATGATTTGACGCGATTCATGAGCCGTTACGTCGCTGTAGTCGACGCCATCAATTACCGGATCGGTCGCTTCGCCATGTACGGGATCTTCATCCTGATCGGCATCCTGCTGTGGTCATCCATCTCCAAGACTTTTTTTCACCCGTCACTGTGGACCCTTGAAATGGCGCAGTTCTTTATGGTCGCCTACTACATACTTGGCGGTCCCTACTGCCTGCAGCGCGGATCGGATGTGCGCATGGACCTGTTCTACTCCAGCTGGACAGACAGGCAGCGGGCATGGGTGGACGCCATGACAATTTTCTTCCTGGTTTTCTATCTCGGCGTTTTACTTTATGGCGCCATCGACAGCACGGTCTACGCCATCGAGTACGACGAACGCAGCTACTCCTCGTGGCGACCCTACATGTGGCCGATCAAGTTGATCACCTGCGTAGGTTTCGTCCTGATGCTGTTGCAGGCTATCGCCGAATTTTTCAAGGACATAGCGAGAATAAAGGGGATAGAAATCTGATGTCTTCTGAAATGATCGCCATGCTGATGTTCTCCTCGATGATGCTGATGCTCTTTACGGGGCAGCGCGTGTTCGGGGCTATTGGAGTAGTCGCGGCTGTGGCGTCACTGGCCCTGTGGGGAACCGGCGGTTCTGATCTGCCGTATTCAGCGGCAATGAAGCTGATGAAGTGGTATCCCCTGCTGACGCTGCCAATGTTTATTTTTATGGGTTACATCCTGTCAGAGTCGAAAATCGCCGATGACCTCTACAGGATGTTTCACGTCTGGATGGGATCTGTTCATGGAGGGCTCGCCATCGGGACGATTGGCCTGATGGTGCTGGTCTCGGCCATGAACGGACTCTCCGTTGCCGGCATGGCGATCGGCGCCACCATTGCATTGCCCGAACTGCTGCGCCGGGGATATGACAAAAGGATGGTTACCGGGGTTATCCAGGCGGGCTCGTCGCTCGGTATCCTGGTGCCGCCGTCGGTGGTCCTGGTGCTCTACGCCATGATAGCCCGCCAGCCTGTTGGCCAGCTCTGGCTGGCCGGCGTCATCCCTGGCCTGATGATGGCGGGCATGTTTATCCTCTACATCGCCATCCGCTGCTTCTTCCAGCCGCACCTCGGCCCGGCCCTGTCGGAAGAGGAGCGCAACGTTCCCCTGGCGGAGAAACTGCGCCTGCTGCGAGCGGGCCTGCTGCCAGTCCTGATTTTCGCGACCATGATGGTGCCTTTCGTCAACGGCTGGACCAGCCTGGTCGAGAGCTCCGCCATCGGCGCCATCACGGCGTTTCTGGCGGCGGTGGTGAAGCGGCGTATGTCGAAGGCCGTGTTTGAGGCGTCCGTGCGCCAGACCCTGGCCATCTCCTGCATGTTTATGTGGATTATTCTCGCGGCCATGGGCTTTGGCGCGGTGTTCGACGGCCTGGGCGCCGTGGGTGCGATCGAGGACCTGTTTACCTCGCAACTGCACCTGGGCCCCTGGACGATCCTGGTCATCATGCAGTTGTCGTTCCTGGTAATGGGTACGTTTCTCGACGACACCGCCATGCTGGTAATCGTGGCCCCGTTGTATGTGCCGCTGGTCGGCAGCCTTGGATTTGACCTGGTCTGGTACGGGGTGCTCTACACCATCACTACCCAGATCGCCTACATGACCCCGCCGTTTGGGTACAACCTGTTCCTCATGCGGGCGATGGCGCCTCCCGAGATTGGCCTGCGGGATATCTATGCCTCCATCGTGCCGTTCGTCGCCGTCATGATACTGGCGCTGGTTGTCATCATGCTGTTCCCGCAGATCGCACTGTGGCTACCCAACGAGGTTTATAACAAGTGAACGCCAGATTTTGTCTGTATGCAGCACTGTTCTCCAGCAATGGGGAAACTAACCGGGAAGCCCGCAGTTGAGTGGTTCCCCCTACATTGGCAGAAAGGAGAGTCTCTATGAGCAATAGGCGAAAGTTTTTAAAAACGGCAGGCGTCGGAGTCGCTGGACTGGCCGCCGTCGGTGCGCCGGCGATTCACGCGGCCCCGAAAACGACGATCAAGTGGCGCATGCAAACCTATGCCGGCCCCGCGCTGGGCGAGCATGTGATCAAACCTTCGATTGACGCGTTCAACCGGATTGCCGGCAGTGACATGCAGATCGAGTTGTATTACGCGGATCAACTGGTACCCACCGGTGAGTTGTTCCGCGCGATGCAAAAGGGCACGATCGACGCCGTACAGTCGGATGACGACTCCATGGCTTCGCCAACGGAAGTCGCTGTGTTCGGAGGGTATTTTCCCTTTGCGTGCCGCTACTCCCTCGATGTACCCACGTTGTTCAATCAGTACGGCCTCGCACAAATCTGGGACGAGGAATACTCGAAGGTCGGCGTGAAGCATCTGTCGGCTGGTGCCTGGGATCCGTGCAACTTCGCGACGAAAGAACCGATCAACAGCCTCGCTGACCTGAAGGGCAAGCGCGTCTTCACCTTCCCGACCGCCGGTCGTTTCCTGAGCCAGTTCGGGGTGGTGCCTGTGACCCTGCCCTGGGAGGATGTCGAGGTGGCTATCCAGACCGGCGAGCTCGACGGCATCGCCTGGTCAGGGATCACCGAGGACTACACGGTCGGGTGGGCCGATGTGACCAACTACTTCCTCACCAATAATATATCCGGGGCGTGGATGGGCTCTTTTTTTGCCAACATGGAAAAGTACAATGCCCTGCCGGACAACCTGAAGGAGTTGCTGAAGCTGGCCATGGATACCTCGCACTACCATCGCCTGTGGTGGTACTGGGGCGGCGAGGCATCGCTGCGGGTCACCGGCACAAAGATGAAGCTGACCACCATTCCCGACGCGGAATGGGCGACGGTCGAGGCGGCGGCGGAAAAATTCTGGGACCAGATTGCCGCCGAGTCCAAGACCAAGGCGAAAGTGGTCGAAATTTTCAAGAAATACAACGCCGACATGAAGAAAGCGGGTCCTCCCTACCGCTACAGCTAGGGTTGATGCAGGCAGGGGTTGCGCCCCTGCCTTTTGGCAAACTGCCACTGGACGCCAGAGCGCCTGATTGATGCCGACTACGATTCGCTGCATTTCCCCCATTGACGGTTCGCTTTACGCAGAGCGTGAAGCCCTGTCGCTTGCGAAGGCGAAGGCTGCCATAACCGCGGCGACCGCCGCGCAAACTGCCTGGGCAGACCTGTCCGTGGCACAGCGCAGCCAGCGCGTGCTGGCGGGGATCGAGTGCCTGGGAGCCATGAATGCACAGATCACCACGGAACTCGCCTGGCAGATGGGGCGGCCCGTGCGTTACGGTGGTGAGTTTCCCGGGGTCAAGGAACGCGCGGCCTACATGGCCGGTATCGCCGGGGCGGCACTGGCCCCGCTGGAGATCGAGAACAGTACGGCTTTCCTGCGCCGGATTGAACGCAAGCCGTTGGGCGTCGTACTGGTGGTCGCGCCCTGGAATTACCCCTACCTCACCGCAATCAATACCATCGTGCCAGCGCTGGTGGCTGGCAACGCCGTTATCCTGAAATGTTCGTCGCAGACGCCACTCACAGGCGAACGCCTGGCCAGCGCGTTATACGCCGGCGGTGTGCCCGAGGCGGTTTTCCAGAACCTGGTGCTGGATCATGCGACCACCGCGGCGCTCATCGGCGACAGGTCCTTCGGCTTTATCAATTTCACCGGTTCGGTAGCGGGGGGCAGGGCGATGGAGCAGGCCGCCGCCGGCACCTTTACGGCTGTCGGCACGGAACTGGGGGGCAAGGACCCTGGATATGTCATGGACGACGCCAACCTCGAGGTCGCCGTGGAGACGCTCGTTGACGGCGCCATGTTCAACTCTGGCCAGTGCTGCTGCGGCATCGAGCGTATCTATGTCTGCGAGCAATACTTCGACGCGTTTGTCGATAGGGCGGTCGCCATCGTCGAGCAGTACCGGCTCGGTAATCCGCTGGAACAGGAGACCACGCTCGGGCCGATGGCCAATGTGCGGTTTGCCGACGAGGTGCGTGCACAAGTCGCCGAGGCGCTGGCGGCGGGCGCCCGGGCACTGGTCAACCCCGACCTGTTTCCCAATGATGGCGGGGCGTACCTTATGCCGCAGATTCTCGTCGACGTGAACCACTCCATGCGTATCATGCGCGAGGAATCCTTCGGTCCCGTGGTGGGCATCATGAAGGTGAGAGATGACGAGGAGGCCATTGCCCTGATGAACGACAGCGACTTCGGATTGACGGCCTCGCTCTGGACCAGTGACATTCAGCGGGCGCAGCGGGTCGCCAGTCGGTTGCAAACCGGCACGGTATTCATGAATCGTTGTGATTACCTGGACCCGGCGCTATGCTGGACCGGGTGCAAGGATACAGGTCGCGGTGGCAGCCTGTCGGTGATCGCTTACCACAACCTGACACGCCCCATGTCGTTCCATTTCAAAAAATTGTAAAAACCCCGGGGTATAACGTGATCGCATCCGTCAACTGGTCTTTTCCGACATCGATACGATTTGGAAACGGTCGCATAGGCGAGATCGCGGCTGCCTGTGCGGCAGCGGGTATGGCCAGACCTTTACTGGTTACCGATCGCGTGCTGGCGGATCTGCCCATGGTAAAGGCGGCGCTCGATCACCTGGAGGCCGCCGGTCTTGGCCGCGCCCTGTTCTCGGAGGTGGACCCCAACCCGACGGAAATTAACCTGGAAGCCGGTCTGCGCGCCTACCATATGGGTGAGCATGACGGTGTCGTCGCCTTTGGTGGCGGCTCCGGCCTTGATCTTGGCAAGCTGGTCGCGTTCATGTCCGGCCAGCAGCGACCCGTGTGGGATTTCGAAGACATCGGCGATTGGTGGACGCGGGCTGACGTCAACGGGATCGCGCCGATTATCGCCGTTCCCACCACGGCCGGCACCGGGGCGGAAGTGGGTCGCGCGGGGTCATCACCAATTCGAGGAGCTACGAGAAGAAAATCATCTTTCACCGAGGATCCTGCCGTCGCAGATCTGTTGTGATCCCTTGAGCTCACTCTCAGTATGCCCAGGGCCATCACCGCCGGCACCGGGCTGGATGCCTTTGCCCACGCTTCCGAGGCCTACTGCTCTCCCCACTATCGCCCGATGTGCCACGGCACGCACTGGAAGGCATGCGACTGGTGAAGGAGAACCTGCCGGTGGCCTGGCGGAAGGACGGCACCGATATCGAGGCGCGCAGGTCACATTGTCCAGCGGCGATGGGGCCACCGCCCTTCGAAAGGCCCTTGCTTGGCATCCATCTCAACTTGCTAGTCCCTGCGCTAACATGCACCAGTGGCACCACCAATGCTGTAGGATGCCGCAGGTAGGGCCTCCACAGACTCATAGAGGATGCGATTCGGCGCCTTGCCAGCTACCTGGATATTGCCGGCGGATTCGACGGCTTCCTGATTTTCTGGTCGCATTGAATGAGCGCCTGAACATTCCCGGGAAACCTGATTTCGCACTGGGCGCGGTCAATCCCGACCTTGATGCTCACGGCAGCGGCCCTGGCCGATCCAGCGCTGGCGGCAGAATCCAGACCAGCGCGACGGGCGGAGAACACCCGCGCACCGCTGGAGCGGAAAACGGCAGCCTGCCTGCAACACCTCTTCGACGCGGTCCTTGATATCCAGAGTGTGGTGATTACACTGCGGAGCCATTTGATTTCAGCAGAGATAACGACATGACCAGGCGCACATGGTGTAAACGACGACCCCTGCATCGATCCCCGCATCAGCGGCCTTGATGGGCGGGATGACGCTTCCCGAAGGCGCCGATGTCGCCAGCAGGGAGGAGATGCTGGCGCGCGCCAACACGCCGGAGGCGCGGGCCATGGCCGAGGCCCTCAAGGGCTTCCTGGATTTGTGTGATACCGAGGAGATTGCCCCTTCGGCTGGCCTTGCAACCAGCACCCTGGAATTTATCTCTGAGCCGGATGGCAACAAGGTACTGATCCGGTTCATTCGCCCTGTGGCGGATGAACCGCTGCCCTGCGTCTACTATATCCACGGCGGCGGCATGCAGGCCATGTCCTGCTTCGACGGCAATTACCGGGCCTGGGGCAGGATTATTGCCGCCCGCGGCGTCGCGGTCGCCATGGTCGATTTTCGCAACGCCCTGACCCCCTCCTCGGCGCCGGAAGTGGCGCCTTACCCGGCGGGACTCAACGACTGTGTCGCCGGACTCAAATGGCTGGCCGGCCAGGCGCAGTCACTGGGTATCGACGGGTCCCGGATAATCGTGGCCGGCGAGAAGGGTGGCGGCAACCTGACCCTGGCGACGGGAATGCGACTGAAACGCGAGCGGCGCGCTGCACCTGATCAAGGGCATCTACGCCCCGTGCCCCTCGGGCATCGCCGGTATCTGGCCGCTGCCCGAAAACCCATCGTCCACCGAGAACAACGGCCTGCTGCTCGACCTGCACAACAACAACGGCGCCATGGCCTACGGTATTGCAGAACTGGAGAAGCGCAACCCGCTGGCATGGCCGGGATTTGCGACGGATGATGACGTCGTAGGACTGCCACCCACGGTCATCAGCGTGAACGAGTGCGATCCTTGCGCGACGAGGGAGTGAATTTCTATCGCCTCCTGCTCAGGGAACGGTGTTGCCGCCCGTTGCCGGCAGGTTATGGGCACCATTCACGGCACCGAGATCTTTCCGATGTGTTGCCCGGATATCAGCAGGGACACGGCTCGCGACCTCGCGGCGTTCTGTCGCGGGGATTGAAAATGTAGCGGGCTGTGCGGCCCGCTGGCAGGGGGGCGATGCGGCTTAACCCTGTGCCTGCGACAACGAGTGAACCACCTTGCACCACTTCTCCATATTTTCCTGGCTGGAGTCGTAGTTGCAGTCCACCAGAAGCCGTTGCCGCTTTCAACGGGCCGTGCCCACATTGCCTCGCCGACGAGTTCCAGATTTTCCGTCCAGTCTTCCATGGGTACGGCGATGTTCAGCCGGCTGCCCTGTGGGATGGCCTGGGTCACGTACACCCGTAGTCCGCCGACGGAAACATCCACTGTTTCACAACGGATAATCGGGTTGTCTGATTCCGATCGACTGCCGCGTCGGACGACTTCAATAAAAATCGCCTTCACAACCTCGATACGCTGGTGCTTTCGTCTGTCTGAGTAATCCCGCATAACAGAAGTGGCGTACCGTTAACGGCTGCGTGCGCCAGCCGAACATTTGGCATGTCTCGGGCACATTACCCCTGGTGTGCATAATGAAGCACGTTTTTCTGTCGAAAAGTACACTTTTCCCGGCAGCGTCAGCCTATTCTGGCGTCCTGGTCTGCTGCGCGGCAGGCGTAAAGTAGCCTGTTCGGCACGGCGATTACTGCTCCTTCAAACCCGGCTGGTGTGTCCAGTCCGCGATAGAGCTGCGTGCTGAAATTCGCCACTGGCCATCGCGTTTTTCCAGTTCGTCGAGATAGCGACCGCCAAACAGGGTATCGACCAGTTCGCCCTGTGCGCAATCACCCGCCGAACCCCGTCACCCGTTGATTATTCATTAATCCCGCGACGCGTTCCTGCAGGCCGGCACTGGACGCGGTGTTGACGATATGGCCATCACCTGACTTTTTGACCAGAGGCAAAAAAACCTTGATGCCATAGATAACGCTCCAGAGATCGACACTCAATACCCACTGCCAGTCCTCCAGGCTCAGCGCTTCCAGGGCGCCCGCTCTCACCACACCGGCATGATTGTGGACTATGTTGACCTTGCCGTAAGCAGCGAGCGCGCGTTCCGCCAACTGCTCTACCTACTCATAGCGGGAAACATCCGTGCGCACCCCAAGCACGTCGTGCCCGGCCTCGCTCAGGCTGGCTGCCGCCGCGTCAAGCGCATCCTCCTGAATGTCCGCCATTACCACGTGCATCCCTTCCTCGGCAAAGCGCCGCGCGGTGGCAAAGCCAATACCGCTGGCAGCTCCGGTCACAACGGCAACGCGCCCCTGAATATCCTTCATGCGGTATTGCTCCGGTCAGAAAAAGTGTAGGGCCGCTGTTGGGCTTTCAGCCTGGCCCATGGACAGGTACGAAGCCATGCGATACACGGGCGGCTGGACATGATTATCTACAGGTTTGTCTTCCTTGTTCCGGCCCGGCCACATTATAGTTTACGTGAATTGTCGTGCGCAGTGCCCGAGGAAGAAATGCGCGCGTGCTGACCCTGCGTACATGGCAAATGGTTAAACATGACCAACCCAAATGATAATCCTGTGGCTCAACCAGTGGGACTGGAGACCATAGAGCGTTTGTCAGCGTCGGGCGTACAGGTTGCCAATGGCTCCGGAATGGTATGGCAGAAACTGCTGGTGGCGTGCACCATGGCCGCCTCCCTGTATTTCGCCATCACCGGGTCCGTCGCTGACCCAGTGTTCCTTTGCATGCTCCTGCCGGTGCTCCTGGCCATCGATTTCCTTTCCGGGTTCGTGCACTGGTTTTTCGACACCCAGGTGGAACCCTCAAGTACGTTTCTCGGACACATTGCGGTGGACTTTCTCGACCACCATGTGCGTCCGGGTCGGACCGTTGAAGTTGGGTTTTTCGCCTCCGCATGGCGGCCGGCACTGATGGTTTCCCTGCCGATGATTACGCTCTCCCTGCTGGTACCGCTCCCAGCCTGGCTGGCGGCGGTGTTGTTCTGGATGGGTTTCCTGTCGATGCTGGTGCCACAGACACACAAGGAAGCGCATCGCGCGGCGCCTCTGGCGGCAATATCCCTGCTGCAGAAAACCCGGCTCATCATCAACCCGGCCGCCCACGCGGACCATCACCACGATAACCGTGCGTCATTCTGTGTATTTACCGGGTGGTTAAACCCCCTGCTGAATCGGACCCGCTTCTGGCGCGGCATGGAGCACCTGTTCGACACTGTCAGGAGGCGCTAATGGTACGCATGTCATTCCTCAATGGTGTGGCATCAATCTCCGGCTTCCTGGGTGTGATGAGCCTTCTCGCCGTCGCGGCTTTCCACTTTCCCGAGTATCTCACCACACCCGCGCTGCGCGAGCATTACGACCAGCACCAGGTGCGCACCCTGCTTTATTCCGGATTGGTGCTGGCGAGCATGCTGGCGCCCATTGGCCTGTTTTTCTCGCAACGAAAGTTGCAGGCCGTGATCGGACTCAGCTGTGTGCTGCTCGCATGGCTTGCCGGCGGCGCAGATGTCAGCTACGGCGACCGGGTGCGCGATTCGCGTTTTTATATCAGCCTGGACTGGGTGTTACTCGATCTGACGATTATCGCGACTCTTTTCATCAACCTGGAATTGTTCTTTCGGCTCAGGAAGGACCAGGGGATTCTGCGCCAGGGCTGGCAAGTGGACCTCTCCCATTACGTGGCCAACCACATTTTCAACGGCGCTATCGTATTCGTCCTGTTCCTGCCCGCACAGTGGCTGAGCACACAGTTTTCCCTGGAGGGCCTTCGAGGTGTGGTGAGCAACCTTCCGTTGGTGGTCCAGGTCCTGCTGATTATGCTGGTGACGGATATCGCGCAGTACTGGGTGCACCGCGCTTTCCACCGGGTACCCCTGCTTTGGCGTTTCCACCGCATCCACCACAGCGCCGAGCGGATGGACTGGCTGGCCGGTTCGAGGTTGCACATTATCGATGTGCTGGTGACGCGCTCCCTTAGCCTTGTGCCGATGGTCGTGCTGGGGTTTTCCACCGACGCCATCAATATCTATCTGCCCATTCTGGCGATCCAGTCGGTTTTCATTCACTGCAATCTCGTGTTTGAACTTCCCTGGCTGCGGGGAATACTCACCACCCCCATATACCACCACTGGCACCACACCAGCGATCCCGAATTTGTCGACAGGAATTTCGCCATTTCACTCCCCCTGCTGGATTTGATATTCGGCACATATTACTGCCCGAGGGGGACATGGCCGACAGGCTACGGTCTTCCCGGCAATCCGCTGAAGGGGAATTACCTGGCGCACCTGCTGGCGCCCTTTCGCAGGCAGTCGTGACAGGTCGCCTGATATGTTCAGCTGCGGGCAAACAGGCAGGCTCGAACAACAGGGTGCGTACCGGGATTACTGTTCGCCCCACAGTCATCTCCCTACCCCTGCGCGCACCAGGCACGTTGAGGCTGTCGCTGGTCAGTGGGCAGACCAGCGCCGAGAGCCAGCGCTGGACACTATGTGGACAGCGCCAATCCGTCGGTAACTGCGGTTCGTAAGGTTCAGTGTGAGCCAGTCGGCGCACATTCATTACTGGACAGGAACGAGGGCTTGACTATGAATATTGCAAAACGTATCGGATCAACACTGGTATTTTGTGGCGCTATTGCAGGCGCGACCATCGGGTTCGCTGCGCATCATGAAGGTGCCGGGATGCAGGATCCCGATATCGTACGTGGCAGCCGCCAATGAGGATTTCTCCGTCCTGGTTGCGGCGGTCCAGGCAGCCGGTCTGGCGGAGGTACTGTCGGGTGACGGCCCTTACACGGTTTTTGCGCCTACTGACGAGGCATTCGCAAAACTGCCCCCGGGGACCGTCGAAAATCTGCTGAAACCGGAAAACAAGGACCAGCTGGTGGCAATACTGACCTACCACGTGGTGGCCGGCAAGGTAACCGCCGCGGACGTCAGAAGCTGGAGTGGAAGCCAAAACGCTCGAGGGCAGTATGGTGAACGTAGCCGTCGTCGAGGGCGGTGTGCAGATCAACGGCGCCAAGGTCGTGGCCGCGGACGTGGACGCGTCAAATGGGGTAATTCACGGCATCGACACGGTGTTGGTGCCGGCATCCTGAGGCGAATGAGACGGTGGAAGCGGTTTCTCCACCGGTTGTTTCCCTGCAGTTACAGGGTAGAGATAAAGGCGGACAGGTGGTCAATGTCGAGCGTGTCAAGTTGCGCAGCCTGCGCCCACATCAGGGCACTTTGAGCGCCCAGTGTTTCGCCGTTTTTATACCGGGTCAGCTTGTCGGTGATGTCTGACGCGGATTGGCCGGCGAGTTTGGGGCCAACGCCGCCTTCACCCTTGGCGCCGTGACAGGCGACGCAGCCGGCAAACTTTTGCTGTCCCAACTCCGCCGGAGAGGCAGACGCCGCGGCCGCTGCCTGCGCCTGGGCGAGTACGACGACACCGCCTGTTTCCTGTTCCCACTGGCGATAGCACTCGCCCGAGCAGCCGTGGACGCTGTCGCCGGTCCATTCATTGTTCTGCATCGCCCAGATGGGCAAGCCGAACGCGAAGACGGTAAAAAGTACAATGCTCGCAGAGTGTTTGGTCAAGGTGATGCTCCTTTGCAGATTGCGGCAGGTAGTCGCCGCAGTGATGTGTATGCCCCCGGGAATACGCCGGAACTACCGCAGCGGTTTGGCGGCTGTACAGATGCATGGTCACAGGTCCCTGGACAGACCATGGACAAGGCGCCACCCGACGCGCCAAAGCCGGGTATTCGTTTATACTCGGGCAATGCAGTCAGCAGATCACGAGGTGAACGATGGCTCCCCGGTCTTGTAATCGGAATACTGCGGATTTTCAGTGCAGACGGCGGGCGGTTGGCGTTGCCTGGCGCCGAAGAGTGCTCTCCATTACGCTGGTTCTTGTCGCTGCGATGATCCCGGTCGCGAACTCGCATGCCAGCGCCGGTGGACGCAGCGGCTTCTCCGGCGACCCGAATGCAAACGCCGGAGCTGCCTGCAGTGTCTGCCACGCGCCGGACGGCGCCACGCCTCCCGCTATCGGCATTGTGGGCCCCGACGCACTGGACGCCGGCGCGACGCAGGACTACTTCGTCGTGATGATTGGCGGGCCCGGGCAAACCGCGGGGATCGATATCTCGGCGCAAGGCGGCGTGGGTAATCTGCAGCCCGTCGATAATGACCTGCAGCTGATGCACGGCGAGCTGACACACCTGTCGCCGAAGCCTTTCAGCGCCGACCTGGTGACCTTCATTTTCCGCTACACGGCTCCCAATTACGACACGGAGGTGACGCTCCACGCCGCCGGTAATTCCACCAACGGCGCGCTGGACCTGCTCGGTGACGGTATCGCAACGACGGCCATGGACATCACTATCAGGAACGGCTTCGAGCCGCCGCCGGAGCCGCCGCCACCGGCAGTCGGCGAGCTGTCCGCTACACTGTTCGCAAGCGGGTTGAATCAGCCGGTGGCGATAGAAAATGCCGGAGACGGCCGCCTGTTCGTAGTGGAGCGGCCAGGTGTTATCCGTATCCTGAAACGCGACGGGTCCGTGGTGCCCACCCCCTTCCTGGATATTTCAACGCGGGTTGACGACAGTGCCAGCGAGATGGGTCTGCTGGGGCTCGCCTTTCACCCCAACTTTGCGAGCAACGGCTATTTCTACGTCTACTACACCCGCGACCCCGGCCCGGGACTCGACCGCACCCGAGTGTCGCGCTTCCAGGTCAGCGGTGACCCGTATATCGCCAATGCGAACAGTGAATTGGTGCTCCTGGAGTTTGAACAGCCTTACTCCAACCACAATGGCGGCGACCTGCACTTCGATACCCAGGGCTACCTGCATATCGCCGTCGGGGATGGCGGCAGTGGCGGTGACCCGCAGAACAACGCCCAGACCACTACCAGATTACTGGGCAAGATGCTGCGCATTGACGTCGACTCGGCCCCCGTTCCCGGGAGGCAACCGGACTGTAATATTGCCACTGGAGCCCATTACAGTATCCCCTTGGGCAACGCGTTCAATGACGGGAAGGGCGGCGCAGGCTGCGACGAGATCTTCGTGCTCGGGGTTCGCAACCCCTGGCGCTTTGCCTTTGATCGCGCGACGGGCGCGATGTGGATCGCCGATGTCGGTCAGAACAGCGTGGAAGAAATCAACTACCTGCCTGCGAGCGACAGCGGCGGCATCAATCTCGGATGGCGCTGCTTCGAAGGTCTGGATCCCTATAATTCCAGCGGCTGCAACCGGGTTTACCTGCCCCCGGTGCACACCTATTCCCACGCGACATCGGGGTGTTCGGTTACCGGTGGCCGTGTTTATCGCGGGCAGTCATCACCGCACCTGCAGGGACAGTACTTCTTCACCGATTTCTGCCAGTCGAGTATCCGCGCGCTCAGCGGCGCGCCGGGCAATCCGTCCCACCGCGTCGTCCTGCCTGAGGGCCAGCTGTCTGCCGTATCCACGTTTGGCGAGGACTACCTCGGGGAACTTTACGTGGCGGAACTCAACACGGGGAGAGTCTATCGTCTGCGCGCGGCACTCCCGCCGGGGTGCTGACGGCGGGAAGGGTTCAAGCAATTGGTTCGCGCGCGCGCGGCGGCAGTGATTACGGACTCGCGGTGAACTCCAGCACCTGCTGGAAGGTCGGCCGGTTGGTCGCGCGGAATGTCTCCGGGATCAGCCCCGGGACGAAGCGGGATCGCGCGCCTTCCTTGAGCCAGGTGGCAGGGTCCTCGCCCCGCGTCAGGGCGAGCTCCTGCGCCACCTGGTCAACGACTTCCCACAGTGAATCCCGGCACGCATCGAGGACGCCGTTGCCGCAATAACGGAGGTGAAATTTCCCCTCTACTGGTTTACCCAGCAGCGTGCGCAGATCCTTGTCGATCAGGCTGGAGCCGTCGTTGCCGCCGAGATCGCGGACCCTGTTCAGGGCCGCGGTGCTGTCTCCGAAGACCGGACGCATCACTGCGATAGCCAGCGGTTCCCAGAGCGCGTCCATGATGGTCGGGCCGGCACTGTCCATGAAGCCGTCATCGTCCGCGTCCAGACGGGGAGCGTCGTCGTCCACCCAGTCATCGAGGAGATCGACGACTTTGGCGGCCAACGGGCTGGGCGCATCGCCACCGTGCAACACCTCGCTGACTGCCGGCCACGCAGGTGAGCGCACGTCCTCGGTAGCGGCCCGATTCATCACACCGACCACGCCGGCCAGTTCAACCTTGTCGGGGAACTGGTCAAACAACTCGACCCGGTGCACCGAGCCGTAGGGATTGCCGTCGCCGTGCATGAAGCCGGGGGCCGACTGGTTGTTCCAGTTAAGCAGGCGACCGGACGGCCCGTCCGCCGCATGGGGATGAGCGGCCTGATCCAGAAAACCCTGCCATTCGTAAGCGCCAGTCCCCAGCGTGGGAAGACGTCGATCCAGGCCGGGTGCCCGCACCGGCAGGTAACCGGAGGAAAAGTAGGCCACATTGCTGCGCGACATGTAGCCCCAGTTGAACGTAAAACCGAACTTGTTGGCTGCCTCCCAGAATTTTTCCGGCGTAGTCCCGTAACCCTCGGTCATTTCCTTGAGTCCCGCCAGGTTCAGGCCATCGCGCCCAAAGGTCGAGCGCTTGCGGGTCAGTGCGACAGGCATGCCATTGGAGGTCGCGGTGCCGATCATCGGTCCATGGACTGATACCGGGTAGCGGATCGGAACGCCATTGAGCGTGCCCGCGTTGAAAACTTCAAACGGACGGCATTCGCCGTTAAACAGGTAGTGGGTCGACTCGCGTGTGGGTTCGCCGCCCTCCGGCTCACACAGTACCTCGGCGTAGACGTCACGCACGTCGTGGTTGGCCGAGGTCAGGCTCCAGGCATAATTCTGGGTACGACCCAGCAGCAAGTACATGGCCAAGCCCGGCACCGCGGCGCCCTGGGCCTCGATCCCGGGTCCGCTCAGGTGAATCTGCATGACGATCTCGGGGTAATAGTAGCCGAGCTGCGGACCCATTACGGCCATGTGGGTGCCGTTGACCGACTGAGGTGAGTTCACGATCAGGAAGTTCGACGCCCGGCGGTCCACCGGCGGACCGGCTGCCGGAATGAATACGCCCTGCTCATTGCCGGCATACGCCGCGACCGCGGCCGGGTCCCGGGGATTGATTGAGACGATGGAGCCCTGGTCGATCGTGACGGAGCCGGTTACCGCACCGCCAGTCAGCGGGCCGTATTCAAAACGGGTCTTGATCGTGGTGGGCGCTTCAGGGTCATCGAACAACATGACGTCGTCCCAGGCCAGTTGTCCCGGCCCGTCGCCAAGCCCGTTGATCAGGGTAGAGAGAAACTCCGCGTTCGACGCCTCGCTGCCGCCACCGGCACCGAAGATCGAGCCGATAAAGGCCGTTACGGCCACCACGTCGTTGACGTTGAACGGCTCACCATTGTTGCCGCCATTGGCGGCGGCGTAGGCATTCATCCCGTCGGCGTAGGCCTGCGCGTCGGCGATGATCTGGCGGCCCTCGTCGCCGTAGACGTCGACCAGCAGGTTGACCTGGTCGGTCACCAGCTGCTCGGTCTCGGCGCTGGGTACGAACGACTGCCCGCTGGTCACCAGCGAAAAGGCGTCAATACCCGGGACGTCGGCCACGGCGGCCCGGGCCGGGCCGCGCCCCAGGCCAACCAGCAGGGATCGGTCGCGGGCGGTGACCCAGCCGGCGCCGAACGCCATGTCTTCACGGGTTTGGCCGGTCACATGGGCGACGCCGAATTCGTCGTACAGAATCGTGGTGCCGGGCCGCCCCGTCGGCTCCTCCACGGTTTCGCCAATCGGCTTGAAATCCTCGGGCAGGTAGAACTTCTCGATGTCCGCATCGGTCACGTTGGCGCGCAATGGCGTCAGGCCATCGTAGAGGGCCAACTGGTCCAGGGAGTTTTTGCTGGTCGGCAGCCCGCCGAAATTACCCGGCGGCAGGACGTAGTAGGCCCGGTCCACTGCTGCGGACGCACTGGACTGTGAATTCCCATTGGAGCTGTCCGAGCAGCCTGCGATGAGAAGATAAAAACTCGCGCCCAGGACAGGCAGTAGTTTGCCGCAAAAGCGGCGGTCGACCGGGTAGGATTTGGACACTTGGATTGCCTCTGTAATTATTTGCAACAACGTGGGGTTTGGGCGCCACTTTACTGCAAAAGGCTGCCAAAAGTATAGGACCATGGGTCCCGGGCCGGCGTCAGTGGGTAAAGTCCAGTGCGTCCTCGGGCTCGGCTGATTGCAGCCAGTCGCGCAGTCCCTCGGCTTCCGCGCGGTAGGTGTCGCGTTCGGCCCGGTCCAGGCCGAGCCGCCGCAGGCTGTTGATGAACCAGCGATCCAGGCGACCCGGCAGCAGCGCGATGCCCGGCGTGCAGCAGATATGGTGCCAGTGTATGCGCCCGTTTTCCCAATGCAGTACCTCGCCATTCGGGTCCAGGGTATACGCCAGCCTGGCTCCGGCGGGCAGGGGCGGTCCCTCCGTCACGGAGCGGGCGACGATAACTGCAGTGCTGGCATCGGGCCGGGCCAGCGATACCAATTGTCGATAGTAGCGTGGGGAGGGTAGCCCCACATGGAATCGCCCCCAGATGAACTGGTGACGGGAGATGCCCGGCGAGGGTGTCTCGCCCGGAGTCTGGCTGCTGCCGCCGGCAAATTGCGGGTACCAGGGTTGCCTAGTCAGTGTAGCGGCGTTAAAAAAAACGTCCGTCAGCCACTCCAGGCGGTCCCTGTGCTGGTCCGCGACAGCGATATGTGTCTGGTAACAGTAGGTAGCCGCAGAAGGCTGCCAGTGGCGAATGGTCTGGCATTGATTCACCTGCGTGTGCCCGTGCCGATGTGCTGCCGCCATGGCAGCCAGCGTGGCGGCATGGTCCGGCGCCAGGCGCATGGCCTGGCCTGCGGTGATCTGCCCAGCCTGCATGCTCGTCACGAAGTCATCACCGATTGACCTGCCCCGCCTTGTCCTGCGTATCTTACGATGGTATCAGCGCGGAGTTTATATTGTTGTTGGCCGCTGGTGAAATTACTATCTCGCCATGACAGGTGTCAGCGACATGGCGGTCCGTAAAATTATTCATATCGACATGGACGCCTTTTTTGCCAGCGTGGAGCAGCGTGATAATCCGCAGCTCAGGGGCAGGCCGGTGGCCGTAGGAGGCTCCGCCCTCAGAGGAGTCGTGGCCGCGGCGAGCTACGAGGCGAGAAAGTATGGTGTGCGTTCCGCCATGCCCTCGGTGACCGCGGCGCGTCGTTGCCCCATGCTGATCTTTGTGCCGCCGCGTTTTGAGGTCTATCGCGAGGTGTCGCGACAGATCCGGCAGATATTCTCGCGGTACAGTGATCTGGTCGAGCCGCTCTCACTGGATGAAGCCTATCTCGATGTGACCCGGGACAGGCAACAACTCGGCAGCGCGATCCGCACAGCGCAGTTGATCAGGGCGGCGATCCGGGAAGAAACCGGCCTGACGGCCAGCGCGGGGGTCAGCTATAACAAGTTCCTGGCCAAGATCGCCTCGGACCAGAACAAGCCGGATGGCCTGTTCATCATCCGTCCCCACCAGGGGCCGGATTTTGTTGCCTCGTTGCCGGTGCGACGTTTCCACGGCGTGGGACCGAAAACCGCGCAACGCATGGCACGGCTCGGAATCCATGTCGGCGCGGACCTGCGCGGCAGGGACATGGATTTTCTGGCGGCCCATTTCGGTAAATCGGCTGAATATCTACGCAACGCGGCCCTGGGAATCGATCATCGACCGGTGCAACCCAATCGCATTCGCAAATCAGTGGGGCGTGAGCGAACCTACAACGAGGATGTAACCTCGGACGAGGCGCTGTTCAAGGCGCTGGCGGAACTGATTGACAGTGTCTGGTTGAGGATCGAAAGTAATGGTGTCGTCGGTCGCACCGTGACCTTGAAAGTCAAGTATGCAGATTTCCGCCAGATAACCCGCAGCCGGTCCGGCGAAGTGTGCGTAATGGACAGGGTCCGGTTTGGCGCCATCGCCCGCGAGTTGCTGGCGCAGGTTCTTCCCGTGAATCCCGGCGTTCGCCTGCTGGGGCTGACACTATCGGGACTGGCCGAGCCTGGCTCGCCGCAGGCGAAGGTCGCGCGTGAACCGGTAGCGGCTGAGCAGGGTGTGTTTGACTTCTGACCTGCCGGGAACCTTGCCTCGCACAGGCGTAACCGGGCCCCGCGATGGGCACTTCGGATAACTGGAAACGCATATGAATATTGTTTTCGACCTCGACGGCACGTTGATCGACAGCGCGCCGGACATCCAGTCCGTTGCCTCGGCAGTTCTGGGGAAGTTGGGTAAGACTGGGCTGACGCTGGATGAGACACGAGACTTCATCGGTCAGGGGTCTGCGGTTTTCGTGAGCAGGATGATGGGCGCGCGCGGTATCGAGGAGACTCCACAGCGCTTCGCCGAACTCCAGAGGGAGTTTCTCGCGCAGTACGAATTCGCCGTCGATAAAGCGGTATTCTATCCCGGTGTGATAGGCGCATTGTCGAACCTCAGGGCGGCGGGCCACAGGCTGGGGCTGTGTACCAACAAGCCGGAAATTCCGACCCGCGCCGTGATGCGACACATGGGACTGGAGCCCATGTTTGACGCGGTTGTCGCCGGCGGTATGCTCGACAGCCGCAAGCCTGAGCCAGACATGCTGGTGAAGGCGATTGAGGAGTTGGGCGCCGGTCCGACACTCTACGTGGGTGACAGCGAAATAGACGCCAAAACCGCGAGGCGCGCGGGCGTGCCGTTCGCGCTTTTCTCCCGGGGTTACCGCAAAACCCCGGTCAGTGAGATTTGCAAGCACTGGCTGTTCGACGACTACGATTCGCTTGCGGGGATTGTCGCGGAGGCGATGTCGGCCGGTGCCCAGTGATCTCGCCCCAGTCTTCCACCGGCTGGATGAGTTGCTGACCGACAACCATGACCTGTGGCGGTCGCAGCCTTTTACCACCGGGGACTTGCCGTGGCGCCATACGCACCGGCACTTGCATGCAGCGTTGCTCGATTTGAGCGATGCGGCCGTCCTCCGGCTGCACGATCATCCACAGCAGCTTGTAGGCTGGCTCCGGGAAAAGGAGCCGAAGCTGGGCGGGGCTGTATGCGCTTTCGAGCCGAATTTGACCGGTACCCCCAGGGATTTTGCGTTCGACCGCCATGACTCCGTCAATATACCCGGTCGAAAATGGGAGCAAATCCAGGCGTTTACCCGGTCGCTGCCCCAGTATAAATTACCTGTGGTGGACTGGTGCGCCGGCAAAGGTCACCTGAGCCGGATCGTCCAGCGCAGCCAGCAACAACCGGTGCATTGTCTGGAATGGGATGCCTCGCTCGTTGCTGCGGGCAGGCAGCTGGCAGCAGAGAAGAAGCTGGAGATCTACTACCATCATCACGATGTAATGCTGGCACTGCCGGCGGCCTGTGCGGGGGCTGACTCGGTGCATGTCGGATTGCATGCCTGCGGCGTATTGCACCACCGACTTCTGCAGCACGTGGCCGGTACCGCCGCAAAAGCAGTGGCAGTATCCCCTTGTTGCTATCACAAGATTGCATCCGGGTTGTATCGTCCGTTGTCGCTCGCCGCGGGAAAAACGTGTTTGTCCCTGGACCGGCGCGCGCTGCACCTGGCGGTGCAGGATACGGTGACCGCCCGCGGCGGAGAAAGGCGCCTGAGGGAGAGGGAACGCATCTGGCGATTGGCTTTTGATGCGCTGCAGCGCGACCTGCGTGCTACGGAAGACTACCTGAACGTACCATCGGTCAAACGCGAGTTATTGCGCCAGGACTTTCCCCGTTTTTGCCGGTGGGCGGCAAATACCCGGCAACTCACGCTACCCGGGAGAATCAATTACGAGCGTTACCTGCGGCGGGGTAGCGAAAAACATCGCGAAATCGTGCGGCTGGAACTGCTGCGAAAGTATTCAACAGGCCATTGATTATGGCTGGTGCTCGATTGCGCACTTTATCTCGAGGAGCACGGCTATCGCGTCAGGGTCAACCGGTTTTGTGACCGCAGGGTCAGTCCGCGCAATTTGTTGATTCAGGGAGAGAGGGGCGATTAATCGGTCCTCAGGCTACGCCAGCCTTATGCCAAGCGTCTGCCCACCGAACTCGATCGTATCGCCGCCCAGGATCTTCCTGCGCTTGCGGGTCTCGACCTCGCCATTCACCAGTACGAGACCGCCGCCGATGGCCAGCTTGGCCTCACCGCCGGTGGTCACCAATCCCTCGAATTTCAGGATCTTGTAGAGCTCAACCGGCTCTTTGGTGATGGCCACCTCGCGCATGGGGCGGGCTAGGCGGCTTCGGCCTCTGAGTCAGACTGGTTTTCAGCGGCAGGTTCCAGCTCGGCGACCCGGGCTTCCAGCTCCTGGATTTTACGCTGCAGCTCGGCATTCTCGGCCTTGGTCTTGTTCAGGGATTTCTGCAACGCCTCGTTGGCGCTGGTCTTCTCCGCCAGCTTCTTCTTGTTCGCATCCAGGTTCTTCTTCATTCTTGCCGGATCATACTGGGTCAGCGCCTTGATCTGCTCGCGCGCCTCGACCAGTTCCCTCTGCAGGGCTTTGGCTCGCTGCTTCTGGGCAGCAACTTCTTCCTTCATATTCTCGCTGCGGTTGTGCAGCTCGCGGTTCTGCTGCTCGAGCTTCTGGTTGACCGTGGCTTTGGTGGACAGGTCGGTAATGGTCTCCAGCTGCGTTGCGATGGTGGCCTGCAGCTGTTCCCTTTCCTTGATATAGCCCTGAGTCTCGGCGGTCTTGGCATCGAGTTGTGCCTGGTACTGTGATTTGAGGTTGTCCTCGAGTTCGATAATTTTTTCCAGTTTGTTCGCTGTCAGCATTAAATTCTTCCTGTGAGGTTGTTCCAATAAAGATTCAGTTGTTGGGATGGTTACTGTGTCCCGGACCCGGACCCACGACACCCGGGCGGGTGCCGTGGGAGTCGGACCTTCGGCCCAATAGAAATACCATAAAAATCAATAAGATGGCGAGTCGAAAGCGACACTGCGGGCGAGCCCGGCCCCTCGACCTGCCGATTGTGACAAACCCGCAGAGCCCGAGTTGGCACAGCAAGTCGTCTGGAAACGAGGGCCCTTCCCAATTCCGGCGCGCATTGTACCCTAAACCGGGCACTTACCAAAACCATACCGGCCTTGTTTGCCCGGGGTGTCGGCACGGCAAAGGAGCAATCGCTTACGGTGCTGCGTTGTCCTTGTAAAGGAGGTAGGCCTTTTCCGGGGAGAGCGACCTGGCCCTGGCGCGACAGTCATCGGTTTCCATTTCGTGATATTCGAGTTGACTCTCTCGCGCCATTCTCAGGTCGCTCAACGCACCCATCTCGTAGCTGTAGTCGATGGGTACGGGTACCTGCCTGCAAACGCGCCGCGTTTCATTAGTGGCCGGAGTGTTGGCCTTCAGGCAATTCTGGAGCGCGGAATCGGAGAGCCCGGTACAATCAACCGTCTTCGCGGGGACCGTGACAGTTACCAATTGGCAGGACTCGTAGACACGGTACCCGGTCGCCAACAGGTTTTCTTTTTCCGTTATTTGCTGGTTGAGATCTGCCAGGGAGCGTTTCCTCTGGTGGTAGGCATCTGTTGCACTGCACACGCTTTCCGCCCTTTGGTCAGGGTCCATGGCCTGAAAGTCTTCGAGCGATGTACAGGAAATCAGGCACAGGCCTGCCGCAACCAGCGACGCGCGTCCCAACCCTCGTGCTGATAAAGCCAGTAAGTCCAGAGGCAAATGGAAGTTCAAGCAAACCTTGGCGGGCATACGTATGCCAGGTTGGACAAGGTGCCTAGCGGGGTTCGCAGACGAACACCGGAATGTTCCGGTCGGTCCGCTTCTGGTAGTCGTCATACTCGCGATAGTGCTCGACACAGACCGGCCAGACTGCGGCCTTTTCCGTGTCGTCGACCTGCCGCGCGCGCAGCTCCATTTTCCTGTTCTTGTACTGCACGACGATGTCCGGGTTCGCGACGAGGTTGTTGTACCAGATGGGCGACTTTGGAGCACCGCCCTGGGAAGCCACGACGATCACGCCGTCCCTGTAGGGCACATACATCAGTGGAATGGTGCGGGTCTTGCCGGACTTGGCGCCCTTCATGGTGACGAGCATGACGGGCCGTCCTGTCAGCGTGCCCATGACGCGACCACCTGTCAGCTTGTACACGAAGACGTTGAGGCGGGAGAACGGTTTAATAACGCGTCGAAGGGTCTTGAACTCCCGTTCGGTCATTGGGTTTTCGGCCATGGCTGTCTCCTTGCCTGAGAGAGTCGCCAGTATACCCTGATCCGGTCGCGACTCACTCCCGCCCGGCGAGTTTGTTGCTGCTCTTGACCATGAGTATAGGCAGGGAAAACAGCAGCGTTACGCTGTTGGACAGGATAAGTGCCAGGTCGTCCTGGACGAGGCCATAGGCCAGCCAGCACACGAGGCCAAGGTTGAGCATCAGGTACATGGTCAGGGAGATTTCGTCGGTCTTTCTGGTCCGCAGGGTCAGAATGGCCTGCGGCAGGAAGGAGAAAGTGGTCAGTGCTGCGGCCAGGAAGCCGATACTGTTCATCATGGAAATGATCCTGTTTGCCGGGGTGCAGGTGTCTCTTGATAACGCGATCTATCGATCCGGGGGCATGAGGTTGTCCACGGTGTGTTCGGTCACGCGGGATGCGGGGCCAGGCAGCAACTTTCAGATTTTCCTCATCGCCGCCATCTTGCTGATGAGCTCGCCGGTGCGCTTTTTCAGTTCCTCGGTGGGGTGCTCGAATTTCAGGCCGACACGGTAAACTTCCATGCCGCGTAACCTGAGCGGCTCCTGGCGAACCACCCGCGCGCGCAACTTCAGGGAGCAGCTCTCATTCAGCGTGCTGATTACGATCTGTAACGATTGCCCGATTTGTACCGGGTCGGGCACGGTAATACCGAGGCCGCCGGAAGAGATGTCATCCAGGGTCGACAGGAGTTCCTGATCGCCATCAAACTGGATATCGAGGCGCTGTGTCAACCGGGCATGGCTGCGTTGGCCCTCGACGTCGGCGGACTGTGCCAGATGCTCCAGAATGGCTTCCAGTTTCGCTTCGTCCCGCGTACTGAGCTTCGAAAAGCGGGTGGCAATCCTGTGGCCGTTCCCGTCCGGATGTTCCCAGACACGGAGTATTTTCGCCTCAATGGATATTGAACCTCCCTGCGGCCTGGGCAGGAAAATCTGCAAGGTGTCACCCGACTCTGTCCTTGCCTCCGCCACGTGAATCGAGGCGCCACCCCAGGAAATATCTTCCAGTGTCGCGGTAACGGGCTTGGTTTCCCGCGGCCACGCCACCTTGACAGGCAGTGCGATCTTGATGCGAAATTGCGTCCTGTTATCCTGGTAATCCTGTTCCTGCTCCTCCTGGGTTGTCCTTGTCGATGCGGATTCCGCAGCGAGCGATCTGACCATCTCAAGCGCCTCCTCCAGAACTTCCCTACTCTGCAGGAAAAGGCCGGTTGCCCCGGGCTCATCGGGTGCGGAACGCAGCTGCTCCGTGGAGTTCCTCAGGGTTACGAAGCCGCATTGGGCCCGGTGCTGGACAATACTGATGGCCAGCAGCTGGATGCAGGACAGCAGCTCATCCGGTGAGGCCCTTTCAAGCAGCTCGTAGGAGTTTATCTTCATTATGTTCGAACCGTTATTTCGGCAAGCTAAGGACAAACAGGGCATTTCCGGGTCCGGCCTGGTATCGACCATCGACTCCCTGAAACGTGCTGTAACCTGAATTAATCAACAGGCCGTCCCCTGCCACTACGACACCAACGGAGTCAATCGTACCGCCATTTCCGGGGATATCGTTGATATCGCTAAAAGAAACCGCCGTATTTATCGACCATTTCTCGGTGCCATCGACCGTATCAAATGCCCTGACCATGCCATCCAGCGAGCCCGCAAACAACAGGTCATTGCTGACGGACAGGGCCGCCGAGTACAGGGACGGCGTTGTCAGTCCGTCGAATGTATGGGTGGAGTGGATCTCCCACTCGAGCGAACCGGTATCGAGGTTGAGAGCGTAGATGCCCGGCCTTGCTCCCGGAATCAAATCCGCCAGGCCACCGGTGGCTTTGTCAATATTGAAGTCAGTGGCGGCCACGTAAACGCGTCGCTGGTCCACCGCCATGCCCCAGTGGATGCCGCCCAGTGTTGAGCCTTTACTCACCTTATTGGACCAGTTAAGGGTGCCATTCGCCGCTTGAATTGAATACACCACGCCGCCCTTGTCGCCCGCTATCAAGGTATCGCCGTCGTCAAGGAGTATCGGCGGAGCGCCGAAATCGAAATCGTGTCCCACTGGCTCAGGACACCGCAGGGAGGCCGGGATTTCGCAATTCCCGTTCCAGGTATCGTTTTCCCTTGCCTGGAACAGCCAGTTGACAGCGCCGCTATCCATGTCCAGTGAAATAATCGCGTCTGACGTGGGCGTCGCCGGTTCAGTATAGTTCTGGCCTGTACCGATGTAGAGTGCATTGCGCCGCGTATCAAGAGCCGGTGTTGTCCACACCGGGGCGCCATTGGGGCCCACGCGCTCCCCCGGTAAAACGGGCTGGTCGGCTTCTCCCGTGGTGTGGTACCGCCACAGGACGTTGCCGGATTCGGCGTCCAGTGCCACCAGCATGCCGTGACTCCTGCAGCAGACCCCCGGGATAAACACGGTTGCGAGCACCTCCTTACTCGATACCGGGACGAACAGTTTGCCCTTGTAATACTGCATCCCCCCTGTCACGAAATGAAGGAAGGGTATGGTGCCGACAAATTTTTGCCATATCGCTTCGCCGTTCGCGGCATTTACGGCGTACACGTAGCCGTTAAAATCCGCCGCGTAAACTACTGCGGGAAAGTCATCTGCTGCCGCCACAAACAGGATCGAAGCAGACCTGAAGTTGCCGCCGGTAGCGGGGGTATCAAAGGTCCAGTAGCGACATCCCGATAGCCTGTTGATGGCGAGCAATTGACTGCCGGATGTCAGGAATATATTGCCTGCGCCGTTACTGCGGGCGCACCCCGTTTTTCAGTTACGTCCGCCTGCGTGTAGTGAAAATTGATTGCCAGGCTACCGACATTTGCAGAGTCTATCAACGACGCCTGGTTACGTGTGTTGGAAGGATTGAACGCAAAGCCATTGACGATGAGTGGCGCCGTCACGTCTACCGTGTCGTCGCAGCGCCCGCCCCGTGGCTGTGCCTCCGAGAAATAGGAAAGAAATGCCATGGCCGGTTCGACCCGCGAGTCCTGCGTGCTATCGCTACAGGCAAACAACAAGGGCAATGCCAGCAACAGGATGAATACTGATCGCATGGTTACTTATTACTTACTATTGAGGCGTAAAGATAACATTCCGGTGCACAAAGACCAATCATCGCTACGGTCGTCAGTGAATAAATCCGCTCGAAAAACCAGACCCGAATCCTGCCCGCCATGGCCTCTTCGAGTTACCACCTCCACAGTGACATGGGCCAACGCTGTGCCATACTGATCCGACTATCCTTCGAAAGCGGCAGAATGACATGAACGATATGCTAACGCCCCCGGGTGTTGCACCGAGGCTGCGACCTGTCAAGGTCGGCTTTTTCGAAACCTTGCGTCTGGTGCGCAAGAGTTACAGCGATCCACTGGGTCATGCACAGGAGTTGCAGTCCAGGTATGGCGACGCTGTGATGCAGAAGTTGGCTCGCATAACCTTCGTACACCTATATGGCGCCGAAGCACACCGGCTGGCCCTGGTAAACAATGGCCAGGTATTTTCCAACAAGAAAGCCTGGGACATGATCATCGGGCGAGTGTTTCCCAATGGCCTGATGCTAAGGGATGGCGATGACCACCGCTACCATCGCCGGTTGATGCAGGCCGGTTTCAAAAGCAGCGCCATGCAACGCTATCTGCTCGAAATGGAGCCGCAGGTGGAGCGTGCGATCGCCGGTTGGCCTGTGCGGGCGGGACGGCCCTTGCTGGCGTATCCTGCGTTCAAGAAAATGACCCTCGATCTCGCCGCCTCCATTTTTCTCGGCATGGACCTGGGGGCGGAGGCCGATAAAATCAACAAGGCATTTGAAACCACTGTCGCCGCCTCCATGCCCAAGATTCCGCTGGCGATTCCGGGCACCTTGCTCTGGCGGGGTATTCGCGCGCGTGAATACATGTGTGAGTACTTCCGGCGGCAATTACCTGCAAAACGTGCGGGTGTGGGTAGCGATATGTTTTCGCTGTTGTGCAATGCCAGGGACGAGGAGGGTAGCCAATACACTGACCAGGAGGTGATTGATCACATCATATTCCTCATGATGGCGGCGCACGACACCACGACCAGCGCCCTCACCAGCATGACCTATGCGCTGGCGCAAAACCCCTATTGGCAGATGGCGCTGCTTGAAGAGGCGGAGGCACTTGGAGTGGACCATTTACGCTATGAGGACCTCGATAAAATGGAGAAAACCGAGTGGGTCATGAAGGAGGCGCTGCGCATGTATCCGCCCCTGTCGACGCTGCCCAAGTACAGTCTCGCGCCGTTTGAATTTAATGGCAGGACCATACCCGCAGGCGCCGTAGTAGCGACCTATCCGATTCATACCCACTATATGGAACAGTACTGGACCGAGCCGGAAAAATTTGACCCGTTCCGCTTTAACGAGGAGCGAGCGGAACACAAGCGCCATCCCTATTGCTGGGTACCATTTAGCGGTGGTGCGCACATGTGTATCGGACTGCATTTTGCGATTATGCAGATCAAACTGGTAATGTTTGGCATGTTGCGTCGTTACCGGTGGTCGGTACCCGCTGATTACGAGATGCCGGTGCAGCAATCGCCTATTTCCAGGCCGTGGGACGGTCTGCCGGTCTATTTTGAACCGCGCTCGTAACGAACCGACCATGTCATGATCCCAGGCTGGCCTGAACTGGTCCCGACAACGGGCAAAGCGACCGCGTTATTCGGTAATGACGTTGTATGCAGCGCGTTGTAACAGTTCAACGGCCGCCTCTCTCCTACCAGGCGCGACTCACGGGATACGATCAGCCAGCGACAGTCGATCCGGCTGAACCGCCACTCGTTGATGGCCAGTCGCAGCAAATCAAACTGTTCGCCCTGTCGGCGATACAGGCGCGAATAGCCGGTAGCCCTGGCTTCACCATTGCCGACCTCAACTGCCACGGGACCGACTGTGTGCGCACAGTTTGGAAGCAACGACTGGTGTAGCTCCGATTCCAGCATGTCGCGAATCGCCCGGTGGCCGACCAGTCGCAAATCCGTGGCATGACTGTCATCTCCCCTGCCCGTGCGCGGTGCACTGACGGTATAGACCGCATCGCTGCTGTGGCAGGCAACCGCGCTCGCGACATCGCCACAATCGACCGCCAGGCCATAGCGAACCATGAGGTTGCGAATAGCCAGTTCGTCCTGTGCGCGCTGCAACTGCTCTTCCAGATATTTCAGGCGGGTTTCCAGTTCGGTCATGCAGACACCTCCCGATCCGGGTGGTTTGAGTTTACGTATAAACGCGCCACAGCGCCGCTACATTGGCCTGGCCGGCGCCGATAACGGGATTATGCCTGACGCTGCACCTGGCGCGGCGGCTTGGTGCGACTGGAACCAGCCGCCAGCAGGGACTATGACTGTGCGAGTCTGCGCCAGCCAAGCACCCCCAGCAACCCGGTGAAGAGGGCCAGGGCCCAAAGTGGTGTCGCGGGAATGGCAGTGGTCTGCGTGACCGGACGGAAGACCACAATTTCATCCAGCAGCGCGCCCGCCGTCGTTTCTATGCGCAGGGACACTTCACAGCCGGGATTCTCCGGCGCGAACTGCGTAAAGGTCCAACCCATGTCGGCGGTCAACGTGCCGGCGCCTGCTATGGCGACATCCTGGTAGAGCCGGCAGGAGCCGGGGGAGTCTGCGCTGGATGCTGCCAGAGCCGAGCCATTGGTAGGCTGCGGAGCGCTATTGCTCCCCTCGTATCCGATAGGGTCGCCCTGGGCTGCAGTGTAGATGCTGCAGCCGCCTGCTTCGGTGGTCCAGTCGTCGAGGTCCGATTCAAACGACCCGTTGAGAACAGTGCCGCCACCGGAGAGCGCCACGTTGTCGATAATAAAGCCCACCGGAGACCCATCGCAGGAGTCGGCCTGGGCCACGATGCGAACGGTCTGACCCACGAATGCAGTCATATTGATCGATCTCTGATCCAGGGGGCCCTGGGAAGAGGGCTGTGCGGCAACCTGCGCTGTAATACCGAGCAGGGGTAACAGCAGGAACGAATACTTTTTCATAAGCAACTCCGGGGTCTGGAAACTCGTCGACGCGGGTTCGAGCGGGTACGTGAGAATCTTATTTTTTTAATTGTGTGCCATCTGTAACATGAAAACCTTGCGTATTCAACGTTACGCGGGAGTGCATAGCGTGTACGGGAAGGGAGGGGAAGGGAGGCGAGGGCAGGTGCCCTCGCCTCCGGCGGATTCGTCGCGGCGAATCAGAAGTCGCCCATGTCGGGCATGGCCGGGGCAGAAGCCGGTTTGGGTTCGGGTAACTCCGACACCATGACTTCAGTGGTGATCATCAGGCCGGCGATGCTGGCCGCGTTCTGCAGGGCAGAGCGCGCCACCTTGGCCGGATCGATGATGCCCATCTCGAGCATGTCCCCGTACTCCTCCGACTGGGCGTCGTAGCCAAAGTTGCCTTTCTGCTCCCGCACGCGGTTCAGCACCACGCTGGGCTCCACGCCCGCATTGGCGATGATCTTGCGGAAGGGCGCCTCCATGGCTTTCAGGGTGAGGCTCACGCCCATTTCCTGATCATGGTTGGAGGTTTTCACCTTGCCGCGGATAGTGTCGGCAATGCGCACCAGGCTTACGCCGCCACCGGGCACGATACCCTCTTCGACGGCGGCGCGGGTCGCATGCAGGGCATCATCCACGAGGTCTTTTTTCTCTTTCATTTCGATTTCGGTGGCCGCGCCGACCTTGATCACCGCGACGCCGCCGGAGAGTTTCGCCAGCCTTTCCTGTAGCTTCTCGCGATCGTAGTCCGAACTGGTCTTCTCAACTTCTGCCCGGATCTGGGCAATGCGAGCGTCGATATCAGGCTTCTTGCCGGCGCCGCCGACAACCGTGGTGTTGTCCTTGTCAATCACCACGCGCTGGGCGCGTCCGAGATCCTCCAGCCCTGCACCTTCAAGGGTCAGGCCGACCTCTTCCGAAATTACCGTGGCGCCGGTAAGCACGGCGATGTCCTGCAGCATGGCCTTGCGCCGGTCCCCGAAGCCCGGGGCCTTGACCGCTGACACCTTGAGTATGCCGCGCAGGTTATTGACGACCAGCGTCGCCAGGGCCTCGCCCTCGACATCCTCGCCGGCCACGATCAGTAGCGGGTGACCTGCTTTCGCCACGCCTTCCAGCAGGGGAACGAGGTCGCGAACATTGTTGATTTTCTTGTCGAACAGCAGGATATAGGGATTGTCGAGCTCGACCTGCATCTTCTCCCTGTCATTGACGAAATAGGGTGACAGGTAGCCGCGGTCGAATTGCATGCCCTCGACCACGTCCAGTTCGTTCTGGAGCGACTTGCCTTCCTCCACGGTAATCACGCCGTCGCGGCCCACCTTTCCATGGCCTCGGCCAGGATCTTCCCGATATCGGTGTTCCAGCTGGCGGCGACCGTAGCCACCTGCCCGATGGCCTTGTTGTCCTTGCAGGGCTTGGACAGCTTGCGCAGTTCATCGGTCGCCGCCGCCACGGCGGCATCAATACCCCGCTTCAGGTCCATCGGGTTGAAGCCGGCGGTAATGGCCTTGAGGCCCTCGCGGATCATGCCCTGGGCGAGCACCGTGGCGGTGGTGGTGCCGTCGCCCGCCACGTCCGCGGTCTTTGACGCCACCTCCTTGACCATTTGGGCGCCCATGTTCTCGAACTTGTCCTTTAACTGGATGTCCTTGGCCACGGTGACGCCGTCCTTGGTGACCTTGGGCGCACCGAAACTCTTGTCGAGCACCACATTGCGACCCTTGGGACCCAGGGTGGCTCCCACCGCGTTTGCCAGGATATCAACGCCGCTTGAAATACGCGCGCGGGCGTCAGACGCGAAGCGAATATCTTTGGCACTCATGCTGCTTTCTCCACTGCTTTTTCCTGTTCGATCACTGCCAGAATGTCAGTTTCCCTGACAATCAGCAGCTCCTCGCCGTCGATCGTCTGCTCGGTTGCCGCGTACTTGCCGAAGACGATGTGATCACCCACGGCGACGGCGAGCGGACGGGTTTTACCATTGTCCAGCTGGGCGCCTGGTCCGGCGGCGACGACAACGCCCAGGTTGGGTTTTTCGGCAGCGGAATCAGGAATGATGATTCCGCCACGGGAGGTTGTATCCGTTACGATACGGCGCACCACCACCCGGTCATAGAGAGGTCGAATAGTCACTGAAAGTTCCTCCTTCAACGATGTTCAACAGGGATTACTGTGGCGCGACTCCGCCTCCACAGGAGTCGGCCCACGCGGGAAACTGGGGATTCCTCGGGCGGTTTTCAAGAGGCCTCCTCCCATTTTTTTTGGCCGCCAGCCCCCGTTGCCAGACCTTGACCGCAGCGGAGGTTTTCCTGTATTTATTCAGGAAAACAAGGGGATGGAGAGGGGCGATGCACTCCAGGTCCGGGGTTATCAGTACCAGTGATACGACGCTGTCGGAGTATTTTCGGGAGCAACTGGCCAGGCACGCGCACGAGCTTGAGCCTCCCCCCCAGGAGGATACCCGTTGGTACCTGGGCAACCTGCTGGTCCGATTCTGCCGCAGCGAGGACTTTTTCGCCTACGAGGACGGCCGGTTTGAGCTCCGCCCCCTGGCCCTGCTGTACGGTGACGCCCTCGAGGCCAGCAGCGAGCACGAGCGGTGCCTGTTGCTGCAGCAGTTGGGCGACACATCCCTGTTCATCGGGGCGCTGTTTCCAGAGAATTACACGCACCGCGGGTTGCGGCGGGACTACGTCGTGGGTATGGGGTGCGGTGCCTATGATTACCTGGCGGACAATGCCCGCGGTGGACGGCACGTTTTTGCCGAGCTGGCCGGGGCCTTCAGCGTCATGTTGGAACTGGTGGCGAATGCCTGTACGGGTGATCAGCAGCTCGCCAACGAGGATATCCTCGCACTCTACCAGCGCTGGCGGGTATCCCGGAATCCACTGGCCAAACGCCAGCTGGAGGCGATGGGAATACACCCCCGGGAGGACGACCGGCTGCACTGACGACAACGCATTGCGAGGTCGTCAGTGACAGGAGCCTGGTCGCGTGGCTCAGGGCGTTACTTTTTGGCGCGCGCTCTGGATCTGGCCGCTGTAGCCTTTTTCTTCTTTGGCGCGGCGACTTTTTTCCTGGCCTTGGCCGGCGCCTTACCCAACACCTTGGTTGCCCCGGATTCAATGCTCTTTTTGATTGCCCTGCCCTGTTTGTTTGCCTTTCTTTCGGCGGCCCTGGCCTGAGCCGCAAGTTTCCGCTCGGCGCTGCGCAGTTGCCTGGTCAGCTTTTTCTCCATCGCCTTGAGCTTGCGGGAGTCCGACTTGATGCGCGCCTTTACCCACTTTTCCGCCTGCTGTGTCAGGTGCCGGGCCTTGTCCATTTCAGCTTTGGCCGCCAGCTCGACTTTCTTTTGCATTAATTTTTCGTTGGCGGCCATTTCCTTTGCCTTGAGCCTGGCCGAATCAACAAAATTGTCTATCTGGACCCGGGCATCGCTAAGCGCATTGGTGAAGAAATTGCCCTTGGGGGCCTTTTTGGCCGCCGCCTTTTTAGCCGGTCGCTTCTTGCCAGGGGCCTTTTTTGCCGGCGACTTCCTGGCGGGTGCCTTCTTCGCTGTAGCCTTTTTGGGAGCCGACTTGGCGCGCTTGGTTGGTGCCTTCTTCTTTGCTGTAGCCATTTCCTGTATCTCCAGTGGTGGTTGACCTCGGGTGCCACGATGAAAATAGCAATAAAGGCAACGCTGTACAACAGGACAAAATGCCGGTGCGGTGAGTGACGGCCGCTGACGCGACGTCAATTTAGCAATGGCTGAATTACTGCTGTAAGACATTGAGGGCAAATCGGGAGGGCGGGCAACCTGTGCTGACATCAGAATCAACGCATACCGTTGGCAAGGTTTGCGTGGTTCACCGTGGCCTGGTCGTCGCAGCTGACGGTTCCCGGATCAAGCGGCGCGTGATCTCGATGTCCACGCGCCGCACACTGTTGGCATCAACGTCGGCGGTATGGCATTGTTCGCGGGTATCCCTGTTACAATCCCGGCAATGGGTTTATTCAATGATAAGCAGTTCCCCCGGAGTGTCCCGTTATGTACAGAACGATAGCCAGTGTCTTCCTGGCCGCGAGTTTCCTGCTGATACTATCGGGTTGCTCCGACGGGCACGATAATACGGACACTGGCGCGCAAACCTACAGCTATGATGGGAAAGGCCCCTATCCGGTTGGCAACCTCACGGTCAGTGTTATGAACGCGCGCGAGGGCAGGCTGCTGAACGTGGAAATCTGGTATCCAGCGGCAGGGGCGGAAGGCACTCAGTCAATCCTGGATTTTGCTACCAGTGAAGCCGAGCGGGAGGAATTGCGCTCGCTACTGGTAAACGTGCCCGGTCAATGTACGCGACGCGAAACGGCAGCGAGTCGCGCCCCTGTGCCTGTCGCGAGCCCGACACAATTTCCCCTGGTCATTTTCTCACACTGTTATGAATGTACGCGTTACTCCTCGTTTTCGCTGGCCGAGCGATTGGCAAGCCATGGTATCGCCGTGGCGGCGCCGGACCACGCCCGCAATACGCTCTTTGATTCGGGCGCGATGTTGAATGTCGAATTCCTGGCGACACGGGCCAGTGATGTTGAGGCCGTGCTGGATGAACTGCTCACGGAAAATTCGCCGGCACTGCCGGAGTTCCTGCAGGGGCGGTTTGATCCGAACCGGGTTGCGGTTGCGGGCCACAGTTACGGCGCTGTTACCGCCGGCAAGGTGCTTCAGGATGATCCCCGGTTCAGGGCCGGACTGATTATCGCCGCGCCGGTGGAAAGTCCGGTGTTTCCCGGTGTCACGGTGGCGAACATCAATGAGCCGCTAATGTTCATGTTGGCCGAAGAGGACAACAGTATCGGTAGCCTGGGCAATGCGGTACTGCGTGCCAACTATGACGCGGCGGCAGGACCCGCGTGGAAAATTGAAATAGCCGACGCCGGACACTGGTCGTTTTCCGATATCGCGGGACTCGTGCCGCAGTTCAACGCGGGTTGTGGCGAGGGCGAGCGCCAGACCGTACCGGGCGAGGCGTTTTCCTATATCGACAATGTGCTGGCTCGCGATATCACCGCTACCTATGGCGTACGCTTTTTTGCGGCGCAACTGCTGGGAGACCAGTCGGCCGTACAGGGACTGGAGACCTCCCTGTTCCCCGGTATTGTCCAGGTGCAGGTGAAGTGAACTTCCCCGGACCGGTTGCCCAAAAACAGAAGGTGGAATCTGGCCATGGTGGATAGCCATTACGCGCATCGCCGTGTACTGCCGTGGTAAAGGGATGACATGAACGGCTGGGAAGGCACGATTGACGCTGGTCCTCACCGCTTCAAGCCCATGGTGGCCGCCACCTCGTCGCTGGGACTGGATGCCATACCGGTTTACAAATCACTGCCTATGATGCGGTTGCTGGCCGACCATATTGCGGCCGAGAAGCCGGCGCGCATTGTCGAGTTGGGGATACACCTCGGCGGGAGCACGGCAATGCTCGCGGCACTGGCCCCTGCGGCCAGGATTCTGGCGATAGAGCTGAAGCCCGGGCCCGCGCCCCTGCTCAGTCGCTTCGAGCGGGATGGAGGAGACCTTTCCGGCGTGCGCGCGGTATACGGTGTGGACCAGGCCGATAGCGAGCGACTGCGCGCGTTGGTGGCGGAAACATTCGACGGGGAGCCGATCGACCTGGTGATTGACGACGCCTCCCATGAGCTGCGGGCGTCCCGCGCCAGCCTCGACGCCCTCCTGCCGCTGGTGCGGTCTGGTGGTTGCTACCTGCTGGAGGATTGGTCCTGGGCGCACCTGCGGGCGGGTCTGCATGCGCCGCAAATCGCTGAGCAGCAGTGGCCGCAGGGTCCTTCACTCACGAACCTGGTGTTCGAACTGGTGATGGCCACGGCGGCCGACGGGCTTATCACCCGGGTCGATCTCGATTTTTCCATTGCCCGAGCCTGGCGTGGACCTGCCGCAATCCGTCGCGAGGGCTTCCGCCTGCGCGACCATCTCCACGGTGTGGAGCCCTACCCGGATTGAACAGGCCCTTACGGGGAGTTAACGCGGCTGATACCGGTCAGCCCCTGGGACTGCCGCGGTGGTCTAACCGATACGTGGGTGATCCCCAGCCACCGGCAGACGCGTACCCCGACTGCGATCCGGTCGATCCAATCGAGTTCTACCAGAACGACGAAGCCGAACACGATCCCCTCATCGACCGGGAGGGCGACAATCTGATCAATCCTGACACCGGCCTGCTCGATGATCCCGGGCTTTTCGGAGGGCGGTGGCAGCAGTTGGTATGACGTCGACGAAAGCGGCACTACCGACGCTACTGATTACTGGCTGGTGAATGAATATCTGGGAATGGAGTGTCAGCATGAATAGCGGGCGGGTGGAGAGACACCTGGGATAGGCAACTCATGCAATCCGTCGCGAGCGATTGCATCAGCGGCTGCCCATCGGAAAGATCCGACATTCCACCTCTTGATGCTGTATAGTGATGTCAGATGGCAAGAAGCTCGCGCCGCGAGCCGGAGCCGGGCCCCATGCCTGTTCGCCAGGAGCGACGGCGGGCTGGCTTTCCCCCCCAGGTCTTCTCTTGTCTCCGCCGCCGTACCCGGGATTCCACGTAAAGCGGTCTATTTCCTTGGGGTGCGTTAACAATTTCACTTCCTTGGCGCTCGGTAATTCTCAGCACCGGCTCATTGAAACAGGGAGTTCACACATGATCAAAAGCACGACGATATCCGAAGAAGACCAACTGTTGATGGCCCAGTACCACATCAGGGCGGAAACCCGCACGATCTTTTACTCCGAGGGTTATAAATACGACAAGCTCCAGGACGCCCTGAATTATGCCCGGCTGGTGGAGGAGCGTGCCCTGGCTCCTGCCGAATAAGCAGGGCCGCCTGCCAGCATCCATGCTGATGTTCGTCATTCGTTCAGGCATCCAGGTCGAACTACGCGACGCGTAGCAGGCTTGCACGCAGAGTGTCTGTGACACGACTCACAGAGGAGGGGGTTAATGTGGTTACATACCAGTTGTGAATTGGAGTTCGAGATCGCAGTAGCAACACCCTTCGTGCTGATGCTGCGCCCACGCAGTGGCGCCCAGCAGTGGATTGCGAGCGAGCAGTACCGACTTTCCCCCAGTGTACCCGTATTTGAGTTCACGGATGGTTATGGCAACCTGTGCCAGCGACTGGTTGCGCCCTGTGGCGTTTTCCGGGTGTACACCGCGGCGGAGGTGATGATCTCGGATACTGTAGACCGGGCGCCAGGCGCGCCGTTTGTCGAAGTGCAACATTTACCGGACCCGATACTTTGCTACCTGCTGCCCAGCCGCTTCTGCGAATCCGACCGCTTTGGCCAGATGGCCAGTGAAATTACCGCGGGACAGCCGCCCGGTTATGACCAGGTAGCAGCGATCGAAGCCTGGTTGCGCAATACCATCAGATTCGAACCATGCGGCAGCGAACACCATGTGTCGGCGATCGAGGTGAACGCGCGCGGTTGGGGGGTCTGCAGGGATCTCACCCATCTTGGCATTGCCCTGTGCCGCAGTCTCACGATCCCCGCACGCATGGTGGTCGGCTACCTTTACGGGCTGCAACCCATGGACCTGCATGCCTGGTTCGAAGCCTATGTGGGTGGCCGCTGGTATGCCTTCGATGCAACCCGGTTGGAAATGACCGGGGGCTATGTGGCAATCGGCTACGGCCGCGACGCGGCCGACGTGGCAGTTTATAACCAATTCGGCCCCTGCATATTTCCCACGGGGCAGTATGTCAATGTCCTGCTGGGATTACCGACCGGCGGTGCCGACTGCTTTATCCAGGGCGAGCCCGGTTAACGGTACTCAGTTGTCCTTGATAACAAACGGGGTGTGGCCGGCCGCCTTTTTCTTGTCGCGCTTGGCCGCTTTTTTTTCCTTGGGCGTCAGGGCGGATGGTTTTTTTGATTCCTTGTTGCTGCGCTGGATCTTTGACATGGTAGTAACTCCTGTCCCGGCCACTTCGCTCACCGCGGGCCTCGATGCGGTTTGACTATAGGCCTTTAAGCGCGAAAAAGCTGTTTTATTTGTTGTTGGTGCAGTCGGCTTTGGCCAATCCACGTTCTCCACCCCTACAAATCAATTGCTCGCAGGGGTGGTATTGCGGATTTCATACACGGCATCCTCACTGTCGACCGGCATGAGCTGGATAATGTATTTGGCCCCGGGTTGGCCGAGATTCATCTCATCCAGGTCATACTCGACCCTCAGCTTCATGAATACTTGTTTATTTCCGCTCGCGGGAATGACCTGGTCGATATCCCGGTCAGCCCATCCCTTTGCAGCGGCGGTCAAACCGGTAATAGTGATGTTGTGTGCGCCGGGTGTCAGTTCCGTGACCAGATATTCGTCGTACTTCAGGACGCCAATACTTTTCCCGTCAATCAGCACATCCGGGTAGTCGTATCTTAGCGGCTTCATCAGGCCCGGTGTCGAGGCCGCCGGACGATAGATATAAAAAACGGTGTTGTCGGGATTGGTCGCCATGGCAGGAGAGAAATGACCCACGGTTTGCGCACACGCACTAAGCATGAGTGTGATGACCGCCATTATTACAGGCGACATCGGCATCGTTAACTTGTTCATGCATACAACTCCGGAATAATGGTTTTGGTAGTTGAATACCCTTGCGCAACCCGTTCACAGTTGAACCAGGGTGAGTATAAATCATTCAGATGGGGCGGCGTATCTTCGTGGTATTTGGCCATGCATGCAACCGGGAATACCGGAATGCGGATAGCCCTTGAGGTAGCAGGCCAGTGCTCTGCCGAATCAGGTAACGGGAGTAGATGGCGTCCACCGGGTTCCGCAGGACAGCGACCAACCTCGCGTCCGGGCGGACCTCGTGGATTCTCGCGCATGCTGTTTGGCTACAAAGGTAATGAGGGGAAGACTCACCGATCAGCCGGCTTCCGTCGGCCCCCCGGAACAATGCCCGATAGGCGCCCTCCGTACAGATTTTCTGCCCAAACTCGCGAGGTTCAGCAGGTGACTTCCCGGCGAAGGCGAGGTAGTTGCCGCCTTTTTCCCTTGCCATGAATATATCCGGGTGCTGGTCAAGATAATAATGCAGCGAGGTGCTCGCAGACTTGTAAGCCCCGATATGGTAGAAATCAGGATATCGAAAGGACTGTGTCATGCTGCGTTACATCTCCTGGGTTCAGTGGACGGAGGATGATCGCGAAACGATTGCCGGTCAACCGCAGCAGCAGGCACCACGCGGTTGGCGCTAATGATTTCCCGCTCCACTATTGGTAGGCTATGGTTGAGTAGCAACGAGGACGAGTAACAAATGGATATGCTGATAGACTGGCTGCCGCGCATTGGGGCGATGTTGACAGTGGCGCTCGGGCTGGTCGGCTTTTTCAAGCCACGCGTGATCACTGACGCCCAGCAGATCGGTCTGGGAAGTCCGATGGCGTACTCAGAAGCCAGGGTGGTATTCGGTGGCCTGCACCTGGGGGGCGGTGTTATGGCGCTTGTCCTTAACGAGCCCCTCATCTACATGACGCTCGGGGTCGCCTGGAGCTTCGGCCTGTTGGCGCGTTTCTACTCGATGGTTGTCGACAAGACCAATTTGCAGCAGTCTCTGCCGGGTATTGTCGTCGATGCCGTCATGGCCCTGTTGTTCCTCAGTGGGATTATTCTGTAGCGCCCATCCCTAGGGGGAGACAGGGAGTACCTTGCTCACCCACTGGACAATAGCCTGGGCACTCATTGCCCCCGACTGGCTTGCCACTTCCTCGCCATGCAAAAATAATATCATCGTTGGGATACTGCGAATAGTAAAACGTGAGCCCAGCGCCTGTTCCGCTTCGGTATTGACCTTGGCTAAACGCACCCGCGGCTCGAGTTGTTTCGCCGCCTGTTCAAATTGCGGCGCCATGGTGCGACAGGGACCGCACCAGGGCGCCCAGAAGTCCACTAACACCGGAATGTCATTGCGTTCCAGCTGTTTAGCAAACGTGGCCGTCGTAAGTTCAACGGGATGTCCATTGAAGACGGCCCGGTGGCATTTTCCGCACCTTGGCCCTTGCGTCAATTTCGCGGAGGGGACGCGTACTGTTGTTTGGCAGTTTGGGCAAACCAGGTGGAGCGACTGACTCATGTAAATGGCCTCGGGTATTCTGGCTGGTGGCCCGGCGGAAACTGAGCAAGCGGCCACGCGTTAGGTATGAGAATAGATACCCCGGACCCGCAGGTCAAAGTTGACAATTCATTGATCTGCATCCAGGGCATCCCTATCAGTTGTCCTCTAGACTTGAGAGCTGCGGTTTTGTAGCGGAGATTCTATGTCCAGGTTCAGGTTGGTGGTGCGTTCACTACTTGCGATAGCAGGAATCGTCAGTTCCCTGCATACCACGGCCGGGCCAATGATTAACGGCAGAGAGTGGTACCAGCCCGGGGATGTGACCAACTATTCCTGGAATGATTTCTACGCCATCTGTGCTGCGGGGATTTGCAACGGTCAGGTCGGCTCCTCCGGACCCGACCTGACGGGGTGGGTTTGGGCTTCTGTTTATGAGGTGGGAGAGTTGTTCCAGGCAACGACGCCCCATCCGGGTGGGATATTCAGTTATACCGATGCTACCCCCTTTCAGGACCCGTTCTGGGCTTACAGTTTTCTTGGCCTGTTCGAGCGCACCTATTACGAACCGGCTTCGCCAAACGGTGGGGCAATGGGTGTTTTTGGCCTGACGTCGACAAGGGATATCGCAACCGGGGTACCTTTCTGGGGCATGGTGGGAGCATACATTAGCGGTTGGGTGGCTCCCGGTATTCCGGAGGTTGATGGTGTCGTCAGAACTGAATTGTCCAGAGTAGACGCCCCCGATAACCGCGTCGGTGCCTGGCTGTACCGATATGATCCGACAGCTGTTCCCGCGCCCGCTACCACCGAGCTGTTGCTTGGCGCCCTGGTCGGTCTGGTATGCGCACGGCGTCGTACGTCAGCCAGCCACGGGAGTCACAGGCAAGGCCGGGGATCAACCTAAGCTGCACACGTTTATTGTGGCGATCGTCAAACGAGTAATATGCGACCTCACTGACGAGTCTGGCGACGCTGCCTGAGATTGGTCGCGGAATTGAGGTTTCAGTCGGCGAGGGTAATCGGGATACGAATGATTGCCTCCTCCTCGGTCAGGCTGGCGTCATTGACTATGACGGTGCAGGGGTTGGCGCTGTCACACACCCCGTTGCCAATCGGGCCGGTGTGGATGACCAACTCAAGTTTGCCCAAACCCTGTTTGTCCGGGTACAGGATGATCCCCACCGGAAATGTGGCAGGCCGCGGCACCGCCGTTGACATCACCGGTGCACTGCATGATGTTGACGACCTTGCCAGGCAGAACCGCCAGAGGCGGTATTGGAATTGAGCGAACCCAGACCACTGGCAGTGTTGTGTTTCCCGAAAGGTTAAGGAGGAAAGCGCAGCCGGGCGCTGCGCTGCAGTTGTTGACTTTTCCTGGGGCCTTTACTTTACCGGACTTATGCCCCGGGACTTCAGGTAGGCGGCCATCTCGGCATCGTGCCGGGCTTCCTCCGCGCTCGTCTCCTTCTCCTGTTCCGCGTTAGCATCCTGCATCTGCTGCGCCATGTCATCTTCTTGCGCCGCCTGTTCCTCGGCTATCTGGTCCTGATGTTGGTCCAGATCGGCATTCAACTCAGCTTCATGCTCTTCAACCATGACCTCATGCTCCTCCTCAATGACCTCTACCCTAACCTCCGGGTCCGCCATGTAGGCCGACTCCTCGTTCTGGGCGCGCAACTGGGTGGAGGCAAGCGCCAAAACGCCTGTCATTACGACATATATCGCTGATTCTAGCTTCGTATTCATATCTTTCTTCCTGTTTTCGAAGTTCATTGGAATGCGTTGGGGCTCAGTTCGACGAGCTGACCTGTATTTCATCCACTTGCTGACGCTGTAACTCCGCCAGGGCCATTTCCATTTGCAGCATGCGCTCGTCCTGTCTGGACAGTGAGTCGCGCAGGGCGGCTATTTCGCCGTCCTTTTCTGCCATCTTCGCGGCCTGCTCTTTGGCGACTGTCGTTAGCACCGCAACGATATCCATCGGTGACAAGGACTTGCGGTCGTTCGTGGCAACCAGGTCCGGGACGTCTTCGGAAATAAAACCGACATACTCTTCATCCCTGGAGTTCTTGTAGACGAAACGCACCGGGGAAAGACCGGACAGTGCAGCGTTCGCGTCTTCCTCGCTAAGCGGTCGGATGTTTTCCTTCAATTCACGTGAGGACGCGTTGGTCCATACACCCCCCGTGGTGAGGTGTGCGCCATTCCATACTGCAATAGTGTCAGCGGCGGCGACGGTTCCGGTCCCAATCCCCAACTTGTTGCTCGCCGCGGTCTGGCTAAATACGCCATAGAGAAGTGGCCGAACAGGATTGTTTGAGATATAGAGACGGTTACTACCCGTTTCGTAGAAGCCTGCCGCCCTTCCTATAAAGACGTTTCCGCTGCCTGTTGCGTTAACATAGCCGGATAGCTCGCCAATACCCACGTTACTCGAGCTAGTTGTATAGCTGTAGAGCGCGCCATTGCCCAACCGCCCATGTGCCAGCACCCGTGGTATTCATATACTGCAAAGGCAGAACCGCCAGAAGCGGTATTGGAATCACCTGTGGTGGTGTTATACAGGCCAAGCACCGCAACGCGTGTTGTATTAGTAGAGTGGTGTTGGCAGCTAACGCGTTGTGTCCCACTGCTATGCTTTCCTGGCCGGCAGTATTGGAATTGAGCGCATTAGACCCCACCGCGGTGTTGAAATCACCGGACAAATTTGATTGCAGCGCGCCATTGCCGTTGGCAGTGTTGTCCTTTCCAGTGGTGTTGGAATAGAGCGCGGCATTACCTGTGGCCGTATTATCACTCCCGGTTGTGTTGGAGAATAGCGACCAGTAGCCAACTGCGGTATTGGCGTCTCCTGTGGTATTCGCATAGAGCGAATTGGCGCCATTGGCGGTGTTGTTAGCGCCGGTAGTGTTCGCATAGAGCGAATTGGCGCCGCTGGCAGTGTTGTTCTCTCCCGTGGTGGTGAAGTAAAGGGCTTTTGCGCCAGCGGCGGTGTTGTTGTTGCCACTGGTATTCGAGAACAGCGTGGAATTGCCACTGGCTGTGTTGTTCCCACCGGTAGTGTTGGAAAACAGTGACCAGTTGCCCACACCAGTGTTGGCATAACCGCTGGTATTGGAGTGCAGCGCACTGGCACCATTGGCTGTGTTGCTGTTGCCGGTGGTATTCAGCCGTAGTGCATCAGAGCCACTGGCCGTATTGCGACTACCACCGATATTTGAATTGAGTGAATACGTGCCGACGGAAGTATTGTTGTTGCCGGTCGTGTTTGAATAGAGCGAACCCAGGCCACTGGCAGTGTTGTTGTTTCCCGAAAGGTTAAAAACGAGTGAGCCAAAGCCATTGGCAGTGTTGCCGCTACCGGTGGTATTGAGATATAGCGACTCCCTGCCCGTGGCCGTGTTGTAGGAGCCTGTGGTGTTGGCGTAGAGCGACGTCTCGCCGATTGCCGTATTGCTGGAGCCAGTCAGGTTGGAATAGAGCACGTTTTCGCCGAACGCGGAGTTGAAATCTCCACTGTTCATACCCAGCGAATTGATCCCGTAAGCCGTGTTACCCACTTGCGCCTGCACTAGCCCTGAGTTCAGCGCGAATGCGCCTACCAGGGCGAGGTAAATCACTTTTCCTTTATTAGTAGTCATAAGTATCTTCCCATTCCTTGAGTTCACCTGAACGTCTAAACGTAGTGTCGCCCTGAGCGGGCAACGTCGTTTGCCGACCCGGAGGGAAGAGGTGCACCTATCGCTTCACCCCGCGCAATGAAGGTAGGCGTGCGCAATGATTTGTACAATTAAACGAACGATTACCCCGGCGCTACCTGCCAGCCGCTTTGGGTATTGACAATTCAAGCGAAGCCATCGCGGCGATGCGAACGCGGTGTGCGGCGACACCGGCAAGTAATCTGATCCTTGAGAACCCTTCTGCGGGGATCGGGTAATCGATCCGTCATTACACTAGTGCGACAGTTTCACTTCCACATGATGTTCAAGCTGGTCGTTCACCAAGGGGAATCTTCCCGACACCCGCATTGCTCCCTCTGGCAATGCCTGGTCCAGCAGCCGACCATCCAGGGTCAGGCGCATTGCCGAGCCGGGCGAATCACCGGCATACTGAATGCTGATGTGGTACGCCGTTTCCCTATAACGGTAGTGAACCTTGTAGGCATTCCAATGCTTCGGAACGTTGGGCGTAATGCGCAGATGGTCTACTTCCAGCTGTATTCCCAGAAAAGTTTCCAGCGCCAGTCGATACATCCATCCCGCGGCACCCGTGTACCAGGTCCAGCCACCGCGGCCGGTGTGGGGTGGCGCCGCGTAGACATCTGCACACATCACATACGGTTCGACCTTATAGCGTTTGATGTCTTCAGGCGTTTTGCCGTGATTGACAGGGTTCAGCATGTCAAACAATTCCCAGGCGCGCTCCTTTTCCCCGAGCATGGCAAAGGCAGTAGTCACCCAGATTGCCGCGTGGGTGTACTGACCACCGTTCTCGCGTACGCCGGGAACATAGCCCTTGATATATCCCGGCTCGAGATCTGACTTGTCGAACGGGGGGTCAAGTAGTTGGATTAACTTTGCGTCTTCCCGCACAAGCCGCCTGTCGACGGCACTCATTGCCTGGCGGGTACGTGTCGGGTTTCCGCCACCTGAAATGACTGCCCAGCTCTGACTGATGGAATCGATTTGGCACTCGTCGTTTTGTGCAGAACCCAGAGGTGTTTCATCATCAAAATAGGCCCGCCGATACCAGCCGCCGTCCCAGGCGTTCGCTTCGATATTGTCGCGCAGAGTGATGCTTTGCTGTGTGCAGAGCTTGGAAAATTCCTCGTCTCCACGGTCCATTGCCAGGGCAGAAAAGAGCTGCAGGTTCTCGTACAGGAACCAGGCGAGCCAAACGCTTTCACCTTTGCCGGCGTGCCCGACCAGGTTCATACCGTCGTTCCAGTCACCGCAACCCATCAGCGGCAATTTGTGGATGCCAAACCGCAGGCCGTGTTGGATGGCGAGAACGCAGTGCTGGTAGAGATTCGCCACTTCCGTGGATCGTTGCGGCTGGTCGTAATAGGCCTCCTCTTCGACATATAACTCCCGACCTTCCAAAAAGTGTACAGGTTCGTCCAGCACGGCATAGTCGCCTGTGGTCGTCACATAGCGACTCAGGGCATACGGGAGCCAGAGATAGTCGTCGGAAAAATGGGTGCGCACACCCTGCCCTCTCGGAGGGTGCCACCAGTGCTGCACATCACCTTGCGGAAACTGGCGCTCGGCGCAGCGGAGCAACTGCTCCCGCGCCAGCCACGGCGTGGCGTGGACAGGGCCATGCTGTCCTGCAATTGATCGCGAAGCCATAGGCGCCTCCGGATTGGTAGTAGCCGCTGCGTCCCCAAGAAACGCGAAGAAAGCGTCTGGTAAAGCAGCAACCATTCGCCATGACGTTCATCGCCGGGTCTGGTGTGTCCACTACCGCGCTGGCGTGTGATTGTATTCCCAGACTGACTCCAGGCGGTACGCGCACCTGTTCGTCCGCTGAATCGCCGGACGAAATACTGGGCTTCGTCCGCATTTGCAGCGGCGCCGAAAGTAAAAACGATCTCTCTTTCCTGACCATTGGCCAAGTCAATCTGGGTTTGCATCGCTGCACACGGATCAAGGCCTGCCCCTGTCCTGCCGGACAGTTGTGTGCGCCGCATCGCAGCGGGACGGGCCAGTGACCCGTTGCGTCGAGGAACTCGGTCGGTTTCCGTTACCGTGCGTTGGCGCTCGCTGGTTTGCAGGAAAACAACCCTGTTGGCACACTCACGCCCGTAGGCATTTCGCGCCAGGAATACACCATTGTGGGGATCCGTCTCGGTGGTGATGTGCATCATGTTTCCATGGCGCCACTCGCCCATGACCAATTCCAAGTAACCCGTAAGCGATAAGACTCGATCACGCCCGGAATTATTGCGAAGCTTGATCACAACAAATTTGACGGGAGCATCCATGGCGACATAGGTAAACATTTCGGAAAAGATACCGTTCTCGTAATGTTCAAATACACTGTAGCCAAACCCGTGGCGGCACACGTAACCGGAATTACCGCGTGCCGGAAGTGGTGTGGGGGACCAGAAGGCACCGGATTCCTCATCCCGTATGTACAGCGCCTCCCCACTGCTGTCGCAGACGGGATCATTGTGCCAGTTGGTCAGGCGAAATTCGTGAGCATTCTCAACCCAGGAATAGGCGCTGCCACTCTCGCTCACTACGGTGCCGATGTACGGGCTGGCGATCACATTCACCCAGGGTACTGGCGTGTTCTGGTTGGGTTCCAGCGTAATCACGTACTCCCGGCCGTCCCTGGTGAATCCCCCGGGACCATTGCAGAAAATGCGATCCCGGTCGGCCAGTGGTTCGTACGCCTCTTCCTTTTTAGTAATGAAGGTTGGTTGCAGGCGAGCGGGAAAACGTTCGGCTGACATTCGACGGTCCAGCTGTTCCGCCAGGGTTTCCGCGGAGTCCGTCAGGACAATGCGGGCGACGGTTTCAAACAGCGTGCGGTCTTCCTCAGAAAGATCTTCAGTACGCCGCAGGAATATCCCGCCTGATGTATCGAGGATCTGCGCTCCCGGGCCCGTATTGATCAGCCCCATGATCTGGTCGTGCAGGACCGCCCGGTAGCCTGAGAAATCCTCATTCAAAATAACAAGATCCGTAATAACGCCTTTCATCCGCCAATAGGCGTGGGCTTGTAATAGCTGCCTGACGAGATCAATCCGGTCGATATCTGAGATGCGAACCAGAACGATTGGCCGATCGCCCGAGACTGCAAAGCGCCAGAGAGCCGATTGCCCCAGTCGGTTGCGACCGATCTGACCCTGCTGTGCGCGACGCAATGCGCTGCTGTAAATCACCGAACCTGCGAGCCGGCCATAGAGCTGGGCATCGGCCTCGGTGATATTCAGGTGACGCAGTACTTCCTGGCTCTGGAACCATGCCATTTCAAAGGCTCGCTCGACGAAGTGCCTGTCGCAATACTTCTCCAGTATCGCCAAAGCGGCCTCTCGCGTGTCTGCTGCGCCCGAAATGATCTGCAAGCAGATTGATTCATCCGGCGCCAGGGTAATGGACTGGCGGATGGAAACGATTGGATCAAGTACCGAGCCATCGGTATTCGAAAGAGGCGTGAGCAGTCGGTCTCGATCCATTGCCAGTGGTTTTGCCGGAGTTCGACCTCGCCCTACAAATTTTGCGCGATCGGTTTCAAACGAGGGTTGGCCCGCAATGACACCTGGCGCGGCCAGGAGGTGAAACATCCACGGTACCTTTTCCCCCGGTGTACGGGCCCTCCGGGTGCAAAGAATGGCTTTCTGATCGGGTAGGATTTCAGTTTGCACGAACAGGTTGCTGAAGGCCCTGTGCGCGAGGTCTGAATTAAGGGGCACCAGCAGCACTTCTGCATAACTGGTCACTTCGATATGTCTGACACGGGAGGACAGGTTGGTAAGTGTAATACGACGAATTTCAACATCGTCTTCCGGTGAAACGCTGATCTCGGTATGTGCCTCAATCGATTCGTCCCGTCGCCGGTATTCCGCCCTGGCCTGGACAAAAATCGCCTCGTAGTGATCGGCCCTGCGCAATGTTGGTTGATAGGTCGCAGACCAGTAGTGACCCGTGTCTGTATCGCGCAAATAAACAAAAGTGCCCCAGTTATCCAGGGAGATATCCTCGCGCCATCGAGTTACCGCAAGATCGCGCCAGCAGCTATAACCTCCCCCTGCGTGATTGGCCATCACGTGGTATTTGCCATTTGATAAAAGGTGTACCTCCGGAATCGCCGTATTCGGATCTGTAAAGCAACGAACAATACTGCGCGAATCGGCGTCAACCGGACGGGCGGCGGCGCTGACTTCCGCCGTGTGGGGCTGCAGCGTGGCTCCCTCCTTCGGTATGCGTTCCTGTAGCAACAAATCCGTTGATCGTACCAAAGGGTCCGACAGGAAACGACGCTGCATCGGTTGATTGAGTAACAGGTGAGCAAGCGCCAGTAGACTCATGCCTTGATGGTGAGCCATGAAAGTACGAACGATGGCGAAATTCTTTCCCCTGGGGACGCGCGACGCGGTGTAATCAATTGCCTCGTAGAGCCCATGGGAACCCATGAATCCAAGAGTGGAGAGCAACTGCAAATTGCGGCAGGCCTCCAATGGCGTCACAATAAGTGCTAGCGCGGTCGCGTACGGAGCGATCACCAGGTCGTCACCCAATCCTCGTTTGAGACCCATGCCAGGTACGCCAAAGGCGCGATATTGATACACCTGATGCATGTCCGTGGCGTTGTAACAGGACTCGGAGATACCCCACGGCACTGCGCGCTGTTTTCCATACTCAATCTGACGTGCGACCGCCGACTTGCAGGTCTGCTCGAGCAGGGTGTTTTCATAACTTGGCATGATCAAACCTGGCATGAGGTACTCGAACATCGACCCGCTCCAGGAAATGAGGCTGACTTCTCCCAGATGACTCGTCAGTAGCCGGCCTAGCGCAAACCAGTGTTTCTGCGGAACCTGTCCTTGCGCGATGAGCAGGAAGCTGGCCAGCCGTGCCTCGGATGCGAGCATGTCATAACAAGCCGGGTCGCGGCGACGTTCTCCCACGTCGTACCCGATGCTCAACAAGCAGCGGGAGGCGTCGTAAAGAAATTCAAAATCCATCCGTGCCAGCTCGCGGCAGCGATTGACCAGATCGTCGATCCATTCGAGTCGCTCCCTTGCGGTTTCATTGGATAAAACGCTCAGTTCATGCAGGTTTGGTATACCGTGCAAAGACGCCGGCGACTGCCCAAAAGATTCAAGGTCATCGTGCATTGCACGACTTTGCTTCTCGAATGCGCGTGACCAGTAGTGCAACTCGTCATCGATATCCATTGCGGAAGGTAGCCAGGCTATCAATGAATCCGCAGCCTGTTTCAATTCCGAGAACGCAATTCTGGCATCATCCAATGTATTGGGTGATCCGCCGATGGAGAGTCCTTTCAGCTTTTCTTGCAGTAGCTGTATGTGGATGACCAGGTCGGGTGTGGTCTCTTTGGGTGCCAGCCCTGCCAGGATCTGCAAGGTGTCCTGCAAACCCTGGAAAGCATTTTTGGGAAGCGCTGGCCGCTCCTTTAGCTCTTCCAGGCCAGCTTGTAAGGTGAGCAGACAGCCGGCCAGGTTGCCACTATCGACAGAGGAAACATATTGCGGATGGAGGGGGAGCAATGTACGTGTGTCATACCAGTTGAATAAGTGGCCGCGATAGCGCTCCAGCTTTTCCATGGCCGCAAGCGTGTTATCCGTGCGTTGCAGTAGTTCCTTTCCACAGAGGTAGCCGAAGTCATAGGCTGATAAATTGGCTAGCAACGCCATGCCCATGTTGGTCGGCGAAGTTCTGCTGGCAATGGCGGGCGCTGGATATTCCTGGTAATTGTCAGGCGGAAGCCAATTATCCAGCGGGCCAACAAAATCATCGAAATAGCGCCAGGTTCTGCGAGTCAGCGTACGGAGAAACCCCTGTTGTTCCCGGTTCAGTTGCGGCGAGGAAGACCCAGGCCGCTTGCTTATCCACCATGCCAGTGCGGGGGAGGTCAGCCAAAGCAGCAGGACCGGTGCACAGGAAAGGCCCTCCAGTAACGGCAATGGCCAAAGCGCAATCGCCAGCAGGATTGCCAGCGTAGGTCCAACCCACATTTCGCGACAATATTCCATCAATGCCTGGCTTGCGTTGCGTCGCGTATAGGAGGCCAGTTGCCAGATCAATAACCCGCGGTTGGTAAACAGCATCTGAATGCCGGAGCGCAAGATGGCGTTCAGGCAAATGGCGGCATCATAGGGGAGGAATGCCAGAGCAAGAAATCCGACCATGGCCGGTTGTCGGGCGGAACGGTAGGTCAGGAACCAGTGCACCAGCCAGTCATGCCCGGAGGGCTTACGAACGAGGTCAATCACACTATTGCACACGACGGGTATCATCAGTATGCCTACCACGAAGAGCGACCAGTCCCAGGCAGCGCCAGGACCCAACAGCCAACCACTGATCAACATGACAAGCAGTGATGTGGATATCAGGCTGCGACGCAGGTTGTCGAATATTTTCCAGACAGACAAGGCACTTAATGGGTTGGCCTGATACTTCGCTTTAGTCCCTTCGGGGCACTGAGTCCGCACCCGCGGGAGCAGCCATCCAGCCAATTGCCAGTCACCCCGTATCCACCGATGGCGTCGGCTTGCCTCGATTGCGTAGCTGGAAGGATGCTCTTCGATAAGTTCAATGTCTGATACCAGGGCGGAACGGGCATATCCGCCTTCGAGCAGGTCGTGACTGAGAATCAGATTCTCCGGGAAGCGTCCGTCGACAGCCTCGCGGAACGCATCCACGTCGTATATGCCTTTACCGACATAGGATCCCTCGGCGAATATGTCCTGGTAGACATCGGATACCTCGCGTGTATAGGGATCGATGCCTGACTCACCTGCAAATAGCCTGCTGAACCTCGACTTGCCAGCACTGACCAGGCTGATAGAGGTACGTGGCTGCAGGATGGCGTAACCCTCGACAATGCGCCCCTTTTCAGCGTCGTACAGTGGTCGATTCAGGGGATGGGCCATGTTGCCGACCAGGGCGAACGCGGTATCGCGTGGCAGCTGAGTATCGGTATCGAGTGTAATGACGTACGAGATTGACTCCAGGCGAGTGGCATCGCCCACGATGTCGGAAAACGCACCATGGTCCTGCCCGCGCAGTAAGGCGTTGAACTGTTCCAGTTTGCCGCGTTTTCTCTCGTAGCCCATCCACACTTGTTCATTTGGATTCCAGACACGTGGGCGGTGAAACAGGTAGAAAATACCCTGTCGATCCTCCTTATAGCGCTCGTTGAGCGCCTGTATAGAGGCGCTGGCATAGGTGAGCAAGTCAGCATCTTCCGGGAGAGTTTCCTCGGGCGCATCGCGAAAATCCGACAGGATGGCAAAAAACAGATTCGCATCCCGATTGCCGAGATAGCGGATTTCCATGGCCTCGACTATGTTGTCAACTTCCTGTGGTGTGCTCAGCAGAGTCGGTACCACGACCATCGTGCGGTGAGCAGCGGGAATGCCATTTGAGAAATCGATACGGGGCAGGACGCGAGGTGGCAAAAACAAGGTGACCAACCTGTTGACCAGTGGAATCACCATTGCCGAAGCGGCAATCATGCCGCTGGTCGCAAGAACCCAATAGTGCCAGCTGTCGATCAATAAATCATCAAAGTGGTGCAGCGCCGCTGCCGTCAGCAGTGTGGTGAAGGCCAGCACAGCACAAACATAGAGGGTCAGGCGAAAAGCCATACTCGCTCGAGCGGGTTTTAGCGTCCAGAGATGGTGGCAGCCGACTGCCTGCTCCAGTTGTACACGACCTCGATCAATGAGGTAGTACCCGACATGCGAAGACCGATTACTTTTGCCTGATTCCTGCAGGGCTTTCCGTGCCAGTTCGACGGCTTGTTCCGCGATCCCGATCTCGGAGCACTCGCTCAGTCTGGCCAGATCTTCAATGACGTGGCGATACTGGTCGCGAGTCGCAAAGTCCTGTTTGGCATGGATTCCGGCGGGATCCGTACAAAGTTTCAGTTCAACGAGGCTGAGCGATTCGACGAACTCTCGCCAGTCCATCGCTCCAATCACGCGCAGACTGCCGATACTGTTGGCAATGGATATCTGGTTGGCTGCCGCCGTTCTGGCATCCGCGGCAGCGAGTTGTGTAGCCGTTACGCCCTGTTCGGCCAGCGTTTGTTCGACCCAGGTCTGGACAAACGCCATGGCTGGCCCCTGTGCTTGCAGGCTGGCATAAAATTCCTCAACGAAGGGTGCAGTCAGCGGTACATCGGCATTGGCGAACTCGGCTAACAGTTGAATCAGGCGCTTGGGCTCTTTTTCTGCCGTCGCCAGCATGCGGTTTGCCCAGGTGGTCGCCACGGTCTGTTCTTCACGCCTACGAGCAATACGTTGTGCAATACGACGCAAATTTTCGAGCAAAGCCAGCTGAAGCATGATGGGAAACGCCCAAAGCTCACCCAATTGAAGTGAGGTGGACGATTGATAGGCAGTCACAAATTCAGCAACGTTGTCACTGTCGACACGGCCATCCATGTGGGAGATGAGTTCCAGGGCCAGATCATAGATACGCGGGAAGCCTGTTGATTTGCCTTCCAGCAATCGCGGTAACTGCCGACTATAATTCCGCGGGAGCAGGCGTTTTGTGGTGCCGATTTGCTGTTCAATCAGGTAGAAATTATCGAGCAACCAGGCTTCTGCTGGCACAACCCGGTCACCGGGTTTGGCGACCGCTGTGACCATGTCATAGGCGGCCAGCAGCACACGTTCATTGTCTGCCAGTCGGGGAAGGAGCCTGTCAGGACCCGGTTTGAAATCAATTTGATGCTGACTGGCGAGCGTTGCGGCGTATCGTTTTAGTTGCTCGATGCTGAGCAATTCGGCGCGCAATAATTCGATGTCCGTATCGTCACGGAGCAGGTTTTTTCTTCTGGCAGGAAGTCGAAGTTTCTTGCGAAAGATAGATTTCTCCGAACTCTGGCGCAGGGCCACTCAGGGCAACCTGAGCAATCCGCGACAGTACTTGTTACACGGGTGCCGGGTGATAGCTATAAGCTTTCGACTCTCTCATTTCATGGGTGTGGAACCATGGCGTTCGGAGTCAATCGGCGGTCTGTCATAATAGCACAAAACACCATGAATCGGACCGCATCGGCGTCATCAAGTCCAGCTTGGTCGCGATGCTGCAAGATGTTTATGCAAACGATTGATATGCCATTACGACGGTGCGTCCGCAAGCACAGCGACAGATCAGTCGCGGCATTGAGGGCTCAGTCGGCCAGGGTGATCGGGATACGAATGATGGCCTCCTCCTCGGTCAGGCTGGCGTCATTGACTATGACGGTGCAGGGGTTTGCGCTGTCACACACCCCGTTGCCGATGGGACCAGTGTGGATGACCAACTCAAGACTGCCCATGCCTTCCGGGTCCGGGTACAGGATGATCCCCCCGGAAATGTTGCAGGCCGCGGCACCGCCGTTGACATCACCGGTGCACTGCATGATGTTGACGACCTTGCCTGGAAGAAACCCGCTCCAGGTCACAGTGATGACCTGCCCATCGACCAGGTCGCTATCGGCGCTGAGGAATGCCTGGCGGTTCGTCTCGGGTTCGGGAAGCAGTTCGACCGGGATGTTCGACGCGTCGTCGGGTGCCCAGTGCATGGTAGCCACACCGGGGACCTGATAGTCGGGCAATCGTCCCAGCGCCGCGCTGTCGCTGCGCAGTTCGCCATCGAGAAAGTCGGCAGTGGCCTGGGCGAACACGTCAAAGGCCGCATCGTCGGTAGCGAGATAGGAGCCATGGCTGGAGGCCTCCAGCGTGAGCAGGCCCTTGGGTGGTCGAATCTGGTTGTAATCGCGCACGGCCTGGTTGTAATTTGTCAGAACATCGTCGACGCCGTGCACGACGAGAATGGGCGGAGTGTCCGACAGGTCGTACTCGCCCCCCGCGAACGGTGATACCGCGCCCGAGAGCACCACCGCGGCGTCGATACGCTGGTCACGACAGCAGGAGTTGGCGACGAGCCCGTAGGTTGTAATGCCCCCATTGGAGTGCCCACTGGCGGCGATTTCACCGGCGTTGACGGCGTTGTTGAGCAGGCCACCTGAGGTATTGGACTCGGCCAGCAACTCGTCGATGACAAAGCTGACGTCCGCTGGCTGGTTCTGCACGTCCTGGGCGACGGGTCCGCCCGGCGTTGCGTTGTGGGTGAGCGGGAACTTTGGCAACGCCACCACGTATCCTCTCGCAGCCCAGACTTCGGCCAGGGGCAGCAGGTACTCGATCGTGCCTCCGAGCCCGTGCGATAGCACGATCAGGGGAAAGGGGCGACCGACCCGATCGACGTCTGCGCCGGTCGCGACAGCGGCTCCGGGAATCCCGGCCGCCGGATACATGATCGTGGTTTCGATCGTTCGCGTGGAGGCTTCCGGCACGGGTCCGTGCGCGGCTGTAGGCCGGGAAGTGTCGATGAAGGTCATCGACGTCATGCCAACTGCGTGATCCTGCGGTAAGGCAGCGGATACCGCCCCGTTATCGTCGGAGCTTGAGCAGGCTCCGAGCAGCAGCAATGCCGCACATAAAACGGAATCCGCCACGCGCCTTTTCCTTCGGTGCCCCGAGCCTCGATTCGCGGAGACGGCTTTTTCAGAGCACCGGGAGAACCGAACCTCGGCAGTCAGGGTTCCGGCAGTACGTGCGAGGTAACGCATGGATGTCATCCTTCGGCTTATGGTGTTATTCCATCAGCATTTATCATTTGCCAATAGCCCTGGCCCAAATGTAACAGTGACCCCGGTTAGCGACAAGTTGACAGCCGCGATGTGCGCCCAGTCAAAGGATGCCGGACTAACCGGACGGAAGGACGGTGGGCAGTGACGAGTCAAGTGATGGCGATCGGCCGGCAGGGTGATAATTCACTGCGCTCCAGACCGGAAGCCAGGGGCAATTCCGTACTCCTGCCAGCGGCAGGGCACCAGGTCGGCAATGGACGGGAGTATCGTCAGTTATCGAGCAGGTGAGCCGCGCGTAGCCCCATCAGCGCGCGCCTGTGCAAACCCGTTTGCACGGAGCATTTCATCTGGCTACCGCGCTAGAAGCTGCGGCCAATACGGGCTGAGAACATCGCCACGGAACTTTTGTTAAAGTTGATGTCTGCGCTATTTTCAGCCCACTGAACACCCAAAGTCGTGGTCCACTTGTCCAGGCCGAACGGGTTGAGGATGCGTAGTTCGCTGGCCAGGACATAGACCTGCGCATCGTTCTTTTGATTAAAAATGGGGTTTTCCTGGTCGCCGTTGAGGTCCTGGTACACCGCCCGGTTCAGCCACTTGTAGTCTGGCGTATCATACAAAAAGCTGACGCCGAGTTCGTAGCCGTCCTGCGCCATGGCGTTACCATCAAGATTGCGATCTATGTAGGCAACGCTCGGGCGCACCGTGAGGTCACCACCGGAGAGCCTGGCCGCGTAGCCGAGCTCATATCGGCTGACATCACCTTCGCGATCCAGCAATTTTTGTTGGGCAGTGGTAAGCCCGAGGTCTTGTCCGCTTAATTCATCGTCGATGTTGATCTTCCGGACATTTGCAATCAGCTCAAACTCGCTGCCCAAAATCTTGTCCCAGGTAATGCGGCCGCCGCTGGAACTGAAGTCGGTACTCTTGCGCTTCTGGCCGAGCAGGTAGGGGTTCGACCATACTTCGACCTGGGCTGCGGATGGGGCTAACCCTGCCAGTTCGATACTGCCGAGCGCGTCGAAGTCATGACGCACCGCCAGCACGGTGTTACTGGAAAAATCGATGGCGTTTTCAACGGCAGTCCCCAGATAAACACGAGTCTTCTTGCTGTCGAAGGTGTACCCGACGTTATAGTCGAAGCTGGGAATTATGATATTCGTCTGGTCGGGCGAATCGTAGACGTAGATGGTGTCATTGCTCAGATCAACGTTGAGGACCTGGGCCAAAAAATTGGACTTAACCAGACCGCCGGCCGCGCCGAGCGACACGAAGCCTGAAAATCCGGCTTCTCTGGGCATAGGATCCATTGCCAATGCGGATGTAGCCAGTCCAGAAAACAACAGCGCAAGGGTTAGTTTCTTCATGTTCTATTTCTCCGTGGCGGAATTTCGGTAAGCGGGACAAGGGGGAGTATAAAAGTGGTACCCTGACATTGACAGCACAAAACACTGTCAATAATTCACGGTAGGCTATCGCGGCCTTCGATACGCAATAATTTCAGCCAGGGGAAAATTCAGGTGACCGGGACCGCTACCTAACTATCGGATATAAAAAGTAAAATAGCCGATTTCCATGCAGAGGATTCTGTATTCGCAGCAGTGGTGGAGCTGAGCCGATTCAGCAGGCCGGTGTGGGCTTATCCATTGGAATGACTGATCTACCAATAATCTGCCGCTCGTCCAGACCCGCCAGCACACCCATCACCAAGCGATTGTTCAAGGCCAGTTCTTGTATCGAGGCATTGCCCCACGCACCACTGGCGAATCCTGTAGCGATAAGGCGACCGTCAGAAGGTTTCAACGCGGCCGCTCAGTCCTTTGGCGTGCGTGTCTCGTTCCCATCAGCGCCTCGAAACCGGTGATTACGTCAAACAGTTCCTCGTCGATGCCACTCTGGCGTAAACGGTGAAATGCGCCATTGAGCTGCTCCAGCAGTTCATCGATATTCTTGTCAGCACGCTGCATCGCCGCGAGGCGACTCGCGTTTTCGCTAGCCAGGGACTCGGCGCACGCGCGAAACAGTGAGATAAAGAGATATTCGCTGATGAGCGCCCGAAGGGTCGCGGTCGCGCCACCCATAACCTCGGGAAGGCTTCCCGTTGGCCAGGGGCGATCCGCTAACTCTCGGCGCCACTGTTCGTCCAGCGGTAGCAGTCGTTGACTGACAGGCACATAGCTCGACCCGGACGTGGGCCGATTATAAAGAAGGTAGAGCTCGGCGAGTTCACCCTGGCTGCGAAGCGATTCGCTCTCGACAAGAATCTGGCCAACGAGTCCGGTGATAGCCCTTACGGAGTTCGGCACGGCGTAAAGACCCGTGGGCGGCATGCCCCTGTCAGCCAGGCTGGCGTGAACGCGCTCGCCGACGGCCCAGACCCGGGGTTTGCCGGGTAGCGCTGCCAGCGTCGTCCGCGTGTAATCAGCTACCACATCGTTAAACTGGCCCACCAGTCCCTGGTCTGATCCGAACACCACCGCGCCTATGACGGCGGCTTCAGTTGGTCTTGTCTCTACTGTCCTTGCTGTTGAATCGGTGCCGCGGAAACAAAGACCCAATCCCAGTTCCACGGTGCGATAATAGTCGCCCAGGGCACGCACTGATTGTTCGTACTGGCCGACATTCGAAGCGGCCAGCGCCTTCATGGTCCGTACGACGCCCTGTAAATCTCCGGCACTATTGAGCTTGCGCAGGAGGCTGGCCGTGGTGTCGCTCATGAGCTTACCCCGGGATTGGGTCCCGGATCGGGTTGAAATTGCGCGAGCGCCTCACGCACGATTTGAATAATCGCTTCATGATCATCATCGCTCATTTTCTGGCCGCCATCCAATCGCGCGCTCAACTCCACCGGGATGTCCGCCACCGCCTTGCGCACACTCTGTTCCGCGTCCGTCATCCGGTCCAGCGGCACGTTATCAAATAGTTTCGCCGACAATGCCAGTAGAATGGCGATCTGTTCGGTTACGGATACCGGGGCGAGTTCCGACTGTTTGAGACACGCACGGATACGCCGCCCGTGCTCGATGGTCTTGCGGGTACTTTCATCCAGGTGTGCCCCAAAACGGGCGAAGGTCTCAAGTTCCTCAAACTGCGCATAGGCGAGCTTCAGGTCGCCCGCCACTGCGCGATAGGCGGCCAGTTGTGCTTTGCCCCCCACGCGTGATACGGACTTGCCGACATCGACCGCGGGCAGCACGCCCAATTCAAACAGCGTCGGCGAAAGGTAGATCTGGCCGTCCGTGATGGAAATGAGGTTGGTCGGAATGTAGGCGGAAATGTCCTGCGCTTCTGTTTCGATAATGGGCAGCGCGGTTAGGGAACCACCACCTCGTTCCTCGCGTAGATGGGTCGCCCGCTCCAATAGCCGGGAATGTATATAGAATATGTCGCCGGGAAAGGCTTCGCGACCGGGTGGCCGTCGCAACAGCAGGGAAAGCTCGCGATAGGCACGGGCATGATGGGTAAGATCATCGTAAACGATGAGCACATCGCGGCCTCGCTCCATGAAATGCTCCGCGATGCTGGTGGCGGCGTAAGGCGCTATGTAGGCGAGCCCCGGTGGGTCATTGCCCTCTGTGACCATTACCACGCTGTAGTCCATCGCGCCCTGCGCCTGCAGGATCGCCACGGTCTTCGCCACGGCAGAGGCGCGCTGGCCAACAGCGCAATCGACACACAACACATCCTTGCCACGTTGATTGAGAATCGTGTCTATCGCAATGGCGGTCTTGCCCGTCTGCCGGTCGCCCAGAATCAGCTCGCGCTGACCACGCCCTATCGGTATGAGCGCATCGACGACTTTCAGGCCGGTATTCAGTGGAATGCTGACAGGCGCGCGGTCCATGATAGGCGGAGCCGGACGCTCAATGGGCAGGCGTTCGCTGGCCATCACTGGCCCGTTACCGTCGAGTGGCCGGCCGAGCGGGTCGATGACGCGTCCCAGCAATTCATCGCCGACGGCCACATCCATAACCCGGCCGGTACGCTCGACTTCATCACCTGCGTGCAAATGCCAGTACTCGCCCAGCAGCACGACACCGATTTCATCCTCATCCACGTTGAAGGCAATGCCGAACACATTGCCCGGAAATTTCACCAGCTCCTCAAAGCCCACGCCGGGGAGTCCGGAGATTCGAGCGATGCCCGTGGAGACGCCGGTGATAGTGCCCACCTCGTATATTGCCAGTTGCGGTGTGAAAGTCTCGCGCACCCTTTTCAGGCCGGTGAACGCCAGATCAACGCCGTCTTTCAGAGAATCGGGCGGCGTGCTCACGCGGTCTTCCCGGGCGCGGTGGTTGCCGTTGTGGACTCCGAACCGGCCTCGTCCCTGGCCTCAGGTTTGGTTTCAGGATGGGACAGTTCCACCAACACGTTGTCGACGCGCTTCTCCATTGAAGTGAGATAATCGGCAATGCTCCACGCGAGCTTGCGTCCATTGGCGCTGAGTTCGATCCCGCTAACCACGTTTGGTGACGTCTCGAAGCGAATCTGGACATCCAAGGAGAAGGTCTCGTTGATCGCTTGCTGTATTGACTCACGCTGCGCCACTGGCAGGTCGAACGCGCTGCGCAGTAGCGCCGGTTCAGTTCTGGTCTTGAGCGCGCCGCTGAACGCTGCCTTGAGGTCGTCCGGCATGGTTCGCAAGCGTTCAATAAATACACCCGCCATGTGCGCCTCGAGGCTTGCATCGGCAAGGTCTGCAAGTGTCTTGCGCGTAATGGCGAACACCTCTTCCTGCGTTTGGCGGCTGAGGGTTCCACGCAGGTTGCGCGCGTCACTGATAACGGATTCCTGATACCTGGCACTCAGGGCATCCGCAGCCTTGCGCGCCTCGTCGAGCAGACGCAGGCGTTCAGTTTTCGCCTCTTCGGTTGCTTTGTTCAGGAGCGCGGCGCGCTGCTTGTCGAATTCTTCGTTCTTGTGCTGGAATTGATCCCGTTCCTTTAGCGCTTCGGCTTCTTTCGCGGCTGCGTCGGCGAGCTTCGCCGCGATCTGCTTCTCGCGGGCATCCAGTGCGCGGAGAATCGGCTGATAGAGAAAACGCTTCATCAACCACACCAGTATCAGGAAGTTGAGTGCTTGCGCCCCGACGGTGAACCAGTCAATCAGCATGGCTTACTTACCCGCGGACTGCGCAATGACATAATTCCAGAACGGATTGGCAAAAATGAGGATCATTGATACGACAAAACAATAGATGGCGGTGGATTCGATCATCGCCAGTCCAACAAATAGTGTTCGCGTGATGGTAGCAGAGGCATCAGGTTGCTGCGCCAGAGAGGTAAGCGCGGTGGCAACCGCCCGCCCTTCGCCCAGCGAAGGCCCGATGACACCGATCGCGATGGTGATGCCCGCAGTAAAAATAGATACCACTGCAATAATGGTCATGCTGTCCATGTTGTCTCCTCTGGTAACAGTTGTTTCAAGGCACTGGCTTCTTTTCTCTTACCTGGCTGGCGGCAAGTTGTGGTTTGCGTACACGCATGGCGGCTGCGATGTAGACAGCAGCCAGAATGCTGAAAATATAGGCCTGCACCATGCCCGTAAGCAGTCCAAGCAGCGTCATGAAAATGGGGAATACGAATGGCGTGATGGTCAGGAGAATAGCGATGATCATGGAGCCACTCATCATATTGCCGAATAAGCGCACCGCCAGAGCCAGGGTACGCGAGATCTCGCTGATGATGTTGAACGGCAGCATGATAACCGTTGGCTCGATGTAGGACTTGAGGTAGCCAACCATGCCCTGATCCTCAATACCGAACAACGGCACCGCTACCAGCACGCATAACGCCAGTGCCGCCGTGGTGGACAGCGAACCGGTAGGGGGTTCGTAACCTGGAATGACGGTGCAAAGTGCGGCGGTAGCGACAAACAGGAACAACGTGCCGAGAAAGGGCAGGAATTTTCGCGCGTGTGGCAGGCCGACGTCTTCTATCTGTTTTTCGATGCCGGTGACTACTATTTCCAGCAGATTCTGCCAGCGCGAGCGCTTCAACCCGGTGGACAGCCGTCGGGTAATCAACAGAGACCCGACTGTCATCAGCAACATCAGCCCCCACGTGAACACGATCGTGCCATTGAGCCTTAGAAATCCATCTTGCCAGAAAATGATCTCGTCGGGGCTAAGGCGCATGACGGGCCTCACGGGCACGGGAGCGCTCCGGTTCAGCCGCCGGGCGAGTCATTCGTACAGCGACCAGACGCGCCACGACAAACCCCAACAGGCATACCAGCAGTCGCTGCCAATCCCCGTGACTGACAAAATAGAAGCCCGCCAGCGCTACGCTCATGCGCAATAGCAGGCTGCCGAGAAATAGCATTGCCGGGCGTTGTGACAAAACGGCGAGTTGTATCGTCCACCACAGGCCGCCGAAAAAAAATGCACCCAGCGCGATACCGGCGACTCCTGACAGTGCCAGGTCGGGTATGTCACTCATCGTCCTTCTCCGGTTGGTCACGCATCGCCTTGTCTTCCTTGTCCACCCAGTGCCAGGCGTTCAGGCATCCAATCGCGAGCCCCGCCATCAACAGGGCCAGCGTCCAGGAATGCTCGCCCGGGTGGTGTTTGTCAATCCAGATACCGAGCGCCGCGCCGAGTAACGTCGGCACCGTCACTGACCACCCGACCAGGCCCATCATACCCAGTCCGAACCAGACTCCGGGTGCCGGGTTGCGCTGCGCCTTTAGCTTGCGCGACGCCTTGGCGCCTACCTCCTCAGTAAAGGCGGAACCATCCTTTGATGGTTTGTCGTTAGGATCGTCAGTCATGGTGAAAGGTCGCGAAGCGGCGCAGAAATCCGCTTTCCAGTTTCGCCATCGCGGTGCGCAGGCTCTGTTCCTGTTCGTCGAGGGCCAGGAATTCGTTCTCGACAGCTTCGCGCAACTGGCCAAGATCGGTGCCACCCAGGGCGCGGCGTACTGACACGAGCACGTCCGCCCCGGTCTTGACCAATATCCCTTCGTCCACGGCCAAGTAAGCCTCGCCGTCCGCCTGGGTTTCATACACCAGAATCCCCGGTGCGAGCGCGGCCACGCAATCGAGACGCCTGGGCAGGAGTCCCAGCGAGCCATCACGCGTCTCCGCGACAATACGCAATACGGCTGTTTTCTCCGCAAATATTCCGAACGGCAGGAAAATTTTAAGATTCATGGGTGTCGGTTGCAGGATGTTTGACGTCTTTCGCGGATTTCGTACCTGAGCCCGCATTCTGCTTCGCTTCGTCGGCCGCCCCGATCATGTATAGCGCGCTTTCAGGATAATCCTTGAACTCGTCCGCCATTATACGTTCACACCCGTCCAGTGCGTCGTCAAGACTGACCAGCTTGCCCTGCAACCCGGTAAATTGCTCCGTGGTGAAAAAAGGCTGGGTGAGAAATCTTTCCAGCCGGCGGGCACGGGCGACCACGTTGCGATCCTGCGGCGACAGCTGCTCGAGGCCAAGCATGGCGATGATGTCCTTGAGTTCCGCATATTGCGCCAGCGTGCGTCGGACTTCCTGGGCGAGGCTGTAGTGTCGTTCGCCAACGATGCCCGGTGTGGCCATCTTGGAGCTGGATTGCAATGGATCAATGGCCGGATACAGGCCTTCACTGGCCCGATCGCGCGAGAGCACAATGGAAGCGGAGAGGTGCGAAAAGGTATGCACCGCCGCCGGATCGGTAAAATCGTCCGCCGGCACATACACGGCCTGGATCGAGGTGATGGCGCCGTGATCGGTATTGGCGATGCGCTCCTCCAGTTGCGACAGCTCGGTGCCCATGGTGGGCTGGTAACCAAGACGTGACGGCATCTGTCCCATCATGCCGGACACCTCCGAGCCGGCCTGGATGAAGCGGAAAATATTGTCGATGAGCAGCAATACGTCACGATGTTCATCGTCACGGAAATATTCGGCCATAGTCAGTGCGGCGTGGCCGACGCGAAAACGGGCGCCAGGGGGTTCATTCATTTGACCGAAAATCATCACCATATTTGGTAAAACACCGGCCTGCTGCATATCGCGGTACAGCTCCTCGCCTTCGCGGCAGCGTTCGCCGATACCGCAAAAAATACTGACGCCCTCCTGGTGACCGATCATGTTGTGGATCATTTCGGTGAGCAGTACGGTCTTGCCCACGCCTGCCCCGCCAAACAGGCCGGCCTTGCCACCGCGCTCCAGAGGCGCCAGCACATCAATGACCTTGATGCCCGTCGCAAATATTTCAGACTTGGTGGAGCGTCGCGCCAGCGCAGGGGGTGAATGATGCACGGATCTCCATTGCACATCCGACGGCGGCGCCTGCCGATCGATGGCGTTGCCAAATACGTCAAACATTCGCGACAGCACCCCCTTGCCCACCGGTGCCAGTAGCGGACCGCCAGAGTCCTCGACCGGCATGCCACGGGCCAGGCCCTGGGTGTGCGTCAGTGCAATCCCGCGCACGCGATGTGCATCGAGCTGCACCAATACTTCGATGACGATCTGTTGCTCCGCACCCGCACGCAGCACTGAATAAATCGGCGGCAGTCTGTCTTCAAAGCGTATTTCCACGACGCTGCCGCGCACCGAAACGATCACACCGTGATTGGCTGAATGGTTCGTACCTGCTGCTTCCTGGTTCGGCTGCATAGGGCTATGCCTTCTCTTCCCCGGCGCTAAAAGCAAGCCGCGTCACGATCCTATCCTGATCCTGCGGCGGGCCCGAAGCAAGCATGGTCGTATTGCAAGGTTGTCCCGATGCCGCGCCGGCAGCACGTTTCCCAGCCGGTATAGCGCCGGTCATGCGCCAGCTCCCTGCCATCGCCAATTGCGAATCTCTGGCATGTCCTCGCCGTATTTCTCGATGTATCGCCTGTGCGTGATCAGCTTGTCCTTGAGCTGTTGTTTCAGGTAGACACCTCGCTCCCCGGTTTTCGGCACGCGGTCTATCACGTCCATGACCAGGTGGAAGCGGTCCAGATCGTTGAGTACCGTCATGTCGAAGGGCGTGGTAATGGTGCCTTCCTCCTTGTAGCCGCGCACATGGATGTTGTCGTGATTGGTGCGACGGTAAGTCAGCCGGTGGATCAGCCATGGATAGGCATGATACGCGAAGATTACCGGGCTATCTTTCGTGAACAGGTCGTCGAAATCCATGTCACTCAAGCCGTGCGGGTGTTCGCTCGGCGGCTGCAACTTCATCAGGTCGACCACGTTGACTACCCGGATTTTCAGCTCGGGCAGGTGCTCACGCAAAATGGATACGGCAGCGAGGGTCTCCAGGGTGGGCACGTCACCACAGCAGGCCATAACCACGTCGGGGGCAACGGCCTGGTCGTTGCTGGCCCACTGCCAGATACCAATACCCTCGCTGCAGTGCCTCACGGCAGCCTCCATGCTCAGCCATTGCGGTGCCGGGTGTTTGCCGGCGACCACCACATTGACGTAGTGGCGACTGCGCAGGCAGTGATCCATCACCGACAGCAGGCAGTTGGCATCCGGTGGAAAGTACACCCGTATCACTTCGGCCTTCTTGTTCACTACCAAATCGACGAAACCCGGGTCCTGGTGCGTGAAACCGTTGTGGTCCTGGCGCCAGACATGTGAGGTCAGCAGGTAGTTGAGGGAGGCTATCTTGCACCGCCAGGGCAGATGCGCGCTGACCTTCAACCACTTGGCATGCTGGTTGAACATCGAGTCGATAATATGAATGAACGCCTCGTAGCAGTTGAAAACGCCATGCCGCCCGGTGAGCAGGTAACCCTCCAGCCAGCCCTCGCACTGGTGCTCGCTGAGCATCTCCAGTACACGGCCGCTGGGCGCAAGCCACTCGTCGTTTGCCGCCGTCGCCGCATTCCACTGGCGTTGGGTGACTTCAAACAGTGCCCCGAGTCCATTGGAGAGCGTCTCGTCCGGACCGAAAATCCGAAAATTACGCCGCTCGCTGTTCAACTTCGCCACGTCGCGCAGGAAGGGTCCCAGTACACGGGTGTCTCCAATACCAGGTGCGCCCGGCGCGGGCACAGGGGCGGCATAGTCGTTAAAATCCGGCATATGCAGGTCGCGCAGCAGTGTGCCGCCGTTGGCATGGGGGTTCGCGCCCATTCGCCGTTCCCCCGTGGGCGCCAGCTCCGCCAGTTCCGGCAGCAGGCGGCCCTGCGGGTCGAAGAGCTCCTGGGGTCGGTAGCTCCGGAGCCAGTCCTCCAGCAGCTTGAGATGTTCGGGATGGTTATGCGGATGGAGCGGAACCTGGTGCGCACGGAAGGTACCTTCGACCTGCAAGCCGTCGACCTGCTCTGGTCCGGTCCAGCCCTTGGGCGATCGCAGGATAATCATCGGCCAACGCGGCCTTCCTGCATCCTTGTTTTCGCGAGCATAGACCTGTATACGCCGTATATCCTCGATGGCCTGTTCCAGCGTGCCCGCCATGAGTTGATGCATCGCCTGCGGCTCGTCGCCTTCGACGAAGTAGGGCGTCCAGCCGCAACCGCGGATAAACTGCTCCAGTTCCTCGCGCTCGATGCGCGCCAGCACGGTGGGATTACTGATCTTGTAACCATTGAGATGCAGTATAGGCAGCACGGCACCGTCAAGGATCGGGTTGAGGAATTTGTTGGACTGCCAGGCGGTCGCCAGTGGCCCCGTTTCCGCCTCACCGTCTCCGATAACACAGGCGGCGATGAGGTCGGGGTTGTCGAGCACCGCCCCGAAGGCATGACTGAGGGAGTAGCCCAATTCGCCGCCCTCGTGGATGGAGCCAGGACACTCCGGTGAAGCGTGGCTGGGTATACCTCCGGGAAACGAAAACTGCTTGAACAGCTTTCGCAGCCCAACCTCATCCTGGCTTACATCGGGGTAGATTTCGCTGTAAGTACCCTCGAGGTAAGTATTGCCCACCACTGCCGGCCCACCGTGACCGGGGCCCGATATATACAGCATGTCGAGGTCGAATTTTTTGATGACCCGGTTCAGGTGTACGTAGATGAAATTCTGCCCGGGCGTAGTGCCCCAGTGCCCCAGTAGCATGCGCTTCACATCGGCGAGGCTCAGCGGTGGTTGCAGCAAGGGATTGTCATAAAGGTAAATCTGACCTACTGCAAGGTAGTTGGCAGCACGCCAGTAAGCGTCCATCTTGTATAAAAGATCCGTGGAAAGCGGATTGGTATTCACTTTTCAACCCCCCTGTGGTCGCCAGGTTCAAGCACGTCGCGGACAGTCCTGGCTATCATCTGTTCCTCGTCTGTATGAATAACGCGGACGGTCACTGGACTGGTCGCTGTGGAAATTACATCGTCGTTCGCATTGTTCTTGCGGTCTTCCAATGCGACCCCAAGAAACTGTAGTCCCGCACAGATACGGGCGCGAATGGTGGGGGCGTTTTCCCCAATGCCACCGGCAAATACCAGCGTATCCAGCCCGCCAAGAGACGCCGCGAATGCCCCGACACATTTTTTGACCTGATAGCAGAACACGGCAATAGCCTCCGCTGCGCGCATGTCCTGCAGTTCACTTGCGAGCAGGTCACGCACGTCGGAACTGGTCTCGGATATCCCCAGCAGTCCGGACTCGGAATTGACCATCCTGTTGAACTGCATGGCGCTCATGTTTTCGGTGCGCGCCAGATACCAGAACAGGCCGGGATCAAGATCGCCGGAACGCGTGCTCATCGGTACCCCGGACGCAGGGGTGAAACTCATGCTGGTGTCCACCGGCTTACCGCGGTGTACCGCCGCCAGGCTCGCACCGTTTCCGAGATGCGCGAGAATAATCCGACCCCTCGCGGCTTGCGGTCCGGCGAGTTGCGCGAGTTCCTCCAGGAGATACGCGTATGACAGGCCGTGAAATCCGTAGCGTCGCAACCCTTGGGCCTCGTAGCGCCGGGGAATCGGTAATAGTCGCGCGACGCGCGGCAGGTCCACGTGAAACGTCGTGTCGAAACACGCCACCTGGGGCAGACTGGGGAATCGTCGATGCAATTCCTCCACCAACAGGATCTCTCGCGGCAGGTGCTCGGGGTCGAATGCGCTGAGCGCGCGCAGTGCCTCGAGCATCTCGGGAGTAATCAGCTGAGCCGTGCAGTAATCGGGTCCGCCGTGGACGATGCGATGCCCCACGGCGTGCAACGTGTCATCACCTAGGTGGTCGCGCAGGCTGCCTACCAGGGCATCTACCGCTGCAGTGTGATCCATGGCCGTCACCGGCTGCGAAACCGGGTCAACCGAATTCAGGCCTGTTACCCGCAAAGTGGAATGCGGCTGTCCAATTCTCTCTATCACGCCATGCAAAACCCGGCGGGGCGGATCGGCCACTTCGAACAGGGCGAACTTGATGCTCGAGGAACCGCCATTAATTGTCAGGATGCAGGGCCTAACGGGTGCGCTGTTTGACGTCTTCATCATGCCTTTATCCCGCGGCAACCAGTCTCACTTTGACAGTGCGATTCCTCGGCAGTTCGCGCCCTCTATTACCTGTGGTAAAGATAATCATTCAGTAGACCCCTCGGAGCCGGGTGACACTCGCAATCGTGTTGGCAGGACCATTCAATTGAGTGGAGTCCAGATACCGGGACTGCGCCCGGATGAAATCGCACTTTGGGTGAGATATCACATGATCCATATATAGTTCCATAAAGAGTCTTTCCTCTTCATCGAAGGTGGCCCAACAGCGGCTTCATTCCTCCCATGGCGAGAGCCGCATTGAAGAGAGATAACAACGCCAAATCTGTGCGCCATCGAACAGAGTATTCATTTGTGGATAACTAGTATAGGCCGTGCTGTCGATACCCCGCAGCGCGACAGGCCCGCTAAGCTGCTCCACATTCTCAGGAAGAAATTTATGCAATTCAATCGTTTCGTTATTCCTATTATCCTTGTGGCCCCGCTGTCCCTGGGCTTGACCAGTGCACTGGCACAGGCCCCCGCCAAATCGACAACGACAACCACCACAACCGTAATCACTACCGCGGTACCCGCACCCAAAGACACAGTCGCCGAACCTGCAGGGTATATCAGCTGCACGACTGTTGCGGCAGGCTGGGAAAACAAAACATGGCACGAGGAGTATCAGGTGTGCCGTTATGATACGAAAAACACTACCGTAGAGGGCGAAGCGTGGGTTGCCGGTCACTGGCAGTGCTCGCAATATACGGTTGATGCACTGCAAAGCGAATGTACCAGTTGGGATTGGAGTGAAGGTCATTGGGTTAAAACCTTTGCTGAGGTTCAGTAGACATGGCTGACGATTTTCCAGGTTTCCGGTTTGGCAATGAATCGAGTAGTTCCGGCACCAGCAGATGCATTGGTCACTCACTCGGCATGATTGCCCCTACCTGTGAATTTCCCAGCGGTGCAGGTTTACCAAGCAGAAGTGATTCGAGGCGGCATATGTGCCCCGGCGCACAGACTTGTCAACGAGCAGGCACGATACTGTGCTCCGGGTCATGGGTCCTCACATTCATGGGGAAGCGACAAAAACTCCTCTTTTGTGGGGGAAGTGGCCTTTTCCAGGATAACGCGTCGGCGATTTGCCGACATTAACAGTAGCAATCAGGAGCAACACATGGGTATGAACAAGGATCAAATTGAGGGCAGGGTCAGCGAAGTCAAAGGCAAGATAAAGGAAGTTGCCGGCGACGCCGTAGGAAACGATAAGCTCAAGGCCAAAGGCAAGGCGCAGAAGATCCTCGGCAAGGCCAAAGCCAAGTTCGGTGACGTCAAGAAGGACGTAAAGGACGCGAAAAATAGCGTCTGATCCGCGATTTGGGTGCTGACAAATGCACAGGCAGATTGCGGCAGACTGGCCGCAATCGCTTATGTAAGGAAGCGCTCCTTCAGCACGGAGATGTTCCGGGCATCAAGTGCTAGCGCGCTGGCGTGGAAGTGCTCCCTTGACTCGTAACGTTTTGCAATCTCCTCGAAGCAGGCCATGATGTATTCCGGGCGTACTTCCAGCATCGGGCGTAGCAATTCCTTTGATACTCCCGCGCCGGTCTGGTCCTTCAATTCGCCGGCCAGCCGCTCTATTTCCTGCTCAATGGGCAGGTACTTGTTGGTGAGCAGGTAATCCTCAATGATGACTTCCTCCGGTACGCCGAGCACATCGAGAATCAATGCGGCGCCGAATCCGGTGCGGTCCTTGCCTGAGGCACAATGGATAAGAAATGGCGGGGTGCTGCCCAGCAGCAGTTTGAACATCTGGGCATATTGAGGCAACTGGCTGGCAACGAAATCGCGATTAATCCCCTCCATAAAACCGGCCGTATCCTGCACATCCATGACGCCGCGGTGCAGGTTATCAAGGAAGGACTGCGAACTCCCCGGCGTGACGGGTAGGTGAGCCAGCATGTACTTGACGTCCGGATCCAGTAATGTGGGCTCCATTTGTTGCTCTACGGCCTGGCGCAAGTCACAGATTAAAATGACACCCAGCCTGTGGAAATAAGCCCGATCTGACTCGGTGAGTGCGGATAGTTTGCTTGAGCGGTACAGTTTGCCCCACTTGAGACGGCGGCCATCGACCGTCTCATAGCCGCCCAGGTCGCGCAGGTTTGGCGTTCCCTCCAGGGGTAGCCGCCGTTCCGCCAGAATAATGCCCTCGCTGTGTCGCGACTCCAGGTAAAAGTAATGCCGAGTGGTCTTGTCTGGATTCGGTACCACCGCCTCCTCGCTCGTGCTTTCACACACGGGCGCATCAGGCTTCGCCCCCGCGTAGAAGGCATCCGGGCTATCCGCCATGAAGATTGAGATGCTCTGCCCGGGGTACGCGGTGGCCCATCTGATGCGATAGTCCTGATTCTGGTCGCGCTCAACATGGCAGGCGAGGGGATAGAACATCAGTAGCTGGCTCAATCAGCGGAAGGTTTTTCGTCTTCCAGTATAGCGGAGAGCTTTGGGGCAAGTCTCTCCAGCAGGGTCATCGACGATAACGCGAGGGCAACCTGACGGTTGCCCAGTGCGTGCTGCTGCTCCTCCTCCAGATTGATGATCCGGCCCACGTTATAGGCGAGCCAGTCCAGCCAACCTCCCAGGACGGCGTCAAGTGCTGCGCCGATTTCAACGGACTCGATGATGCCGCCGGCAAGCTGGTATTCTCTGATAAAACTACGGAACACCGCCTCGTCGAATGAAGACATGAAGCCACTCCAGTCCAGTGCCTCCTCCAACACCTCCCGTGTGGGATTGAGCATGCGGGCAGCTTCCCAGTCTATGAGTATCGGGCTGCCCTCGTCACTCCACAATACGTTTTTCTGGTCAAGATCTCCGTGGCTGACGACCTGACGCTGCTTCAGAATTACTACGGCCTTGGCTCGCGCCGCGCAAATTGACTCAAATTGTGGCAATCGTCTTGCCATTTCCCGAGAATTTTCGATGTCGTGCTCCGTTGCCAGATGGACCAGGTTTTCCACCTCGCCCTGAGTGACAGGGTTCTGCTCATCCGTTGCGATGCCTGGTGCATTGATATCCACCGAATGTATTTTCGCCAGTAGTCTCGCCACTTTCAGCGCATGGGGTGTTGAAACGATGCCTTGTTCCAGGGCAACCGCGTCAGTCCAGGGAAAAACAAGATAGCCAATCTCGTCGAGCACATGCAGGTACGCATCACCCAGTGGCAAGGCGTGTATCGCCTGGATGCCGCATGCCGCGAAGCTCGCTGCGACTCGCTCGGTGGCGTTAAAGTGGGCGGCGGTCGATGGGTCGGCCAGGTCGGTATCCGGCGCCAGCTGCTTGACCACAAACGTTCCGCGCGCGGTCTCCAGACGCCAGACCAGGTGGTGGAAGCCACCCGAAAGGCGCGAGGGCTTACCCTGACTCTCGCCCAGTTGCAGCAGCTCGCAAAGACTACTTATATGCTCCGGATTGTCCCCTAACGGTATGTACACGTGTTTCCTCCAGGGTAAGGTGATTACGTCATACCGCCTGGCCCACTGATATCGATAGCAAATTATGGGTTCTCCACCTGCAGGAAGACAGTGTGCAAGTACCGTGTAAAAAGAAAAAGGCCCACAGGATTGCTCCTGTGAGCCTCATGCGTTACAGGCTATGCCTGTCGTGGGGGCTCAGCTGCCGCAGTCGGTACGGCGCACTACGACGCGACGGTTCTGGGCACGACCTTCCGCGGTTTCGTTACTCGCC
>JAWKZM010000005.1:0-127754 GCA_041395965.1 Halioglobus sp.
CGCGCCCAGGCTCAAACCAGGGTACATCAGCCAGGACCAGTTCGCGGTACCCGCCAGTTCGTTGATTACAATGCTCAGCAAGTTCGGCATGCCCTGTCCGCCCGCTTCGACGTCGGCGCTGAGCGCAGGCCAGCCGTTCTCAACGTATTGGTGGTACGCATCGGCAAAACCTGCGGGTGTCGTCACCCCATTTTCAGACCAGTGACAACCTTCCTCGTCTCCCGACTGGTACAGGGGAGAAAGGACGTTTTCAGCAAATTTGGCGCCTTCCTCGACGATGGCATTCATCAGGTCTTCAGTCGCCTCTTCGTAGCCAGGCAGCGTCTGGTACAGTTTTTCGGATTCGAGCAGCTCGTTCATGACAAAACTGATGTCGCGCAGGGGCGCTTTGTAGGCGGGCATCGGTAGCTCCTGTAATGGTTCCGGTATAAGGACTGGCCGGCAGACAAGTTGCCTGCCACAGGTATGTGTTCGGCGCACACATTCTGCGTAATCGGCCCGGGAAGTCAAATACCTTTTTACACCTGAATCCGACGTCGAATCATTCGGCCGGTTATATCCTCAGAGGCTCTTGATTGGCAATGTAAGTGTTCACTTTGTTATAAGGGCTTCCAGATTCAGGTAGCCTGCGGCCTCTTCAGCTCTCCAGACGGGCAGGAACGGGATTTCTCCCAATAGTGGCGCCGTTATCAGGTATTGCAGACTGTCCAGGTTTTCTTCATGACGGTCCATCCGCGTCCCGGGTTGATTGGCCACCCAGCCCGCCAGTTGCAGCCCATCTCCGAGAATCGCCTCGGCGGTCAGCAGCGCGTGATTGATACAACCAAGGCGCATTCCGACTACCAGAATTACGCCTGCCTGCAACTGTACGGCGAGATCCGCCAGGGTTTCGCGAGGGTTTATCGGCACGCGCCAGCCTCCTGCGCCTTCGATCAGCATAAAGTCCGCCCCGCCAGTCATCGCCCCGCGACACACTCCGGCCAGGCGGGCTGCCTGCATTTGCCTGCCCTCCAGCCTGGCGGCGATATGCGGCGCCACGGGCTCCCGCAGGGCGACCGGGTTTACCTGGGCGTAGTCGAGAACGTCGGTCGAGCAGGCCATCAGGCTGAGGGCATCCTCATTCCGACCCGCTGCATCGCACCCGGCCGCCACCGGCTTCAGCGCTGCGGTGCGTAGTCCGGCCCGCGCTGCCGCCACCAGTAATGCACAGCTGACCGCGGTCTTACCGACACCCGTATCAGTTCCTGTCACGAACCAGGTTTTGCTCATACCTTCTCCACCACCCCGAAAATAACCTCATACGTGGCGGGCAATGTGCCCCCGGCACGGTGGCTCTCGTACGCCCTGACCATACCCTGCAATCCTCGCCGGGTAGTGAGGCCCGCACCGCGGCTGCGGTTCATATTGTGCGCACCGAGCGCCTTCAACTCATCCAAAAGATCCCGGACCCGTGCATATTCCAGACACAGGACTCGACGCTCAAGCCCAACTTCAATGCCATGTATCCGCTCGGCTGCCGCCGCCAATTCGGCAGTCGAGAGAAACCTGTTCACGTGCTGGTGCGAATCCACAGTCGCCCACGCCGCGCGCAATTCACACAGGGTATGGGGTCCGAGCGAAGTGAACACACACAAACCGCCTGGCCTCAGTATCCGCGCCAGTTCCCCGAAGAGATGCTCAAGCCGATAACACCATTGCAGCGCAAGATTGCTGAACACCACATCGACGGATTCGCTGGCCAGCGGCAGTGCCTCGGCGTCCCCGACCAGCCAGGCACAATCGCCGGAGTTGCGCGGTCGCGCGTAACCGACCATGCCGGGGGCGATGTCCAAACCGACATACTGAGCGCCGGGATAGCGCTGTTTCAACGCCAGGCAAAAGTGGCCCGTGCCACAACCCAGGTCGAGAACGATCGCCGGGGCCGCTCCGGTTCGATCGAGGTAACCCAGCAACTGTGTGCCGACCTCCTGTTGCAGGTGTGCCACTGAATCGTACGATGCAGCGGCGCGACTGAAGGAAGCGGCCACCGCCTTCTTCTCCAGCGCATGGTCTGGCGGCAGGTGCGGGCAAAGTGTCCCCGTTGCCTCGAGGAAGCTCCCTATGTGCCCGGCGAGTTGCACGGGAACATGCAGTGGCGCCAGATGACACGCGCCCTCGAGGACCCTTGCATACCCGGAAGTCACGTGCGCCAGCTGCTTCTCAATGGCGCCTGTCACGGAACACGGCACCAACGCATCCCTCTCCGCCAACAAGTGCAGCTGCGGTGGCTTGAGCGCGGCCAGTGACGCGCGCTGATCGAGTTCTGCAAGCCAGTTCAATCCAACGCGCAGGGCCGGGGACGGTGGCCCGGCGTACGGTATCTGGCGCACCAGCACTGCGGGCTGTACAGAGCCCATTGCCTGTAACCGGTTGAAACGCCGCATGGCGCTGGCCGGATCGCTTTCAAAGCCCACACGAAAGGCGCCAAAGACTTCCTCACCCAGACCGGGCCAATCCCGACCGGCGACAAAACGCGGATTGCTGCAGATAGTGACCAGTGCCGCCACTCGCTCGGGGTAAGTGGCGGCGATTTCCAGTGCCAGCTGGCCCCCCAGCGACCAACCCACGTAGACCGCTCGCCCGGGGCTGCAGTCCAGAATGGCGGCAAGCACATCCGGTAGCGCCGGAGCGCTGCCCGCATCAGCAATGGGTGCACAACCGGGAACGTCAAGCAGCGTAATATTTGCCCAGGGGCGCAGCAGTACCAGCAATGGACGCCATATTTCCCGATTACAACCCCAACCATGCAACAGCACCAACTCCTGTTGCCCCCCGGCGGTTGCAGGCAGGTATTCGCTTTTCACTGGCATTCAGTGCGCCGGCCAGCAGATTGCCAACTGTTCCAGTAACCGGTCGACATGCTCGTTGCTGTGCGCGGCACTCAACGTGACGCGCAGGCGGGACGTGCCTGCCGGCACCGTCGGCGGTCGAATTGCGGCAATCAGGAACCCCTGCTCGAGGAGCTTAGCGCTCAGCGCCAGTGCCCGGGATGCCGTTCCAACCAGCAGCGGCTGAATGGCGCTGCCGGACGGCAACAGCGGCAGGTCCAGCTGGCGTGCGCCCTGGCGAAATCGCTGGATCAGGTCTGCCAGATGCTCCCTCCGCCAGGGTTCCTGTTGAACCAGCCGCAGGGATTCGACACTCGCTGCAGCGACTGCCGGTGGCAGGGCCGTGGTGTAGATATAGCTGCGCGCCTGCTGGATCAGGCCCTCTATCAGCAATTCACTGCCGGCAACAAAGGCCCCGGCGGTTCCCAGGGCTTTGCCGAGGGTCGCCATCAGTACCGGCACGTCGTCCGCTCCCAGTCCGGCGGCCTCGGTGCTGCCGACACCCCGCTGGCCGAGCACACCGAATCCATGCGCGTCGTCCACCATTAACCACGCATCCTGTGCGGACCACACGCGCGCCAGCTCCGCCAGCGGCGCCACATCGCCATCCATGCTGAATACTCCGTCAACGACCACCAGGCGGGGGCCCGTCGCGACCTGCAGCTTCATCTCCAGCGCGTGCACATCGTTGTGCGCAAAGCGCTGGAAACGAGCGCCGCTATGCAAGCCGCCATCGAGCAGAGAAGCGTGATTGAGCCTGTCCTCGAACACAAAGTCCCCGCGTTGCAACAGGCTGGTGAGAATCCCCATGTTGGCCATGTATCCGCTGGAAAACAGCAGAGCGCGGGGCCTTCCCGTAAAGGCGGCCAGCGCCTCTTCCAGGTCGCGATGTGGGGTGCTGTGCCCGCAGACCAGGTGTGACGCGCCGCTGCCGACGCCATAGTCAGCAGCCGCCCGCTGGAATCGCTCTATGACTTGAGGGTGCGCCGCCAGGCCAAGGTAGTCGTTACTGCAGAAATTCAGATACTCACGATCACCCACTCGTACCAGTGGTCCCTGGGCAGAATCCAGGGTCGTACGCTGGCGTACCAGCCCCTCCGTACGGCGGAGCTCCAGAGACTTGCCCAGGCGCTCGGGGAACACGCCCACCACAGCGACCCTAGGTCGCTGCCGCGTCGTAAAAATACGGGTTGGGTGTGGGTGGCGTGCGGGCCACCTCGCGCTGCTCGGGCGCAATACCAAGACGCTGGAACAACAGCATGTCGGTATTGGCCTGCGGATTCGGTGTGGTCAGCAGCTTTTCCCCATAAAAGATGGAGTTCGCACCGGCAAAGTAAGCGAGCGCGTGCATCTGCTCGTTCATCTCCTCTCGGCCCGCAGACAGGCGCACGTGAGACGCGGGCATCATGATACGCGCCACCGCGATGGCGCGAATAAACTCGAAAGGGTCGAGATCCGCCTCGTTTTGCAGCGGGGTACCGGCAACACGCACCAGCATATTAATGGGTACGCTCTCGGGGTGTTGGGGAAGATTGGCCAATTGTTGCAGCAAACTGGCGCGGTCGGACTGTTCCTCCCCCATACCCAGAATGCCGCCGCTGCAGACCTTCATCCCGGCTTTGCGCACATGGTCGAGGGTTTGTAGACGATCCTGATAGGTACGCGTGGTGATTATGTCCCCGTAAAATTCCGGGGAGGTATCCAGGTTGTGATTGTAGTAATCCAGCCCGGCGGCCGCCAGTTCCGCCGCCTGTTCCCCGGTTAACATCCCCAGCGTCATGCAGGTCTCCAGGCCCAGCGCACGCACCCCCTTGACCATCGCAACGACCTGCGGCATGTCGCGCTGCTTGGGAGAGCGCCAGGCTGCTCCCATGCAGAACCGCGTGGCGCCGGAAGCCGCCGCCGCCCGGGCCTGCTCAAGGACCCGCTCGACCTCCATCAGCTGCTCCACCTCCAGTCCGGTGTCATAGCGGGTGCTCTGGGGGCAGTAGGCGCAGTCCTCGGGGCAGGCGCCGGTTTTGATGGAAAGCAGTGTGCTGACCTGGACCCGGTTTGGGTCAAAATACCTGCGGTGCACTGAATGCGCATGAAACAGTAAGTCGTTAAACGGCAGAGCAAACAGCGCCTCCACCTCGCCGCGAGACCAGTCGTGGCGAATGTCATCGGCTGCCGCCACGGGGTGCGACCTGGTTGTGGAGACGGAAGAATGCATACGCGGCTCGGAAAATGAACTTGGGGGAAGCGAAGCCTGCATGATACCGCCGACATACTCACTGTCAACCTGGAAGATGTGTCGTGGTTAACAACCTCCCGCTGGAGCTGCTGGAGGGTTTGTTCCCGAACCACTGTGCATTGTGTGGCCTGCGCAGTCACCGCAGGGTACCGCTTTGTCACGATTGTGAGCGCGAGATGCCCCTGAACAGCAGCCATTGCAAACGCTGCGCGATCCCGCTACCTGTGGGTACCGGTAAACTGACGGAGCGGTTGTGTGGCCATTGCCTGGAGAAACCACCGCCGTTCGAGCGGGTTATCGCGCCCTGGCTGTACGGCGAGTATCTGGCTTACCTGATCCAGCAATGGAAGTACCACGGGGAGCGACGCCTGACGACCCTGCTCGCCGCACTGTGGCAGCAACAGGCCGCGCTTGATTCCGCGATAGACGTACTGGTGCCGGTACCTCTGCACTGGCGCAGACGGTGGCAACGCGGTTTCAATCAATCTGAACTGCTCTCCCGCCAGTTGCTCGCCAATTGCACCCAGCTGAAAAACTGCAAACTGGGGCAGCGCATGGTGAAGCGCGTGCGCCCGACTGCGGCGCAATCGACCATGGGCGCGCGCCGGCGAATCGTCAATCTGGAGGACGCCTTTACAGTGCGGCAACCGTGTGACAACCTCCGCGTTGCCATTGTAGATGACGTATTCACCACCGGGGCGACCGCCGTCGCCCTGGCGCGCGCGCTGTCTGCGGCCGGTGCCGTTTATATCGAGGTCTGGTGTCTCGCCCGCACGCCCGCACCGGGCGGATGACGCGTCCATTACGGAGATGTCCCATGCGCGTTTCATTACTGTTACTGCTCTTGTTGGCCAATCCGCTCCGGGCGGGCGATGCCATCAGTATTGCAGTGGCGGCAAACTTCAAAACCACCCTGGAACAAATCACCGAGCCATTCCTGGCCGACACCGGCACTGTGGTGACTTACAGCAGTGCCTCCACGGGGGTCCTCGCGACCCAGATCGAACAGGGGGCAGGCTATGACCTGTTTTTCGCCGCCGACCAAGAAACGCCGCAGCAAGTACTGGCCTCAAGAGGCCTCGATGCCAGCGACGCATTCTGCTACGCCCGTGGGAGCCTGGTGCTCGCTGGCGGCACGGACGGCCTTATGGCGCTGGCGCAACCCGGCCTTAGCCTGGCAATAGCCAACCCGGCCACGGCACCCTACGGCCGCGCCGCCATGGAGGTGCTTGCGCGGCCGGAGTTCTCTGCCGGCGCCGCTCGCAAGCTGGTGCGCGGCAACAATGTCACGCAGACCTATCAGTTCTGGCAGAGCGGCGCCGTGGACCTGGCGTTGCTGCCGCGCGCCATGGCTCCCTCCGACGCTCATCCCGTGCCCCTTGAGTGGTATCAACCCCTGAATCAATTCGCCGTAATCCTCAGGCACAGTGCGGCGGTGGACGCCTACCTGCAATGGCTCAGAAGTGATACCGTGCGTGCTCTGATCAAAGACGCCGGCTATGCACCTTGTCCCTGAACAATGCTGAACTGGAAGCGATCTACCTGACGGTCGCCCTGGCCTCCATCACCACTGTCCTGCTGCTGATCCTGGGTACGCCCCTGGCCTGGTGGTTGTCCCGGCGCCGCGGCAACCTGTCCGCCGCGGTGGAAGCCGTCGTTGCAATGCCGCTGATTCTACCGCCTACAGTGTTGGGATTTTACCTGCTGCTCATGTTTGCGCCGGCTACTCCCGTGGGCCGCATATGGCAACAGCTCACCGGCTCACAACTGGCTTTCAGTTTCAGCGCGCTGGTTATCGGCTCTGTCGTGTACTCACTGCCATTTGTCGTACAACCCCTGCAGTCATCCTTTCAGCGAGTGCCCAAGGGGCTACTGCAAGCGGCGGCGACCCTGGGCGCCCGGCCGCTGGATCAGTTTGTTTCCGTGGTGTTGCCCCTGAGCCGACGCAGCTTTGTAACCGCGGCCAGCCTGGGTTTCGCCCATACTGTGGGAGAGTTTGGCGTGGTTCTGATGATCGGAGGCAACATTCCCGGGGAAACACAGGTCTTGTCGATTGCCCTTTACGATTACGTGGAATCACTGCGCTTTGCCGAGGCACACCGCCTGGCGGCTGCGCTGGTCGTTTTTTCCCTCGGCTTGTTGTTCCTGCTTTACCGCAGCGACCGGGATAGCGGTTGGCGGGTGCGTGCGTGAATGGCCTGCAGCTCAGCATCCATTGTGCGGATGCTCCAGGATTCTCATTGCAACTGGATTGCGAACTCCCCGTCAGCAGAGTCACTGCGATATACGGCCCCAGCGGCAGCGGGAAGACCACACTTCTGGATTGCATTGCCGGCCTGCGGCAGGGCGCAGCGGACAATGTGATTCGCATGGGTGATGAAACGTGGCAGGAACCTGGCTACTCAGCGCCCGCCTGGGAGCGACGCATTGGCTATGTCTTCCAGGATGCCCGTCTCTTCCCCCACCTGGATGTGCGGCAGAACCTGCAGTATCCACAGGCACGCCGCCCGGAACCGGGCACTGTCACTCTGGACCAGGTCGTGGCCTGGCTTGAGTTGGAGGATTTATTGTCGCGCGCACCGGATACGCTTTCCGCCGGGCAAAAGCAGCGCGTGGCGATCGGCCGCGCGCTCCTATCGTCGCCCCGCCTGCTGCTGCTTGACGAGCCGTTGGCCAACCTGGACCATGCCGCGCGCCAGCACTGCCTGCGTTGCCTGCAGCGACTGTCCGGTGCACTGCGACTGCCCATGCTCTACGTCAGCCATGACATAGAGGAAGTGAGCCAGCTAGCGGATCACCTGCTGTTACTGGAGCAGGGTCGCATGGTGGAACAGGGTTCACTGCTGGCATTATGCAGCAGGCTTGATACGCGCCTCTCCCACGAGGAGCAGGCGGCGGCCATTCTTACCGCATCGGTCAAACGCCATGACAACCACTTCGGCCTCAGCGAGTTGGACGTCGATGGGCACGGGCTATACGTGACCCAACTTCCTCACCAGCCAGGCCAGTCGCGACGCGTGCGCATACCCGCCAGGGATGTCAGCGTTTGCCGTGAGCGCCCCCTGGACAGCAGCATCCTGAATATTCTGCCGGTAACGATCAGCGAAATTGAAAATACGGAAAGCGCCCGGTTACTGTTACGTATGTCACTGGGCTCCCAATTCCTGTTGGCCCGGGTTACACGCAAATCCGTTGTGCAACTCGGACTACGGGTTGGCGAGAATGTTTACGCGCAAATCAAAAGCGCAGCACTGTTGATGGAAGCATCGGACTGACATGACGACCCACCCCTATGATCGACTGAATCCCGATATGATCATCGACGCGGTCGAGTCGACAGGATACCTCAGCGACGCCCGCCTGCTTGCCCTGAACAGCTATGAAAACCGGGTGTACCAGGTGGGGATTGAAGGCAGCGTACCACTCATCGCCAAGTTCTACCGCCCGGAACGCTGGAGCGAGGCGCAAATCCTGGAGGAGCATCGCTTCAGCCTGGAACTGCAGGACGCGGAGATTTCCGTCGTGGCCCCGCTGGTTGACACACAGGGCGCGAGCCTGCATACCTACCAGGACTTTCTCTTTGCGCTGTTTCCGCGCCGCGGCGGCTACCCTCCGGAACTGGACAACCTCGACAACATGCTGGTATTGGGCAGAACCCTGGGGCGAATCCACGCGGTTGGGCGAGCTGGCCACTTCAGTGAACGACAATCACTGTCGGTAAAGCGCATGCTGGTCGACAGTCGCGAGTTGTTGCTGGATGGTCATATCCCAAAGGAGCTGGTTCCCGCTTACGCTTCACTGACAGAGGACCTCCGGGTCCTGGTGGAGTCTGTTTACAGTGAGGTCCGGGATAAGGACCAGATCCGCATTCACGGCGATTGCCACGTGGGCAACATCCTGTGGCGTGACGATACCGCGCATTTCGTGGACTTTGATGACTGCTGCACCGGCCCAGCGATACAGGATTTCTGGATGTTCCTTAACGGGGAGCGCCATGAACGCCAGTTGCAGCTCTCGGAACTCGTGGCGGGTTACTCGGAGTTTTGCGACTTCGACCCACGCCAGATCCGCTGGATCGAGGCCCTGCGCACCATGCGCCTGATCCACTACGCCGCATGGCTTGCACGTCGCTGGGATGATCCGGCGTTTCCCCGAAGCTTTACCTGGTTTAACACCGAACGCTACTGGTCCGACCATATTCTCGAACTGCGCGAGCAAATGTCGGCATTGCAGGATGCCCCGCTGACGTTGCTTTAAACTACGAGCCCGGTCTGGCTGTTAGTATCGCACAAGGGTCGCGCCAACTCGTTCTGCCTCCGCTGCTGCACCGTACAGCGTCCCGGCGGTTTGCAGGATGCAGCGACTCAAAGCGAACGCGAGCGGGGGTAGATCACCGACCAAACCCAGCGCCAGAAGCCGTTACCAGCCAGCACCTCACGGTCCACGGCATCGAAGAAATAGTCCAGCCCGGCCGGGTCGGAGAAATAATCCATGCGGGTTTTGAACCCTCGCGCCGGGTCCAGTTCCTTGACCACCCTGGCCGGATTCCCGGCGACCACCACATTGGCCGGGACGTCGTGGGTCACCACCGCGCGCGCCGCCACCACGCTGTTGTCGCCGATGGTGACCCCCTTGAGCACAGTGGCGTGATCACCCAGCCAGACATTGTTGCCTATGTGCACTGGCGTCGGTTGTTCCTTGCGCACCATGCGGTCATAAATCGTGTGCCAGTCAGAGTCGGTGACGTAGGCGCCATTGGCCAGCATTACGCCGTCCCCGAGGATGATTTCATCGCTGGCGCTGATGCGGGAGCCCGGACTCATCAGACAGCAATCACCGATTACCACGCGGCCCTGGCCCACGTCCCGCCCCCACACGCCCACCTCCACACGATTGCCGGGCTCGCCAATAGCGGTAAAACATCGCCCGATACGAATATTGTTGCCGGACAGGTGCACGTACCAGGGCTTCATGATCGTATGATAAGGCCCCAGGTAGACGCACTCGGGGCGCAGGAAGTATTCAGCGTACCAGTACCGGAATTTCAAATAACACTTCTTCACCCAGTAGGGTCGCAGGTCGTCACGCATGGCAAGCCTTTTGGTGGTGGTGGATGGGCTGATCTTACAGGGTTATGATCGCAGTGGCGGGGGTCAACTTCAAACCCGGCAGCGGGAAAATTCATTGTCGGGAGGCTGTCAGCGCCGTGCAAGCCACTTCGCGTCCGGTCAGGAGCAAGCAACAACACCTGCACCCCAACCTGGCGAAGGTTGTCAGGCGCCACCTGCAGACGGTTCACCGCAACCCGGTATCGGCGCACAGCCTGCAGGCTTACGCAGTGCTGACCGCGGCGCTGGCCGGGAATCCGCGCCCCCTGGTACTTGACTCCTTTTGCGGTACCGGCCGCAGCACCGCCATGCTGGCGGAACGTCATCCCGGGCATCTGGTCGTAGGGGTCGATAAATCCGCCGCACGCCTGGCAAAACACCAGTCGGCGGGCGCCGAAAATTACCTGCTGCTACAGGCCGACTGCGGGGATATCTGGACACTCATGCAGGGTGACGGTCTGGTCGCCGCCTACCATTATATGCTCTACCCCAATCCCTGGCCGAAGTCGGCACACCTGCAGCGACGTGTACACGGCCACCCCAGCTATGCGTCCCTCTTGCCCCTGGGCGGGCGGCATCAGCTGCGATCCAACTGGCAACTCTACGTCGAGGAATTCGGCTGCGCCATGCACCTGGCGGGCCAGCGCGGCTGGATCAGCAAGCTGGGCAATGCAGGTCCTGACCTCAGCCTGTTTGAACAAAAGTACCGTCTCAGCGGACATGTACTGTGGTCTTTTAAGGCCAGGATCATGCCGTGACGCAGCAGGTTTGATAGGCTACAGTGCTGGCATCAACGAGAGGTGCATCCATGTCTTCGACCAACACCGATCCCATGTGGGAGCGGATTCGCCAGGAAGCTGTCAGGCACGCCGGCGAGGAGCCGATCCTGGCGAGCTTCCTGCATGCCACGATACTGAACCATACTCGACTGGAGCTGGCCCTGAGCTTTCACCTGGCCAGCCAGTTGGACAGCCCCACCGCCTCCTCGCTCCTGCTGCGCGAGGTGATTCTTGAGGCATTTGAAAGCGACCCGACGATTCGTACCGCAGTGCGCCTGGATCTGCAGGCGGTGGAAGACCGGGACTCGGCCTGTCACGAACTCTATATCCCGTTTCTCTACTTCAAGGGCTTTCACGCACTGCAAACCTATCGCGTGGCACACTGGCTGTGGACCGAGGGACGGGAATCACTGGCATTGTTTTTCCAGAATCGCATGTCCGCGATTTTTGGCGTCGATATCCACCCGGCAGCACGCATGGGCGAAGGCATCATGCTGGACCATGCCACAGGCGTGGTCATCGGCGAGACCGCCGTTGTCGGCAATAACGTCTCGATCCTGCAATCGGTCACTCTCGGGGGCACGGGTAAGGACGAAGGCGACCGTCACCCGAAGATCGGCGACGGCGTATTGATCAGCGCGGGCGCCAAGATCCTGGGTAATATCCGGGTGGGCGAGGGTGCCAAGGTGGGGGCGGGCAGCGTTGTGCTGGAAGATGTGCCTGCGCACACGACCGTTGCCGGTGTGCCCGCTAAAATCGTGGGGCGGCCCGCCTCTGCGCAACCAGCCCTGGAAATGGATCACGACTTCTGCTGCGACGAAGCCGCCGCCAAACAGGAGGCGTCCTAGTCACCCCGCTCCCTGTTCAGGCAGTTTCATGGTAGCGCGGTGAAATTTCCTGCACGGCTTCGACGAAAGCCGTCACGTGCTCAGGCTTTACCCCGGGAGTGATCCCGTGCCCCAGATTGAAAATATGGCCACTGCCGTGGCCGTATGCCGCCAGGATAGTTTCCACCTCGCGACGAATTCGCGCCGGGGAAGCGAACAACATGCTCGGGTCCATATTTCCCTGCAGGGACACCCTGTCGCCGACCAGTTGGCGGGCGACACGGATATCCGTCGTCCAGTCGATCCCGACGCCCTGGGCGCCACAGTCCGCGATGGTGGAAAGCCATTGGCCACCGCCCTTGGTAAAGACAATCACTGGAACCTCACGCCCCTCTGCTTCCTTCGGCAGGCGGGCGATAATGCGCTGCATGTACCGCAGGGAGAATTCCTGGTAGCCGGCAGCAGAGAGACTGCCGCCCCAGGTATCAAAAATCTGTAGCGCCTGGGCACCCGAACGCACCTGGCCCGCAAGGTAGTCCGTCACCACGTCCGCCAGTAACGACAGTAGCTCGTGCATTAACTCCGGCTGGTCATACGCCATTGTCTTGATATGGACGAAATCGCGTGAAGAGCCACCTTCAACCATATAGGTCGCCAGTGTCCAGGGGCTGCCCGAGAAACCAATGAGCGGAACCGCGCCGTTGAGTTCCCGGCGGATGGTGCGCACCGCCTGCATGACATAACCCAGTTCGTCATCCACGTCGATCGACCTGAGTCCCGCCAGATCTCTGGCGCTGCGCACTGTCTTGCGAAATCGCGGGCCCTCTCCCTCCTCAAAATACAAGCCAAGCCCAAGGGCATCGGGCACGGTCAGGATATCCGAAAACAGGATAGCGGCATCCATGGGATAGCGACGCAGTGGTTGCAGGGTCACTTCGCAGGCCAGTTCCGTGTTCTTGCACAAATCCAGGAAGGAACCCGCTCGCTCACAGGTGGCGCGGTATTCGGGCAGGTAGCGCCCAGCCTGGCGCATCATCCAGCACTGGCATTTGCGGTCTACACTCTGGCGCAACAGGGCGCGCAGGAAGCGATCGTTCTTCAGTTCACTCATCAGGACAGCCTGGTGCTCGGGTGGAATTTGACGGGGCAAGCATACACCAGCCGCGATCTCGGGCTACACATGAAAGCACTCCCGTCCGGGTCTGGAGACATGGGTGAGACGCGACGCGCGGACAGAAGCGGCCGCCGCGGCGGCAAAAATGGCGCGCATCGCTCATCGCTCCTGTAGCTCGCGCAGTTCGTCTTCTGTCATCGTCGACAATGCAGGCGGCGCCAATATCCGCAAGGAGTACCAGGCGGAGCTGACCATCAACCACCTTCTTGTCCTGGGACGCAGGTCCCAGAAACGAATCCGCGTCCATATCCGCAGGTGGTTGCACCGGCGGGTGCATACCGAGCAGGAGCTCACGGAAATCATCGACCTCGAAGCCGCAATCAGCCGCGGCGGGGACTGACAGCTCAAGGGCCAGCAGCATTCCCGTGGCTACCCGCTTCCCCGTGCAACCAGTTTCCATAACCCTGGCCGGTTTCGATCGCGTGTCCAAAGGTATGGCCAGATTGAGTATGGCGCGGATTCACTCTCGCGTTCGTCCTCAGCAACCACGGCGGCCTTTATGGAGCAGCTGCGCTCGATTGCGTCTGACCAACGCAGCCTCTTCCCGGGCCAGCAGGCGCGGCATGTGCTCCTGCAACCAGCGGTAGAAGGACTGGTCGCTGATAAGCCCGTGCCGAGCACCTCCGCCAACCCTGCGCTCAGTTCACGAGCAGGCAGGGTCGCAACGTATTGATATCAATCAACCGGTTTGCGGTACCGTGAAACTTCAAATCGTAACCGCAGCGGATGGTGCGATAACGTGGTCTGCCGCTTCACCTTCGACAGATCGCCTGGGCCGACATTTGTGGGTACCTGGATGATACTCTGTATCACGGCGGCAGGCAGATGGTCGATCCGCCGCCGCCGCCAGGTACCCTATAAACGTGGTGCGACCATGTGGGCCTGACGCCTGTCGGAGGAATCGAGAGTGTGCAAAGGGTCTTGTACTGCTCGCCGTGGGGCGTATGGCACCAGCCAGTCGTCAATCGCGGTGGTGCGGGTGCTCGTTGTGAGCGGTGCAACGGTTGAATCGTTGCTGACAATGATGTGGATCAGCGTGCCGCCAGCAGGGCTGTATCAGCGTGGATAACCGATCAAGCAGACCGGGTAAGCACATCGCCCAGATCGATGCAGGGTGCGCGTGCGGAGATCTGCCTGCGACTACCGTTTCCCTGCTCTGAACCGGCGGCGGAACTATCGCCGCGTCGGCGGCCTCGCCGGTTCCGCTTAACAGTCGCTAATTCCTGTAAGGCGCGCAGGCAGCAATCTGCGGCCGCCGTCAGTCTCGATTATATGATCGGGCGATCCGATGAGCGGATAAGCGCAGGCCTCGGCGCTCAGGAATGCCCAAGCAGGGATCGCTGCGGAAGCGGCGGGTCAGCAGCGGTCTCGTCGGATAATAACCTGCTCCTCAACGGTCGCATAGAGGTAGATAACGAACCCCCGCGCCGCCAGCGCATTGCGATTTTCCGGGCGCAATACAACACCACCCCCCGTCGCCAGGACCAGATCAGCACACTCGGTCATTTCTGCCACCACCTGCTGCTCCCGGTCGCGGAAACCCGCCTCGCCCTCGACGTCGAAAATCCAGGGGATGTCCGCGCCAGTGCGCGCCTCAATTTCCGTGTCCGTATCGGCGAAGCGCAGCTTCAGGTGCTGGGCGAGGTATTTACCAATAGTCGTTTTGCCGGCCCCCATGGGGCCGACCAGGAAGACTCGATGCAGGGGCGCCATGCAGCTTTAAACAACCCTAGTCGAGTAGCGTATCGGCCAAAATACGCGGCGTGATAAAGATAAGCGTCTCCGTTTTCTTATGCGAGTTGGTCTCGCTACGGAAGAACGCACCGATGTAGGGAATATCGCCAAAGTAAGGCACCTTGTTGACCGACTCGATATCCTCGGTTTTGAATACGCCTCCCAGAACAACGGTCTCCCCATTGCCTACCAGCACCTGCGTGGTGAGCTGGGTGGTGTCGATGGAGGGTATGAAACCGCCATTGCCGCTGGGAACCAGTTCACCAACAGAGTCCTGGTTGATCTTTAGATCAAGAATAATACGATCATCCGGGGTGATATTGGGCGTAACAAACAACGCCAGCACAGCGTCCTTGAAGGCAACGGTCGTCTCACCGCTGGCCGAGGATTGCTGATAGGGAATCTCGGTACCGGATTTGATCGAAGCCTCCTGCTTGTCACCTGTAATTACCTTGGGCTGGGAGACCACCTCGCCTTCGCCTTCCGCTTCGAGGGCAGACAGTTCTGCCGTCAGGAACAAATCACTGCTGGCGTAACCGATGGCGAAACCGCTGTTGGAAGCAACCCCGAGGTCGACCAGCAGTGCGCCGGGATAGTCAACGGTAGGGGTTGTGCCGTTAATCGCAGATTCCGTCAGGTTTGCCACGTTAGTGGTATCACCTGATACCGACACCACGTTGTTATCGCCTTTGTTAAGGTAGGCGCCACCCCATTCAATACCGAGGTTCTTGGTGGCGTCCGACTGGGCGATAACGATACGTGATTCAATCATCACCTGGCGCACAGGGATATCCACCAGTTCCAGCAGATCCCTGATTTCAGCGAGTTTGGCCGCGGTGTCAGTAATAATCAGGGAGTTGGTGTGGGTGTCTACAACCACCGAGCCCCTGGGTGACGTCAGGCTGCCGCCGTCCTCCGACCCCGCCTGGAACAGCTCCACGATATCAGCCGCGTTGGCATACCGGATACGCACGAATTCGGATACCAGGGGTGCCAGTTCCGCAAGCTGCTTGTTGGCCTCAATCTGCTGGCGTTCACGCTCGGCGATTTCCGCCGCCGGAGCCACCATCAGGACATTGCCGACCTGCCGCTTGTCGAGACCCTTGGTTTTCAGCACAAGTTCCAGTGCCTGGTCCCAAGGTACATTCTGCAGTCGCAGGGTAATTCGACCCGAAACTGTGTCACTGGCAACCAGGTTCAGCTCGGTAAAATCGGCAATCAACTGCAGCACGGCGCGCACTTCGATATCCTGGAAATTAAGCGATATCCTGTCACCGACGTAGTTAAATTCGTTCTTGCGTCGTTCCACTTCCTTCTTGCTCAGGGGTTTGACGCTGATTACATATTGATTATCGGTCTGGTACGCGAGGTAATCGAAATCACCGGTGGTTTTCAGCACCAGCGTGGCACCGCGCTCCGTGGTGTTCACGTCAACACTATTCACAGGCGTGGCAAAATCGGTCACGTCGTAGCGATGCATCAGCTTAGGCTCGACGCTGGTATCGATAAACTCGACTTTGACATCACCGCCTTCACTGAACACGTTCACATCCACTGAAGGGTCAGTAAGCTGCAGCGTCAGTTTGCCCTCCCCGGCCCCGGTTCGCTGGAACTGCAGATCAGTAATCTCCGAGGCAACCTCTGCTACTTCAACCACGGCAGTTTTTATCTGGGTCGGCTCGGTGGCGGGCTTGAGATAATCATTTCCCTCCTGGCCTACTTCCAGGAACAGGTTGTTGCCTTCCACCCGAGTCTGGTAGGGAACCAGTTTTACCAACTCAAGCACGAGACGAGTGCGGTCACCGGATTCAAGGACTACCGCCTTGGTGGCATTGCCGTAGGGCAGCGCATACCGCTTTTGATCGAGGCTGCTCGTCGTTCCCGGGAAATCCACCGCAATCCTTGCAGGCTTCTCGATGGCATAGGTCTTGAAATCCGGTGGAGGTTCATTGAATTCCACGCGCACTTCAAATTTACTGCCCGGCCTTGAACTGAACTCGATATTCTGCACAGTCGGTGTAGCCAGCGCCGCGCTGGTCACAAAGCTCATCGCCAACGTAACGACTACGTTACGCAACCTGTTACTCAAGCTGTCTCTAACTTTCCCCACGGCCTTGTCCCCACAGATTGTTTTTTATTTGCCACGGCTTCACGCCGTGACCTCGGCTTATATACCGCTCAATTTAATTGTGCGCGGCCTTTCCACCCATCCATCAGGCGTGCCATCACTAACAATTTCGACCACCGAAACATAGGTATCGGTCATATCCACGATCTTCCCGTGGTGACGACCAAGATAATTGCCCGGCTTCACCCGGTGAACACCACCTTCAGGGTCTTTTATCAATGTCCAGTGCGCATCCCCACGCTCCAGCGTGCCTACCATGCGCAGGGAATCGAAGGTGAACTGCTCCAAAAACTCCTTGGGCCTATTTTCATCCGGCTTGATAGCAGCAATAGCTTGCAACTGTGCGATTTCCCGCACTTCAATCGGCCTGTCAAATGGACTGCGCAAAGCTGTCGCACTGTAAGCAAATGCCTCATATGCCTTGAACGTAGGTATCGGGGCAATAATTCCGCCAGGTCGCGAGCGCTTCTCTTCCATGAACGCATCCAGATCAGAAAAATCCCGCCCGGAGCAGGCTGACAAGGCAGCGGCCACCAGCCCCAACAATAACATTGTGCGAAAGAGACTGCTCATCGCTAGGCATCCCCGTCCTTGTAGCGGTAAGTCTTGGCGGTGATCTGTAAACTTAGTTTATTGGTGTTCTTATCGTCGGCGCTGATCTCAAAATCGTGGAGTGTCACGATTCGCGGCAGGCCCGCCATGCCACTGATAAAAGCCCCGAGATCGTGATAGGAGCCCTTGGCCTTGATCGCAATGGGTAGTTCGACATAGAACTCTTTCGCTTTTTCCTTCTGCAGGTCTATCGAGGCAATATCCAATCCGTTGAGCAGGCCCTTGTTGGTTATGTCTTCCAACAGGCCGGGCACTTCGGTATCGCTGGGGAGCTGGCTCACGAGAGCGCCAAAGGACTCCTCCATCTCCTCCATCTGTTGTCGATAAGCATCAAGGTTGGCGGCCTGGAACGCTTTTTTCTCGAAATCCTTCTTGAGTTTTACCTCTTTGGCCTCGGCTTCCGCCAACTTCAGCTGCAAGTCCTCAATGTGATAGTAATAACCGCCTACAAGCACCACGATCACCAATACCACCCACACCAGTACCTTGATCGCAAGGGGCCATGATCCGACATTGTCGAAGTCGAGATCCCCGACGTCGAACTCGCGTATCGAGCGAATGGTATCTTCAAATGCCATGGTTCATCCTTCTCCCGCCTCGTCTTCGATGGCCGGGGCCTGTACGTTGACCGTTAACACAAACTTGTTCGCCTGATCGCCGAATTCCCGGGCCTCATGCACCTTGTCGAGAACGGGGTTGGCCAGCCATTCCGAAGCGTCCAGTCGCCGCATCAGGCTGGACACCCGATTGTTGGACTCGGCCACACCGCTGATAGTGATCTTTTTATCCTTGGCGGTTATTTTTGTATAAAAGACTCCGTCCGGGACCGTGCGCACCAACTGGTCCATCACCCGGACAATAATCGGGCGGTTGCCCTGAAGTTCCTGGATAACCCGCATACGATCCAGCAATTGGTCCCGGCGCTTCTGCAGATCGCGAATCTCGGCAACCTGCTTGTCCAATTCCTTTATATTGTCAGTGAGGTACTGATTGCGCGACACCTGGTTTTCGATCTGACTGTTCACGATTCCATCAGCAAGCAATACCAGACCCGCGGCCAGGGCAACGACCAACGCGACCGTGGCCAGGAATTCTTTCTTGAGGTTCTGGCGACGCTCTTCGCGCCAGGGCAGTAGGTTAATCTGCGCCATCAGTCAAAACTCCGCAATGCCAGTCCACAGGCAATCATCATGGCCGGGGCATCACTGCTGAGCGCCACCGCGTTCACGCGCGGAGAAATTGACATCTGCGCAAACGGGTTCGCCACCGAGGTGGGAGTTCCCAATTTTTCCCGCACCAGTTCCTCCAGTCCCTCCATGGAAGAGACACCGCCAGCCAGAATGATATGGTCGACATCGTTATACTGGCTCGAGGAAAAAAAGAACTGCAAGGAGCGGGCTACCTGTTGCACAACGGCGTCCTTGAAGGGCTCCAGCACCTCCGGCTCGTAATCATCCGGCAGGCCGCCCTGCTTCTTGGCCAGGCCGGCCTCTTCCAGCGGCAGGCCGTAGCGCCGCATGATCTCGTCGGTGAGTTGCTTGCCCCCGAATAACTGCTCGCGGGTATAAATGGTCTGGCCGTTGTTGAGCACGCTCAGGGTTGTCATGGTCGCCCCTATGTCCACGATAGCAACGGTGCTGTCCTCTCCCAGGTCCAACTGCGCTTCCATCAGGGAAAAGGCCCTCTCCATGGCGTAGGCCTCCACATCCATGATCTTGGGGGTCAGTTCAGCCCCCTCGATGGCCTCTACCCGTGACTCGATCGTTTCCCGGCGGCACGCGGCCAGCAACACCTCAACCTGGTTGTCGCGCTCGGGCGAGGGGCCCTGGATCTCGAAATCGATGGCTACCTCCTCAAGGGGGTACGGGATGTACTGGTCCGCCTCGAGGGTGAGTTGGGTTTCCATGTCGTCTTCGCCGAGTCCATCGGGCATGTCAATCAACTTGGTGATGACCGAAGATCCGGCAACGGCAGCGGCGACATTTTTCAGCTTGGTGCGAGATTGCGCGACCACGGTACGAATGGCGTTGGCAACGCCATCGATGTCGTTGACGCTCTTCTCGATTACCGCGTCTTGCGGCAGTGAACTCACCGCATAGCTCTCTACGCGGTAACGGCCCCCTGTATAGCTCAACTCCAGTAGTTTTACTGTCGTTGAACTAATATCCAGCCCCAGAACCTGCGTCGCTTTTCTTTTTCCAAATAGTCCGAGCAACTTTTTTCCCTATCAGTATCACTAACTTAGGATATTTTTATACACCGATACATTAATTGTAGATATACCACAGACCAAAATATATCAAAACACAAAAAAAGCTTATAATTACCAATCCATCGCAATGACCGTCGTTGCAGATCTACTTAAGCGACTGTTTTCTAAAGGGATAAATGAGCTTCCTACGGATCCTTCTACGGCTGGCCCTGCTCGGGCTTCTGGGTGCGCTTTGGCTGCTCGCCGGCGTCTACCTTTACCTCAGTCCCAACCTGCCTGACGTTGAAACGCTGCGCGATGTGAAATTGCAGACACCCATGCTGGTGTACACCCGCGACGGCGAGTTGATCGGCCAATTTGGCGAACAGAAACGCAGTCCCCTGCCATTCGAGGCTATCCCCGACCAGTTTATCAAGGCGTTGCTGGCAGCCGAGGATGACCGCTATTTTGTCCACCGCGGAATCGATGTCATGGGACTGATGCGCGCCGTTTCCGAGCTCGTGCTCACGGGGGAGAAAGTCTCCGGGGGAAGCACACTCACGATGCAGGTGGCACGCAACTACTTCCTCAGTCTTGATCGCACGTTCATGCGCAAGTTCAACGAAATACTTCTGGCTATCGAAATTGAACGCTCCCTGAGCAAGCAGGAAATCTTTGAATTGTATTTCAATCGTATTTTCCTGGGCCACCGGGCGTATGGCTTCGAAGCGGCCTCGGAGGTGTATTATGGAAAACCCATTGGCGAGTTGAGCCTGGCGCAACATGCCATGCTGGCGGGGATTCCCAAGGCTCCCTCCCGCAACAATCCGGTCAGCGGTCCGGAGGCAGGTAAACAGCGGCGAGACTGGATCCTGGGGCGCATGTATGCCCTGGGATACATCTCACAGGAGCAATACCAGACGGCACGCCTTGAACCCGACAACGCAAGGCTGCACGGTGCACAACTGGGTTTTGCCGCGCACTACGCGGCGGAAATGGCTCGACAGGAAATGGTGGAACGCTACGGCATGGCGGCGTACACCAATGGTTACCACGTCTACACGACGATAAGCAGCGACCTGCAGCGCATCGCCACCCAGGCCGTCACCGACGGTCTCATCGCCTACGATCAGCGCCATGGCTACCGCGGGCCTGAGCAGCGGCTGCCGCCGACGGCGTCCACTGCAGATACCATCGCTCTGTGGCAGAAGTCGCTCGCGAATACCCCGGTAATTGCGGGCCTGAAACCTGCCATCGTCACCTCCGTGACCAAGGATCGGGCCACATTACTACTCGCTGAGGGCAGCACCCCCGATCTGCTGTGGGACAATGGCATCCGCCAGGCCAGGCCCTACCTCTCCGAAAACGCCAGGGGCGCCGCTCCCCAGTCCGTGGCGGCGGTGATGTCAGTAGGCGACCTGATCCGGGTCACCAGGGATAAAGAGGACCAGTGGCACCTGGCCCAGGTGCCAGCGGCCCAGGCAGCACTGGTTTCATTGAACCCGGACAATGGCGCGATAGTCAGTATCGTCGGCGGCATGGGCTTTGAGCAAAGCAAGTTCAACCGTGCCACCCAGGCGGAGCGACAGCCGGGATCCAATTTCAAGCCGTTTCTGTACAGTGCCGCGCTGAACTCCGGATTTACCGCAGCGACTATTATCAACGATGCGCCGATTGTCCTGGAAGGCAACTCCCAGGAGGACTTGTGGCGGCCGGAAAATGACGAGGGCAAGTTTTACGGGCCTACCCGGTTGCGCTGGGCGTTGACCAAATCACGCAACCTGGTGTCGATTCGGCTGTTACAGCGTCTGGGCGTTAAACGCCTGATCCGCTATGTGCAGCACCTGGGCTTCGATACCTCTGGATACGTTCCGGAGCTTTCGCTGGCGCTGGGCACCCAGAATATAACGCCGCTGGAATTGGCCACCGGCTACGCCATTCTGGCCAACGGCGGCTACCGCGTTGAGCCCTACCTGATCCAGCGGGTTGAAGGACTGGAGGGCGAGACCCTGTTCGAAGCCCGGCCCCCGACAGTGTGTCGAAATTGCGAGACATCCCCCACCACGGCGCAAGCGGATGAGGAACTGAGCATGGAGGAGATCGTGGCGGGCGCAGCAGGGCCTTCGGGGAGCCTGCCTCCGGCGCCCCGCGTCATGGATGAGCGAGTGAACTTTATTATCGACAGTATTCTCAAGGACGTGATCACCAAGGGAACCGGGCGTCGCGCGCTGGTCCTCAAGCGCAGTGATATCGCGGGCAAAACAGGCACCACCAATGGACCGATGGACGTCTGGTTCTCGGGCTACAACCGGGATCTGGTCACCACGACCTGGGTCGGTTTCGACAATTACACGCCGCTGGGCCGGGACGAGTTCGGCGGCACCGCCGCACTGCCTATCTGGATTGATTACATGCGCGTGGCGCTAAAAGACAGCCCGCAGCTGGCACGTCCAGTGCCGGCGGGTATCGTCACGGTAAAAATAGATCCGGAGACCGGGCTACTGGCAAGCGCCGGACAGTCCAACGCCATCTTCGAATACTTCCTGAAAGAAACGGTACCGCAGCGAAGCAGGCCGAGCGAGAGTCAACAACCCGGCGATACCGGCTCGCAGAACCAGATCAACGATATATTCTAGCCCTGGCGGGCCGGACGGTAATTGACTGGGTAGGGAAGTCGGGCAACGCCGCTGTCAACCGCCGCCCGGGCCACCGCCGGGGCGATACGACCCAGCAAGCGACTGTCCAGCGGATTGGGGATAATGTAGTCAGGGCCAAATGCCAGCTCGTCCACCCCGCAGGCCGCCAGCACTTCGTCGGTCACCGGCTCCCGCGCCAAGGCACTTAACGCCAGCACCGCGGCCACTTTCATTTCCTCGTTGATCAACGAGGCGCGCACGTCCAGCGCGCCGCGGAAAATAAAGGGGAAGCCCAGCACATTGTTGACCTGGTTGGGATAATCGGAGCGACCGGTGGCGATAATGAGGTCGTCGCGGGTCGCCCGCGCGACTTCGGGCCTGATCTCGGGATCCGGGTTGGAGCAGGCGAACACCACCGGACGGTCTGCCATCGACAGCAGCATTTCCGGTGTCAACAGGTCAGCTCCAGACAGGCCGATAAACACGTCGGCCCCCGCGATGGCGTCGCTGAGACTGCGCTTGTCGGTGTTGTTGGCAAACTCCTGCTTGTACGCGTTCACACCTTCCCTGCCGGTGTGAATGACACCGAGCCGGTCCAGCATAAGGATATTCTCGCGACGGGCACCCATACTCACCAGCAACCGCATGCAGGCGATGGCCGCAGACCCCGCGCCCAGGCACGTGATGACCACGTCCTCCATCCGCTTGCCCTGGATTTCCAGCGCATTGATAAGGCCCGCCGCGGTCACAATGGCGGTCCCGTGCTGGTCATCGTGAAACACCGGGATATCGCACTGTTCGATCAGGGCGGACTCGATTTCAAAACACTCCGGTGCCCGAATGTCTTCGAGGTTGATGCCTCCAAAAGTTCCGGCGATGCGCGCTACAGTAGCGACAAACTCCTGCGAGTCCTCGGTATTAACCTCGATGTCAATGGCGTTGATGCCGGCGAACCGTTTGAACAGGAGAGCCTTGCCTTCCATCACCGGTTTGCTGGCCAGGCTGCCGAGGTTGCCCAGACCCAGTACCGCGGTCCCGTTGGTTATGACGGCCACCAGATTGCCCTTGCCGGTATAGCGGTAAGCGAACGCCGGATTACTGGCGATCTCGAGGCAGGGTTCGGCGACACCGGGACTGTAAGCGAGGGACAAGTCCCGCAGGGACTCCGCTGGCTTGGTCAGCTCAATACTGATTTTCCCGGCGACAGGTTCGGCGTGGTAGGTAAGTGCGTCGCGTTTCAAATCTTTGGTCATGGGACTGCTACCTGTACTGTCCTGGGCACCTCGCGGAAAAGGCCAACGAGAATATAGAAAAGGCACATCACCCACAAGGCGCGATAATACCGCCCGGCAGCTTCACGATCCCTGCAAACTCCCCCACCCCGCGGCGGGAGCGGCCTGTTGGTGAGTGTGACAATACCGCGGTGGCCCGCGGCGAGCGCTTGCCTACCGCTTGGAGCCGCGGTTTCCAAACCGCTTGTTGAAGCGATCAACGCGACCACCGCTGTCCACGATCTTCTGCTTGCCGGTGTAGAAAGGGTGGCACTGCGAACAGACATCAATATGGAAATCTTCACAGCGAGTGGAACGTGTCTGCACGGTATTGCCGCAACTGCAGGTAGCGGTTACAGCCGCGTATTTGGGATGGATCTCAGCTTTCATTGCCTGTTGCTCCTGGTCATCAGTGCCGCCACCCGATCGCTGCCGGGCACCGCACCTCACTGGGGGAGTTGAACCACCACGGTCGTGGGCGGCTCAAAAAATAGGCGGGCATCTTACCAGACGCGTCACGATAAGCAATAGGCCACCGTGTTTTGCTACAATGCCCGCTTGCCGCCATTTTCCCAAAACCAAGGGGCGTAATGTCCGTTCTTCGTCTGGCCATACCGTCGCCTTTGCGCCGTCCCTTCGACTACCTGCCGCCCCCCGGACTCAGCACCCGCGAACTCCTGGCGCTGCAACCCGGCATCCGGGTGCGCGTGCCCTTCGGGCGGCGCGAGGTGACGGGTTATCTGCTGGCGGTAAGCGACGACAGTGACGTGCCGACCACCGCGCTCAAACCCGTACTCGAGATACTGGATCAAACGCCCCTGGTCGACCCGCAAATGCTGCAGCTCTGTCACTGGGCCGCAGACTACTACCATCACCCGCTGGGAGAGGTGTATGGCGCGCTGTTTCCCCGGCGCCTGCGCGAGGGTAAGGCGCCGCCGGCCCCGGGCGTGTCCGGCTGGCGGCTCACTACCCGCGGCAAGGGGCTTCCTCCCGAGGCACTGCCAGGATCACCGCGCCAGGGACAGGCCATCGATCTTCTCAGGCAAAACCGGGTCGTTGCAGCCGGGGAATTCAAGGACAGCGGTATCAGTCCAGCCGTATTGCGCAGCCTACGTGACAAGCGCCTGATCGAGCCCTGCGACATAAGTGAGCACTCACATACTATCGATAGGGAACCAGGACTGACACCGAACCCGGAGCAGTTCACTGTCCTGGAAGCCGTGCGGGCCGCCGGAGACGGGTTCAGCTGCCACCTGCTGGAGGGGGTTACCGGCAGCGGCAAGACTGAAGTCTACCTGCAGTTGATGGCAGACTGCCTGCGTCGCGGACTACAGGTGCTGGTACTGGTACCGGAAATCGGCCTGACACCCCAGACACTGGCGCGCTTCAGGGCGCGTTTTGCGGCGCCCATCGCCATCCTGCACTCGGGGCTCAGCGACACCCAGCGCTATCTCGCCTGGGAGGCTGCCCGCAGCGGCGCCGCCGCGATCGTGGTCGGTACCCGTTCGGCGATTTTTACGCCGCTGGCTGCGCCGGGACTGATCATCGTCGACGAGGAGCACGACGCCTCGTACAAACAGCAGGACGGTTTTCGCTATTCCGCCAGGGACGTGGCCGTGAAGCGGGCCCAGCTGTGCGCCTGCCCGATATTACTCGGTAGTGCCACGCCCTCGCTGGAAAGTATCCAGAACACCGTCACCGGCCGCTATCAACACCACACGCTGACGCGGCGGGCCGGCAGCGGGGGACTGCCCACCATCAACACGCTGGATGTGCGCCGGCAGGAACTGCAGGCGGGGCTGTCCGGCGCCCTGGTCGCGGCCATCGAGGAGACCTTGCGCCAGGGCCAACAAGCCCTGTTGTTCCTCAACCGCCGCGGCTATGCGCCCACCTTGCAATGCCACGATTGCGGCTGGATTGCACAATGCCGCGCCTGCGACGCCCGGCTGACGATTCATCGCCGCCGCCGGCGCTTGCGGTGCCATCACTGTGGCGACTCCAGCGCACTGCCACGGCACTGCCCCCAATGCCATAGCGAGCGCTTGCTGGCCGCGGGTTTGGGCACCGAGCAAACGGAGGATTTCCTGCGCACGCGGTTCGGGCAGTGGCCCGTGCACCGCGTCGACAGCGACTCCATGCAGGCCAGGGGCGCCATGCAAGCCCTCGTGGAAGACATCAAGCGGGGTGAACCCTGTATCCTGCTGGGCACGCAGATGCTGACCAAGGGCCACCATTTCCCGGGCGTTAGCCTGGTTGCCGTCATCGATGCCGACGCGCTGCTGTTCAGCGCCGATTTTCGCGGCGAGGAGCGCATGGCACAGCTATTGACCCAGGTGGCGGGGCGCGCCGGTCGCGCGGAACTCCCCGGCACGGTGCTGCTGCAAACGCACTACCCGGACCATCCCGCCATGTGCGCCATGCTCACCCGCAGTTACGGCGAACAGGCGCGGGAGTTACTAAAGGTTCGACAGGCGACGGGGATGCCCCCGGCCGGACAACTGGTGGTATTGCGCACCGACTGTCCCGATGCCGCCTATGGCGAGCAATTCCTGCAACTGCTGCGCGAGCGCAGCGCATCCCGCCTGCCGCGCGACGCCCGATTGATTGGCCCGCTGCCTTCGCCGATGCAGCGCCGCGCCGGCAAGTACCGCTCCCAGTTGTTGCTGATGGCCGGCAGCCGCAGGTCGGCCCAGGCGGCGGCCGGCCTGCTGGTAGGGCTCGCCGACGACATGCCGGTCCGGCTGGGGTTGAAGTGGTCGATCGACATCGATCCCCAGGACCTGTTCTGAAAGCGACTGCGCTGGCCAATGCCGCCGCTTATGTTGATAATAGGCCGCGTCGGACGCGACGTGGAACCAGCCCGCTCATTCGCTTGCATCTCCGGGTGCCTGCTGCCCTGCGGCTGTGAACATAGGTCCTGCCACCCTTTGAAGTAACCCGGGTATGCCCCCTGATCATGAAGGAAGAACTGACACGGCTGATTCGCCAGGCACTCGACACGCTGGTGGCGGAAGGCCAGTTGCCTGACGACGTTGCGCCCCAGGTGCAGGTCGATCGCACGCGCGATCCGGCTCACGGCGACCTCGCAAGCAACATAGCGCTCGCGCTGGCCAAACCGGCGCGGCGGAAGCCACGGGAACTCGCACACCTTATCTGTGCCGCATTGCCGTCGAGCCCGCTGGTGACACGCACTGAAATTGCCGGCCCCGGATTTATCAACTTCTTCCTGTCGGACGTCAGCAACCAGGCCATCGTCCGCCAGATACTCGAGCTGGGCGCGCGTTTCGGCACCAGCGACGCGGGCCGCGGGCGCAAGGTACAGGTGGAATTTGTCTCCGCCAATCCCACCGGACCACTGCACGTCGGCCACGGCAGGGGGGCGGCCGTGGGCGACAGTATCTGTCGGCTGCTGGAGGCGACCGGCTGGAGCGTATCCCGGGAGTTCTACTACAACGACGCCGGCGCGCAAATCCACAACCTGGCGCTGTCCGTCCAGGCTCGTTGCAGGGGCGTAACGCCGGATGACCCGCAGTGGCCGCAGGACGGCTACCGGGGTGATTACATCGCAGACCTGGCCCAGGCTTACCTGCGCGGCGACACCGTGGACGCCCAGGACCGGCATGTGACCAGTTCCGGCAATGCCGACGACCTTGAGGATATTCGCCAGTTTGCCGTGGCCTACCTGCGACGAGAGCAGGACCTTGACCTGAAAGCCTTTGGGGTGCATTTCGACCATTACTTTCTGGAGTCGTCCCTTTATGAGGATGGCGCCGTGGAGAGCGCTGTGGCGCGCCTGATGGAAACCGGACACTGCTTCGAGCAGGACGGCGCGCTCTGGCTGCGCACCACCGATTTCGGTGACGACAAGGACCGCGTCATGCGCAAGCGCGATGGGGGTTATACCTACTTCCTGCCCGATGTCGCCTATCACCTGAACAAGTGGCAACGCGGCTTCGAACGTGTCATCAATGAACAGGGGGCCGACCACCACAGCACCGTAACGCGCGTGCGCGCAGGCTTGCAGGCGCTGGAGCGGGATATCCCGGAGGGCTGGCCGGACTATGTACTGCACCAAATGGTCACGGTCATGCGCGAGGGCGAGGAAGTCAAATTATCCAAGCGCGCGGGAAGTTACGTCACGCTGCGCGACCTGATCGACGAGGTCGGGCGGGATGCCACCCGTTACTTCCTGGCGGCCCGCGCACCCAATTCGCAACTGACTTTCGATATCGACCTCGCGCTTTCCCAGAGCAACGATAACCCCGTGTACTACATCCAGTACGCACACGCACGCGCCTGCAGCGTGATGCGCAAGCTCCAGGAACAGGGCCACCAGTGGCAGGCTCCGGACGCATTGGCACACCTGGGCCGGTTGCAGGAAGAACAGGAGAAAGCGCTGTTGCGGCGACTGGACCAATACCCGGAGCTCGTGGCGAACGCCGCGCTGCACAACGAACCCCACACCGTGGCCACCTACCTGCGGGAATTGGCCGGCGATTTCCACACCTGGTACAACGCGCACAAGATGCTGATTGACAACAGCGACCTGCGCGATGCGCGGGTCGCCCTCAGCCAGGCAGTGGCGCAGGTGATTGCCAACGGGCTGGGCTTACTGGGCGTTTCCGCCCCCCAGGAGATGTAACCAGTGGCCCAGGATTTTGCCAAACGTAAATCCGCACCCGGTGCCAGGAAAGCCCCGGCGAGAGGGGCGCAGGCCCAGCGACACCCGGGCGACGGCCAGCGTCGCGGCAACGGCGTGCGCGTGTACTTCGCCGGCGTACTGACCGGCGCGTTCCTGAGCCTGCTCGGCTATCTCGCGCTCCTGCCCAAACCGCCGGACCCGGCGCTGGAAGGCGCGGCGCCAGCAACGCCACAGGAGGCTGAAATCCCGAAACCGCGGTTCGATTTTTATACCATGCTTCCGGCACAGAAAATTGAGGTGGGGGAGGGGCCGGACCAAGTGGAGCCGGCGGCGGTCGTCAGCAAACCTCCCGCTCCGACTGCCGCACCCGAGCCCTATTACCTGCAGGCAGGCTCCTTCCGGAATCGGGACGACGCGGAGCGACGGCGGGCCGAGTTGCTCCTCCTCGGGCTGGACCCCAAGATCGAGGGCGCCAGCAGCGACAATGGGCAGTGGTTCCGCGTCTACCTGGGACCCTTCGACACACACGACGCCATGACGAAAGCCCGCGGCCTGCTGGCCAACCAAAATATCGAAACCGTGTTACTGAAACGCAGCGGGCCCTGATTTCGACGCGGGGCCTTGAATTTCTTGCCCGTCACCCCATATCAGCCAGACAGGGCGTCCGGACCAGGCCTCATGCCAGGGGTCCACTGATATCCCCAGAATCAGACCCACAGGAGACAGGGCGTGGAACAATTCCGAGGTACCACCATTCTTTCCGTGCGCCGCGGCGGCACCGTGGTCATTGGTGGCGACGGCCAGGTCTCCATGGGCAATACCGTGATGAAGGGCAACGCCCGCAAGGTGCGACGCCTTTACCGCGAACAGGTGCTGGCAGGTTTTGCCGGCGGCACCGCGGATGCGTTTACCCTGTTTGAGCTGTTTGAAGCGCAACTGGAAAAACACCAGGGCCACCTGGTCCGCGCCGCCGTCGAGCTGGCCAAGGCCTGGCGCACGGAGCGCGCCCTGCGACGCCTCGAGGCGCTGCTGGCGGTGGCCGACAAGAGCACCTCGCTCGTCATCACCGGCAACGGCGACGTGATCGAGCCGGAAGACAACCTGATCGCGATCGGCTCGGGCGGGCCCTTCGCCCAGTCGGCGGCCCGCGCCCTGCTGGACAACACCGATCTGGACGCCCGCACCATCGTGGAAAAGGGGCTGGGCATCGCCGCCGATATCTGCATCTACACCAACCACAATCGCACCATAGAGCAACTGGATTTTTAGGCCGCCCCATGTCCAACATGACCCCCCGCGAGATCGTTCACGAACTGGACAAGCACATCATTGGCCAGGATGCGGCCAAACGCGCAGTCGCTATCGCGTTGCGCAATCGCTGGCGACGCATGCAATTACCCGAGGAGCTGCGCGCCGAGATCACCCCCAAGAATATCCTCATGATAGGACCGACCGGCGTAGGCAAAACTGAAATTGCCCGGCGGCTGGCCAAACTGGCCAACGCGCCGTTCGTTAAGGTAGAGGCGACGAAGTTCACCGAAGTGGGCTATGTCGGTCGCGACGTGGAATCCATCGTGCGCGACCTGGTCGATGTCGCGGTGAAAATGTACCGCGAGCAGGAGATGGCGCGCGTGCGCTTCCGGGCGGAAGAAGCTGCCGAGGAACGCATACTCGACGTCCTGCTGCCACCCGCGCGCGATAGCGCCGCCGATACTCATTCCACCACCCGCCAGTTGCTGCGCAAAAAACTGCGCGAAGGCGAACTCGATGCGAAGGAAATCGAGGTGGAGGTGAGCGCGACCATGCCGGGACTGGAAATCATGGCACCACCGGGCATGGAGGAAATGACCAACCAGTTGCAGAGCCTGTTCTCCAACATGTCCCGCCAGCAACGCAAAACGCGGAAGATGCCGGTCAAGGCGGCCTTCGAGGCACTGTGTGATGAAGAAGCGGCGAAAATGATCAACGAGGAGGAGCTGGAAACAGAAAGCGGTCACCGAGGCGGAGCAGAATGGTATCGTCTTCATCGATGAGCTGGACAAGGTGGCCAAACGATCCGAGGGCGCCGGAGCAGATGTCTCACGCGAGGGCGTGCAGCGCGACCTGCTGCCGCTTATCGAGGGCTCCACGGTCAGCACCAAGCACGGTATGGTCAAGACCGATCACATCCTGTTTATCGCCTCCGGCGCATTCCATCTCGCCAGGCCCTCGGACCTGATACCGGAGCTGCAGGGGCGCCTGCCCATCCGGGTCGAGCTCGCCGCGCTGTCGCCGGATGACTTCGAGCGCATCCTCACTGAACCCAACGCCTCCCTGACCGAACAGTACCAGGCCCTTCTGGCCACCGAGGGACTGACCCTGCAGTTCACCCGGGACGGACTGCGACGCATTGCCGAAACTGCCTGGCAGGTGAATGAACGCACCGAGAATATCGGCGCGCGGCGCCTGCACACGGTGATGGAGCGGCTGCTGGAAGACACTTCTTTCGGCGCCGCCGACGCGGGCCTGCAGGAGGCGACCCTCACGGTGGATGCCGCCTACGTGGACAAGCAGCTCCAGGCACTGAGTGCGGATGACGACCTGTCCCGGTTCATTCTTTGAAAACGCCCATGTCCGAACAGTACAAGCCGGTCTCGATCCAGTTGCACCGCCGCTCCAGGCAGCTGGAACTGCACTACGCGGGCGGCGAGCGCTACCAGCTGAGTTGCGAATACCTGCGCGTTTATTCGCCCTCGGCCGAGGTCCTCGGACATGGCCCCGGGCAGGAGGTCCTGCAAACCGGGAAGATGAAGGTCGGTATCTCCGCGATAAAACCGGTGGGCAACTACGCGCTGCAACTGGTGTTCGATGACGGCCACGATACGGGTCTTTACTCCTGGCGCTATCTGCATGAACTCTGCCAACAACAGGACAGCAAATGGCGGAACTACCTGGAGCGGCTGGAACAGGCCGGAGCAAGTCGCGACCCGGATGTGCAAATCCTGCAGCTGTAGGCCCCGGCTGCGCTCCTGCCTGCGAGCGGGGCCGGCCGACCTGACCGGGGCGCGTGCATCGGGTTATAATGCGCGATAACCCCGACTCCGGGGCGGAGGCGCCATGAACGACAAGGAAACCACACACTTCGGCTTCAAGGACGTGGACAAGGATGCCAAGGCGGGCATGGTCGCCGATGTGTTCCATTCGGTGGCGGCGCGCTACGACCTGATGAACGACCTGATGTCCGGTGGTATCCACCGGATCTGGAAGCGGTTCACGATCGAGTTGAGCGGGGTGCGCAAGAACAATGCGGTGCTGGACATCGCCGGCGGCACCGGCGACCTCGCGGCCCGCTTCGCGGAGCTGGTAGGCCCGGAGGGCCGCGTTGTACTGGCTGATATCAACGAGTCCATGCTGCAGGTCGGCCGGGACAAGCTGCTCGACCAGGGTCGCCAGGGCAACATCGAATTCGTCCAGGCGGACGCCCAGTCCCTGCCGTTCCCGGACGCCACTTTCGACTGCGTGACCATCGCCTTTGGCCTGCGCAATGTCACTGACATCGACCAGGCGCTGCGCTCCATGCTGCGCGTATTGAAACCCGGTGGTCGCCTGCTGGTGCTGGAGTTTTCCAAACCCGGGAGCACACTGCTGAGCAAGGCCTACGACACCTACTCCTTTCGCGTACTTCCGCTGATGGGCCGCATCGTGGCTAACGACTCCGACAGCTACCAGTACCTGGCCGAGTCCATCCGTCGGCACCCGGACCAGGAGACACTGAAGGAGATGATGGAAGACGCCGGGTTTTGCCAGGTAAGCTACCACAACATGACCGGCGGCATCGTGGCGCTGCACCGGGGTCTCAAGGCCTGAAATGCCCGCCGCCGCAGACCCCACGCTGCACACCGCAGCCCTGGCCGCACTCGAGGCGGCGCTCAACCGCGCGCTGGCGCTGGCGCCGCACAGCCGGGGCGAGCTGGCGGCACTCGAGGACAATGTGTTTGCCCTGCACTGCACCGCGCCAGCTCTCAACATCTATCTGCATCCGGGTGCACAGGGTATCCGCCTCACCGGCATGCACCATGGTCCCGTTACCACCAGCATCAGGGGCGAGGCGGCGGATTTTACCGAGCTGGCCACCTCCCGCGACCCCACCGCGACATTGATCAACGGCGGCCTGGAACTGGAGGGCGACAGCGCCCCGCTGCTGGAGTTGCAACAGATTCTCGCAGGGCTGGAGATGGACTGGGAAGCGCCTCTGGTCGCCTCTCTGGGAGACGTGGCGGGGCACCAGCTGGCGCAGGTACTGCGCCGTGCCTTTGCCTGGAGCAGGCAGGCATCGGCCAGCCTCACCCGCCAGCTGAAGGAATTCATCCAGGAGGAGGCTCGCCTCAGCCCGCCGCGGCTGGAGGTGGAGGATTTCTACCAGGATGTGCACGAGCTGGGGCTGCGCGTGGACCGCCTGCATTCCCGCACCGAACGCCTGCGCCAGCGCCTGCAGAAGTTGCGGGGCTGAACCGTGTCCCGCGCCCTGCGCCTGGCCAGGATACTGCGCGTCATCGGTCGCTACCGACTGGATGAGTTCGTCGATGGCGAGCGACTCCCCACGCTCCCGCGCTACGCCCTGGCACTGTCGCCGTGGCGCCTGCACCGGGCCCCGGACCTGCCACGAGGGGTACGCCTGCGCCGCGCGCTGGAAGAACTGGGCCCGGTGTTCATCAAGTTCGGGCAGATGCTGTCGACCCGGCGCGACCTGCTGCCCGAAGATATCGCGGATGAACTCGCCCGGCTGCAGGACAACGTGCCGCCCTTTCCGGAACAGCAATCGATTGCCATTATCGAGAAGGCGCTGGGCAAACCCGTCAGCGAGCTGTTCGCCAGCTTCGATGCAACACCCATGGCTTCCGCTTCCGTGGCCCAGGTGCACGGCGCCACGCTTCACAGCGGCGAACAGGTCGTAGTCAAGGTCGTGCGCCCGGATATCGAGCCGGTGATCCGCCAGGACATCGCCCTGCTGTTTACCCTGGCGAGGCTGGCCGCCAGGTACCTTCCCGAGGGCCGGCGCCTGCGTCCGGTCGAAGTGATTGCAGACTATGAGCTGGTGATACTCGACGAGCTGGACATGGGGCGTGAAGCCGCCAACGCCAGCCAGCTGCGCCGCAATTTCGAGAACAACAAGCTCCTCTACGTGCCCGAGATCTACTGGGACTACACCTGCCGCAATGTGCTTACCATGGAGCGCATCGCGGGTATTCCCGTCACCGACATTGAGACACTGCGAGCCAGGGGGACTGACCTGAAGTTGCTGGGCGAGCGCGGTGTGGAAATATTCTTTACGCAGGTTTTCCACCACAGCTTCTTTCACGCCGATATGCACCCGGGCAATATCTTCGTGGATGCAACGGATCCTGCGGACCCCACCTACATTGCCGTCGATTGCGCTATCGTCGGCAGCCTTTCCGATGCGGACCAATATTATCTCGGGCGCAACCTGCTGGGCATTTTTCACCGCGACTACCGGGAAGTGGCGCAGTTGCATGTGGAGTGCGGCTGGGTACCCCACGAGACCCGCGTACAGGACTTCGAGGCGGCGATGCGCGCCGTCTGTGAACCGATCTTCGAACGCCCCATCAGCCAGATCTCCTTCGGCCAGTTGCTGGTTTACCTGTTCCGCACCGCCGGACGCTTCGACATGGAAGTCCAGCCATCGCTGGTGCTGTTACAGAAAACCCTGCTGAATATCGAGGGGCTGGGGCGCCAGCTGTACCCGGAACTCAACCTGTGGGATACCGCGCAGCCATTCCTGGAGGAGTGGGTGCAACAGCGCTACTCGCCGCAGTCCATCTTCAAACGCCTGCAGCGCCACGCCCCGTCGTGGATTGAGCAGCTGCCGCAGTTACCGGAGGCGGTGCTGGAAAGTTTGCAACAGGCGGCAGCCGGCGATCACCGAACGGGACCGCGTCCTGAGCAACGCTCCGATCGCCGCCTGCAGCAGGAGGTCCCTGGCCGACGGCGGCGCCTGCTGGCGGGCATCGCCTGCGTGGCAGCGGCGGTCACCGCCTTCCCGGGGGCGTGGCAACAGGTGGTGAACGCGCCCCTGGTCAGCTGGCTGCTGGCCGGGCTGGGGCTGTGGCTGTTGTGGCCCCGGCATTCCGGGTCGTAGGTGCTACAGGGCGCCCTGTGCCATAATGCGAGCCTGCGCGGAAGAGAGCCATGACTGAGCCCAGCACCCTGGTAGAGCACATCAAGTGGAACGAGCAGGGCCTGATCCCCGCGATTGCCCAGGACTGGCAGACGGGCGAGGTACTGATGCTGGCATGGATGAACAGCCTGGCCCTGCAACAGACGATCAGCGAGGGCCGCGCCGTCTACTGGTCGCGCTCGCGGCAGGCGTTGTGGCGCAAGGGTGAGGAATCGGGGCATGTGCAGAACCTGAAGGAACTGCGCATCGACTGCGACGCGGACACGGTACTGATGAAAGTTGAACAAATCGGCGGCATCGCCTGTCACACCGGCAGGCGCAGCTGTTTCTACCAACGACTCGAGAATGGCGCCTGGCGCGTCACCGACGCGGCGCTGAAACAACCCCGGGATATCTATGGAAACAAGCCATGAATGATGTTCTGGCACAACTGGCAAACACCCTGGCGGCGCGCCGCCATGCCGATCCCGAGCAGTCCTACGTGGCGAGCCTGCACCACCGGGGCCTGAACAAGATACTGGAGAAAGTGGGCGAGGAGTCGACCGAGGTCATTGTGGCGGCCAAGGACGCCGCAGCCGGCGGCAGCCGCGAAGCCGTGGTGGGCGAAGTGGCGGACCTGTGGTTTCACAGCATGGTGCTGCTGTCCCATCTGGGACTGGAGATAGAAGACGTAATACGCTGCCTCGGTGACCGCCAGGGCGTATCGGGACACGACGAGAAGGCGGCGCGCAACACACACGGCAAGTAACGCGCTGGCAACAGCGCCGGGATAACGGGAGAAGGCAATGGGCATCGGCGGAATCAGTATCTGGCAACTGTTGATCATACTGGTAATCATCATCATGTTATTTGGCACCAAGCGGCTGCGCACCCTGGGCAGCGACCTCGGCAGCGCAGTCAAAGGCTTTCGCAAGAGCATGTCCGAGGACGGCGAGCCTGCCAAACCGGGCGACGGCACAGAGTCGGACAAGGCCGCGGACGCTGCACGCAAAGACCAGTAACCACTGAATGTTCGATATCGGCTTTTCCGAGCTGCTGCTGATTGGCGTGGTGGCCCTGCTGGTCATCGGGCCGGAGCGCCTGCCCGAGACCGTGCGCACGGCCAGTATCTGGCTGAACCGGATACGGCGCGGCTTCAATGAAATCAAGCAGGAGGTCCAACAGGAGTTGCACAATGACGCCGTGATGCGCGAACTGCGCGAGACCGGCGAACAGCTCAGGAAGGATGCTTCCGCCGTCGGGCGCGAGTTACAGAATACCGCCGCAACGCCGCCCACGACACCGCCCGAGGTTTCCGGCCCGCAGGGCGCCATTCCGACGGAAAAGCAGGCCGAATGAGCGAGCCCGAATCCACGGATCAGCCCCTGCCGCTGATCGCCCACCTTACCGAATTGCGGGACAAGTTATTGCGCGCCCTGCTGGCGGTGCTGGTCGTCTTTATCTGCCTGTTCCCATTTGCCAACGACATTTACGCCTTCGTGTCAGAGCCACTGCGCGCTATCCTGCCGCCGGGAGCGAGCATGATCGCCACCGAGGTCGCATCGCCATTTTTCACACCCTTCAAGCTCACGCTGGTGGCGGCGCTGTTTTTATCGATGCCCTATGTCCTGTACCAGGCCTGGAGTTTTATCGCGCCGGGCATGTACCGGCACGAAAAGCGCCTGGCCATCCCGCTGCTGGCCTCCAGTGTGGTGCTCTTTTACGCCGGTACCGCCTTCGCCTACTTTGTCGTCTTCCCGCTGATTTTCGCGTTCTTTACCAGCGTCGCACCGAAAGACATCACCATCATGACAGACATCAACAGCTACCTGGATTTTGTACTGAAGTTGTTTTTCGCATTCGGGTTGGCCTTTGAGATTCCCATCGCCGCGGTACTGCTGATCTGGGCAGGCATCACCACGCCCGAGGCGCTGGCCGGCAAACGGCCCTACATTATCGTCGGCTGCTTTGTCGTCGGCATGCTGCTGACGCCGCCGGATATCTTTTCCCAGACGCTCCTGGCCGTGCCGATGTGGCTGCTGTTCGAGGCGGGAATTTACGTGGGGCGCCTCGTGCAACGACGCTCGCCACCCGATCCCAGCTAGCGTTTCGCCATGAGTCCGCCGTCGGCCACCAGCGTGATACCCGTGGTGTACGATTCCGAGGCCAGGTAGAACACCGGGTTGAGGATTTCCTCGGTTGCCGCGATGCGTGGAATCAACGCCGCCGCCACCATCCCTTCACCGTAGCCCGGCAGGGCGGCGATTGCACCGTCCGTCAGGTCCGAGTGATAACTGCCAGGCGCCAGCGCGTTGACACGAATATTCCAGGGCGCCCATTCCTGCGCCATGACCTCGGTGAGGGCCTTCAGGCCCGCCTTGGTGGCAGCGTAGATGCCGGAGTAGGCGGGTGTGATCAGGGCAGCCACGGACAGGATGTTGATGACGCACCCGCCACCGTGTTCGCCCATGCGCGGCGCCAGGCGCGATGCCAGGTACCAGGGTCCCTTGAGGTTCACGTCCACCATCGTGTCGAAGGCGGCGGGGGTGATTTCCGACAGCGGCCCCAGCGCCACGTTGATCCCGGCGTTGTTGACCAGTATGTCCACGCGGCCGAAACGCGCGTAGGCGGCCTCGATCAATGCGTCGAGGTCGGCGACCTCGCCCATGTGGGTCGCCTGGGCCAGCGCGCTCCCGCCCCCGTCCTCGATGAGCGCAGCCACATCCTGGCAGGATGCGAGCCTGCGGCTGGCAACCACCACCTGCGCGCCCTCGCGCGCAAATCCCAGCGACATCGCGCGGCCCAGACCGCGACTGCCGCCGGTGACGATGACCACCTTGTCCTTGAACTTCTCGCCCATGTACTCTCTCCGCAAGCGGCGCGCCCTTGATATCATTCGCGACTGACAGCAATTACACTAACACGATGCAGTCGCAGCGCCACGGGATCCGCTCATGAAATCCACTTTGGTCAAACCTGTTGATCCGAACGGAACGCCGCGCGCGCGGATCGTGCGCGCCTGATGTCCTCTCGCGCGAAGAAGGGGCTGCCCGCCCTGCTGCCGGTCATCCGCCTGCTGGCGCGCTACAAACTGCGCCTGGCCGGCGCCAGCCTTGCCCTGCTGTTCACCGCAGGCGCCACCCTCTCGCTGGGGCGTGGCGTCCAGGTGCTCATCGACAAGGGCTTCGGCGGCGATTCCAGCGCGGGCCTGAGCAGCGCGATCGGGCTACTGGTGGCCATTGCCGCCGCCATGGCACTGGGTACATTTGTGCGTTTTTACCTGGTGTCATGGCTCGGCGAGCGGGTGAGCGCTGACATCCGCAAGGCCGTTTTCAATAATATAGTGCGCCTGCATCCGGGCTTCTTTGAAACCAACCGCAGCGGCGAAATCACCTCGCGCCTCACCACTGATACAACCCTGCTGCAAACCATCATTGGCTCATCCTTCAGCATGGCGCTGCGCAGCAGCCTGACGACTACCGGCGCGCTGGTGATGATGTTCATCACCAACCTGAAGCTGAGCCTCATCATCGCGGTGGGCGTACCGCTGATCCTGTTGCCGATCCTGGTGTTCGGCCGGCGGGTGCGCAAGCTCTCCAACGAGAGCCAGCACAGTATCGCCAACGTCGGCAGCTACGCCGGGGAAGTAATCCAGCATATTCGCGTGGTACAGGGCTACACCCGCGAACAATTTGAGTCGGAGGCCTTCGACCGTGAAGTGGAGCGGGCCTTTGCCATCGCCCGCCGCCGCATCTGGCAGCGCTCACTGTTAATCTGCGGCGCCATTCTGCTGCTGTTCGCCGGCATGGCGGGCATGCTGTGGGAGGGCGGACAGGACGTGATCAGTGGCCGCATGAGCGGCGGCGAACTGGGGGCCTTCGTGTTCTACGCCCTGATGGTGGGCACCGGCCTGGCCACGATTTCCGAGGTCTGGGGCGACCTGCAGAGCGCCGCCGGCGCCGCTGAACGCCTGGTGCAACTGCTCAATACCCCCAGCCTGATCGTCGATCCGCCGACGCCGGCCGCGGCCACCGTGAGCCCGCAGCCTGAATTGCGCCTGGACAGCGTCGGCTTTAATTATCCGACCCGCCCGCTGCAGCCCGCGCTGCGGGAGTTCAGCCTGCGCATCGAGGCCGGCAAGAGCCTGGCGCTGGTAGGACCGTCGGGGGCGGGAAAATCCACCGTGTTCGAACTATTGCAGCGCTTCTACGACCCGCAGGCAGGCCGGGTACTCCTCGACGGCCGGGATATCCGCACCCTGGAATTGAAACGGCTGCGCGAGCAGATCGCGCTCGTGCCGCAGCAACCGGCCCTGTTCACCGGCGATGTTCGCTACAACATCGCCTACGGCAAACTGGACGCCACGGACGCGGAGATCGAGGCGGCGGCCCGCGCGGCCCATGCCCACGAATTCATCTGCGCCCTGCCGGAGGGCTATGCAAGTCACCTGGGAGAACAGGGCGTGCGCCTCTCGGGGGGCCAGCGCCAGCGGATCGCGCTGGCCCGGGCGATCATCAACAATCCGAAAATCCTGTTGCTGGACGAAGCCACCAGCGCGCTGGACTCCGAAAGCGAGCACCAGGTGCAACTGGCGTTACACGAGCTGATGCACGATCGCACCACGGTGATTATTGCCCATCGCCTGTCCACCATCCTGCACGTCGACAGGATCGCGGTGCTGGACGGTGGGCGCCTGATCGCCTCCGGCACCCACGAGCAACTGCTGCACGATTGCCCACTTTACGCCCGCCTTGCGAGCCTGCAGTTTCGGGAACCCGAGGTCAGCGCCGCGTGGAGCCCCGATCCATCAGTCGCACCCGGTCCTTTCGTTCCTGGTTGACCCGGGACAGGTCGTCGAGAGTCTCCCTGGAGATCTCCGCCACCTCACCGAGCAGCCGGAAAGTGACCTTGGTGTTGTTGGCCAGGCAGCGCCACGGCGCCGACAGGGGCGCCTCGCGGAAAAAGTCCACCGAATCCTCCAGTGCCGCACGCAGGTGGCCGCCAGCGGTGTCACGGGCGGATTCGTAGGCGATTGACATCACCTCCAGCGACTCCATCAGCGCCTCTATCCCTATCCATTCCACCAGCGCGCCGCGCTCCACCGAGCGGCGCAGGCCGCGCCGCAGCTTGCGCGTCATGTTGCGGAACTCGCGCTGCACCTGCGGGCCGAACACCGGGTTGACCACCGCCTGCAACCGGTCGTCCTGCTCCAGCTCACGCCAGTCCGCGATGGAGAGGGTCGCCTCTATTCGCGGAAAAATGAATTTCTCTTCGAGGTTCATGTGTTCGTAAATATGTTCGATATAGGCCCGGCCGCTTTTGACCACGACCGCGCCGGAGACCTCGCCCAGGCGCCAGCGCTCGATATCCTGTTGCACTCGCCGGCCGTTCTTCGCGGTGTTGTCGTGATCGCGCTGCAGGCTGTCGACGTCATCGGCGCTGCTTTTGTCCACCTCCGCCACCCGGCCGTAGATCAGGTCTTCCCGCGGGTGGTGAAACCGGTCGGGCCACGTCACCATGTAATCCATGATTTCGTACACCACGTGGGTATCGACCAGTTCGCCGGCCTCGATCGCGCGCAGCTGTCCCGCAAACAGCTCCATCACGGTGCCCATGTGGCGGTGTTCCGCCCGCAACGCCTTCATCAGTGGTTGTTCGGGCAGGGTTTTACGGGCTGCCACGGCCCTGCCTGCGCCGGACATCTTTTTCTTGGGGGCGGTACGCCGCTTGCCCGCGGGGGCCTTCTTTACTTTCGCGCGCGCTTTTTTAGCGGCGGCTTTGCCTGTGGCAGCCATATCCTGCCCTCCTGTTGCCGGATTTTCCCAGACTATACGCCCAAGCTAGCTGCTCCGGCGGACGCAGACATTGATCCGCCTCATGAATAGCGCAACTGTCGCCGCGGTCCGATTTCCTGAACCGGGCGCTCAGGCCGTGGGCGCCTGCGCCAGCACCGCCGGCCCATAACCGGCGATGAACTCGGGCGGCAGGCGGCGCGGGCGGCCGCTGCTGAGCTCCACGCAGGCGAAGCGCATCCCGGCGCGCAGCAGGGTAACGCCGTCACTGACGCGGACGACCTGGAAGCGGCGCGCCATGGTCAGCTTGCGGTCCCACTCCACGATCCAGGTCGCCGCCGCGATCTCGTCGCCGGTGCGGGAGGCCTGCAGGTAGCGGAATTCACTGTGGGTGATCACCATGGCCCGATCCAGTGCCCGGTAACGGTCCAGGTCCAGGCCCAGCGCCACCGAATGCGCCCAGGCCACCTGCTGGCACCAGTCGACGTAGACCGCGTTGTTGGTGTGATCGAGGCCATCCATATCGACAGCCCGCACCTGCGTGCGCAGGATGTGGGGGTCGGGATAATCCCAGTCGATCTGGCGGGAGTCGTTCACGTCACGCTGCTCTCGGTGGCCGGTAGCACGGCGACCCGGCGTCCTGCCACTGGCGCGGTTCGCATGCACGCGGCCAAGCATGCCCCAATTCCGGCCTGCGGTACACCGCACGGTCACCGCGCCGACATGATCTGACAGGACCGGCCGGATCGCGTAGCATACGGCCTGTCATGGCAGATCCCGATGCTCCCGTACTCTCCCCCTACTACTACCGCGAGAATTTCCTGCGCCTGTGCGCTGCCGTGGAAGCGCAGTACGCGGATATCCTGACAACCGGGGAGCACGCGCTGCTGGCATCATTTCGGGGGCTGGAGTTCAAGGCCCAGTGTCTCTACGTACGGCTGGTTTCCCGCACCGGGCCGTGGTTCCGGGAAAGCAAACTGGTTTATGCCGAACTGGGGCCAGTGGCGCCCATCCTCGATGCGCTGCTGGCGGCGGGGTTGGCGATGGAAGCGGCGACACTGTCGGCCGCGGAACTTGGGCAGTTATTTACCCGCAGCGAACTGCAACGGATATTTCCGCGCCTGGACCATGGCCAGTTACGGGACAAGGCGGCCCTGCTGGAGGCGATTGGACAACTGCCGCCGCGGCACCTGCAGGCGCTCGGCGCAATCGACGGACAACGCATAGTCGCACCGCGCGGCACGGAACTGGTGCAGTTTCTCCAGCTGCTGTTCTTCGGCAACAGGCGCCAGGGCCTGACCGACTTCGTCCTGCAGGAGCTCGGCGTCACCCGCTATTATCCCTACCCGCTGGATCGTGCCCACCGCCTGTTTCCCTGTCGCCAAGCGTGCGAGGAATACCTGGCCTGTGCCGCCCTGCGCGACCGCCATTACGAACTGCTCGATGCCGGCGAACCAGACATGCTGCCCCTGCTGGCCGCCCAGGTGCTGGCGACCGACATCCGCTTCGCCGCCAGCGAGCAACACCGGGATCGACTGTGCAATAACCTGGCGCGGGACCTGGAACGGCTGGGCGAATGGGAACTTGCGCTGCAATTGTACGGGCGTAGCCAGCGCCACCCGGCCCGGGAGCGGCGCGCCCGGATACTGGAAACCGGCGGCGACTGGGCCGGCGCCGCGGCACTGTGCGAAGAGATACTGCGCGCGCCATGGTGCGAAGCCGAACGCGAGGCTGCCGAACGTATTGTGCCGCGCTTGCGGCGCCAACTCGATGGCACGCGGCTCCCGCGGCGACGCGATGCATTCAGCACGGTCACCCTGCAACTTCCGGCCGGTGATGGCGGCGTGGAGCGACAGGTTGCGAATCACCTGCAGGGCGAGTGGCAAGCGGTGCACTACGTTGAGAACAAGCTGATGAACACGCTGTTCGGCCTGGCCTTCTGGGAGCAGATATTCGCGGCGGTGCCGGGCGTTTTCCACAACCCCTACCAGAGCGCACCAGCCGATATGCACGACAGCGCGTTTTACTCGCGCCGTCGTCACTCCATCGATACCCGGCTCGAGCAACTTCGCACCCGGGATCTGGCGCAGGTCCTGGTCGATGCGTACCACCGCTACCACGACTACCAGAGCCGCTGGGTGGACTGGCGGCGCATCGACGCCAGCCTGGTCGAGGCCAGCGCGCGGGCCATCCCCCGTCCGCACCTGCTCGCAATCTGGGAACGCATGCTGTTCGACCCGGGCGAGAACCGCCGCGGGTTCCCCGACCTGATCGCGCTGGGAGCAGCGCCGGGAGAATACTGCCTGATCGAGGTGAAAGGTCCGGGGGATGCCCTGCAGGACAGCCAGAAACGCTGGCTGCGGTACTTCCAGGCGCAACAGATCCCAGCACAGGTGGCCCGGGTGGAGTGGGACGATGCGTGAACTGACCGTCGCCATCACCGAACTGGCCCGCTTCTGCCATCGCCGCGGCGATATCGACCAGCGCTTCAATCCGTCGCCGACTGGCGCGGAAGGCATCGCCGGACACCGGCGAATCCAGGCGCGCCGCCCGGACACGTACCTGGCCGAGTTCCCCGTGGAGTACCGGCACAGTGCGTCGGCGCTGCAACTGACGCTGCGCGGCCGGGCCGACGGCTACGACCCGCAGCAGGGGTTGGTCGAGGAGATCAAAACCTGTCGCGTCGCCCCGGACTCCCTGCCCGAACCCGTTGCGCAACTGCACCTGGCGCAGGGACGCCTGTACGCGGCCATCATCGCGACACAGGGCGACCTGGCGGCGCTGGACGTGCGCGTCACCTGGCTGAATATCGACACCGACGAGGAGCACAGTCGCACCGTGCGCTATACCGCCGCCCAGCTCGGCGCATTCCTGGCCGACACCCTGGCGCGTTTTGCCGGCTGGCTGCAACGCCTGGCGCAGCTGCGTCGCGAGCGGGACGCCAGCCTGCTCGGCCTGGCGTTTCCCTACGCGGGATTTCGGGCCGGGCAGCGCAGGATTGCGGAATTGACCTACAAATGCGTGGACAAGGCCGGACAGCTGCTGCTGGAGGCACCCACCGGCATCGGCAAGACCGCCGCGGTACTGTATCCGGCTCTCAAAGCCCTCGCTACCGGCAAGCACGACAGGATTATTTTCCTCACCGCCAAAACCGTGGGGCGCCGCGCGGCACAGGATGCGCTGGCAGAGTTCGCCCGGGCCGGCTACCGGGGCACCGCCCTGAGCCTCACGGCCAGGGACAAGGTCTGCCTGTCGCCCGGCCGTGCCTGCCACGGGGATGACTGCCCCTATGCGCGCGGCTACTACGACAAACTGCCGGCGGCCATGCACGCCGCCATCGAGCAGGGTGCGTTGCGACGGGAGGAACTCGAAGCGCTGGCCCGGCGCTTCGAGGTATGCCCGTATGAGCTGGCGCTGGATCTGCTGCCCTGGGTGGACGTCGTCATAGCCGACCTGCACTACGTGTACAGCCTGACGGCCGGCGTGGGCAGCGCCATGGAGACGGACAGCGCGCGCTGGACCGTGCTGCTCGACGAGGCCCACAACCTGCCGGGCAGGGCGCGCGGAATGTACAGCGCCCGACTGGCCAAGGCGGCCATACTGCGCGCAAAAAAAACGGCCAGTGGCGACCTCGCCAGGAGCCTGGCAAGTGTAAACAGGCAATTCCTGCGGCTGTCGAAGCTGCCCTGGCAGGAAGCGGATTTCCACAGCAGCGAAGACCTGCCGGCGGAACTGCTCCAGTCCCTACAGGCATTCACCGGTATCACCAGTGAACGACTGGCCCGCGAGCCCACCTTCCTGCAGCGGCACCCGGCGCTCATGGACTGTTATTTCGACGTGCTGCAGTTCCTGCGCGTCGCCGAGCAGTGGGGCGCGGACTACCGCTGCGAATTGACGCGCGGGGCGGACCGGCAGAGCCTGGCCCTTACCTTGAACTGCCTGGATCCCGCGCGCCTGCTCACCGCCCGCCAGCGGCGCGCCCACGCCGTGATCGCCTTTTCGGCGACCCTGTCGCCGCTGGCCTGGTCCCGGGCCTCACTGGGCCTGGACGAGGAGGCCGTCTGCTGCCGCGCCAGTTCGCCGTTTGCCAGCCAGCAACTGCGGGTGTGGCTGGCCACCGGCATCGATACGCGTTATCACCAGCGTGAAAGGAGCCTGCCCGACCTGGCGCGCTTGCTGCGTGACTGGCTCAATACCACGCCCGGCAATTGCATCGTCTACTTTCCCTCCTACCGCTACCTGCAGGACTGCCTGGCCCAGTTGCAATCCGACCCGTCGCCACCACTGGCGCGCACCCTGTGGGTGCAGGCGCGTGAACAGGACGACATCGAGCGGGAACAGTTCTTGCAGTTGCTGGCGAAGTGCGACGACGCGGTGGCCTTTTGTATCCTCGGCGGCGTGTTTGGCGAGGGTATCGACCTGCCGGGCGAGCTTCTGCGCAGCGTGGTGGTGGTGGGGATCGGCATGCCGCAGGTCAACCGCGACACCCGGCAGTTGCAGGCCTGGTACCAGCAGCGTTATCACGCTGGCTTTGAATACGCCTTTCTGTACCCCGGAATGCAGAAGGTGGACCAGGCCCTGGGCAGGGTCGTGCGACGCCTTGAGGACAGCGGCAGTGCGCTGCTCATCGACCCCCGCTACCGCCAGCGGCAGTATCGCGAACTCTTGCCGCCCTGGTGGGACTACCACGATTGGCCCGGTTGGTAGCCTGCGGATGTGTCAGTTCCGGTCTATTTTTTTGGGCTTTATCACCCTTGTTTACCGCCGCGAATCACTTAAATTAACCCGAACACAGCCCGCCGCAACCGCTGCCGCCGCCCGCAACCGTTAATTGCGCACCGGCTGGCCATGCCAGGGCGGCGAAGATTCCCGCATCGTGCCGGCTGTGCTAGAGTCGGCCGCTGCACGGGAGATCGGTCGCTCGGAGCGTCGACATTCATAAGTAAGGCGGCCCGACATCGCGCCCCGATGGCAAAACCGGCGATTGCTCGCCGCTGGCACGAATAATTACACGAAGGTACGGGGGTACAATCCGCATGCGCATCGCCATTCCCAGGGAGACCCATCCGGGAGAAAACCGGGTACCCATTACGCCCGCTCACGCCAAAAAGCTGTGCAGCATGGGCGCGGACCTGGTTATCGAGGCCGGTATGGGCCTGGGTTCAGGGTTCAGTGATTCCGAGTACACCGCAGCCGGAGCCAGCATCGCCCGGGACCGCGACGAACTGTTGCGCAGCGCCGACCTGCTGCTGCGCCTGCGCAAACCGCAACTGGAAGAGATCGCGTTAATGAAGCGCGGTGCCATCCATATCAGCTACCTGGACCCCTTCAATGAACACGGACTGGTGCAGGCCTTCCGGGAGGCGGGGATCACCGCCATCAGCATGGAAATGATCCCGCGCACCACCCGCAGCCAGAAGATGGACGCCCTGAGTTCACAGGCCAACCTTGCCGGTTACGTGATGGTCATCCAGGCCGCGAGCCACCTGCCGCGCATCTTTCCGATGATGATGACCCCGGCGGGCACCCTCAAGCCGGCCAACGTGTTCGTCATCGGTGCCGGTGTCGCGGGCCTGCAGGCGATCGCCACGGCCAAGCGCCTGGGTGCCAAGGTCACCGCTTTCGATACCCGCCCGGTGGTGGCGGAACAGGTGCGCTCGGTCGGCGCCAAGTTCCTGGAAATCGACCTCGGCGAGACCGGCCAGACCGCCGACGGTTACGCCAAGGAGCTGACGCCGGAACAGGTGGCAAAGCAGCGCCAGGCGCAAAAAGAGGTGATCGCAAAATCGGATGTGGTGATCACCACCGCACAGGTATTCGGTCGCAAGCCGCCGGTACTGGTCACCAAGGACATGATCGAGGGCATGGCGCCGGGCTCGGTAATCGTCGACATGGCCGCTGAAACCGGCGGCAATGTGGAGGGCTCTGTGCCCAACGAAGTGGTCACCTATGCGGGCGTCACCATCATCGGCAAGGGCAACCTCGCCGGCGAGGTTGCCAGGGACGCCAGCCAGATGTACTCCGCCAACCTGTTCAACCTGGTGGAGGACAACTGGAACAAGGAACAGCAGCAGTTCGTCGTCGATTTTGACGACGATATCCTGCCGGGATGCATCATCACCCACGGCGGCGAAGTAACCAACACGACCATCAAGAAAATCCTGGAAGGGGGTGCCTGACATGATACCTGCGGAAGTTTTCCTCACGTTTATCCTGGTGTTGTCCATCTTCCTGGGCTTCGAACTGATCAACAAGGTGCCGGCTACCCTGCACACGCCGCTGATGTCCGGCGCCAACGCGATCTCCGGCATTACCCTGGTGGGCGCACTCAGCCTGGCGGGCACCGGCCGCCAGGACCTGGCCAACTGGCTGGGCGCGGCGGCGGTTGCGCTCGCCACCATCAACGTGGTCGGCGGCTACCTCGTAACCGACCGGATGCTCGCCATGTTCAAGAAGAAGGGGAGCTGATCGATATGGGTATCACGGAACAACTGGTTCAATACTCCTACGTCGTCGCCGCAGTCCTGTTCATCTATGGCCTGAAGGAACTCGGCTCACCCGCAACGGCCCGGCGCGGCAACCTGATCTCCTCCGTCGGCATGCTGCTGGCCGTGGTGGCGGGGATACTGGACCAGAGCATCATCGAATACCAGTGGATCGTCATCGGCATCGTGGCGGGCAGTGTCATCGGCGGGCTGGCGGCCCGCCTGGTGCAGATGACCGCCATGCCGGAAATGGTCGCGCTGTTCAACGGCTTCGGCGGCCTGGCCAGCCTGCTGGTGGGCTGGGCGGCACTCACTCCGGACGCGGCCACCTTCACCCTCGTTACCATTATCCTGTCGATCCTGATCGGCGGCGTGACTTTCACCGGCTCCATGATCGCCTACGGCAAACTCTCGGAACGCATCGGCAGCGGCGCGGTGCTGTTCAGCGGCCAGCAGGTCGTGAACAGCTTTATCGTGCTGGGCATCCTCGGCGGATCGGTGATGTTCTGCGTGGAGCCGGCCAATCATGAGTGGTTGTACCTGGTGGTTGCATTGTCGCTGTTGTTCGGCGTGATGGCGGTCATACCCATCGGTGGCGCCGACATGCCGGTGGTGATTTCCCTGCTGAACTCCTACTCCGGCCTGGCCGCCTGCGCGGCGGGCTTCGCGGTCAACAACAATATACTGATCGTGGCGGGCGCACTCGTTGGCGCCTCCGGCATCATTCTCACCCAGATCATGTGCAAGGCCATGAACCGCTCCCTGTCCAATGTGCTGTTTTCCGGTTTCGGCAGCGGCAAGGTGGAAACCACCAAGGTGGAAGGGGAGATCAAGCCGATCTCCGTGGAAGACGCCTACTACATCCTCGAGGCGGCCAGCAGCGTGGCCATCATCCCGGGCTACGGCATGGCGGTCGCGCAGGCCCAACACGTGGTCAAGGAACTGGCGGTACTGCTGGAGAAAAATGGCGCCGAGGTGAACTTCGGCATTCACCCGGTGGCCGGCCGGATGCCGGGACACATGAATGTGCTGCTGGCGGAAGCCGATGTGCCCTACGACCAGTTGCTGGAGATGGATGAGATCAACCCGCGCATGGAAACTGTGGACGTGGCGATCGTCATCGGCGCCAACGATGTGGTGAATCCTGCTGCGCGTGAAATCGAGTCCTCGCCGATCTACGGCATGCCGGTGATCAATGTCGACCAGGCGCGCACCGTGTTCGTGCTGAAGCGCTCGATGGCCTCCGGCTTCGCCGGGATCGAGAACCCCCTGTTCTACAAGGACAATACGCGCATGTTGTTCGGCGATGCCAAGGAGTCGATCAGCGGCCTGGTCAGGGAATTCGCCTAGCGCCGAAGCGGCGCGCAATGCCGGCCCCGGGCCGGCATTTTTTTGCCCGGCCGGCAGCCGGACGCGAGCCCCCTTTCAGCAGCGCTCCCAGTCAAATGCGAGCACCTCGCGAATATCGGACGCGCCGGTTACCAGCATCAGCAGGCGGTCGATACCCAGTGCCACCCCGCTGCAGCGCGGCAACCCGTGTTCCAGTGCCGCCAGCAAGCGTTCGTCCAGCGGATTCTCACTCAGGCCCCGCGCCCGGCGCCGGGCGTTGTCCCGCTCAAAGCGCAGGCGCTGCTCCCTGGCGTCCGTCAGTTCGCAGTACCCGTTCGCCAGCTCCACGCCATCGACGTACAGTTCGAAACGCTGCCCCACCTGTACATCGTCGGCAGCGACAATCTGCGCCAGGGCCGCCTGGGATGCCGGATAATCGTAGACGAAACAGATCTCCCCTATGCCCAACCGCGGCTCCAGCACGTGGCTCATCAACAGGTCCAGCCAGCAGTCGCGATCTCCGGACAACGCGCCCGGATCCAGGTGACGGCGCGCGACGGCCTCCAGATCGGCCTCGTCCGCGATAAACGGATCCACCTGCAGCTGCTGCAGGAAAAGCTCCCGGTAGCTGTAACGCAACAGCGGTCTTTCTCCCAGGCAAAACCGCACCAGGTCTGCGACCTCCGTCATCAACCGGTGATGATCGAAACCGGGGCGATACCATTCGAGCAGGCTGAACTCCGGGTTGTGGCGTCGCCCCGCCTCACCGTCGCGAAAGGCCCGGGTAATCTGGAATATCGGCTCGGGAAACGCCGCGAGCAGGCGCTTCATGGCGTACTCCGGAGACGTCTGCAGGTAGCGCGGAGGCTTCGCAGCATCGCCGCACCGCACGGTAAACGGCGCAATCGAGGGGTCGGTAATACCGGTACCGCACAGCAGCGGAGTTTCTACTTCAAGAATGGACCGCGCGGCAAAAAACTCCCGCAACCTGGACAACAAGGTCGCACGCTGGCGAATCGAGGTGATGTCCGCAGCTGGCCGCCACTCCACGCCCGGCTTACCCCGTCGCTGCTGTCAGGGCTTGCTCGCGCGATTCTGGTACTCGCCGGTGCGCGTATCGACGCGGACGTACTCGCCGGTACTCAGGAACAGCGGGACTTTCACCACCGCGCCGGTGCTCAGCTTGGCCGGTTTGGTACCGCCGGTGGCGGTGTCACCCTTCAGACCAGGATCTGTCTCCACGATCTCCAGTTCGACGAAGTTCGGTGGGGCCACGGAAAGGGGCGTGCCGTTGTACAGCGTGACGTCGCACGAATCCTGTTCCTTGAGCCACAAATAGCTGTCGCCCACGGCTGCCGCATCGGCCTGGTACTGTTCAAACGTATCGGATTCCATGAAATACCAGAACTCGCCATCGGTGTACAAATACTCCATCGCGCGATCCACGACATCCGCCGCCTCGAGTGTTTCGCCGGACTTGAAGGTGCGCTCCCATTGTCGCCCGGTTTTCAGGTTGCGCAGCTTGACCCGGTTGAACGCCTGTCCCTTGCCGGGTTTGACAAATTCGTTATCAAGAATGCTGCAGGGATCGCCGTCCAGCATGACTTTCATACCGGAGCGGAATTCGTTTGTGGAGTAGTTCGCCATGTTGCTCTCGTCGAGTGACCAGTATCAGGGCGCCTATAATACCGCACGCCGCAGACCAATGGCAGATACCGACATCCGAGTGGCGATGACTACTGCATTTAGGCTATTCTAGCGCCACTTGGTTTGCGCGCCGCAATAATAAAACGGGCTTGCTGATATGGAAGACCAGACAACCATCAAACTTAAGATTCCGCGGCAGGACTTCACCGGGCTGCCCCTGTTTCAGCCGACCATCGAAGCGGCCGACAGCTGGGTACAGACACTCCCGGTAACCAATACCAAGTCCCTCATACAATTGCTCGGCCAGGCGCTGAGCGACCTGAATCGGATGAAGCTGTCGCCCGAGGTGCGCTACAACATCATGGAGACCTTGCGCCCCAACCTCGAGGTGGGCCTGTCAAACCTGTCCAAGCGCTTCCTCAACCAGCCGCTGATAATGCCGCAGGAACCGGCGCGCATGGCGCAGCTGAGTAACGAACTTCTCACACTGGCTACCACTGCCTACACCATCGTCGCCATTGAGGCGATCCAGCAACGGGATGCGATTCGCGAAACCAATCCCGCGCGCCTCACCTGCCAGGCGATACACCGGGCACTGGTCTTCGCCGGGCTGAAGGTGCTGAGAAACTTCCAGCTGCACAAGGCCATGGACATTCGTGGCTGGCAACGGCTGCACCAGCTCTACATGCTCGCCGAGACACAGCAGCTGGCCGATCTCCCCGTGCCCGAACCCCTGTCCGGAGGCACCACGATCAAGGCAACCTACTTGCAGGCCCTGATCATGGGCTGTTGCAAGCCAAACCAGTTGCGGCAAACCGACCTGGCAGCGCTGTATCGCGCACTGCAGCAATGGAGCGAGCTGGTGAAACTCAATAGCCAGAAAACGGGAGACGACCTGTTCCTCGTCGACCTGGATAGCGACCAGCCCCCACTGTACAGCGCGCTGTACCGGAATAAACCGAACGCCCGATGCCGCTATATCAACACCGCCGCGCTGACCGAGCACCTCAAAAAGCTCAAGGCAGGCACCGGCGGCAAGGCCGTCAGCCTCGATAAAGACACCAGCATTCCCTTCAACCTGCTGGATCACCTCGCCGCGGCCCTCGGCAGCATGAGCCTGCGTAATTTCAAGCGGACCGTGACGGGAAACGCCCTCTGGATCTGCGTGGGGCTCAGCAGTACGCACTACCACTGCGCCGGTGAACGCACCTTTGAGCAGGTGCTCTACAGTGAAGAAGACCTGTACGCCAAATCGGGCCGCGACACCGGTAACCCGTTCCTGGCGACACGCAATAAAGTCGACGTGTGGCAAATAGCGAACCCCGGGGACTATGCCAGCGACGTAAAGGTCGATTCGGACACCCCCGTCGATCTCGATGCCGTGACCAAGGCCCGCCTGATGCTGGAAGCTGATGTAAACCTGCCGGCAAACGAACGCTACCCTGTCTTCAAGGTGCAACTGGCTGACGCCAGTCCCGGCGGGTACTGCCTGGAATGGGATGCCGACCTTCCCGGCGATGTCCGCGCCGGGGACATCATGGGACTGAAGGAGGAGGAACACAAGGAGTGGGTCATCGCGGTCATTCGCTGGCTCAGCAGGCTAAAGGACGCCAAGACCCTGATAGGGCTTGAGCTTCTGAGCCCGCGAGCCATCGCCTACGGCGCGCGCATTCACCAAAAGAATGGCGAAAAATCCCCGCCTATGCGCGTGCTGCTGCTACCCGAAATCAAACTGGTGGGGCAGCCCCAGACACTGATCACTCCACGTACGGGATTCAAGGAGCGCCAGAAAATCACCATCGGCAACAGTGCTGGTGTGCGCATGGTCCAGCTCCTGCGCCATATCGCATCGACCGGCAGTTTTTCACAGTTTGAGTTCCACTATACCCAGGAGTTGGGCGACGTGCTCGCAGACAACACGCACGGACACCACGGCGGCGAATTTGATTCGCTGTGGAGCAACATTTAGCCCTGCCATCGGTCCCCGGCTAAGCCTGGTTATGGTACTTGTCCGAGATTCCCAGCAAGTACAAAATCGCATCCAGACCCAGTGTCGAAATCGACTGCTCCGCTGATTTTTGCACCAGGGGTTTCGCCCGAAACGCAATTCCCAGGCCGGCAATGCTCAACATCGGCAGGTCGTTGGCGCCGTCGCCCACCGCGATAACCTGCTGCAAATCGATCCCCTGCTCGTCGGCCAACTGGCGCAGCAATTCCGCCTTGCGCGCGCCGTCGACGATGGAGCCCGTGATCCTGCCGGTCACCACGCCGTCGGCGATGTCCAGCTCGTTGGCGTAGACATAGTCTATGCCCAGTCGCGCCTGCAGGTGGCGGGCGAAATAGGTAAAGCCGCCCGACAGTATGGCGGTCCTGTAGCCCAGCGCGCGCAGGGTCGAGATAAGATGCTCCGCGCCCTCGGTGATTTTCAGTTGGCCCGCTACCTGCCGCAGCGCACTTTCCTCAAGGCCCTTGAGCAACGCGACCCGGGTGCGGAAACTTTCGCTGAAATCGATCTCGCCGCGCATTGCCCGTTCGGTGATCGCGCTGACCTGCTCGCCTACTCCCGCCAGTTTGGCGAGTTCGTCGATGACTTCCGCCTCGATCAGGGTGGAGTCCATGTCGAAGGCCACCAGGCGCCGGTTGCGGCGGTACATATTGTCCTGCTGGAAGGCCAGGTCAACTTCCAGGGCGCCGGCAACTTCCAGCAGTTCCCGGCGAAATTCGGCGGGATCGCGCAAGTTGCCGCGCGCGGAGAATTCCACACAGGCCTTGCTCAGCGCGGGCAGCTCTCCCAGCGGGATGCGCCCGGACAGGCGGTTGATGCCATCGATATTCAACCCGTGTCGTGAAATCACCCGTGTCACCCGGGCCAGTTGGTCCGACGTTATCTTGCGCGCCAGTAGCGTAATGATATAGCGGGGACGACCCTGGGCTTCTACCCACTGGCTGTAGCTCTGCGCGGACACAGCACTGGTGACAACACGCAGGTCGTGCCGCAGGGCGTAATGCTGCACCCGCTCGGCTACCTGTTGGCTGGCGCAATCTTCCGGCAATTCCACCAACAGTCCCAGGGACAGGGTCGCGTGAATGACCGCCTGCCCGATATCGAGAATGCTCGCAGAGTACTCCGCCAGCAGCGCCGTCAGCCCGGCGGTGACGCCGGCCTGGTCCTCGCCGGAAATGGTAATGAGCAGTATGTGATTCACGCGGCGCGTTCCATTGTTATTTTGCGGCGCCATTCTACCTGCTAGCCGCAAGCAGTGAAAAGCGCGCTGGCCGGGACACGGACCGGACCCCAACAGACCCAGCCTGATAAAGTGGTCTTTTGGCGTCCAGTCTGGTTTATACTGGCCCCCGTCGCAACCCGGTAAATCCCCAATCGCGTGTGAACAGCCGCTTCAGCAATTCCAGCCTCGGCCAACAAATGGCCATCCTGACTGCGGGCCTGTGCCTGCTGGTCAGCCTTGCGCTGGTCGCACTGGGCGCAGTCTCCACCCGCCATATGCAGATGCTGCTGCAGGAGGAGTATGGCAGCGCGCTGGCCCGACAGGTAGCCGCGCGCGTGAGCACCGCCATGGAAAGCGACGACCTGCTCAGCGTCAGGGCCTCATTACAGCGCTTTATGGAGTCTTCCGCGGCGCAGATGATCGCCATCACGGATGTCGATGGCAAAACACTGGGCCAGGCGGGCGAAGCCCGCGGCCAGAACCTTTACCAGTACAGCGCACCGGTGCGCATCGAAGCGGATATCGCCGGCCAGGTCGTGGTGACCATTAACGCGGATGACGCCAGGGCCGCGCAGCAGCGTTTTATCCTGAGCATGCTGGGTCTTGCCGTGCTGCTGAGCCTCGCGGTATACGCCATCAGCCGCCGCTTCGGCCAGCGACTTGGAAGCACGCTCTCGGCCATGGCCAGAAAGATCGCGCTGGAGGAAGAGGACCCAAGAAGCCTGCCGACCAACGAGCTGCGCCGGCTGGACCGGCAAATTGAAGCGTTGCCGATGGACCTGCTGCGCACACGCAGCGAGCCGGCACCGCAGGACGAGAATTACCGCACCACCGCGGTTCTGTACCTGCACCTCACCAGCCTCGTGAACTATGTGGATACTCTGGACGAAAGTTCCCTGCAGCGCTATACGGAGCGGCTGCACCAGGTGGTCTACGCCGCGGCCGGCTTCTACGCGGGAGATTTGCAGGTCGCGCGCCAGTTCGGACTCGCGATCTACTTCAGCGGCCACAACAATGCCGGCAGTGCCGCGTTTCGGGCTGCTTCCTGCGCCTGGCTGGTACACGCGGTAAGCCACGAACTGGAAAAACAGATGTCTCTTTCACTCTCCATCGCCATGGCGATCTCACAGAGTGAGCTTGGCGTTGGCAGTGGCAGCGATATTTACCCGGGCCTGTACACCCAGCACACGCTGGACGAGTTACAGGCGGTGTGTGCCAGCAAGCCGCCCAATATCCTGATTTCACCCGCGGTCTGCGAGGATGTGGACGTAGCCGGGCGCTTGCAGCACCGGCCGACTGAAGTGATGGATTATGCCGTGATCGAGGAATTTGCCGGTCCGTACCAGGATTTACTGGAGCGACAGCTGCGGCTGATTCTCAAGCGCCTGACGGATTCCGCGAAGCGCTGACCCGAACCTGCGCACGTGCGCGGTTCAGGACTCCACCACCATGGTATCCACCTTCGGGAAGCCGCGCGGCAGTTTGTTGCCGCGCCGGCCGCGCTCCCCCTGGTAGTGGTCCAGATCCTTCATCCTGAAACTCTGGTGGCGCTTGCCAGAGTGAACCACCAGCGTCTCCTGCGGGGTGAACACCTGGATCGCGATCACGTACTCCTCGCGCGCCTGCACGCGCGCCGGCGGGATACCAATTATCTTGTTGCCCTTGCCCCTTGGCAGTTGCGGCAGCTCCGCCAGCGGGAACACCAGCAGGCGCCCCTCACTCGTGACCGCCGCGACCATGGAGTCCTCCACCGAGCGCACCGGCGCCGGCTGCAGGACCTGCCCCCCCCTGGGCAAGCTGATGACCGCCTTGCCCGCACGGTTCTTGGTCTGCAGGTCGCCGAGTCTGGCGACGAAACCATAGCCGGCGTCGCTGGCGAGCAGGTAAAGCGCGTCGTCCGCGCCCATCATGAGGCCGCCGAACGTCGCCCCCGACGGCGGGTTGATACGCCCGGTGACCGGCTCGCCCTGGCCACGGGCCGAGGGCAGATTGTGGGAGGGCACGGTGTACGCCCGTCCAGTGGAGTCCAGTATCACCACCGGCTGGTTACTGCGCCCGTAGGCGCACATCTTGTAACCGTCGCCGGCCTTGTAACCGAGACTCGCGGGATCGATATCGTGGCCCTTGGCGGCCTGATCCAGCCTTTTTCCGACATGACGACCGTAATCGGGTCAGCGGTCACCAGCTCGAGCTCGCTGAAGGCCTTGGCCTCCGCGCGCGTCACCAGCGGCGAGCGGCGCTCGTCGCCGTACTTTTCCGCCACCGCCAGCAGCTCGTTTTTGATCAGGGTCTTGAGCCGGGCTTCGCTCCCGAGGATTTTCTGCAGCTGGTCGCGCTCCTGCTGCAGGTCGTCCTGCTCGGCCCGAATATTCATCTCCTCCAGCTTGGCCAGGTTGCGCAATTTCAGCTCCAGGATCGCCTCGGCCTGGATATCGGTGATGCCGAAGCGCGCCATCAGGGCCGGCTTGGGTTTGTCCTCGGTGCGGATGATATGGATTACCTCGTCGATATTGAGGAAGGCGACCAGGTAACCGTCCAGGATATGCAGTCGTTTCAATACGCGATCGAGACGGTGCTCGAGCCGTCGGCGAACCGTGGCGGTGCGGAACTTCAGCCACTCCCTGAGCAGCCGGTCCAGTCCCTTCACCCCCGGGCGACCGTCGATGCCGATCATGTTGAGATTGACCCGATAGGTGCGTTCGAGATCGGTGGTGGCGAACAAATGGCTCATTAACGCGTCCAGATCGACGCGATTCGAGCGCGGCACGATCACCAGGCGCGTGGGGTTCTCATGATCCGACTCGTCCCGCAGGTCCGAGACCATGGGCAGCTTGCGGGCCTGCATTTGCTGCGCGATCTGCTCCAGTACCCGGGAGCCGGAGACCTGGTAGGGCAGGGCGTTGACCACGATGTCGCCGCCCTCCCTCTCCCACACGGCACGCATACGCAGGCCCCCGCGACCGCTTTCATAGAGGGCGACAATTTCCTCGCGCGGCGTAATGATTTCCGCGTTGGTGGGAAAATCGGGCGCCAGCACGTGCTCGCACAGTTCGGCGACGGTAGTTTTCGGCGACTCCAGCAGCCGCACGGTGGCCGCAACCACTTCCCGCAGGTTGTGCGGCGGAATATCGGTGGCCATACCCACGGCGATACCGGTGGTGCCGTTCAACAAGACGTTGGGCACCTGCGCCGGCAGCACCGAGGGCTCCTCGAGCGTGGCGTCGAAATTGGGCGTCCAGTCCACCGTGCCCTGGCCGAGTTCACCCAGCAGCACTTCCGCGTAGGCTGTCAGGCGCGATTCGGTATAGCGCATGGCGGCAAAGGATTTCGGGTCATCGGGTGAGCCCCAGTTACCCTGGCCGTCCACCAGCGGGTAGCGATAGCTGAAATCCTGGGCCATCAGCACCATGGCCTCGTAGGCGGCGCTGTCGCCGTGGGGGTGGAATTTCCCTATCACGTCGCCCACGGTGCGCGCTGACTTCTTGAACTTGGCCGAGGATTTCAGCCCCAGCTCGCTCATGGCGTAGACGATGCGCCGTTGCACCGGCTTCAGGCCATCCCCCACGTGCGGCAGCGCGCGATCGAGAATGACGTACATGGAGTAATCCAGGTAGGCCTTCTCGGCATACAACTTGAGTGACACCTGCTCGGTGCCGTCGCTATCGATTTCCAGAATATCGGACATTAAACGCTGGCCTGTGTTACTGCTGTGGGGGTTGTTCCGGTCGCTGCCCGACTACCGTCGGCATCACCGGGACGCGCTGATGCCACGGTGGGATCAGCCCACGTGGCGCTCTTCCCGGCGATCACCCTGCAAGCCAACCAACTGCGCATTGAGATTGACAATGGAGTTTGCCATATCGATCAACAGACTGTGAATCGTGGCCGGATTGTTCTTGATCAGCTCGGTAAATTGTTCCTTGGGCACCTTTACCACGGAACAGGTCGTCTTCGCCCTGACGGTCGCGCTGCGGTCGGCATGGGTCAGGGCCGCCATCGCACCAAAAATCTCGCCCTCGCCGATGCGCCCGACATTGACGTCATCGACCAACACTTCCGCCACCCCGGAACTCATGTTGTACACGAAATCCGCCCTGTCGCCCTGGTGGATGATGATGTCCCCGGGTTCATAGACCTCGAAGCCGGGCGTCGCCGCTTTTTCCTCCTGCAGGTTGGCCGCGGTAATGCGCAGCAGCAGGCCGGCGTAGGTGATCAACAGGCGCGTCCACAACCTGATCGCCGCCGGTTCATCAAACACCCGCTGCATGAACTCCAGCGCGGGATAGGCATTCAACAAGGCCCCGGTATCGCTGTTGTAAAACACGGCTACATTGGGGTCCAGGGTGCCGGCGATATCCGGCAACAGGATGTCACCTGTTTCGGCGTGTAGATCACCTTGCCCTGATAGCGGGCCGTGACGGTGCCGCGCTGCACGACATAGAATTGGCTGCCGTCGAAGCCGCGGAAATTTCCCGCCGGCGTTACCTCCACTTCCAGTGGTGTAGCCGGAATCTTAACGACGTCCTGCAAAGCGCTGACCAGTTTCCCGAACTGCTGGCTCAGCGCGGAGATGTCCTGCGCATCAATATTAACCAACATCAGCAACACCCCGGATTGTTCTGAAAGGGGCCACTTTCATTGTCTCCCCTCGCTCGCGAGACGTAATCGTTACAGCGACCGCTGGGCAGGCGCCTGTTCCAGCCCCTGATAGCACGCTATAGTAACAACTAAACTGGCGACGGAGAATGTCGCGCCCGACTTTTGTTGCAACCTACCCGGGCGGTCACGCAAACCAGATGGCAATGCAGTGGCACATCCTGGCGTTCAGGGAACTGACCCCCGAAGATCTCTATGCGGCGCTGCGCCTGCGGCAGGAAGTGTTTGTCGTAGAACAACACTGCGCCTACCTCGACCTGGACAACAAGGACCAGCGGGCGATGCACGTGCTGTGTACGCTGCACGGGAAACTGGTCGCCTACCTGCGCGCACTGGCGCCCGGCCTGAGCTATCCCGAAAGTTCACTGGGCAGGATTGTCGTCAGCCCGGACATGCGCGGCCAGCAGTTGGGCAGGGCGCTGGTGCAACGCGGAATCGACTACAACCTGTCGCGGTGGCCGGACCGCGACATCGCCATCAGCGCCCAGGCGCATCTGCAGGATTTCTACGCGTCACTGGGGTTTGCCGGCGAAGGCGATGAGTATCCCGAGGACGGGATACCGCACAGGAAAATGCGCTACCGCGCGCCCTGAACCTCCAGCAGGAAGGTGACCGGACCGTCATTGACCAGGCTGACCTGCATGTCTGCTCCAAACACACCCGCGGCGACTTCGGCATGACATTGCCGCAGGCGGGACAGGACGTATTCATACAGCGCCGCGGCCTCGGCAGGCGGCATGGCCAGGGAAAAACCCGGCCGCAGCCCGCTGCTGGTATCCGCCGAGAGGTGAACTGGGATACCAGCAAAACGCCCCCGCGCACATCGGCGACGCTGCAGTTCATGCGCCCGTCACCGTCCGCAAATACCCGGTATGCCAGCAGTTTCTCGACCATCCGGTCCGCCACGGCGCGGTCGTCGTCCCGGTCCAGTCCAGCAGGACCAGCAGGCCCTGTGCAATCTCGCCGACGCACCGTGCATCTACTGACACGCTGGCGCGACTGACCCGCTGCAGCAGCGCCTTCATACCGGCGTCCCGCTGTCCTACTGGCGCGCCGCCCGGCGGCGCTCGTGCTCCTGCAGCAATTTCTTGCGCAGGCGGATGCTCACGGGGGTTACCTCCACGAGCTCGTCTTCCTCGATGAATTCCAGCGCCTGTTCCAGGGTGTGTCGCACCGGCGGGGTGAGGGTCAGCGCTTCGTCGGTACCGGAGGCGCGCACGTTGGTGAGCTGCTTGCCCTTGGTGGGATTGACCGCCAGGTCATTGCCGCGACTGTGCAGGCCGATGATCTGCCCTTCGTACACGTCGATGTTGGGATCCACGAACATGCGGCCGCGCTCCTGCAGGTTGAACAGGGAATAGCCGAGGGTCTTGCCCTTCACCATGGACACCAGTACACCGTTGGCACGGTGGGTGATTTCCGCGTTCTTGACCGGGCCGTAATGGTCGAAGACGTGAGTGAGTATGCCGCCGCCGGAGGTCAGGGTCAGGAACAGGGAGCGGAATCCGATCAATCCGCGCGCCGGGATAATAAACTCCAGCCGCACCCGTCCCTTGCCGTCCGGAACCATGTTTTCCAGCTCCGCGCGACGCAGTCCCAGTTCCTCCATCACCGCACCCTGGTGTTTCTCCTCGCAGTCGATCACCAGCTGCTCGAAGGGCTCGTGCATCACGCCGTCCACTTCCTTGCGGATCACCTCGGGCCGGGAAACACCCAGTTCGAAACCTTCCCGGCGCATCGATTCAATCAGCACGGAAAGGTGCAGTTCCCCGCGGCCGGACACCTTGAACCTGTCCGGTGAATCGCCGGGTTCCACGCGCAGGGCGACATTGCGGATCAGCTCCGCTCCAGTCGCTCCTTGAGATTGCGCGAGGTGACGTACTTGCCTTCCTTGCCGGCAAAGGGCGAGTCGTTGACCTGGAACGTCATGCTCACGGTGGGCTCGATCCACCGACAGGAGAGCAGCGCTTCGGGACAAGCGGGATCACACAGCGTGTCGGATATATTCAGGCCCTCGATGCCCGTCACGCAGACGATATCCCCGGCCTCGGCGGCCGCCACATCCACCCGCTCCAGGCCCAGGTGGCCCATAACCTGCAATACGCGGCCCTTGCGTATGGCGCCCTCACTGTCGACGACCACAACCTGGGTATTGGGGACCAGCTTGCCGCGCGTAATCCGTCCCACGCCGATCACGCCCACGTAGCTGCTGTAATCCAGGGCGCTGATCTGCATCTGCAGCGGCCCCTCGGAGTTGACCGCCGGTGCCGGCACTTTCTCGATGACCGTCTCGAACAGGGGCCGCATGTCCGCGCCCATTTGCGCGTGGTCCAGCCCCGCGATGCCCAGGATGGCGGAGGTGTAAATGATCGGGAAATCCAGCTGTTCGTCGGTGGCGCCGAGCCGGTCGAACAGGTCGAAAACCTGGTCGACCACCCAGTCCGGCCGGGCGCCGGGACGATCCACCTTGTTGATCACCACGATCGGGTTGAGGCCCTGCTCAAAGGCCTTGGACGTGACAAAACGGGTCTGCGGCATGGGGCCGTCCACCGCGTCGACGAGCAGCAGCACGGAGTCGACCATGGACAACACCCGTTCCACCTCGCCGCCGAAGTCGGCATGCCCCGGGGTATCAACAATATTGATGCGGTAGCCGTTCCACACGATGGCCGTGTTCTTGGCGAGGATGGTGATGCCGCGTTCGCGCTCCTGGTCATTGGAATCCATCACGCGCTCCGCGCCGTCCGAACGCCGATCGAGGGTGCCCGATTGCTGCAGCAGGCAGTCCACGAGCGTGGTCTTGCCATGGTCTACATGGGCAATAATGGCGATATTGCGAAGGTTGTCGATCAAGGGGAATTCCTCTGGGCACTCTGGCGCTGTCAAAAAGGCGCGGATTATACCCCATCGCCCGGCGACGGGCTGCCCGCGACTTGTGTGATTTGTGTACTAACCCGGTCGACGAAAACGCCGGCCTTCAGGGGGCGTAAACCTTGATATCCAGAGAATTCCCAGCCTTGAGGTGGCCGGCGTGCAGGCGGCTCATGATGCCCTTGCCGCAGTACAGCATGTAGGTGCTGCCGGGGGACAGTTCCGCCGTCCGGCTGTGCAGTTCATAAAACGGGATCTTCAGTACCGGCACGTGCAACTGCAGCGGCGCCCGCTCCTCCTCATCAGGGTGCCGGATATCGATGATGGTGCCGTGGGCCAGGGGGATCGACAACACCTCCACCTCGGCCCGCCTCAGGTCCCGGCGCGCCAGTTGGTCAATGCGCACCTGGCTGCGGCCGGCAATGGCCCGCTCGAGCACGGCCATGTCGAAGCAGCGTTCCTGGGCCTCCACCCGGTCGAGCCGCGCGCGGGTGGTGGGCCGCACCGAAATGACCCCGCAGTATTCGGGCATGCCGACGGCGAAAGCCTCCGTCCCGATGCGTGCCGCCAGGCGCATGATCTCCTCCTTGTCGGTGGTGGCCAGGGGCCGCAGGACGAGGCGATCGGTAACCCGGTCAATCACCGACAGGTTGCGCAGGGTCTGGCTGCTGACCTGCGCCACGCACTCGCCGGTGACCAGTGCGTCCACGCCAAGGTCACACGCCAGTCGATCGGCGACCCGCAGCATCATGCGCTTGAGTATGACGCCCATATAGCGATCCTGGACCCTGTCCAGCAGTTGCGCCACCACCTCCTCAAAGGGGACGCTGATAAACAGTACCCGCTGCTTGCCGCCGTAGGTTTGCCAGAGATGCAGGGCCACTTCCTGAACCGCGATTTCCTGGTCACGCCCACCCAGCCGGAAAAACAGGAAGTGGGTACGCATCCCCCGCTTCATGGCCAGGAAACTGGCGACCGGGGAATCGAATCCGCCCGAAATCAGCGACAATACCGGATCGAGGCTGCCCACCGGGTACCCCCCGAGGCCGTGGTGACGCGCCCCGACCACGAACAACCTGTCCCTGCTGATCTCCAGTTCCACCGTCACATCCGGTCTTTTCAGGTCGACACCCGTCGCCCCGGTGCGGGCCAGCAGTGCCCCGCCCACCTGTCGTTCCACGTCCAGGGAGGTGAAAGTGTGTTGGCCGCTGCGCTTGCAGCGCACGGCAAAGCTGCGCCCGTCCAGCCGCGGGGCGTAAACCGGCAGGATATGCTCGACGATGGCATCCGGTTCCGGCAGGGCATGCTCCTGCACCTCCAGTACGTGGATGATGCCCGGCGTGTTGCACATCGCTTCCACCAGGCGCGCCAGCACCGCCCGATCGCGCTGCCGCGACCTGACGCGTAATTTGTCCCAACTCCGCTCCAGCACCACCTCCGGGTCGATGGCGCCGAGCACCGCGCGCAAATTCTCCTCGAGCTGGCGCACAAACTGCCGTCGGACCGGCTTGCTCTTCATGACGATTTCAGGGAAATACTTGACAACGAATTCCATAGAGGCCATAACCAGTGCGTCTGTCCGGGGCGTTCATTATACGAACTCAGCCCCGGCAATTGTGCAGATCGATCCTGCAATTCCGCCACAATGCGCTTTGCACCAAAACGGAGCTATCGCGCCTTCTAATGGTGCGCCGGGGATTTGCGCTGTGCAGTTGATGATAATAACCCCCTGAATTTCAGTGAGTTACCTTCAGCACCTTTGTGGCACAGCTCTTGCTTCCACAGTGACTGCTGAGCATACCTGTGCCGCCCGCTTCGCCTGGCGCCAGGAGTAGTAGTAGAGAACGCGGTCCGGCGAGGTCGAACCGATAAACGCCCTATGGAGAACACAAGATGTCCAAGAAAACCCTGAAGCTGATCAAAGACAACGAAGCCCGCTGGGTCGACCTGCGCTTCACCGACACTCACGGTAAGGAGCAGCATGTCACTATCCCGTCCAAGGAAGTCTCTGAAAGCTTCTTTGACGGCGGTAAAATGTTTGACGGCTCTTCCATCGCCGGCTGGAAAGGCATCAATAATTCCGACATGGTGCTGATACCTGACGACAGCACGTCGATGCTGGACCCCTTCACCGATGACGCCACGGTTATCCTGCGCTGTGCGGTAGCCGAGCCCTCCACCATGACCGGTTATGACCGCGACCCGCGCTCCATCGCGCAGCGCGCAGAAGATTACCTGAAGTCCACCGGTATCGGTGACACCGCGTTTTTCGGCCCCGAGCCGGAGTTCTTCATCTTCGACGACATCAAGTGGCACGTCGATATGAGCGGCTGCAGCGTCAAGATCCACTCGAACGAAGCCGCCTGGGCGTCCAACCACGAGTTCGACGAGGGCAACACCAGGCACCGTCCCGGCGTCAAGGGTGGCTACTTCCCGTGCCTCGGTCGACTCGCTGCACGATATCCGTGCCGCCATGTGCACCGCCGGTGAGCAGATGGGCCTGGATATCAGTGCATCTCACGAGGGTGGCAACCGCCGGCCAGTGCGAGATCGGCGTGCGTTTCAACACGCTGGTGAAAAAAGCTGACGAAGTGCAGATCCTTAAATACTGCGTGCACAACGTGGCTATGCCTGCAGCAAGACCGCCACTTTCATGCCCAAGCCGATCGTCGGCGACAACGGTTCCGGCATGCATGTACACCCAGTCCATTTCCAGGGCGGCAAGAACCTGTTCGCCGGCGACGGCTACTCCGGCCTGTCCACCGAAGCCCTGTACTACATCAGGGGCATCATCAAGCACGCCCGCGCCCTGAACGCGTTCACCAACTCCTCCACCAACTCCTACAAGCGGCTGGTGCCGGGCTTCGAGGCACCGGTGATGCTGGCCTACTCGGCCTGCAACCGCTCCGCGTCCATTCGCATACCCTACAAGGCCAATCCCGGGGCAAGCGTATCGAGTCCGCTTTCCGGACCCGTCCGCCAACCCCTACGGCTTTCGCGGCGATGCTGATGGCAGGGCTGGACGGCATCCAGAACAAGATCCACCCCGGCGACCCGGCTGACAGGATCTGTACGACCTGCCCGCCGAGGAAGCACTGGCGATTCCCACCGTGTCATCCAGCCTGGAAATGTCCCTGGATGCGCTGGATGCGGACTGCGAATTCCTCACCCGCGGCGGCGTCTTCATCCGGCAGGCGACGCTGATCAGCCGTTTCATCGACCTGAAACGCGGTGAAATACAGCGCCTGAACATGACGACTCACCCGATTGAGTTCGCGATGTACTACTCCGTCTGAGGCGATGGCTGGCCACACACAACAGCCCGCTTCGGCGGGCTTTTTTTTCGGCCGGAAATATCCCCGTGCACGGAACTCTCCTGTGCGGCGGAATTCTGGTAGGGTAGTCTCAATCGAGACTCGACGAGGCGCTATTGATGTCCAGACTTCTCCTGCTTGCCCTGCTGCTGACCTCCCTCCCCGTGCTGTCCGACTCGATCTACCGCACCACCGACGCGCAGGGCAATGTCGTATTCACGGATACCCCACCGCCGGAGGGCGTCAAGGCGGACCGGGTCGAGGTCCAGCGGATCAACACCACGGAGCCGCCCCAGGAAATCCTGCGCCCGCGTCACCGGATACCGCCAGCGCGCAGCCGGCGGCCGAGCCTCCCGTCGTCGGTCGTCCCCGACCGACGAAACCTCCTTCCCCCATGGGCCCCGGCAACTTTTCCGTCAGCGTACGGGTCAGTGCCGCGCTGAAAGTTGACGAGAGCCTGCAGTTGTTCATGGATGGGCAGCCCTGGGGCGACCCGCAGCGCGGCACGATCTGGGACCTTACAAACGTGTTCCGCGGGCAGCACGACCTCACCGTGGGGGTAATCGACGCCTCCGGCGAGACCCTGGCCATGTCTCCTCCGGTGCGGGTTTTCGTGCACCGGCCTTCCATCAATTTCCAACAAACCCAAGCCAACGCCCCGGCGGCCCGGCAAGTGATTGGGCTGGACACCGCCACGGCCTTGCTCGCATATTGGTGCATAACTGACGGCGCCTGCTGTCCCGGCGCGTCCCGACTGCGCCCGGGCGCCCCGTGCCAGCCGCCTGAGGGCACCCGCCGGCGTCCCCTGCACAAAATCAGGCGCTTGAAATGATTTCGTCGGTTGCCGCGTCTTTTTGGCCTGTTTTTAGCAGGCTGAGTACTCGGCCCCCGGCAGCGAGGCGAGGATGAAGCAGGACAGGAGCATTCTGGACAGTATCAGTACGGGCATTGGCGCTGGACCGCCAGTTGCGGGTCACGGCGCTGAACGCCGCGGGCCAGGCGTTGCTGGAAACGTCGAGGCGCGGTGCACGGGGCAACACGCCGGCAAACTGGTGCTGCAACCGGCCGAGTGGCTGGATACCCTGGAGCAGGCACTGGCCAGCAAATCCACCCGCCGATGCCAGCGTCTCGCTGACACTGCATTCGGGACAGGAAATTCATGTGGATGTCATCGTCAACCCGATCAACGGTCCTGACAGCGTGACAGCCTGTTGGTGGAACTCATGGCGGTCGACCGGATACTCAAAATCAGCCGCGAGGAAAGCCTGCTCTATGCCCAGGAAACGAACCGGGCGGTGATCCGCGGGCTGGCATGAAATCAAGAATCCCCTCGGCGGCGTCCGCGGCGCCGCCCAGTTGCTGGCCAGGGAACTGCCCAACGAGGAACTGGCCGAGTACACGCGCATCATCATCCGTGAGGCGGACCGTTTGCGCGACCTCGTCGATCGACTGCTGGGCCCCAATCGCCAGCTGGATCCGAAAATTCTCAACATCCACGAGATCCTCGAGCACGTCCGCAACCTGATCAGCACTTGATCCGACAACCGCGTCACCATCACCCGCGACTATGACCCGAGCCTCCCCGAGTTTCCCTGTGACCGGGCCCAGCTTATCCAGGCGGTGCTGAATATCATGCGCAACGCGCTGCAGGCCGCCGCGGATTGCGAACAGTGCCACATCCTGCTGCGCACCCGCTCGCAGCGACAGTTCAATGGGCGCGCAACTGCACCGCCTGGTCTGCCGCGTGGACATTATCGACAACAGTCCGGCATTCCCCGATCTGCTGCCCGCGGTATTCGCGCCGATGGTCACCGGGCGCGCCGACGGTACCGGCCTGGGCCTGTCGATTGCCCAGTCAATCATTAACCTGCACGGCGGGGTCCTCGAGTGCGAGAGCCGGGCCGGGAAACCCGTTTCACTTTTTATCTACCCATGGATATTCAACATGCATAGGCACGCTAAAGTCTGGATCGCGAAGACGACGTGATAGCTCGATACGCTGGGTGCTGGAACGCGCCCTCACCAGGCAGGTATCGCGAACGAGGGATTTTAGAGGACGCCGACGAACTGCTGCGCCAGATAACCGACGGCGCACCCGACGTGATCATCAGCGATATTCGCATGCCGGGGACCAACGGACTGGAGTTACTGGCGCGTATCAGCGAGAGCTACCAGTACCTGTCATCATCACCACCGCGCATTCCGATCTCGACAGCGCGGTCGCCTCTACAGAAAGGGGCCTTCGAGTACCTGCCCAAGCCCTTCGACCTCGACGAGGTGGTCGCCGTTACGGAGCGCGCGATTGCGCACGCACGGGAAAAACGCGGCAACACCCCGGCCCCGGAGGAAGTCCCCCACACGGAGATTATCGGCGAGGCGCCCGCGATGCAGGAGGTATTTCGCGCCATCGGCCGCCTGGCGCACAACAACATCACGGTGCTGATAAACGGTGAATCCGGAACCGGCAAGGAGCTGGTGGCCAGGGCCCTGCACCGCCACAGCCCCCGCCAACGCGCCCTTTGTCGCCCTCAATATGGCCGCCATCCCCAAGGACCTGATGGAGTCAGAACTGTTCGGCCACGAGAAAGGTGCCTTCACCGGTGCGAACAGCAAGCGCATCGGTCGCTTTGAGCAGGCGGACGGCGGCACCCTGTTCCTCGACGAGATCGGTGACATGCCCGCCGATACCAGACCCGCTTGTTGCGTGTGCTCGCCGACGGGGAGTTCTACCGGGTCGGCGGGCACGGTACCGGTCAAGGTGGACGTGCGCATCATCGCGGCCACCCACCAGAGACTTTGGAGAACCTGGTGCAGCGCGGCAGCTTCCGGGAAGACCTCCACCGCCTGAACGTGATTCGCATCCACATTCCCAAACTCTCCGAGCGGCGCGAGGATGTTCCCCGGCTGATGAAGTACAATACCAGCAGGCCGCCAGGAACTGGGTGGGAGACCAGATCTGTTGCCGGAAGCGGAAGCGTTCCTGGTCAGCCTCGACTGGCCGGGCAATGTGCGGCAGCTGGAAAACTGTTGCCGCTGGATTACGGTCATGGCCTCCGGCCAGGAAGTTCACCTGAGCGACCTGCCCCGGAACTCGGTAGCGGCTCCACTGCCCCGCCTGCCACCGAACAGTGTGACTGGACGGACATGCTGTTTCGCTGGGCCCGCAACCAGCTGATCGAGGGGCAAGCAGCACATCCTGGAGGAGGCGGTACCGGACTTCGAGAAGGTCATGATCGAGGTTGCCCTGCAACACTCCCGGGTCGCAAACGGGATGCGGCCGAACTGCTGGGCTGGGGCGCAACGCCCTTACCCGCAGATGAAGGAGCTGGAACTCTAGTCACCGACGCCCGGCGGCGTGAGCGCAAGCACCGTGTTTAGAATCGTCCTCTACGAACCGGAGATTCCGCCCAATACCGGCAACATCATTCGCCTGTGCGCCAACGCAGGACGCGCCGCTGCACCTGATCGAACCACTGGGCTGACCTCGACGATAAACTGCGCCGGGCCGGGCTCGACTACCGGGAGTTCGCCGACGTCCGGCTGTACCCGGACATCCCCGCGAGGTTTCAGCCGGGCAGGCAACCCCGGCTACTGGGCGCCACCACCAAGGGCGGCACGCCCTACCACCGTATCCGTTACCAGGCAGGGGACGCCATCCTGTTCGGCCCGGAGACCCGCGGCCTGCCGGGGAACTGCTGGACGGCACGGGCGGCGGGCATGCCCTGCGCATCCCGATGCGGGCCCACAGCCACAGCCTCAACCTGAGCAATGCGGCCGCGCTGGTCATCTATGAAGGTTGCGCCAGCTGGACTTTCCGGGGCTGGGTGAGCGCCCACTTCCACTTCAGGCCGGCGCCTAGTGGGTGGCTGTGCCCGCCTTCGCCGCGGCCTGGGCCTGGCTCAGCGCCTGCTGGTAGACCGCGTCGAAGTTGACCGGTGCCAGCATGATCGCCGGGAACGCACCCTTGACGCAGATACTGTCAATCGTCTCGCGGGCGTAGGGGAACAGGATGTTGGGCGCCGCGGTGCCCAGGATGCGCCGCAGGTCCTCCCCTTCAAAACCCTTGATGAAAAAGATGCCGGCCTGTTGCACCTCGATCAGGAAGGCGGTTTCTTCATCGATCTTCGCGGTGATCGTGATGGACAGCACCACCTCAAAGTTGCCCTCGCTGTCGATGGCATTGCTCTTGGTGTTAAGGTCGACGTTGACCTTGGGCTGCCACTGCTTCTTGAACACTTCGGGCGTTGAGGGGGATTCAAAGGACAAATCCTTGGTGTAAATACGCTGCACCGTGAACTGTTGCTGCTTCGCTGCTGGTTCCTCGGCCATCTAGCCTTCCTCCGATTGCATTTTCAATTGTCAGGGAGCGGTGCGCGCGCTCTCGAGTAACTCGTCCAGGCGACCCTGCCGCTCCAGCAGCAACATGTCGTCACAGCCGCCGATGTGACGCTCGCCAATCCAGATCTGCGGCACCGTGGTACGTCCGCTGCGGTCCATCATCTCCCGGCGCAGGGCGGGGTTGTTGTCCACCGCGATATCGGTGTACGCCACACCCTTGTCATCCAACAGGTTCCGCGCCCGGATGCAGTAAGGGCAGAACCGCGTGGTGTACAAAATGACGCCCGTGCTCAAGGACTGCGGGTTCCGTCAGGCGACCGTGGGCAGTTGCAGGTTGCCCCACTCCATCATGCCGCCCGTCATCTTGTAGACCTGACCGAAATTGGCGGCCTTGAGTTGCTTGCCCGCCGCACCCGACTGCTGCCCCATCTTGCACACCAGCACGATAGGACGCTCCTTGTATTTATCCAGTTCAGCCATGCGTTCGGGCAGCTTGGCCGCGGGAATATTGAGGGCGTTGACGATGTGGCCCTTCCTGAACTCGGCAGCATCGCGTAAATCCAGGAATACCCCCTGCTCGGTATTGACCATGTTGATTGCCTGCTGGGGTGAGAGCGAGGGACCGGACTTGCGCGCCTCGTGCAGGATCAACATTGCAATCAGCACCAGTAACGCGGTGGCCTGCAGCCATTGCTGCGCGAGAAATTCGAAAAATAAAGCCATGGTATTGCTGCCAGCTGGTACCTGTTGGCGACGACTGCGGCAGTCGCGCCACTAGTGCGCGATCGTGCTGTAAGGTGTAAGGACGCCACGCCGATTTAAAGGGCGCCAAGTATACAAGGTCTACCCCGGAGCAACCAGCCCTGCGCATGGCGCACCGCAACGCGCAGGCGGGAAATGCGCCGTCTTCCTATACAGGGTAAAATGGCGCGCTTTGATACCGCCGGGATCTCCCCGCCTGCCTGGAAAGTTACATGAGCGAAACAAACAGAAAACCCACCGTGCTGATTGTACTGGACGGCTGGGGCTACCGTGAGGACACACAGGACAACGCCATCGCCAACGCCAATACGCCAGTGTGGGACCGGTTGTGGGCGGGATCCCCACACACCCTGATCTCCGCGTCCGGGGAAGATGTCGGCCTGCCGGGCGGCCAGATGGGAAATTCCGAGGTGGGCCACATGAGCCTGGGGGCAGGGCGGGTGATCTACCAGAACATCTCGCGCATCGACCAGGCGATCAGGGACGGGAGTTTCAGCCGCAATCCGGCCCTCACCGGCGCAATCGACAAAGCGATCGGGGCCGGTGGAGCGGTTCACGTCTTCGGCTTACTGTCTCCCGGCGGCGTGCACAGCCATGAGCAACAAGTCTTCGCCGCCATCCGCCTTGCTGCCGAGCGCGGGGCCCAGCGGGTGTACCTGCACGCCTTTCTCGACGGGCGCGACACGCTGCCGCGCAGTGCGGAGCCTTCGCTGGAAAAGGCCGATGCCCTGTTCGCGGAACTGCGGTGCGGCCGCACTGCGACCCTCTGTGGACGCTACTACGCAATGGACCGTGACAACCGCTGGGAGCGCATCGAAAAAGCCTACCGACTGCTGACGGAAGGCGTGGCCGAACACCGCGCCCCCAGCGCCGCCGCTGGTCTGCGGGACGCCTACCAGCGCGATGAAAGTGACGAGTTCGTGCTGCCGACGATCATCTGCGACGACACCCAGAAGCCGGCTGTCGTCAACGATAACGACGCGGTACTGTTCATGAACTTCCGCTCTGATCGCGCGCGGCAACTGACCCGGGCATTTGTGGACCCGGATTTCGACCATTTCCAGCGCAAGCGGGTGCCGCGCCTGGCGGATTTCGTCACCCTCACAGAGTACGCCGATGATCTCGATGCCACCTGCGCGTTCGGGCCACAATCGCTGGACAACGTGCTCGGCGACTACCTGTCGCAGCGCCACATGACCCAGCTCCGTATTGCCGAAACCGAAAAATACGCCCACGTGACCTTCTTTTTCAGCGGTGGTCGCGAGGAGCCGTTCCCCGGGGAAGACCGGGAGCTGATCCCCTCCCCGAGTGTCGCGACGTATGATCTCAAGCCGGAGATGAGCGCACCGGAGCTTACCGACAAGCTGGTCGCGGCCATTACCTCCGGTAAGTACGACCTGATCGTCTGCAACTACGCCAATGGCGACATGGTGGGTCACACCGGCGTGTACGCCGCCGCTGTCAAGGCAGTCGAGACGCTGGACAGTTGCCTTGGAAGGGTGGAGAGCGCCCTGCGGGAGGCGGGTGGGCAGGCGTTGATCACCGCCGACCACGGCAATTGTGAGCTGATGCTGGATTACGCCACCGGCCAGCACCACACCCAGCACACCACGGACCTGGTGCCACTGGTCTACGTCGGGCCAAAAAAAGTCGGGCTCAGGGCGAGCGGCGGCATACTGGCCGATGTCGCGCCCACCCTGCTGGGGCTGATGGATCTGCCGCAACCGGCGGAAATGACCGGCAGCAACCTGCTCACCCCGCCAGCTTGACGCGGGCAGGCGTTCACCTCCCGGTATCCTGTCATGGCTGACACGCACAGGCCGGCGTCGCTACCAACCGCGCTCTGGCGCGTGCTGCTGCTGGCACTGGTAACGGCGGTCCTGCCTGCCCGGGCCTGGCGCAATCCGACGAGGAAAAGGCCAGGCAGCAATTGCAGGAGCTGGAGGTCGAGATCACGCGTATCACCTCGGAAATTTCCGCTGACAGCGGCCGCCACGATGCGCTGCAAAAACAACTGCGCGAGGCCGAGGTGGAACTGGGCACCCTGCAGCGCGACATAAGCGCGAACCAGCAGGCGCTGGCCGCCGGCGCAAAGGAGCTCGAGGACCTGCAGCGACAGCGCAGCGAACACGAACAGGCCCGCGACCAGCAGCAGGCCCGCATAGCCGTGGAGCTCAAGACCGCTTGGCAGGTCGGCCGACAGGGCCAGATCAAGGTGCTGCTCAACCAGGAAAACCCCCACACGGTGGCCCGCTCACTGGCTTACTACCGCTATTTCTTCAGGGCGCGCAACAAATTACTGGAACAGTATCGGCAAACACTGCGCGAGCTGGAACAATTGCAGCAGCGTATCGACGCCACCCTGGCAGACCTGCAAACCCGCGGCCAGACACTGGAGCAACAACAGGCTGACCTCACCGCAGCCCAGGCCAGCCGCAAGCTGGCCATGGCGGAGCTGAGCGACAGCATCGACAGCAAAAGCGCCCAGTTGAAGCAGAAAGAACAGGATCGCAAGCAACTGGAAGACCTGTTGCGGGCCATCGAAAAAGCGATCGTCGACCTGCAGGTACCCGAGAATTACGCGACTTTCCAGAGCGCCCGGGGCAAGATGCCCTGGCCGGTGGACGGCAAGGCCAGCAACCAGTTCGACCACCCGCGCAACGAGGGCAAGATGCGCTGGCAGGGGGTGACCATCCCGGCCCGCGAGGGCACCACAGTGAAGGCCATTCACCACGGCCGCGTGGTGTATGCCGACTGGCTGCGCGGTTCCGGCCTGCTGCTGATCATCGACCACGGCGACGGTTACATGAGCCTGTACGCTCACAACGAGAGCCTGCTGCGGGAGGTCGGCGAGTGGGTCACCGCCGGCACGCCCATCGGCACCGTGGGCAATACCGGCGGACAGGAGCAGCCCGCCCTGTATTTCGAAATTCGCCACAACGGCAAACCCACCAATCCTGCGAACTGGTGCCAGGGCTGAGCAGGTGAAGTCGGCTCGCCGCGTACCACAGTTGGTCCAGAATAAGGTAAACTGTGCCCCCTTCAGGTCACCGGTCCCCAGGCAACATACCCATGCGCCTCTTTTTCACGCTCCGTAATTCGCTGGCGGGCATTGCCGCCGCATTCATTCTGGTCATCTCCAACCCGCTGTGGGCGGACGAGGAGCAGGCCAGGTTGCCGCTGGACGAGTTGCGCACTTTCGCGGAAGTGTTCAACCAGATTCGCATGGGCTATGTCGAGGAGATCGATGACAGCACCCTGCTGGAATACGCGATACAGGGCATGCTAATGGGGCTGGACCCGCACTCGACGTACCTGACCGAGGACGCGTTCCAGAACCTGCAGGACAACACCACCGGCGAATTCACCGGCCTGGGCCTGGAAGTGGGCATGGAGGACGGCTACGTCAAGATAATCTCGCCCATCGACGGCTCGCCGGCCGCCGAGGCCGGCCTGCGCAGCGGTGACGTCATCCTCAAGCTGGGCAACGTCCCGGTGAAAGGCATGACCCTGAACGAGGCCATCGAGATCATGCGCGGCCCCAAGGGCAGCGAGATCGAACTCTCCATCGGCCGGCCCGGGGAGAGCCAGCCCTTCGATGTCACCCTGGTACGCAACACCATCAAGGTAGCCAGCGTCCGGTCGAGCTGGCTGGAACCCGGCTACGCTTATATCCGCATCGCCCAGTTCCAGAACAACACCGGCAATGACGTGCGCAAGGCCTTGGAAAAACTCATGTCGGAGCAGAAGCTCAAGGGCGTGGTACTGGACCTGCGCAATAATCCCGGTGGCATCCTGCGCGCCAGCGTCGATGTGGCCGGCCTGTTCCTGGACGGGGGAAACGTCGTCTACACCAAGGGCCGCGTCGCCAACGCTGACATGTCCTATGACGCGGACCCGGGCGATGCCACCGATGGAGTGCCGCTGGTCGTGCTGATCAACCAGGGTTCGGCCAGTGCCTCGGAGATTGTCGCCGGCGCCCTGCAGGATCACAGCCGCGCGGTTATCATGGGCACCCAGAGTTTTGGCAAGGGCTCGGTGCAAACCGTCCTGCCGCTGTCTGACTCGCGGGCGATCAAGCTCACCACCGCCCTGTACTTCACGCCCAATGGCCGCTCCATCCAGGCCGAGGGCATCGTGCCGGACATCGTCGTCGAGCGCGCCACGCTGACCGCTTACGACAACCCGAAGGGTATTACCGAGGCGGACCTGTCCGGCCACCTCGACAACGCCAACGGCGGCAACGACAAGAAAGCCCGGCAGGAGGCGAGTGCGCTGCTGGCGGACGACAACCAGCTGTATGAAGCCCTCGCCCTGTTGAAAGGCCTGAACATCCTCGGCTTACGCGACCGGCAACAGACCGAAGCCGCCGGCGGCTGATCAGCGCCGCACCTCGATACCGCGCGCGGACAGATAGGCCTTGGCCTGCGGCACGGTGTATTCGCCGAAGTGAAAAATGCTGGCGGCCAGCACCGCGTCGGCACCGCCGGCGATGATGCCGTCCACGAGGTGGTCCAGGTTGCCCACGCCGCCCGAGGCGATGACGGGAATCTCCACCGCGTCGGTGATCGCACGCGTCACCCCCAGCTCAAAACCGTTTTTGGTGCCGTCCCGGTCCATGCTGGTCAGCAAAATCTCCCCCGCGCCCAGTTCGGCCATGCGCACCGCCCAGGCTACCGCATCGATGCCGGTGGGCTTGCGCCCGCCGTGGGTGAATATCTCCCAGCGCGGCTGGCCGTCCACGTCCGCCACGCGCTTGGCGTCAATCGCCACCACGATGCACTGGGACCCGAAACGCTGGGCTGACTCGCGCACCAGTTGGGGGTTGTGGATGGCCGCGGTATTGATACTGACCTTGTCGGCACCGGCGTTGAGCATGGTGCGAATATCCTCCACCGAGCGAATACCGCCGCCCACGGTGAGGGGAATGAACACGTGCTCGGCGATCTGTTCCACCGTGTGCACGGTGGTGTCGCGGCCCTCGTGACTGGCGGTGATATCGAGAAAACAGACCTCGTCCGCGCCCTGCTCGTTGTACCGCATGGCGATTTCCACGGGGTCGCCGGCGTCGCGTATGTCGATGAAATTGACACCCTTGACCACCCGTCCGTTATCGACGTCCAGGCAGGGAATAATGCGCTTGGCCAGGCCCATGACTAGACCGCCGCCTCGTCGCATAGGCGCTGCGCCGCGGCCACGTCCAGCGTGCCTTCGTAAATCGCGCGGCCGGTGATAGCCCCGCAGATGCCAGCGTGCGCGACGGCGAGCAGACGGCGGATGTCCTCGATATCGGTGATGCCGCCGGAGGCGATCACCGGGATGCGCGAGGCCTGCGCCATGGCCACCGTCGCATCCACGTTGACGCCCTGCATCATGCCGTCGCGGGCGATGTCGGTGTAGACGATCGCGGACACACCGGCGGACTCGAAGCGGCGGGCGAGGTCGGTGGCGCGCACCGTGGAGACTTCGGCCCAGCCGTCGGTGGCGACCAGTCCGTCCCTGGCGTCCAGCCCGACAATGACCTTGCCGGGAAAGGCGGCGCAGGCCGCGTCCACAAACTGCGGCTCCTTGACGGCCTTGGTCCCGATGATCACGTAGCTGACGCCCGCGTTGACGTAGTACTCGATGGTTTCCAGGTTGCGGATGCCCCCGCCTATCTGAATTGGCAAATTCGGGTACGCCGCGGCGATCGCCGTCACCACCGCGCCGTTCACCGGCTCGCCCGCAAAGGCGCCGTTGAGGTCCACCAGGTGCAGGCGCCGGCAACCGGCCTGCACCCAGCGGGCCGCCATCGCCACCGGGTCATCGGAGAACACCGTGCTGTCGTCCATGAGGCCCTGGCGCAGGCGCACACACTGCCCGTCTTTCAAATCGATCGCGGGGATAATCAACATTGCCCGTTCCACTCCAGAAAATTCTTCAACAACCTGAGCCCGGCCGTGGCGCTTTTCTCCGGGTGGAACTGCACGGCGAAGAGGTTGTCGCGGGCCAGTGCCGCATCGGCGCTGACGCCGTATTCCACGCTGCCCGCGAGCAGGCTGCGATCCCGGGCATGCACGTAGTAACTGTGGACAAAGTAAAAGCGGGTCATGTCCGCGATGCCGGCCCACAGCGGGTGATCGCGGTGCTGGCGCACCTCGTTCCAGCCCATGTGCGGCACCTTCAGCCGCTGCCCGGCGTTATCCGTCAGCGGATTGCCGAAATAGCGCACCTCGCCGGGGATGATGTCGAGGCAATCCACACCGCCGTTTTCTTCCGAGCGCGACATCAGGGCCTGCAGGCCGACACAGATCGCCAGCACCGGCACCTGCTGCTGCGTCAACGCGCTGGTTAACAGCTCATCGCATTTCAGGCGGCGAATCTCCGCCATACAATCGCGAATGGCACCCACGCCGGGGAACACCACGCGGTCGGCCTGGCGGATCAGTTCGGCATCGTGGGTCACCACCACCCTGTCCGTCCCGACGTGCTGCAGTCGCTCGCCACGGAATGCAGGTTACCCATGCCGTAATCGATGACGGCGACCATACCACTCATAACCGGGATTCCCGTCTTACAAAACGCCCTTGGTGGAAGGCGTGACGCCGGCCATGCGCGGGTCTGGCGTCAGCGCCATGCGCAGGGCGCGACCGAAGGCCTTGAAAACGGTCTCCGCCTGGTGATGGCTGTTGTCGCCGCGCAGGTTGTCCACGTGCAGCGTCACGAGAGCGTGGTTGACGAAGCCCTGGAAGAACTCGGTGAACAGGTCCACGTCGAACCCCCCGATCACCGCACGGGTGAAGGGCACGTGAAATTCAAGTCCGGGACGCCCGGAGAAGTCGATCACCACCCGTGACAGGGCCTCGTCCAGCGGTACATAGGCATGCCCGTAGCGGGCGATGCCCTTCTTGTCACCGGCGGCCCTGGCCACCGCCTGGCCGAGGGTGATGCCGATATCCTCTACCGTGTGGTGGGCGTCGATATGCAGGTCGCCGCTGGCCTTGATATTGAGGTCCACCATACCGTGGCGCGCAACCTGGTCCAGCATATGCTCCAGGAAGGGCACGCCGGTATCGAATTTGGTCTTGCCGGTGCCGTCCAGGTTCACCGAGACGGTGATTTGGGTCTCCAGCGTATCTCGCGTGACGGTGGCCTTGCGCGCAGCCATGGGGGTTCTCCCACTCGGGTTGGAGGCGGGGGGCGCACCCCCCGGAACAGCCGGCCATTATAAGGGAATGCAAGGCGTAATTCACTGGCACTATGGCAGGTGAGGCATTACCCTGTGACGCTTTCGTCCGCTGCCGCCCATGCACCATGCCCAACCCGCAAACCTTCGCCCCACGCGTCCTCGACTGGTTTGACCGACACGGCCGCAAGGACCTGCCCTGGCAGCGCGACACCAGCCCCTACCGGGTCTGGGTGTCGGAAATCATGCTGCAGCAAACCCAGGTCAAAACGGTCATCCCCTATTTCGAACGCTTCATGACGGCCTTCCCGGACGTGCAGGCGCTGGCCGATGCGCCGGAGGACGCGGTGCTGCACCTGTGGACCGGCCTCGGCTACTACGCGCGGGCGCGCAACCTGCACCGGGCGGCCAGGCAGGTGGCCCGGGAGCGGGGCGGGCGGTTCCCCGACACCGTCGAGGCATTGTGCGAACTGCCCGGTGTGGGCCGCTCCACCGCCGGCGCTATCCTCAGCATCGCCCTCGGGCAGCGGGCCAGCATTCTGGACGGCAACGTGAAACGGGTGCTGGCGCGCTTCCACCGGGTGGCGGGCTGGCCCGGGCAGGCCTCCGTGCACCAGCGCCTGTGGGAGATCGCGGAGGAGCACACCCCCAGCGCGCGCTGCGCCGACTACACCCAGGCGCTGATGGACCTGGGGGCAACCCTGTGTACCCGGTCAAAACCGGCCTGTGAACGCTGTCCGCTGGGACCGGACTGCGCGGCGCTCGCTCACGGTGACCAGCCGGACTATCCCGGCCGGAAACCCCGCAGGGCACTGCCGGTCAAAACCACCTGTTTCCTGATCGCCCGCAGCCGCGGGGGCGACATCTGGCTGGAAAAGCGCCCGTCCAGCGGCATCTGGGGAGGGCTGTGGTGCTTCCCGGAGATGGACGCACCGGAAACGGCGCAGCAGCGCTGCCTGGACCTGTGGGGGGCCGCACCCGCGCGCGTAGAGGCCCGGCCGGGCTTTCGCCACACGTTCAGCCACTACCACCTGGACGTCACTCCGGTCGTGGTGGAGTTGGCGACCGAGCCGCAGGCGGTGATGGCGGCCTCCGGGCAGCTCTGGTATAACCTGCGCCAACCCCCGCAAATCGGCCTGGCGGCCCCGGTGGCGTCGCTGCTGGCTACCCTGGCCGCCGGCAACCCGCAAACGGAGAATTGAGCATGTCCCGCACAGTGTTCTGCAAAAAGTACCAGAAGGAAATGGAAGGGCTGGATGCGCCCCCGTTCCCCGGCCCCCGGGGCGAGGACGTCTTCAACAACGTATCCAAACAGGCCTGGCAGGACTGGCAATCCCACCAGACCATGCTGATCAATGAAAAGCGCCTGAGCCTAGTGGACCCCCAATCGAGAAAGTACCTGCAGGGCGAGATGGAAAAGTTCTTCTCCGGCGAGGACTACGACCGCGCCGAGGGCTACGTTCCCCCCGCAAAGTGACACAGCCCGGTTGGAGGAGCCTCGCTTGACTCGTGCAGCCCATGCAGGTTTAATACGCGCCACTTGCGGTTCCGCAGTGATTCCACGACTACGCCCAGATAGCTCAGTCGGTAGAGCAGGGGATTGAAAATCCCCGTGTCGGCAGTTCGATTCTGTCTCTGGGCACCATCCTACTCTCTTTGTCGAGCTGCCGTTGGCACCCGCAATAGCGCTTCCGGTTGCCGGGCCCTGACCCCTCTACCTTTCGGCCAATCCTTGCGCACTGGCGCCAAATCCGTTCAACTGCATGAACGACGCAGCACACGCGATGGGCACACCCATGACAACGAAACAAGCGCGCCTACTATCCCACGCATCCACTTTACTGCTGGCGACGGTCCTCGTCGCCTGCAGCGACAGCTCATCGACAGGGCCCGGGAGTGCCGCGGGTACCGCCTACTACATCGACTGCGACTCGACGGCGGCGAGCGAGGGCACAATCGACGCGCCGTGGAACGACTTCGAGGCTGCCAACTCGATCACGCTTGCAGCGGGAGATAGCATCCTCCTGCGTCGCGGCACTACCTGCGACGGCATGCTGAAGCCGCAGGGCTCTGGAACGGCGGACAACCGCATCCTCATTGGCGCCTATGGCGAGGGTCCGTTGCCGCGCATCGATGCCAACGGGACGAACACTGCCGCGCTGTACATCGAGGACATGTCGAACACCCTGGTCAGGGACCTCGAGCTCACCAACGCAGGTGCCCTCGACGAGCCGCACCGGGGCGTGTACCTGACGGCCCTGCAGACCGTGGTCACGAATGTCGAGATCCGGGATTTGTACATCCACGACGTAACCGGCCTGGTGAAGTTCAGCGGCACGGGCAAGTCCGGCGGCGCCATCATTGGCAAGCCGCTCAGCCCCGAAGCCAGGTTTGACGGCGTGCTTATCGAGAACAACCAGATCGAGGACGTCGGTCGCAGCGGCATCTTCTTCACCGGCTCCTCGGCCAGGAACCGTCCGCTGGCCACGGAGCCGTGGCCCGAGGGAGGCACGGGGATCGTCATACGAGGGAATAACCTGAAGCGACTGCAGGGGGACGCGATTGTCACCCTCGCCACATCCGGGGCGGTCATCGAGGATAACGTGGTCAGTGTCGGCAACCTCGCCGGCAAGGATTATACGGGGCCGGATCGCAATTGCAGCGCCGGCATCTGGGCATGGAACGCCAACAACACGCTGATCCAGAGAAACGAGGTCTCCGGCTATCGCTTCGGCCAGAGCCCGACGGACGGCTGCGACGGCACCGGGTTCGACATCGACAACGAGCAGGACGGAACCGTCATCCAGTACAACTACAGCCACGACAACGAGGGCGGCTTTGTGCTCCTGTGCAGCGACGACGAGCCGCACGGCGCGCAAGTGCGCTACAACCTGAGCGTCGATGATGGCAAGGTGATCAACGCGTCGCCGTGCAAATTCCCCACGATCGGCAGTTTCGACGGCATTCGCCTCTACAACAATACCTTCGTCCAGCCAAACCCGCATACGGCGCTGGAACTGGTTCCCCTGACAAAGCTCAGCAACGCAGGCGATTTCCAGTTTGCCAATAATATCGTCTACGCGACATCGCCGCAGGCAGCAGTGCTCGCCTGCGGTGATCGCTGCACCAACAATCTCTTCCACAACCTGCCGCCCACCGGCACCGAGTACGTGGTCGGTGACCCGCTGTTCGAGGACGTTTCGTGGCGCGGGTCGGGACGTCTTGCGGCCGGGGCCGCCTTCCGCATCAGCACCGCCTCGCCTGCTTTCGCGGTGGGGCTGGGCGTGGTAGATCCACCACCGATGGATTATCTGGGCAACGACATTCCCGCGAACCCCGCGATCGGCATGCACCAGCCGCGCTGACTGCATGCTCGGCTCACTGCCTTCGGATGACCGGTATCACCCGGCGCGCTTACATCGAACCGGCCAGCGCGGGCCGCACCGTTTCCTCTTCACCACTGCCCTGCACCCTGGGCAGGTGCACCAGGGTGTCCGATGTCGCTGACTGCGCCACGATAACCCGATTGCGCCCTCGCCCCTTGGCGCGGTACAGCGCCGCGTCTGCACGGCCGAGCCACTTCTCCACGCTCTCCGCGCGCTGCAGTTGGGCAACGCCGATGGACACCGTCAACTGCACACCGTCGGTAAAACTGGTCTGTGCGATCCGGTTGCGCAACTTTTCCGCCAGGTTGGCCGCGGCGTCCAGGGCGGTGTGTTCCGCCACCAAGAGGAACTCCTCGCCACCATATCGATAGAGACTCTCCGTGGCCCGGGTGTAACGGCGCACCAGTTCGCAGAGGTCGGTCAACAACTGGTCGCCGACGATGTGCCCGTGGGTGTCGTTGATTTTCTTGAAATAATCGATGTCGAGTAGCAGTAAACAGGCGGGGCTGTCGCTGCGACAAAAAATCGCGTGGGCGGCATCAAGCTTGAGCTTCTGGGCGCGCCTGTTACCGGCGCCCGTCAGTGGATCCACGTTCACCATGCGACGCAGGGTTTCCACCTGTCGACGATTGGTGAGGGAAAATGCGTTGGCGAGCAGGACCGTGACGACCAGGGTCAGACTGATCTTGGCCAGCGTAATGGCGGGAAATTCATCCCATACAATAGCGAGGAAGCAGCCGACGAAGCCACCGGCGAGAATGGTCGCCTGCCGTGTATCGAGCATGAAGTAGGCCACCATCAGCGCGGGAAAAGCCCAGTAGACTTCGCTGGCGCCCAGCAGCAGGGTAGACATCAGTGCCGCGCTGATAAAACCGAGCGCGATCAGGATCCCGACCGTGCGCGTGCGGCGGCTGAAGTAAACAAAAACAAACAACAGCAACATGATGCAGACGACGCCCGCGTCAAAAAACGCCAGCGTCCAGTGCTCATCACGCATGCGGATGTAGGCCAGGGGGGTTACCGCAACCGCGAGGAAGCCGCTCAACAGCAGCAGCAAAGACTCCTTTATCGTGCGCCTGTGCGCAGGACTCACTTCCACTTCCATCATTCCGACCACCTCCTTGGCAGTTCGATCGCCCGGGCTGCCCCGGGCGAGAAACCGTGAAGCCGGCGCTGTGCGCAGCGCTCGGCCGGGTGTCAGAGATGGGTGGCGGGCCTTCTGCAGGGGTGGGGCCGGTAAGATAGCCCTATCAGTAACGAGCTGAGTCTGCAAGACCCGCCGGCCTTTGCTTTACCGCTGAAAGGCTCGGATAGTGTGATCTTAATCACAGTTTTGCGTTCAGTCCACCGGTTCTCCCGGAATAATTTTTGAACTTGCGGGATGAAAACTAGTGGTCGCTATGCATTGCGCCAGCGTGGACTGAACCGCCAATGGCACAGTGGCGCAGATGCCGCTTCCCGGCTGCGCCGTGGACGGGGGCGCGGTCAAAACAGATTTTCAAACCTGGGGGTGGGTTCCTCCTCCCCGGTAACCGGCGCGCCCTCCAACGCAGCCGGCTGCGGCGGAGTCGCGACCTCCTGTGTTTGCGGGGTGGGCCCGGGGGATTCCGGCACTGCCGCCGGGGGCACCGGGAACGGCTCCAGCACTGCTTCCAATGGTGTGCCCTCTGCAGTGAGCGGCTCCGCCGGCCCGCTCTCGGCCGGCCGTTGCACTGGCGCGGCGACGGCCTCTGCCTGCCCAGAGGCCGGCTCCGGTGCGGGCGCGGCGTCGACGGGCGCTGGGGTCGTCACGGGTTCGCCGGGCACGGTGTGCAGCGCAGTGGGCTCCGCCGGTGTGGCAGGCTCTGCCGCGGCCGCCGGTGCCGGGTCGGGCGCAACCGCGACGGCTTCCGGCACGGGCTCGGGGAGCACCCTGTCTGCCTGCATCTCACTCATGGTATTGCCGACCGCGGTGAAAAACCGCTTGTAGAAATCCTTGTCGTCGATCGTCTCTTCCGAGACTTTCACCAGGGAATCTGCACTCTGGCCGATGGGGAGCGAGATCGAACCGAGGGCACTGAGGCCGACACTGGCCGAACTGGTGCTCTTCTTCAGCGCATAAGTGGTAAGCAGGCCGGTGGCGTACAGTGTGCTGCCCTTCGTTTCGGGCAGGCAGACCACGTTCATTTCGATAAACGTGCTCTGTGCGTCCTCGCTCCGGTAGGCCTTGCGTCCCTTGACCCCCTCGCTGCTGGCGCTCTCGATAAGGTAGCCCTGGCCGAGGAGGGAACGACGGGCGCTCTCGCAAGCTGTGGCGACCTCGCCATCGGCGCGCATCCTGAAGGGGCTATCGTCGGCGAAACTCTCCCCGGTGTAGACCGCCTGATTGCTGCAGGCGGCGAGAAACAACATGCACAGGGCGAAAGGAAGCCGTGATCTTGGTCTGCTGTTCATATCGGTGCTTGATAGCAAGCTGGATGCGTCGAGTCGGGAACTATAAGGGCTGTGGGCAAAAAATCACATCCTTTTCGAGCGGCCCGGTATTAGTTGGACGTCCTGCTCCTCGCCGGCATCGTTCACGCCGTAATGCGACCGGGGCCCTCATACCCTGATCGGCGGCCGGCGGGATGTCCCGGAGATCGACCTCGCCCTGGAGTCAAATCCTCACAAGCTCCTCGATACTCTCCACAGTGATGTCTGCCGATGGGTAGGCGGCATTGGCCTGCGTATCCATGGCGTAGTGCCCCTGGCGCACAAATACGGTCGTGAGGCTATCGACCAGGACCTGTTTCATCGCGGCCAGTATCCGTAACTTGTCATCCACCATCACGTAGTGACGCGCCGGATAAAGCCGGACGACTTCATCGAGCATTTGCTCTTTATGCACATAAATCAGCACCCGGCCCTCGACCGCGGCCCACAGCCCCGATCGCTGGACCTTGCGCGGCTGGAAAACAACGTCGCCATCAGAAAGAATTACCACGGGGCCCTGGGCGCGCAACGCGGCAATCGATTCCAGCGCGCCGGGGAAAAGGCGCTCTGCGAACGGGTAATCCACCAGAAAAGATGACATCAACAGCAATCGTGGATCATTCAGGTAGCGAAGAAGACGATAGCGCTGCAACGCGCCGAGATAATCCGGCATACCCCAGTTCGCCCCCAGTGCTTCGAATATCTCCCAATATCGATCGCGGGCCTCACTGCCAAACTCCCGCGCACATGACAGTCCAGGTCGACCACGGTCGTTGTCCAGCAGGGTGTTGTCCACATCCAGCAGGAATACCACCCGATCAGGTGATGTCATTTGAACCTCCTGTGGCCGGGTGCGAGGCGATGACATAAGGTGCCCCGGCTGATTGGGTCAAGGGTGCCGCCCGCGGATTCAGGCGACCAGCAACATCATGGATTGCGCTTCGACCTCGCAATCCGGTTCGGTCAACACGGCGGACTCGCGCTCAGGGACCTCGTATTTGACGGCGGTATTCACGGCTATGCGCCACGGGCCGCCGGGGAGTGAAAAACTCACCGGAGCATGCCTGGCGTTAAACAACATGCACAATTTTCCCCGGGCGTCGTCGGTGTGGATACAGCAACCCAGAATGCCGTCCAACCGATCCCAATCCGGATAACGTCCATCGGCACCGAACCAGCCGATCTGCTCACGCGTGTAAAATTCCTCGCGTCGCAATACGCCGTAGCGTTTGCGGATAGCGATCATGGCGCAAGTAAACCGGTACAGCTCATCCTGTGATTGCAGCAGATTCCAGTCATACCAGGATATGGGATTGTCCTGGCACCAGGCGTTATTGTTGCCGTACTGGCTGCGGCCGAATTCATCGCCACCCAGCAGCATGGGCACGCCGCGCGAGAGCATGAGGGTAGCGATGAAGTTTTTACTCTTCCTGAGGCGCGCGGCATTGATGCCAGGGTCATCGCTAACACCTTCCGCGCCGTGATTCTCACTGTAGTTCTCCGCGGCGCCGTCTCGGTTTCCTTCACCGTTGGCATCGTTGTGTTTGGTCGCATAGCTGACCAGGTCGGCAAGCGTGAAGCCATCGTGACAGGTGACGAAGTTGATGCTGTTGAGCGGCGCCTTGCCGCTGCGCAGGTAGAGGTCTGCGCTGCCGCAAAGGCGACTGGCCAGTGCCGCGCTCAGGCCGGGATCGCCCCGCCAGAACCGGCGCACGTCGTCGCGAAAACGGCCATTCCACTCCGACCAACGGCGACCCGCAAAGTGCCCGACCTGATAGATGCCAGCGGCATCCCAGGCCTCCGCGATAAGCTTTATGTCCCGCAAAATCGGGTCCTCGGCAATACGCTCAAGCAGAGGGGCGGCCGACAACAGGTTGCCCTCCTCGTCACGCTCCAGCACCGATGCCAGGTCAAACCGGAATCCGTCGACGTGCATATCCAGCGTCCAGTAGCGCAGGCAGTCGAGGATGTAATCGCGCACGACCGGGTGATTACAGTTGAGGGTGTTGCCGCATCCGGTGAAGTTGCGATAATGACTGGGATCGCTCTCCAGCAGGTAGTATATGGGGTTGTCCAGGCCGCGAAAGTTCAGCGTCGGGCCAAGTTCGTTACCCTCGGCGCTGTGGTTGAAAACAATATCCAGTATCACCTCGATACCGGCGCTGTGAAGCTCCCGCACCATGGTCTTGAACTCGTCCACCTGGCACCCCCAGTGGCGGCGCGAAGAGTACGATTCCTTCGGGGCAAAAAATGCGACCGTGCTGTAACCCCAGTAGTTGCCCAGTGATTCACCCGTAGTCGGATCGCACCTGTCCACTTCCCGTTCGTTGAATTCCTGCACCGGCATAAGTTCCAGGGAGGTGATGCCCAGCGCCTGCAAATACGGAATCTTCTCCACCACGCCCAGGAAAGTACCCGGATGCGCCACTGCGCTCGAGGGATGTATGGTCAATCCGCGGACGTGGCTCTCGTAGATAATGGTATCGGCCCACTGATGTCGCAAAGGTCGATCGCCGCGCCAGTCAAATGGACTGTCCGTTACCATACAGCGCGCCATCCAGGGCTCGTTGTCCTCGCACCAAAGCGAACAGGCGGCGTCCGGCGAGTCCGGGTGATCGCCCCTGGCTTTCACGAAATCCCAGCGGTCCGTCCCCACCAGAGCGACGGCATGGGGATCGAGCAGGAGTCTATGCCGGTTGAACCGCATACCCTTGTCAGGCTGGTAGGGGCCATCGGCGCGCCAGGCATACACTTGCCCGGTACCGATACCCTGCAGGCAAACATGCCAGATATCTCCCGTGCGATGCTGCGCCGGATCCAGCTGAATGCTCCGCTGGTGCAGGGGAGCATCGGCTGATTCGAAGAGTAACAGCTCGACAGCGGTGGCATGGCGGGAGAAGACCGAAAAGTTCACACCCCCGCCAGATGGCCAGGCGCCCAGAGGTAGTGGCGTCCCGCTCGCTACCGCGATAGACCGCGCGACCGGGACCGGAATTTCACTGTTGGTCATTTGCATGCCTCCCACGACGGTCAATCCAGTGTAATTTCAGAGCCCGCCGATTTATCGATCTGCCGCATGAATAACAATGACACTGGAATTAACTACTGGAAATAGCGTATTCAGGGAGCAATTCGCGGAACTACCCGGTCCCGATGCGGCCTAATGCCGGCATACCCGTTAAAACGCTACACTTGTCAGTGTATCAGCCTTTGCAGATCGCACCCGGCACCGCACTGAACCGTGAAGGGGTGAAGAGCTGCAAGTGCGAATACACGGTAGCACCCACCCCTGAGGATTAACATGACGACTCTACCCATCAGTAAGCAAGCTTTGGAACGCTTCGGACCATACTCTTTCTTCTTCGGTATCGTGTTGATTGTTGTTGGGTCGGCTGGGGTCATTCTGCCCGGCTTGATGTCTGTTGGCGTCGAGGCGCTGATTACCTGGCTATTGTTGATCGCCGGGATATCCTGGGCCGTGCACACGGCGAAATATTCCCCGGGCAACATTATGGAGTGGCTTAAACCCGCTCTGCTGCTGGTCACCGGCGCAGTGATGCTGATCTACCCGGTCCCCGGAGTGGAAGGGGTGGGAATGGTACTGGCAATTTATCTCCTGCTCGATGCGCTCCACAGCGTCGCGAAAGCACGCGCCATCTACCCAGAAAGGGGCTGGGGCATAATGGCAGTAAACAGCGCCATGTCCGCCATTCTGGCCGGATTGTTCCTGGTCGGCTGGCCACAGACCTCGCTCTGGCTGGTCGGCTTGTATATCGGTATCAGCCTTGTCTTTGATGGCTGGGCGCTACTGTTTATCGGCTGGAAACTGCGAAATGCCTGAACGAGCGACATGATTGCCCGCTATAAGCGAAATCGCGATGACTTGCGTTCCAATCACGGAATCTGATCGGGAGCACTTGACCAAAATGGACAAGTTATGAAAATTTCATTCCACGGCGCCGATCAGAACGTCACCGGCTCATGTCACCTGGTTCACTGTGCAGGCAAGCGCATACTAATTGACTGCGGGTTGTACCAGGGCGGGCGCGAACTGGCGGAGGAAAACACCGAACCCTTCGGTTTTGAACCTTCCGCCATCGATTTCCTGCTGCTCACACACGCCCACCTCGACCACTGCGGCCGTATTCCGTTGCTGGCGAAGCGCGGCTTTCGCGGCGAGGTGATTACCACGGCTGCCTCCCTGGAACTGGCGCGACTTGTGATGCTTGATTCGGCCGGCCTGCAGGAAGAGGAGGCGCGCTATCAGGCGCGCCGCGCCAAGCGACATCACGGCAATGACAGTAAAGGCGCCGAACCGCTGTATACGACACTGGACGCCCTGAATTGCCTGGACCTGATGGGGCGCAGAGCGGTCTACGACCAACCTATACAAGTGGCGCCAGGGATACGGGCTACTTTTATCGATGCGGGTCATATTCTCGGGTCGGCGTCGATCCTGCTCGAGCTGGAAGAGGCTGGCAGTAACCACCGCCTGCTGTTTTCAGGTGACCTGGGATACAGTGGGCGCGCCATCCTGCGGGATCCGACACCGCCACCCCATGCAGATACCGTAGTCATGGAAACGACCTACGGCGACCGTCTGCACAAAAAACTGCAGCCCTCGGTCGATGAACTTTACGACGTTATCAATGAAACGATAGGCCGTGGCGGGAACGTTATTATTCCTACCTTCGCGCTGGAACGCGCCCGGGAAAGTATTTATTACCTGCGGGAAGGCGTGGAAAATGGGCGCATCAAGCATTACACCAATGTGTTCCTGGATTCACCCATGGCGATTTCCGCCACGCAGATATTTGAACGCCATCCCGAATGTTTCAATACCGAGACTTTGCAGGTCTCCCACGACGGCGGAGATCCGTTTGCGATGCCAGGCCTGCGCTTCACGCGGGAAACAGCAGAATCGATAGCGATCAACCAGGTGACCGGAGGTGCCGTTATCATGGCCGGCTCGGGCATGTGCACCGGAGGAAGGGTGCGTCACCACCTGAAACACAACCTGTGGGGACAACACAACAGCATTGTTTTTGTAGGGTACGCCGCGCTTGGAACCCTGGCTCGACAAATAATAGACGGCGGAAAACGGGTGCGCATCTATGGCGAAGAGATCAGCGTAAATGCGAGCGTGCATACCATCGGTGGATTTTCAGCCCACGCCGACCAAGCGGAATTACTGGCCTGGCATCAACACACGGGTAACCCGAAAACGACTTTCCTGGTGCACGGTGAAGAAAAGGCCATGCATACCTTCGCGCAAAAATTGGAAAACACCAACGTGGAAATGCCCGTACTCCACCAGGAGTACGATCTGCGCTGAAATGCTAAAAGGCTCAGAGCCCCTGTCAGACCCTGATTGGCGGCCAGCGGGATGCGCCGGGAAATAACCTGGGACTCGATTTCAGGCTGGCCCAGCTCACCAGTGCGTACTTGGTGCCGCGGGAGACGCTCAGCGCCTGGTGCAGGAAGAGATTGCCCGAGGGAAACATCACCAGGTCACCGGCGACGGGATGGTACGTGTAGTTGAGGCGCCTGAAGGTCAGTTCGCCGCCCACGTAATCATCGTTGAGGTAGATCAGGATGCTGATGTCCCTGTCCGCCACGCGGTAGAATAATTTCTTTTCCGGATCGTAAGTCTCGCTGTCGGCATGTTCGCCGTACTTGCCCCCGACCCGGTAGCGTAACAAGTAGGGGGTTTCAAAAAAGTCGGCGGCGCCAAATGTCCTCGTCGCCACGTCCACCAGTGCGCGCCGAACGGTTTGGTTGAGAAAAACCTGGTGCTTGTCCATCTCCACCTGTTGCGTGACTCGCCCGGGATCGCGCTTCTCGACGAATTTTTTCGGGGTCGACTGTTCTTCGTCACGCACCATCAGCCAGTTGGCCTTCTGCTTCTGGGCATAGCGAACCAGTCTTCGACACTCCGGCAGCGCAAGGAAATTGTGCACTACAAGCACACCTCGCGGCGGTTGCCGCTGCTCGCCCTGCGCGGCGCAACACTCACCGAAAGGACTATTGCTGCCGCAGTAGCACGGTTGCAGCGGATTGCAGTGAAAGGGCTTTACATAGTATTTCTGTGCCATGGCGCGGGAACCCCGTATTGACTCAGGCCGAATCCAGATGGGGGTTTTTGGTCTCATAGGGAATGCTGTAGCGCTCCCGGTAAAACATGAGCTGCTGGTCCACCTGTGGCGCGGTTACGCCAAAATTTTCCAGGCTGTACTTGTGGGCGCCGTGCTTGTGCTGCGAATTGCTGTCCAGCCAGGCCTGCATGCCGTTTCTGGCGACGGAGGAAAACGGCATGCCAATAAAATCATAGATGCCCCGCATGGCCTGTTCCCAGTCCGCGGTGATATCCGCGTACTGGATGTCGCACTGGTTACTCGCCGGCACCCTGGTTTGCCGGATGTAGATCGTTTTTTTCAGCATGAGCTCCGACTTGTTCAACCACTCGGGGCCGATCCATTCAGGGGTGAGGTGATTGCTGTCACGCACGATGGAGTTCCAGGTCATGGAGGAAAGCGAGCCGATGACTTTAATGGGATCGCGGTGCGAGCAGACCAGCTTCGCATTGGGGAACACGTTGATCAGCGCATCGAGGTCCTGCATATGTTGCGGGGTTTTCAGCACCCAGGTCTGGCCCTCCGGGTCGTTGCGAAACCAGCAGATAATTTTCATCAAGACGGTCATGTACTCGTAGGCGTAGGTCTGGTCGTGCGTCATCAACCATTCGGCAAAACTGGGCAGCCGCGCCGTCACCTCGAAAATCTGCGACGAAAAACTGTGTTGCAGCAGGCCCAGTTCCTCCTCCACTTCATGGGTGCCCAGTGGATGCACCGCCGATATTTGCGGCGACATGTATAACACCGCCTTGAGTGCCTGCTCGATGCCCGTGATGCGCGGGTCCGTTTCCGGTTTGCCGCTGTCCCTGGCAATAAAGCTCTCGGGGTAGGGCGCTCAGGTTGACGGATTCCCAGGACTCCATGTGCAAAAACTGCGGGTCTGCGGCAGAAGGCCCAGTTGCAGGCGGGTGGTCCCCGACGGCCAGGCCCCACCACCACCACCAGGTCGCCCAGGTCGCGGGCTAAAATTTCAGGCATAACCCGAGCCAGGTCCTGCGCCAGCAGGCGGTGACGGAGAATCCGCACGAAGTTCATTCTCGCCAGCAACCGTCCTACCGGATTCAGCCGCGCCTCGGTCTCGTAACCCTCGATCAGTAATCGCATCGGCGCCAGGAACCGGTCGTCTGGCCCGAAGTCGCTCAGGCCGGTGGCCTCTTTCGCGGCGGCGATGAGGCTGTTTTCTTTCAGGGACGCTTTCCCGATGCCCAGAGCATTGGCGCCCTGTATCACGCCATTGAGCAGCCGTATCGGCAGGCGATGGTAGTCGGTGGAGCGGGTTTTCATGGCGGCGGCCTGGAATCGGTGGAGTGTTTTTGTCCGCGTTTCGCGGGCGTTCAAGGTATGCCTTACCCGAGGTGGTGTCAAAGTGACTGTCCGCAATTACAGCTTCCCGGGTACAGAGATCATTACGGGCTCCTCCTGCACTGAAGCAGCACGACGGGAGTGTCCCGGATAGCTCCTGCGGCTATTTTCCCGGGGCGCTTTCTGGCATAATCCACGCTGTGTATGTGGTTTTATACGTTGCCGTGCTCATTATTCCAATACCCGGGGAGGGAATCCATGAAGAAAATAGCAGCCGTTGTCCTGTTGGGCATCATCACCTGGGCGGGTTCCGCCGCCGCCCAGACGCGGTCGGACCTGATGTACTGTGGCTCCACCCAAAGGACCGGGGCCAGTTTGTACTCCGGGCTGACACCACTGAACGAGATCAACAGCTGCGCGCCGGACGGTAACACCCAGGCACTCCTGGTCACCCGCTCAGGCACTGTCACGGGTAATGGCGCCGCGTGGCTGGCCTATCTCAATGCCGGCGGTATCATCATCACCGAATATTCAATATCCGCCTCTGTGTACAACGAAATTTATGGCACGTCCTATGTAAATGGTAGTGGCCAGGGAAATTGTCAGGACAACACAATGCCCGCCGTCAAGATCAATCCCGGCAACCCGTTCTGGGTGGCCAACCCAATCCCCGTGACGGCTCCAAACGAGGAGGGCTGTGGTTTCGATCTCTCCACGCTGGTCAGCGGCGAAGCGCAGGTCACGGCGCTGGGCGGCTGGATCGGCGGCGCAATATCGTTTGCCTACCGGCCCACCGTTCCGGCGTCATGATCCTGCTGGAGGCTGACTGGCAGGATAACCAGGTCAACTATACGAGTGATTCGAGGCAGTTCATGGGCGCCCTGATCGGCGGCGGACTCGGCGGCACGTTCTGGATTCATGTCCATCCGATGTTGCGGCCAGGAAGCCGCGCCAGTCTGTGTGGGGCCGAAGTTTTGGCGCTGTATTCGGTCCGAGGCAAAGAGTTTACGCGGGATGCGGGCAAGAGGGCTGCCTGATCAGTCCGCTTGCCGGGTCGAGCTCGAAACAGTCCCCGCGCCTGCTATGGCCTACCAACCCACCGGTTCCGGCGGGGTTTTTTATGGGGTCAAAGCCCTTTTTATTCTGCGCAACCTGTATCGGGAAAAGACTGTTGCGTGGTGCCAGGGTAATTGTCGATCCGGGGGCGCGTGATTTCGTGACGGGGAAGAGGCGCTCGACTTTCACCCAGCGAACGCGTACTCATGGCACAGCCCAGAATAACCATCGCGATAAACGGCAGGACCTACAGCCTCCGCGCTGACCAGAGCGGCCAGCGTATGCTTTACGTGCGGGGCTGTGAAGCTGCCTGGGGGCCGGCGCCGGGTTGACTCCGGCGGGCCACCCGACTCCAGTGCCGGGAATAGCTGGGCTTATCCGTATTGCCGGCGTAAGCGCCAGACACCGAGAATGCCCATCAACAGGCCCAGTGAGTACAGCGACCACTGCGACAAGGTAGGCACCTGGGTGGGCGTCGCGCCCCCGGGCGGGGCCAATCCGACATTCACGTTATCAATAGCCAGGTTGAAATAGCTTTGGTTATCAACCTGCACAAAACGAAATGTCACGGTCTGCCCCTCATAGGCAGCCAGTGCGGCCGTGGCATCCACTTCATAGCTGGCCCAGTTCTGGGTCAATGGGTCGCCTGGCTGTGTTTGGTAACCCGTGACAATGATGTCGGCGGGGTTGACGGTGTCTATTGCCGCGCCGGGCACCAGAATGTCAAAACGGGCCTGCTGGTTGGCCGCGCCATTAAAATCGAATGACAGGGGCGAGGGCACGTAAAAATCAGTCGCAGCGTTGATAATGGAAAGGTCAAAAAAGATCTTGTTCGTGCCGGGCTGCACCACAAAATCCTGGGTCAGGAAGCTGGAGCCAGGTCCTGATTGGGACGTAAATACAAAATAATCACCCGTTGGAGACGGCTGAATCGTTCCGGCGTCTGTCACTGTGGCGCCGGAGGTCACCTGCACGGAATTCGCCGAACCATTGACGGTCGTCGTCCAGCCGGTGAGATTGCCCGTTTCGAAATTACCATTGACCAAATCCGCCGCAGCGGGAAAGGCCAAGAGGGTAAACAGGCAGGCAAGTAAAAACCCTGAATTTCTGCGCATATCGCGACTCCTTGATGTCCTTTTAATGATTATTACCATCACTAGCGAAATTGACGCTATAGCATAGGCACGTTCTGATTCATGTCCATCCGATGTTGCGGCCAGGAAGCCGCGCCAGTCTGTGTGGGGCCGAAGTTTTGGCGCTGTATTCGGTCCGAGGCAAAGAGTTTACGCGGGATGCGGGCAAGAGGGCTGCCTGATCAGTCCGCTTGCCGGGTCGAGCTCGAAACAGTCCCCGCGCCTGCTATGGCCTACCAACCCACCGGTTCCGGCGGGGTTTTTTATGGGGTCAAAGCCCTTTTTATTCTGCGCAACCTGTATCGGAAAAGACCTTTGCGTTGTGCTAGGGTAATTGTCGATCCGGGGCGCGTGATTTCGTGACGAGGAAGATGCGCTCGACTTTCACCCAGCGAACGCGTACTCATGGAACAGCCCAGAATAACCATCGCGATAGACGGCAGGACCTACAGCCTGCGCGCTGACCACACGGCATCCTTCAGCCATATACCGGCGGAAGACCGGCGTCACCTGATTACCCTGCTGGAGGCAATCAACAGCCAGGCCACCCCGTTACCTGCAGCGATTCCGGGAGCGGTGGCGGATACGTCAGCAATCGCCCCGGCTCCCGCTCGCAGCGCCATTTCACAAAAGGGCCATGCGTCCGGGCGTCCCACGACGCCCGAACGTGCGGGCAGCGGCGATATCGACGCCCTGATGGCCCGGCTGATCATGGAAGAAAAGCAAAACCGCAGGCCGGGCCTGACGAAAGCCGGGATCTACAAGGTGATGGCGGGATTGTTGCTGCTGATTTTGCTGCTGGTCATGATGTTGTGACCTCTCCGCCCCGCGCGGATTAACGCGCCTTGACTTACCGGCCCGGGCCAGAGGCCCCGCGCAGCAGCCGACCCGGCAGCGCGTCGGTGAACGCGCCGTTTTCCAGCGTGGGCATACCGGAGACGATCGTGGCGACATAACCATCGGCGCGCTGGATCAGCCGGCCGGCACCGGTGGGCAGATCGTAGACCTGCTCGGGGCGCCGCAACCTGAGGGCGCCGAACTCGATCAGGTTGAGGTCGGCTTTTTTGCCGACGGCAATCACGCCGCGGTCAGCGAGGCCATACAGTTCGGCCGGGTCGGCGGTCAGGCGCCGGACGGCATGCTCCACGCTGAGCCTCGCGCCGCGACTGCGGTCCCGCGCCCAGTGGCACAGCATGTACGTGGTCATGCTGGCATCGCAGATCAGGCCCACGTGGGCGCCGCCGTCGCCGAGCCCGTGCACGGTGCTGGGGTCGCGCATCATGTCGAGCAAGCCGTCGTAGGAGCCCTCGCCGTAATTGAGCAGGGGCAACAGCAGGAACTCGCGGCCCCCGTCCTCCAGCATCAGGTCGTAGGCAAGCTCCCAGGGGTCTATCCCCTGTCGTTGCGCCAGGGCCCGCACGCTGTCCTCGCGCCTCGGCTCGTAATTGAGGTCGTTCCCCAGCGGGTACAGGTTGTCGAAACCCCGGCGGCCGAGCTGGTCCATGGCGAAAGGACCGCTGTAGTCGGGCGCGTCAGCCAGGATTGCCGCGCGCACCTGCGGGTCGCGCAGGCGCGCCACGCGCTCGGGCAGGGGCAGGTGTGCGAGCGCCCGGTAGCTCGCACGATACTGGAAAGGATTGAGCCGCGACTGGTGACCCATGAGCACGCCGAAGCAGCGGTTGCCCACCTGCGGCCGCAGGTTCGCTCCCCGGGCATTGGCCGCGCGCACGGCCTCGAACCACGGTCGCCAGTGATTGATCTCGGCGCGCTCCATCACCAGAAACGTGAGCGGCCGCCTGCTCGCCTCGCCGCGGCGCACCAGCCAGTCCAGCTCGGCTTCCATCGCGCCGGCGGCGTCCCCGGTCATCTCGCCGCCGACCCCGGCGGGGACCACCTGGAACACACCCCGGCCGAGGTCGTCCATCACCGCCAACAGGGCCGCGAGTTCGTCCTCGGCGGCAAACGTTCCCGGCACCGCGTTGCCCCTGCTGTCGCGGTGGCCGACGGTCCGGCCGGTGGAAAAACCCACTGCGCCCGCTTCCAGACTGGCGCGCAGCAGGGAACATAACGCCTCTATATCCTGACCTGTAGCGTTAGCAAGCGCTCGCTCACCCATAACGTAGGCGCGCAGTGCCGCGTGGGGAACATGACAGCCGATATCCATCACGCGAGGCATGGAGTCCAGGGCATCCAGGTACTCGGGGAAGGACTCCCAGTTCCAGCGAATGCCCTCGGCCAGGGCGCTGCCGGGTATATCCTCCACTCCCTCCATCAGCTCCACCAGCGCCTGGTGGCCAGCGGGGCGCACCGGGGCGAAGCCGACGCCGCAATTACCCATGATGGCGGTCGTCACACCGTGCCAGCAGGAGGGGGTCAGGTACGGGTCCCAGGTGGCCTGGCCATCGTAGTGGGTGTGAATATCCACGAAGCCCGGGGTGACCAGCAACCCGTCGGCGTCGATGGTCCGCCGGGTGGCGCTGCTGATGCGGCCGATCTCGACGATGCGGCCATCCCTGATGCCGACATCAGCCGTCACGGCGGGGACGCCGGTGCCGTCGACTACGGAGCCGGCCCTGATTACGAGATCGTACATGCGGCACCCCCGGGATGCGTTGTGAGATGGAAGTCTGCCGATGGGAACTCCGCCATGCGCGCGCAGTACCAGGCGGAGGTGTGGGGGAGTTGCGTCACGATATCGCCCGCCGCGGTGCGGAAGTAGCTGTCACAGCCGTCCGTCCACACCGTGCCGCCGAGCGCCGTCAACAGTTCCGCCGTGTACCGTTCCATCGCCCGGACCGTCACCTCGCACGTGTCGGCCCCGGCGTCCTCCACGGCGCGCAGCGTTCGGGCGATAAACCCGGCCTGGGCCTCCAGGATCAGGATGATGGAATTGCCGCCCTGGTTGGTGTTGGGTCCGTACATCATGAAGAAATTCGGGAAGCCGGGCACGGCCATACCGTGGTAGGCGCGCGGGACGCCGGCCCACGTCCTGTGCAGGTTCTGGCCCTGCCTGCCGGTGACCTCGATGCCGCACAGGTAATCCGTCGCCCGAAAGCCGGTGCACCAGACGATGGTATCGCAGGGCCACTCGACGCCGTCGGTGGTGCGGATGCCCACCCCGGTGACACGCTCTATGGGCGCCGTGACCAGCTCGACATCGCCGCGCTGGATGGCCGGGTAGAACGCGCTGGAAACGAGGGTGCGCTTGCAGCCGATCGGGTAATCGGGGCGCAACCTCGCGCGCAGCGCGGGGTCGGGCACCTTGCGCTCGAGGTAGGCGGTGGCGGCCTCGGTGAGTTGCGCCGCGGCGGGATCGCCCCGCAGGAAGGACGTGGTCTGCTCGAACAGGTTGTACAGTTCATCCCGGTGGCGCCGGGCCAGTTCCGGCCGGGCCGCAAACTGGCGCCGCTGTTCTTCGCTGTAGGGCTCATCCTTGCGCGGCAGTATCCACGCCGGCGTGCGCTGGAACACGGTAGTTCGCGCCGCCTGCCCGGCAATCGCGGGCACGACCTGGATCGCGCTGGCCCCGGTGCCGACCACCGCAACCCGGCGACCGGTGATATCGTGGCCGTGATTCCAGCGCGCCGAGTGAAAAGCCGTACCGGCGAAATCCTCGATGCCGGGGATGACAGGCACCAGTGGCGTGTGGAACATGCCGACCGCCGCCACCAGCACTGCCGCCTCGTAATGCGCCCCGCGCTGTTCACGCTATTGCCAACAACCGGCGTCATCGCGCCAGCGCGCGCCACGATGGCGGTCGCGGTGCGCACCTTGCGACGGACATCGAACCGGTCGTAACAGTCCTCAAGGTAGGTGAGTATCTCCGCCTGGCTGGCATAGCTGCGGGTCCAGCCGGGATTGGCGCGAAAGAGAGTGAGTAGAGGTGCGAGGGCACATCGCAGGCGGCGCCGGGATAGCTATTGACGCGCCACGTGCCGCCGACGCCGTCTTCGCGCTCAAAGATCACCACATCGTCGATGCCTGAACCGGCCAACGCGTGCGTGACCGCGATACCACCGAAGCCAGCGCCGAGCACCGCGACACGGAAGCGCTCCGTCATCCGCGGGCGTTCATCTTCTCGAGATTGGCGGCGGCGCCGGAGTCGACGAGTTCGACCTGCACCCCGTTCGGGTCCATCACCACCGCCATGTCGATGCCGGAAACCGTGATGCGCCGCGGCACCCCGCCCAGGCCGAGGGCCGCCAGGCGTGCCAGCGCGGCCTCCAGGTCGGTCATGACTGACAACAGCAGGAATCCGCTGGTGGCCGCTCCGCTCTGCGCAGGCTGGGTGTCGGGCACGTCGCCAAGGTCGACCAGCTCGACAATGCCGCACTCGGGTCGCCCCGGGTCGCCGAGGAACACCGCGCGCAACGATGTCGAGGGCGCCCGCAACAGTGTCGGCCAATCGCCCTCGAACGCGTGATCCATGATCGGCTCGAACCCAAGTCCCTCGCACCAGAAGCGCAGGCCCGCGTCGAGGTCGCGCACGCAGATCGCCGAATGATGAATGACCGCCACTACGCACTCCCTGAAAACGCGCCAAAGTCGTACGGGCAGTATAGACTGTGCCTGAGAGCCGTGTCGCGCCGGGGCGGGACTCAGTGGAAAACATCACCATCCTGAGGTTGCGGAGAGCTGTCGCCTGAGCGCTTCAACCAGGGCCGTCGTCATCGGCGGTGGATCCGGAATCGGCGCCGCCGTCGCCGCGCGGCTGCGGGCGGCGGGCACTGCCGTACTGGTGTGGGATGTCTGCGGTAGCTGCGAGGTGCTGTGCGACATTGCCGATCCGCAACAGGTCACCGCGGCCGCCGATACAACCCTTGCCGAACTGGGCGTGCCCACGCAGGTAACCATCACTGCCGGCGTCGGCCACGCGGGCATGTTGTTGAATACCGCCCCGCAGGAGTGGGACCGGGTCATGGGAATCAACGCCCGGGGCGTGTGGCTCGCAATGCGGGCGCTCGCCCGCCCAATGCTCGACGCGGGCGGCGGCTCCATCGTGGCGACCAGCAGCGTCAGCGCCACCCTGGTCGACAGGAGCATGGGCATCTACTGTGCATCGAAAGCGGCGCTCGACATGCTGATCCGCGTCGCCGCCGTCGAATGGGGGCCGCACCTGCGGGTCAACGGCGTCGGACCGGGCGTCACCGAAACACCGATGCTTGAACTGGCATCCCGCGACACCGGCTGGCTCCCGCGAATCGCCGGGCGCACGGCGCTGGGTCGACTGGGCACGGCGGAGGATATCGCGGAAACCATCCTTGCGCTGCACGGGATGTCGTGGGTCACCGGGCAGATCATTCCCTGCGACGGCGGTCTGTCCCTGCGCAGCCCGATCAATCCGTTGGGAGATCGCCATGGCTGATCCGCCCGCAGGCAACGTTCCGGTTGTCGATTTCAATCCCTTTACCCACGTCACTTCAGAGGGCTCCAACCGCGCGTGGCGGGAATTGCGGGAGCAGTGCCCGGTGGCCTGGACCCCCGAAAACGGCGGCCACTGGATACTGAGCAGCTACGAGGCCGTCACCGCCGCCTTTCTCGATTGGCAGACGTTTTCCTCCGCGCGCACCGACCCGGCGATCTCATCGCTGATGCTCGGGGACGCCCACATGCCGAAACTCTACCCCGAGGAGCTGGATCCGCCGGCCTCGAAGCCGATGCGGCGGGTGCTCTCGCGCCTGCTGTCACCCACCGCGGTCGCCGCCATGGAACCGCGGGTGCAACACTGGACCAACTACTACCTCGACCGCATCATCGACGCCGGGGGCGGCGACTTCGCGAGCGAGTTTTCGGTACCGGTGCCCTCGGCCGTTACCATGGAATGGCTGGGGTGGCCGCAGGACGAGTGGGTGCAGGCGGCATCCACGTTTTACGATATGGCGCGCCACGAATACTTTTCGCCCGGATTCATGGAGGCAGGCAAGAAATTCAGGTGGCTGGGCAGCCGCATACAGGAGGAGGTCGCACAGCGACGGCAACATCCGCGCGACGATGTTATGAGCGCCATCGCCAACGCCGACCTCGACGGCGTGCCGATCACCGCCGAGGAAGCGCAAGCCATGGTCCTGCTGACGATCGGCGGCGGAGTGGACACCACCACCGCGCTGACCTCCGCGGGCCTTATCCACCTCGGCCGCGACCCTGAACTTCGCAGCCGCATCATCGAGGAACCCGCGTTGCTGGAGACCGCGACCGAGGGGATCCTGCGGCTCTACCCGCCGGCGCGCACACACGCGCGCACTGCTTCCGCCCGTGATATCGGGTTCCACGGTTGCCCGTGCGCGCGGGCGATCGCGTCTGCCAGGCGAAGTCTCAGCGTGCCATGATGCAAGTGCGTTCCCCAAGCACCGGACCACTTCATCGCCGAGCTAAACCCAACCGCCATGTCGCGTTCGGCATCGGGATTCATCGCTGCGTGGGATTACACCTGGCGCGGCCGGGTTCAAAACCATGCTGCGCGCGGTGCTGCAGCGGATGCCGGACTATGTGCTCGGCGAAGTGCACGAGTACCCGAGCTGGGCGGCGATCGGCGGGTGGGCTGAGATCCCGGTAAGGGTGGGTAAGTAAACGTCGGTTAGTCGTCGAGCCCAAGCGGCTCCAGATCCAGCTTGCTGTCGCTGGGCATGAAACCCGAAGTGGTCACCTTTATGTAATCCTCGAGCCTGTTTTCAGCCTGCTTCAACTCCCAGAAAGGACCCTGCGCCGTGCCCTCCCGGGTGTTGAAGTACCACTTGCCGTCGTTGCGGAAAAATCGACTGGAACGAAACCACGATTGGGACTTCAGATCGCCTCTTCTTTTATCACTCATGACCACGATCCTGGAATGTTTCTGCCTGACGAAAGTTTGTATCCAGTGCCCGGGCACGTTATCATAGCCAAGCGCGCAATGTACGGCCAGTTCACACTTGCGCAATATCGACATTTCACAGAGGACAGGGCGGCCGCGCCCACTGTGTTGGTCTGCGCCATGCTTCTGAAGAACGCCCCGGTTCTCACGCAGTTTGCGTAGAACGTCTCGACGCAGCTCATCCGTAGTTATGTCCTGGGGCGTTCCGGGGATTGAAATCACTCGGCTGGAAGCTCGGTTCGAGGCCGTCGATTTTCAGTTCCAGCGGCAGTACCGGGAGCAGGCCCTCGTTCTTCGTCGCTCTCGGCCAAGCGGTCCGGCCAGTTTCGATGTAACCCGTCAGTCGCTCCCCGCAGCTGCGCGTCCCCGCAGGCCATCGCTTCCACTTTCAGTCTGCGGATGCGAAACAGGCGGGCAGGAGTCCCTGGCCGTTGAGTGGTCATACCCTGTTGCTGGGATCTTTCGGGCCGCTGCCTTGCCTCGTTTTGGCGCGACGCGGTGAAACACTCCCCTGAGGGCGGTATACACGTCAGGGTGGTTATTGATGTGCAGGTGGCTCATGCCGGCAAACACGCGGCCGCTGGAAAACGGGATGCTCCGCGTCGCATCGTTCGTCTTTCCGGCAGCGCTGGGTATGCGTACCAGCAGGTCTCCCAGCAGCAAGCCGAGGGGGTGGCGCGCGTCCCTGGTGATGGTGGCGGCAAAAAAGTAATAGCCGACCCCGTCGATCAAGGGAATATCCAGCCAGGCATTGGCGAACACGGCGTCCGGGTCCTTGCCCGGCGCCATTCCTCGTCACGGTGTAACCATGGCGCAGGTCCTTGACTCCCGCACTGCGGCTGTTGGGCAACCTGGCCGGCACCTGCGCACCCGCCGCGTCGACCCGGCGCAACACGCCGGTCAGCAGGTGCACCACCTTTTCCAGCGGTGCCCCGAGATTGGGCGCGCCCACGCAGGCGACGTGCCGCAGCTGGCGCACCCAGGGAAGTTTTTCCCGGGCCGCATGGCTGGCGGCGCTGCGCGCTACCAGGCCACCCATGCTGTGGCCGATCAGCGCGATCTCCTCGATGGGTACCGGGTAAGCGTCGACCAGCTCACCTATCAATTCCGCCAGCCGGCGGCCGTTGTCGGATATGTGCAGGCCGGTGTTATAGCGTATGTACACCGGCGTATAACCCAGCTCCTCGTACAGGCGGGAACCAAAGCTGACATCCGTCGCGCCGTTGTAGTACTCCGCGGAGGAAAAAGTCCACAACCATTCCGTCGACGCGAGGCCGTGGACGAATACGCAAAGCTTGCCAGTCGCGCGGGGGTAAGCGCGGGCCAGCGCGTCCCGCCTAGCAGCCGTCGGAGCGCAGCGTCATACCTTCGTCCAGCGCGTTGTTCCGCTGGCTCAGGTAATCGCCCAAAGCCGTTGAGGGATGACTGCAGGTAGTCCACACACCAGTTGACCGTCCCGCGGCGGAGAATGCATGGGCATTAGCAGCTCATATGCCCAGTTCCACGGCGCCTTTCCCAGCTGACCTCGACGACATCAGCCGCCCCGTTCACGGAGAAACGCGCAGCGCCGTTTACGCCACGGATGGTCTTGAACACGGTTCCCGCGATAACGCCCTGCACGCCGGTCACGACCTTGGCCGCTGTCCGCACCGGCTCTACGGGCGCGAACCGCCGTACCGAGCGGGCAACCACTTCATCGTGCGTGCGCTCGACGAGGCGGCTGGTCTCGTCGACGAGGTCAAACACCAGATCGATAAACCCGCGCACCCGTTTCATACACTGCCCTCACGGCGCCCCAGGGCACCATTGTGCACCACTCACCCTCGCGTGGCACAAGGAAACTATCGCCTGCGAGCTTAGCTTGAAAAAGCGTCCTGCCTGTTGACAGTGGTCAAGAGAAGCGGCATCGCGCCCCTGGCGTCGACGGCGGGCGTCCCAGCACCACCCGGTCGGTCCGGGACTGCCCCCGGGCTGGTTGTCGCATCAATGTTGCAGCTTTCGCAGCATAAACTCTTCCAGCGAATTGATCGCCGGGCTGTCCGCCCGATGCTTGAGCAGCGACACGTGGGTGTCCTCCAGGCCAGGCAGGACGGAGGCCTCCACCGCTTCCAGCTCAGCGGGAATCATCGTGTTGGGCATGACGGTGATACCCATGCCCGCTTTAACAGCGGCCACCGCCCCCGCGTAGCTGGGGCTGGACAACACCAGGCGCCAGGCGCGGCCGGCTTTTTCCAGCGCCTCGATCGCGGAGGTGCGATAGACGCAGGGCTGGGGCGACAACACCAGCGGCACGGGTTTTACCGGGTCAATCAGGCTGGCGTCGCCCACCCACTTCAGCGGCTCGGACCAGACGTCGAGGCCGTTGGGAAAATCCTCCGGGCGGTTCATCTTGACCAGTACCAGGTCAAATTCCTTCTGCTTGAAGCGGTCGAACAGGTTGAGTGTCAGGTCGCATTCGATCTTCAGCAAAATGCGCGGATGAATGCGGGAGAAATCCGCCAGCACATCGGACAGGAACACGGTGGCGAAGTTCTCCGGCAGGCCGAAGCGCACCTCACCCTCCAGCTCGGGCTCCTTGAACCGGTCCATGGCCTCCCGGTGCAGGGCGAATATCTGCCGCGCATAACCGAGGAAGATCTCGCCCTCCGGGGTCAGTGAAAAGGACTTGCCCCGCACCAGCAGCGGTTTACCCAGCAGGTTCTCCAGCTTGGCCATTTGTTGGCTGACCGCCGACTGCGTGCGCCCTACCCGGTCCGCGGCCCGGGTAAAACTCCCGGTTTCGGCCACGGCCAGAAAGCACTGCAGGGTGACGGTATCCAGATTCATTAAGATCTCTAATGTATTAGATAAGAATTATGAGCTTTACTGATATTAAGGCAGCTAATACTGTTCTGCCACAACACAAGATTATCTAATTCCTTTGGGAAGGTAAATCCATGACGAACGATCTCTCCCTGTTCCATGCGGACCCGCTGGCCCTGCTGATGATGGTGCTGGTGGGGTTTATCGGCCTCGCTGTGGCCGCCTTTGCCTACCGCTACATGAAGGGCGATGCGCACTACCGGCGTTTCTTCGTCCTGCTGGCGCTGCTGGTGCTCTCCGTGATGGTCATGGTTGCCGCCGACCAGCTCGCGCTGCTGCTGGCCGCCTGGGGCCTGAGCAACGCCCTGCTGGTTACCCTGATGGTCCACAAGGGCAGCTGGCAGGCAGCGCGGGCCTCGGGGTGGCTGGCCGGCAGGACCTACCTGTTCGGGTTTGCCGCCATCGCGGCGGCATTCGGTTTGCTCTACGCCGCCACCGGCCAGGGCTCCATACAGGCCATCCTGCGACAGGACAGCGGTTCGCCGTTAATCACCCCCGCGTGCCGGTGCTGCTGCCGCTGGGTGCCCTGACCCAACTGGCGGTATGGCCTTTTTCACCAGTGGCTGACCAGCCTGCTCATCCTGCCCACGCCGGTCTCGGCGATCATGCACGCGGGTCTGGCCATCGGCGGCGGCTTTCTGCTGGCGCGCTTGCGCCGCTGTACTTCGACGCGCCGTCGCCGCTCACCGCCCTCTTCGTGCTGGGGCTGGGAACGCAGCTGCTCGGCACCCTGTGGAAACTGATGCAAACGGACGTGAAGGATGCTCGCCTGCTCGACCATGGGGCAAATGGGCTTTGCTGCTGGCGCAGTGCGGCTCGACCGTTCCTGTGGCCGCGGTGGCGCAACGTGCTGGCACGGGCTGTTCAAGGCCTACCTGTTCCCATTTTCCGGCGGAGCCGCCCAGGAAAACGGCTGGACCTGGCCTACCTGTACCCGGCCTGTGGCTTCTTCGCCTTCCGCGCGTTGCTGTGCGGTATAGCCGCCGGGCTATGGCTTCGCACTCGCCAGTGGCAAATCCTGGCTGGCTTCCGACACCACGCTGGTGCTGCTGGCGGCCGCCTGCACGCCGGCGTCGCGCTCGCGCTGACGACGTCGTCACACACTTACACGCCTGCCACTGGCGCTGGTGGCGACCGGCATCATGGGCGCGGTGTACGGCGGCAGCGCTGCCCTGGTCGGCGCCCTGCCTGCACCCATGGACCTGATGCAACCGCAACCGCTGAACCTGTTCTACATCGCCGGTATCGCGCCCTCGCCGCCTGGCTGGCGGTCCTCTTCGGGCCGCGACACCCGACGCCGCGCCGGGACTGCACCTGACTGACACTCAAACTTTACGTACAGGCGTTGAACGGGGCCAGCTACACCCGCAACGGTCACCGCCCATCGCAACCAATACAAGTACCCAGGAGGACACCAAGGAAAACTGCCCTGCAAATCAGCTACCGCAGCAAACGAGCAATCCGCCGATCCGCGCGGGAAACTGGCGCGCTGACGCCGCCATCAGGGAAAGCTGGGAGAAGATCGCCCTTCTGGCCCCTGAAAAACCTGATCGCGGTGAACCTGCTGCAGGGCCTGGAAAAAGCTGATCGAGCAGGCGCTGTGAGGGTGCGGCCCCGTTCGAGCAGAGACTGCGCGTCAGCAACCGCTGGCGGCCATCAACGTAGAAACCCATCAAGTGGCTGCAGGCGTTCTTCGACGACGGACAGGCGACTATCGCCATGCTGTTGCGACAGGCCGGCCTCTACGGCGCGTGGCGGCAGCTGCTGGCGCTGCCGAGGGCATAGCGCCTGCACGCATGACTCCCGCCCGCCAACAGTGGCTGGCGGCTTTACCGGCCCTGCCGCGACAGGCCATTGCCGAGTGCCTGCTGCGCCTGAGCATTGCCCGGACGAGCGCACAATTCCTGACCCTGTTGCTCATGACGCTTTCGGGGTGGGCGCGGCGCATGGGGCCATCAGCAACGGTGGACGGCCGCCGAGGCCCCCACCCACACCCGGTGTCGGAGGAGGACTACCTGGCGGTGCGCCTGGCCATCACCCGCATGTTGTGGCCGCACGCCGCCGGCACTGTCGACCGGTATGCCCAAGCGCTCCGGGCGGTCCGGGCGGGTCGGCTCCTGGCGGCGATCAAGGACAACGAAGCGCACTATCGCCTGCCCCTGCTGGCGAAACTCGCAGCGCAACTTCACGACGCCGTGCACACCCCCGCCGCGCAACCGGTGTTCGGTATCGACGCGCGGCCTGCGGTTTTCGCTCCGCCGCGCACTGAAGCGCGACCGTGATTGCGAAACGCTGGGGTCGCCGATTCTCGCATCCAGTGCAGCCTGAGGATGACCGTGACGGCGGCCTGGCACGCTCTGCCCGGTGTTGCTCACCGAAACATGGCAGGAATCGCCGGGTAAAGATGATGCGTGCGCCGAAAGACGCGAAACAGGGTACGCGCGTTTGACTCGCTTCAAACGCTTCACCAGTCATTGAAATACAACTTCAATTGCACGCCCTCTGCGCTGGTGGAGACCCTGGCATCGCCAGCGGGCGCATGGATGGGCCTGCGCAGCTTTGCGCCCGCACTGGCGTACCGGTTGAAAAACGGCATCGCGGCGTCGCTGGGGTGCCCGCTCGCGGTCGATCACCCCGTCCCTGCACGACATCGCTTGCGGAGCAGTGTGCGTAATGAGGGCGCCCTGCGAATGATGGGGCTGACCGGGACTTTGCGCCGCTGGTCGTGCTGTGCGGTCACGGCAGCAGTACCCAGAACAACGCCTACGCCACCGCACTGGACTGCGGCGCCTGCGGCGGCCGCCACGGGGCCGGCAATGCCCGCATACTGGCGTCCATCCTGAACGACGCGCAGGTGCGCGCCGCGCTGGCGGGGAAGGATATCGCGATTCCCGAGAGCACCCGGTTCATCGCCGCCGAGCACAACACCACCACGGACGAGGTCGCCCTGTACCACAGCGAGGAGCACGCGGGTCTGGGACAATTGCGGCAGGACCTGGAGACGGCTCGCCGGAGCAACAGCCAGTGGCGCTGCACGCAGCTCGGCTTCAGCAGGAACAACGCGGACAGTGCCAGCCACACCGCGCTGCGCAGCCACGACTGGGCGCAGGTGCGCCCGGAATGGGGGCTGGCAAGGAATGCGGCGTTTATCGTCGGGCCGCGCGAACTGACCAGGAAGCTCGATCTCGAGGGCCGTTGCTTCCTGCACTCCTACGATTACCGGCAGGATCCGGAAGGCGCATCACTCACGGTGATTCTCACGGCCCTGATGGTAGTGGCCCAGTGGATCAACACCCAGTACCTGTTCCCTTTCGACGCTGGATAACGTCGCCTACGGCGGCGGCAGCAAGATCACCAAGAACATCACCGGAAAACTGGGCATCATGGTGCAACGCCAGCGACCTGATGACGGGGCTGCCGCTGCAGTCGGTCTACGCCTCCGACCGCCAGCAGTACCACGAAATGCAACGGCTGATGACGGTGGTGTACGCGCCGCGCGCCGCGCTCGACGCCATCATCGAACAGCAAGCGGTGCTACGGAAGCTGTTCGGCAACGGCTGGGTGACCCTGGCCTGCGTGGATCCGGACGACCAGCAAAGCTACCTGCTGGATCGCGACCTGCACTGGCGGCGCGCGAACGACAGGTCAAACTGAACCAAACCCGGCCTCGCGCCGGGGCTACGAGAGTCAACGTAATTCAGGTTACAGTAGGCGCTGGTTGTTTGCAGCCGGGAGTGGCGCACCAGTGTTCGCTGTCTACGTCGTCAACATGTTCGTGATCGCCCTCGTGGTGATGATTCACTACGAGTTCCTGCACCGCGTCACGCTGCTGATGCCGATGCTGAAGGTACGCCATCGCTTCCGTATCGTGCTGGGCGTGTTCCTGGCGCTGACCGCCCATGCCGCGGAGGTATGGATTTTCGGGATCTCATACTATTTCATGAACCAGGCCGAGTCCTGGGGTCACCTGCAGGGCAACTTCAACGGCAGCCTGCTGGACTGCGTGTACTTTTCGTTCACGTCCTACACCACGCTGGGCACCGGCGATATCGAGCCCCACGGGCACCTGCGTTTTCTGGCCGGGCTGGAATCCCTCACCGGCCTGGTGCTGATTACCTGGACCGCTTCCTTCCTGTATCTGGAGATGACCCGCTACTGGGATGAAAAGTAATGCCGCCTGCCGATAACGTCGCAGCGGATGCCACTGCCGGGCGGACGCATGACTAGCTCGCCTGCACGGGGCTGGATGGCAAGCCCTCCCGCGCGGTCACCTCGCCAATAACGCTCGCCCGCGCGTAACCGCGCTCGCGCAGGGCATCACAAAATGCCGCGGACCGTGCGGGCGGCAGTGCTACCAGCAATCCCCCACTGGTCTGCGGATCGAACAGCAGCTCCCGGCGCGCCGGTTCCGCTCCCGGGGATAGTTGCAGAAAAGCCCCCCCACTGGCGGCGTGCATGTTCACGGACACCCTGACGCCGAATGTGCACTGCTGATTGCGCAACGCCGGCGCGTTCATCAGCGTCAGCATTCCAGGTGTCTTATGGCCAAACCAAGTGATATCGAGGCAGCGCCGCCGTGGTCATCGCCAGTTCGCCGCATGCCGTTCCCTGCAGCATCGAGGCAAACCGCCGCGCTCACATCCCGGCCACACGGCCGGCCGCATGTGCGCGAACAGATGCCGGTGCCCAGCGGTTTGGTCAGACCAGCTGGTCGCCCGGTGCGGTGCCGACCTGCCGGATAGCGGCGGTCCCGCGCCATGGCAATGCCGTTGACCACGAACCCAGCTGAACTCAGGGTCTGGCGGATTGTGCCCGCCGGCGAGGCAATCCGCGGCGGCGAACTCAAACGCGCCGGCGAGCAGCTGCTCCGTTTCGCGCCGCAGCAGCCCCGATCGGCATAGGGCAAGGTCACCGAGGCCAGGGCGGGCCACGGGCCTTGGCGCCGCAGGCATAGCAGGTCGTCGAGGGCGTGATGGGCCGCAATGCGTCCTCCATCACCCAGGGGTCCGCCACCAGTTGGCGCAGCACGCTTCACGCTCTGCACGACGGCACACCGGGCGGCGCCGGACGGCCGCCGCATCTTCCCCGCTGCTCACGCAATGCCGCGGAAACTCGCGACCAGCCCAGCGCCAGCGCACCCGCCAGGGCGTCGGCGCCCACCTTGGCGCCATAACCGCCACCACCATGCAGGTAACCGTGACGGTAGTTCTTCTGTCGCGGGCACGGACAGGTAGCACCAAAGCGCGCCATGAACGCCCTGTCGATGTGGTCCTTCCAGCGCCAGACCCATTCTCCCGTGGCGCTGAAAGGCCCCTGTCAGCGGGTCGCCAGCCTGTCGCCGAGCGATATCAGGGAGAGGAAACGCCGCCGGGGCCGGTGCCGGCGCAGCGGTTGTTCCAGCAGCGCGGCGCGCAGGTTGCAGGCCAGCACAGGCGCCTGGCGCACGGCGTAAACACCCGCCTTGGGTCGCGGATGATTGACCTGGGTAGCGATATCACCGGCGCCGAACACTCGGTCGTCGTACAGGGACTGCAGGGTATCGTGCACGGCGAGGAAGCCCTGGTCATCCGTCGTCGCCAGCCCGCTGGCGGAACGCATGGCGCCGCCGCCGCACCGGTACACCAGAACAGTTCACAGCGCGCGTCCATCGGCCAGTAATGGTACTTCCGTGACCGTCGCCACACGGGCGTCGCGGTGGATGTGATTTCAGGGCGTAGTGCGGGCGAGAATCGCGCGGCACGCTGCTGTTGTAGGTCTGCAGGATTTCCGGGGCGGTAACCATAACCAGTTGCACGGCTGCACCCGACAGGCGATGCGACATGGCCAGCGCCAGTTCCACGCTGCCGGCACCCTGCCCACCTTCACGGAAATACCAGCCCTGCGCGGTACCGCTGGCGATGCAGCGCCGGTGCAGCGCCCGCCAGCGCCGCCAAGTCCGCCACCGGCTTCGACTGGCGTGCGCGGGCGCCGGGAACTGAATCCGTACCCGGTTGTGACCTGATGTCGATACTCACCAATGTCGTAGGCGAGCGCCGGCCGTCCGGCCAGTGACAGTTGGCGCGCCTGCGGGTCCAGCGCAGTTATCGGCGGCCACGAAGCGCGCACCGGCCCACTGACACAGCCGCGACAGGTCAATATGCGATTGCTGAATGTAGTGGCCGGCGATCAGCCCCGGCAACATACCGAGTAGGGCGTGTGACTGGCCGGCGAGACCAGCGTAATCCGCAGGCCTGCCAGCGGCCGCATCGCCAGCATGCGCAGTGCCAGCACGTGGCTGTGGCCACCGCCCACCAGCACGAGGTCGCGGCGCAGTTCAGTTGCCGGATGCACCCGGCGCTCCCCGCTGCGCCCAGGCGATGACCGCGTTGCGGTCGCCCCGGAACAACTCCTTTCCCGCGCGTTTGGACAATTGGTACTCATACATCGGGTCGTAATATTTTGCCAGCAGCACCGCAATCCACTGGCGATGACCCGACAGGTCCCGGTCCTGCTGCTGGCGCGCAAACGCCGCGGTCATCAATTCACTGACCTCCTGGTGAAGCTGCCCCCCGAGGCGTCGGCGTATACGGTCGAGATCGCTGTGCAGTTTCTGCGCGTGCAGGTGCGGTCCGTCTTCCCCGTACAACAGCAGGTAGCGGCGCCCGAGATCCTCCACGTAGTCCTCGATGACCACGTCGATGCGCTCCTCGACGTCCTGCTCCACCACCAGCATCGGCGCTACCCGCATCTTCTCACGCAGGGATTCCGGCACGGCCAGGCAACCAACGAGCCGCCCCTCGTCCTCGAGGAAGATGGCGCCGGGACCGCGCACCAGCAACCGCAGCAGGGCGATACTGAGGCTGTTTTCAAAATCGATCTGGCTGGGCTGGGGCGTGGGCAGCTGGCCAAAGCTGGAACCCCGGTGATTGGCCAGTCCCTCGAGGTCGACTGCGCGCTGCAGGTGTGCAATCACCCGTGTCTTGCCCGTTCCCGTCTTGCCGCTCACCAGGACAAAAGAGGCGCGGGCGACGGAGCGCGCCAGTTCCTCCAGCAGGAAACGCCGCATGGCCTTGTAGCCGCCGATGACCAGCGGGTAATCGATCCCCGCCTCGCGCAACCAGCGCTGCACGGTCTGCGAACGCAGGCCGCCGCGAAAACAGTACAGATAGCCCTGGGGATGTTCGCGGGCGAAAGCCGTCCAGTACTTGAGCCGCTCTGCTTTCACCGCCCCGCTCACCAGCCGGTGGCCCAGCTCAATGGCCGCTTCCTGCCCGCGCTGCTTGTAGCAGATGCCCACCTGCGCCCGTTCGTCGTCGCTCATCAGGGGCAGGCTCAGCGAGGAGGGAAACGCGCCGCGGGCAAACTCCGCCGGGGCGCGCATGTCCATCATCGGGGTGGGGTTGAGGAACAGCGCGCGATAATCGTCGGTGTCGGTGCGCCGGGGCATGGCTGCGGCTTACGCCACCTCCCCGCCGAACAGGGTGAGAATACGCTGCTGCAGGCCCGTGACCGCGTCCGCCATCAGGGCAAAGTCGGCGTCCAGACGCGCCGCCTGGTCCGCCTCGGGGATTTCCTCGTTTTCTTTCATCAGTTCATCCGCGAACTTCAGGCGACGCAAACACAGGTCTTCCGCCAACAGCAGGGAGAGCCGTTCATCCCAGCCCAGCGCCAGGCGGGCGACCTGCTTACCCGCGTGCAGGTGAGTTTCCACCTCTTCACTCAACAAATCAACGCCGCGACACCGCACCACGCCTCCCTCCTCACCGGGTTCGCGCAACTCGCATTCCCGCCCCAGCTCGAAGTCGCCGGGGAGATTCCTGTGCAACAACCAGGCCGTCATCACGGCGGCGGGGGCATTGTTGACCTGCGGCAAAAGCACGGGAAAACTGCCGACGCACTCACGCAACAGGTTGAGCACGTCCTCGGCGCGGGCGGCGCTGGCCGAATCCACGAAAATCCAGTTCGCCCTGACATCGATGTACGCGTGAATAGCGGTTGAACGGCTGAACGCCCGGGGCAGGCAGTCCTGCACGATCTCATCCTTCAGGCTGAGCCTTTCCTTGCGATAGACCTTGCGCGCCTGCTCTGCCTCGATGGTCGCGATCTTTTCATCCAGTTGCTCGCGCACGACCGTGGACGGCAACAATTTCTCCTCGCGCCGGAGCTTGAGCAGCAGTCGGCCGGCGGCCGCATGCACCAGCGCCCCGGACTCACCGCCCAGCGGCGGCACCCAGCCCGCCGCCACCGCCTGGGACTTGGCGCAGGGAGCAAATACCCGCCCGGCCAGCTTTTGCCCCAGTTTTTCGGCGGAAAGATCAAAGGGTTGCGTCAGGCGATACGCGCGTACGTTCTTGAACCACATGGAAAGTCACTACCTTCGGGAAAAGCCGGGGATTGTACCCCAGCGGCGGACCAATACCAGCGAGCATCCGCCGGGCAGCGAATCACCCGGGCGACACCGGCATCGGCACAAGAAAGCGATGGCACGTACAAATTGTTAACCCGAGTGGCCCCCGCACGTTGTAAGCACGGCCCGAAACCGTTTTAATCCCTCCTCCTGAATCGAGTTGCCCCGGCGCGGTGCGCCCTCACCGAGGTTTGCAGCAATGTCCGACACGGCGAAAACCACCCCCTCCAGGCCGCGCAGGCTGCGCGACGTGCAGCAATGGGACCGGGAAACCGACGTGGCCATCGTCGGTTTCGGCGGCGCCGGCGGCTGTGCCGCCATCGAGGCCGCGGATGCCGGCTCCAGCGTGATTATTTTTGAAGTGGCCAGCGCCAGCGGCGGCTCCACCGCGATGTCCAGCGCGGAGATCTACATGGGCGGCAGCGGCGGCACCCGGGTGCAGCAGGCTTGCGGCTTCCAGGACAGCACCGAGGACATGGTCACCTACATGATGATGTGCGCCGGCCCCCAGGCGGACGAAGCGAAAATCCGCAATTACTGTGAAAACAGCAAGGCCCACTTCGAGTGGCTGGTGGGCATCGGCGTGCCGTTCAAGGACAGCTTTCACAAGGAGCGGGCCATCATGTGCCTGACCGATGACGGCCTGCTTTATACCGGCAGCGAAAAAGCCTACCCCTTCGCGCAACATGCAAAACCCTGCCCGCGCGGTCACAATCTGTATGTCGAAGGCGACAACGGTGGCCCGCTGTTCATGAAAATCGTCACGGAGAATGTGGCGCGGCGCGAGTCGATTACGGTCGAGTATGAAACGCGGGCGCTGACCCTCATTGTCAACGACGACAATGCAGTGATTGGGCTGGTTGTGCGCCAGGACCAGCAGGAACTCAATGTGCGGGCACGCCAGGGCGTTATCCTTTGCGCCGGCGGCTTCGTGATGAACGAGGACATGATTCGCAAGTACGCCCCCATGCTCACCGCCGGCACCACGCCCATCGGCAATCCCGGCGACACCGGCACCGGCATCCTGATGGGCATGTCCGTGGGCGGGGCGGCGATCAACATGCACGAGGGCTTTATCAGCCTGCCGTACTACCCGCCGGCCAGCATGACCAACGGCATCCTGATCAACGACCAGGGGCAGCGCTTCATCAATGAGGACGTGTACCACGGCAGGCTCGGCGCCTTTGTACTGCGCCAGCAGTCGGAGCGGTTCTACTTCATCCTCACCGTGGACCAGTACGGCGATTACGAACGCGTCAGCTACCTGGGCGCCAAGGTCGCCGGCACCGGCCACACCGTCGAGGAGCTGGAGCAGGAACTGGAACTGCGCGAGGGCACACTGCAGCAGACCATCCGGCTGTACAACGAGGACTGCGCGCGCGGCGAGGATACCCAGTGCCACAAGGCCGCCGAATGGCTGGAGCCCCTGCAACCGCCGCTCGTGGCGCTGGACGTCACGCCCGGACGCGGCGCTTTTGTGCCCTATTTCACCCTCGGCGGCCTGGATACGTTGCCCAGCGGCGAAGTGGTGGATCCGCAACGCGAAGTGATCCCCGGCCTCTACGCCGCCGGCCGCACCGCCTGCGGTATCGTGCGCCGCGCCGAGGGTTACAGCAGTGGCATGTCGGTAGGCGACGCCAGCTTTTCGGGGCGCATGGCCGGCAGGCAAGTAGCTACGAGGAAACGCTCATGAAATTCCTTCACACCATGGTGCGCGCGCGCGACCTGGACGAGACCCTGGATTTCTACTGCGACAAGCTGGGCCTGGTGGAGGTCAACCGCTACGACAGTGAAGCGGGGCGATTTACCCTGGTGTTCCTGGCGGCGCCGGATGACATCGACAGCGCCGCGCAGGACAGCAGCCCGCTGGTAGAGATCACCTACAACTGGGACACCGAGCACTACGACGGCGGCCGCACTTTCGGCCACCTCGCCTACCGTGTGGACAACATCTACGAACTGTGCCAGCGACTGATGGACAAGGGCGTGGTGATCAATCGCCCGCCCCGCGACGGGCACATGGCGTTTATCCGCTCCCCCGACGGCATCTCCATCGAGCTACTGCAGGCGGGCGAGTCGCTGCCACCACGGGAGCCCTGGGCGTCCATGCCCAATACCGGCAGCTGGTAGTCGCCCGCAAGGGGTCAGAGCCCATTACCGGCTAAGCCATCCTGCCGCGCGACCAGCCGATGCCGGCCAGACCCAACCCCAGTAACGCAAGCGTCGCAGGTGCCGGAATCTGTGGCGGCGCGAGATCGTAGGTAAAATTGTCCCAGAATACCGAGTTGTCGTACTGGCCCGTGGAATAGAATTCCACAAAGGCTATGCCCGGCGCCGCGACGCTCAGCGTGTGTCCGATAGCGTCCGCACTGGCAAAAAAATCCGCACCGATGACGGTATTGAAGACATCGTAGGCATAGAGAAACAGGTTGTCCGCGTCGGCACCGTAATCTCCCATCACCACGCTGACGAATGAAGCCACCGAGGTGAATGCGACAACGGTGCTTCTGCCGAATTCACTGAAGGAGGGCCCGTTCAACAAGGCCTTGCCACAGGAAAAATCCGCCGACAACGTACACTCCACCACGTTGAACACGTCACCACCGGTATTATCGAAAGCGACATCAGCGTTGCCCAGCAAAGACTCTGCAATAACACCCGCGGCGAGCGCATCGAAATTGAGCGTAACGGGCGTTGCATTTGAAAAAGCGCTGTACCCTGTCGCCGACAGGGCCAAAACACAATGGGTTAGTCTCTTCATGGTGTCGCTCTCTCGTTTGCAAGCGGACCCGCCCGCAACGGCCCGCCCGTGCCCTCTGAGCATAGTACAAAAGCCGGGAATAGCGGGCTTAAAGAGAAAAAGAGTGGGGGTTGGTAACAGGATCTGACCCCTTTTTCGTCAAGCACGCAGGAAATTCACGATCCAGCGGGCAACGCGCTGACCTTCATGGGCGCCACTGAGCGACGCCATGCCTTTCGCATAGGTAGCCTCGTCAATGAGATCCCGACGGAACTCCATGGTGGCGCGCGAATACCCGGGCAGGAACTCCGGGTGCCCCTGGAACGTGAGGATATGGTTGCCGATCTGGCACACGGCGTTCTCGCAGAACGCACTGCCGGCGAGCACCCGCGCTCCCTCGGGCGGCTTCACGACCTGGTCCTGGTGGCTGACCAGGATAGTAAGGTCCGGATCGCCGTGGTCGTGCCAGGCCGGGGCAGTGTTGAAATGGTGGGTGTGCAGGCCCACGCCCCAGCCCTTGGCCGATTTCTCGACTTTCCCGCCGAGGGCCTGTGCCACCACCTGGTGACCAAAACAGATCCCCACCAGTTTCTTGCGCCGACGGTCCAGCTCCCGCACAAACTCCATCAACCGGGCTATCCACGGCTTGTCGTCGTAGGCGGCCGATTTACTGCCGGTGATCAGGTAGGCATCGACCTCGTCGATATCCGCCGGGTACTGATTCCGCTCCACATCGTACACGGCGAACTCCAGCGCCGGGTCCGCCTGGCGCAGCAGCGCGATAAACATGTCCGGGTACTCGCCGAATTCCGGCACCCACTCGGGGCGTACCGCGTCCGTTTTCAGTATGCCCAGTTTCATAGCCTGTCTATTGCCTCGCTGTAGCGCGCCCGAAGCGTCTCCCGGGAAAGCGCTCCATCATAGGTAGCGTGTTGAAAGCTGTCCATCCCGCGACAGGGCTGGTAATGTGGGCAGTCCAGTAACAGGACGATTCAGACGCCGTGTTCTTCACTCGAATTTTACTCGCCGCGCTCTTTTGCTGTGGCGCGCTCGCCCACGCATACACCGGCTCGCAGGCCTGCCAGAGCTGTCACACGCAGGAGTACTCCCGGTGGCACGGCTCCTACCATGACCTGGCCATGCAGCTGCCAGCTCCCGACACGGTGCTGGGCAATTTCGACAACGCCAGCTTCACGTATAACGGCATCACGACGCGTTTTTTCCGCAACGGCGACAAGTACATGGTCAACACGGACGGTGAGGACGGCAAGCTGCGGGATTTCGAGGTGGCCTACGTGTTCGGCGTGTACCCACTGCAGCAATACCTGCTGCCCCTGTCGCGCGGCCGGCTGCAGGCCCTGAGTATCGCCTGGGACGCCCGCCCCGCCGCCGAGGGCGGCCAGCGCTGGTATCACCTGTACCCCGACGAAAAAATCGATTACCAGGATCCGCTGCACTGGACCGGCACCTACCAGAACTGGAACACCAGCTGCGCGGAGTGCCACAGCACCGACCTCAAAAAAAACTACACCCAGGAAACACACTCGTTTGACACCAAGTTCGCCGAGCTGGACGTGGGGTGCGAGGCCTGCCACGGCCCCGGCGACCAACACCAGGCGCTGGCGGAGGCGGGCAAACTGGCAGGCGCGCAGAACGGCGGTTTTCCCACCGACCTGGCACAGCGCGGCCAGTGGGCGTTTCCGCCGGGCGCCCACATCGCCAAACGCACCGAGCCCCTGCAGTCCAACGCGCAGATCGACAGCTGCGGCCGTTGTCATTCCCGTCGCGGCACGCTGGGTGACTACCACTACGGCGCTGACCTGCTGGACACCCACCGCCTCGCCCTGCCGCAGTGGCCCCTGTATTACCCGGATGGACAAATCCGGGACGAGGACTACGTCTACGGCTCCTTCGTGCAGAGCAAGATGCACCAGGCCGGCGTGGTGTGCAGCAACTGTCACGAACCCCACAGCACGAAGTTGCGTGCCCCGGGCAACGGCGTGTGCGCCCAGTGCCACGAGGCGGCCCACTACGACACGCCCCAGCACCATCACCACGAGGCCGGCTCCACCGGCGCACTGTGCGCCAACTGCCACATGCCGGAAACCACCTACATGGGTGTCGACGCACGCCGCGACCACAGTATGCGCATTCCGCGCCCCGACCTGAGCGCGGTCATGGGTACTCCCAACGCCTGCACCCAGTGCCACCAGGACAAGGATGCGCCCTGGGCGCTCCAGGCGCTGCGGCAATGGGGTGTGCAGTTCCGCGATACGGGGACACATCCCGCCCGCGCCTTCCAGCGCATCGCGCAGGGCGACAACCGGGTGGTACCGCAACTGGCGCAAATCGCCGGCGATACCAACACCGCGCCCATCTGGCGCGCCACCGCCATGGAAGCACTGGGACAGGTCGGCGGACGGGAGGCACTGCAGGCAGCCACCCAGATCCTGTATGACGACGAGCCCCTGCTGCGCGTCAGTACCGTGCGCGCGCTGGATTTCCTGCCGTTGCAACAACGCCTGCAGTTACTCGACCACTTGATCGAAGACCCGGTCACCGCCGTGCGCATGGAAGTGGCGGCTTCGCTGGCGGGCGTACCGCTGGACCAGATTCCCCCCGCGCAGGCCGCGCGTTTACGCAAACTCTTCGACGAGTACGTCGCGATACTGCGGCAGGACGCCGACATGCCCGGGGCACAGCTGCAACTGGGTATCTTCTACGTGACCCGTGGGGACGGGAAAGCCGCCGAGGCGGCGTACCGCGAAGCGCTCGCCCTCAACCCGCAGCTGATACCCGCCTACCTGAACCTGGCGGACCTGCTGCGCAGCCAGTCCAAGGACCAGCAGGCGCGCGAGCTGCTGCTGCAGGCGCTGGCCGTGGCGCCGGAAAATGGCCCGACACTGCACGCCCTGGGCCTGCTGGAGACTCGCAGCGGACAGCCTGACCTCGCCCTGCAGTACCTGAAAAAGGCGGCGGAATTGGAGACCGAGGGCACGCGCCACCGCTTTGTCTACGCCATTGCGCTGCACGACCTCGGCCATCCGTCCGAGGCCATAGGGCAGTTACAGGCCCTGCTGCGCAGTGTGCCTCACAGTGAAGAAGTACTGCTGGCACTGAGCAACTACAGCGCGGAGCTGGGCCAGCGCGAACAGGCGCTCGGCTATGCAAGGACACTGACGCAGCTCGCGCCGGGCAATCGCGGTTACCAGCAGTTGTACCAGAGCCTTGGCGGCGGCGACCCCTAGAGGCCCTGGAGAAAATCGACCAGCAGGGGGTTGAGCAGGTCCGGCCGTTCCTGCTGGATAAAGTGGCCGGCGCCGGGCAGTAACTCGAGGCCGCGCAGGTCGCGTACCTTGCGCCGCATGCTGGCAAAGGGCGCGTCGCCGGCGAGCTTGATGACCGGGTCCTCCGCGCCCCCGACAAACAGCGTGGGCACATTGATCTCCGCATGGGCGTTCGCCCGCTGCAACTCCCAGTTGCGATCCATTGCGCGATAGGCATTGGCGCCACCGACAAAGGCCAGCTCCGGCCCCGCATACAGGTATTCGGATACGTAGTAGTCCATGTCCTCGACGGACAGCCAGCGCCAGGGCAGCGCCTGCGGCGGCTCCGCCAGCACGTCGATATAGTGCGTACCCGCCATCGGGAAGTTTTCCCAGTTGAGCAACTCGCCCTCCGCCGACAGCGCCCAGAACAGCTTGGTGAGGAACTCGCGTTCACGACCCCGGCAGTGGCGCTCGGCGACGCCCGCCGCCTGGTAGTAGTGCATATGGAAGAAGTGCTGCTCGGCGATCGCGGCGAACAGGCGTGAAGGACGCTCGTCGCTGCCGCCGGCCAGTTCCATGTCATAGGGCACGCACAGGGGTGCGATGGCGCGAATCCGGTCCGGGTAATAGATGCCCATATGCCAGGCCAGGTTGGCGCCAAAATCGTGTCCGAACAGCACGGCCTGCCGCTGCCCGAAATGATCCAGCACCGCCAGTACATCGCCACTGAGTTTGTCGAAGGCGTACTCGGCCGGGCACTGCGGCCGGCTGCTGCGGCCATAACCGCGCATATCCAGCGCGACCGCCTGGTAACCCGCCGCCGCCAGCGCCCGCAGCTGGTGGCGCCAGCTGTACCACAGCCCCGGATAACCGTGGCACATCACCACCAGCGGGCCCTCACCCTGGCAGGCGAGGTGCAGTTCTACGCCATTGGCCTGCAGTTGCAGGTGTGCAACGGGCGGCGACACAAGACTGCTTTATCTGGCCTTCACAAACCGCAGTTGCAGCGTCACCGGCACCGCGGTACTGATCGCGTTGAGGCCGGCCACTTTCTGCAATGCCGCCACGCCACCGTCGAGGCCAAAGTCGGCGGCGTTGATCACCACTGGCCGGGCGGTGAACACGACCAGGTTACCGGCGCCTTCGCCGAGCACAGCCACCGGCACCGTCAGCGACTTTTCCTGTCCGTGCAGGGAGAGCGTAATCGGCAGGTCGGTAGTTACAATGCCGCCCCTGGCTACCTCGGCCAGCAAGGCGGGGTCCACCTGCGCGGTGATCTGCGCGGAGGGGAACTTGACCGTCTCAAACAGCATTTCGCGCATGCGTTCATTGCGCACGTCAATCTGCGTCTGGACGCTGTCCAGGTTGATGGTCAACTGTACGTTGCCACTGGTGCCGATATAACCGACCAGTGAGGCGAAGCTGTGCACCTCCGCAATGCTGTCGTTCTTGATGGAGATGAAGTTGAGCGTGGACTGGGTGTTGTCCAGCTCCCAATCGGCCCAGGCCGCGCCACAGGGCGCGAGCAAAAACAGGGCCATTACCAGGTGCCTGATACGTTGTATTGTGTTCATGGTGGTACTCCGGTTTTGCCGGCGATTGCCGCCGGGAGGATGAACTTTTCCTGCCTCATGATTGTATCGCAAACGCTGCGGGTCGTTGGCATTTCGCACCAGTACAGGAGGATTTATTTTCGGATGACCATCCCCCAGCGAGGCCATCTATCAAAAATTTAAAAAAAATGCCTAAATGGCGGACCTGATCTGCTGCACCCATAAAAAGCACGAGGTACCCGCCATGGTCGCACTCAAAGTCGCCACCCGTTCCGCCATAACCCTGCTGACCTGCGCCGGACTGATGCTGGGGCCCGGCGCCTGCAGCGATTCGTCTGATTCGCAACCGGCAAACGCGGGCGACGATACGCTGATGAACCAGGTGCAGTACCTCGGCACCCACAACAGTTACCATATCCAGGCGCGCGCCGACCTGTTCGAGTTGTTGCTGGCGTTTATTCCAGATGTGGCACCCACGCTGGCCTATACCCACATCCCGCTGCAGCAGCAGTTCGACAGCCAGGGCATCCGCCAGATCGAGCTCGACGTATTCGACGATCCCCAGGGCGGGCTGTATGCCAACCATCCCGCGCGTACGTTGTTTGGCGAAGATGCCGCCTCGGGTATTCCAGCCCTCAGCGAACCGGGCCTGAAGGTGCTGCATGTGCAGGATATCGATTACGAGACGACCTGCTATACCTTCGTCAGCTGCCTGCAGGAGATCAAGACCTGGTCCGACGCCCATCCCGGCCATTTGCCGATTACCGTGCTGGTGGAAGCCAAGGACGAAGCCATCCCCGATCCACTCAACCTGAATTTCGCCATCCCGGTCGAGTTTGGCGTGGACGCGCTCAACCGCATCGACGCGGAAATCCGCAGCGTGTTCCCGCCACAGCAGTTGATCGTACCCGATGACGTGCGCGGCGATTTCGTAACGCTGGAACTGGCCGTACTGACACGCGGGTGGCCGCGCCTGTCGGAGGCGCGCGGCAGGATCATGTTCGCGCTGGACAACACCGGCACCGCACGGGAGAACTACATCGCGGGGCACCCGTCACTGGAGGGTCGCATATTGTTTACCGACTCACCGGCAGGCACACCCGAGGCGGCGTTCATGAAACGCAATGACCCCCTAGCCAACCCGGGCGAGATCGAGGAGCTGGTACGACAGGGCTACATGGTGCGGACCCGCGCGGATGCCGACACCGTGCAGGCGCGCATCAACGACACCACCCAGCGGGACGCGGCCCTGGCCAGCGGCGCGCACTTTATCAGCACGGATTACCCCGTACCCAACCCTGCCTTCAGCGACTACCAGGTAACGCTGCCCGGTGGCGGTGTAGCCCGTTGCAACCCCGTTGCGCCGGGTAATTGCAACCCGGACCTACTGTGACCGGCGAACGCAGCTCCATCAGATAACCCGCGCTGGAACCGCCTGGTACCATTTCATCGCACCACCGTTCCTGTGCGGCGTGTGTCCCGGGCTCCGGGCACGTCATAGCCTACCCGGATATTTTGCGGAACGTGAGATTCACCCTGGGACCGCAGTGTTTCGACTGCTTGGGGATTCCGTGCTTCCAGTTCGCCTGGGTTGCGCCCGTCATCAGCAACAGGCTGCCGGAAGTCAATGGAATCTTCACGTTGGAGATTTCCCGGCGAAACTTGTGTTTCAATATGAAGGACCGTGTCTCCCCGAACGACACTGAGGCAATCACCGGAGCCGCTCCCAACTCCGGCTCATCGTCGGCATGGAATCCCATCCCGTCACGGTGGTCCCGATAGTAGTTCAAGAGGACGCTGTTGAATGGGTAGTCGCAGCGCGCCTCAACGATGCCCTTTATCCGCTGCAGCATGGGCGTCCATGGCAGCGCGGTCAGGTCGATTCCGGAGTACGAGTAGGAAATAGAATCGTCACCATACCAGGCTACCAGCCGGGGCTGGGGATAGGTCTTGCCCCAGAGCGTCACATATTCCAGTTTCCAGGGCGTCTCCTGAATCAGCCGCGCGAGTAGCTCCCGGTCGTCACCGAAACCCGCCTGCTTCCACAACACCAGTTGTGCGTCGACGACCGGCAGCGGTTCCCCGATCCCGGAGTCAAAGAGCTCCATGGGCACTGTATCCGTCCTGCGTTCTGCGGGCTGTGCCTATTTGCATGGGCTTGAAGTCACGTGTGCCGGGCGCGCAGGCGATCAACGGCTAGCCATTGTTCCCTGCTTACGGGGGCAATGGAGAGCCGACCCTGTTTGAATATGCTCAGTTCGGCCGTCACCGGATCGGCCTTCAATGCTTTCGTGGGAATCACCTGCGTGAATTTTTCAAGCAGGCGCACGTCAACACAGTACCAGCGCGGCGCTTCCGGGCTGGACTTCGCGTCGAAATACCTGCTGCCCTCGTCAAACTGGTCCGGGTCGGGGTAGGCGGCCCTGACCACCTCCATGGTTCCGGCTATACCGATATGTTTACAGCTTGAATGGTAAAAGAATATTTTGTCGCCCCTCATCACCACATCGCGCAGGTTGTTTCGCGCCTGGTAGTTGCGAATGCCATCCCAACGCGCCGTCTGTTTGTTCCGGGCGGCAAGGTCCTCGATGCCAAATTCATGCGGCTCCGACTTGAAGATCCAGTAGTTCAAATCCACTCCCGAACGGGTTAACCAAAACGGCTCCCAGTATAAACACGGTCGTCGTCCGGAACAGGTTTTGTCGCGCTTATTTCAAGGCAGACCAATGCGTTACAGTGGCTCCACCCGATTCTCGGTGCCCTCGCCCGGCGTAATAAAAAGCATAACCGTTTGTTCGCTGATCCGGGCCGTGTGCCAGGCATTGCGGGGCACCACGGCATAGGATCCCGGCTCGCGCAGTTGCACAATATCCTCGCCACTGTCTGTCTTGATGTGCAGCGCGGCCGCACCCGATACCAGCACGACCAATTCATCTCCGGCAGGGTGCTTTTCCCACATCCCCCAGTCCGACTCAAACTCGTGGCTGGAAACCAGTACGTGGGACTTGAACTGGTCGTAACGGGCGTCCAGTTCCGCATAGACCGCGGGGGTGACCGCAACGGTGTCGATCGCAAGATTCGGCTTCAAAACCGCAAATGTTTCTGAAAGTTTCATAATTCCCCGTGTGACTATTACGCTGCCAACCAGTTCCACAGATTGTGATAGTCCATCACCAGCGAAATGGCAATCGTGATGACGACCAGCCCTGTCCAGGCGGCGTACACCGTCCGGCGCCCGGCAATGGCGCGGTAACGTCGCGCGAGGTAGAAAAGTAAAGGCGTCCAAATGATAACGTGGGGCAGACTCATGTGGTGACCACGCCCATACACCTGCATAAGCGCGCCCATCCACAGCAAGTTAACCAGCATCGCCGCCAGTACCCAGCGCGCTTCCCGCTGGCGAAGAAAGAAAATGCTGCAGAAATTTATCCCGAACATCCAGATCACCCATATCTGCAGGGCGGGTTTTTGCGCTGAAAAGGCCTCCGGAAGTGTCATGGTGCCAATCCTCCGATACCGCGAAAATGAATCCAGGGCGCGTGCGGCAGCGAATGCTATCCAGGATTCGCCTGGGCGGCCTGCATCAAGGTAGCTCGACAGTCGGGGCAAATGCCGTGTGTAATCGGGGGCAGCAGGTCGCGTTGGAACAAGTCCAGTCGCGACACCGCCTCCTCGACCTCCACCCACTCGCCCTCGGTGACTTGCACCCGTTTGCACCAGCTGCAAATGGCAAGCAACGACTCGCTGCGTTCATTACCTGCGGCCAATAATCCCGCGACGGGTCGCTGTTCCAGTCGCAGGAGACGCGTCTCGTACTCTACGCCGTTATCAGGAAGCGGACGAATACTCATCTCCATGTAGCGACGCGAGTCGGGGGCATCGCAGCGAAAGGGGAGTGTCACGGATTCGCCTTTCTGGCGCACGCGAGCAACAACCAGTTCATACAGGTGGCGCAATTCCATGCCCGCGATGAACTGCCAGATCGGCCGCCCCAGCACCAGCGATGCACCGAGAGATGGCTGATCATTCTCGACCGCAAAATCCTTCCAGGCGCCGTTTATTTCGACAACCACATCCTGTGCGTTTACGCGGTAGCGGATTGTGTTCATGCCCCTGATACGCCGCCGCGTCCCAGCGAATCCCCCGGCAACAGGTCATTCCCGCATAAAACACGCAGGCCGAGCCCCAGTGGCGCTACCAGCCAGGGCAGGTTGAACGCCAGGTAGTACGCGATATTGGGTGGCGGATGCGGCCCCAGGAAAGTCTGGGTGAAGTAGAAGAACATGTTGGTCGATGCAGCGCCGGCGTAAAACAGGCCGAGCGGCTTCAACCACGATCGAAGTCGAAACAGGCCGATGATAACGAAAACCAGCACCGGGGCCTGGAAGCAGCCATCAAATAAACACGCCGCGATCAGGTTGGGCGGCGGGTCGAGATGCGCTGGCTCTTCCGCCACGGCCCACCCGTGGAGCACCCGCAGCGGCGGCCACGGACTGTCCGCCGCGACCGGTACACCGAGCCCCTCGGGAAGACTGAACAGAAACCCGTACAACACAGAGAGGGAAAAGAAGGCGACCAAAGCCAGATCCAGCGGTCTTCGATGAATCGGTTTCATGTCAACCGCTACTCCCATATCGAGACCTTTACCTGCCGCAAGCAGGTTGCATCAATTCAGACTCAGGGTGGTGCTACGCATTGTACAGGGTAAATATCCCTATGCCGATAAATCCTATACCCGCGACATAGTGCAAATACCTGGCATTGATATATTCAGACAGCATTGAACCTGCCAGGACGCCCAGGGCAGATGCAACAATCAATGCCGCGGATGCGGCAAAAAACACGGTGTATTTGCTGACCTCCCTGTCGGTTGCAAACAGCATGGTTGCCAGCTGCGTCTTGTCGCCCAGCTCGGCTATGAATACCGCTGCGAATATCGTCAAAAATACTTTCCAGTCCATTTTGTACAGAAGCTCTCTTATCGACACTTCACGCGGGCGGCGCGGCTCACCGTTATAATGTCGCATTCTGAAGTCGCGCCACACCTCATTTCGCTGACCGTAGCAGACTACTGCTCATATCGGCAACGGCTGGTAAAACGAGTTGGTACAGCACACCGTCACGCACATTACGGTGTCAACTACTACTTTTATCTCCGAGCATCTTTGCCACAAATCTTTCCCACACCGGATAGTCATCGAGATTCCAAACAGAGCGCATAAACTCCCGGGACTGGTTCTCGGACCAGCCCAGGTTCAAATGCGCATAGATGGCATAGAACGCAGAAGCCCGGTAATTGGCCGCGCAATGAACCAGCACTTTTGCTGTGGATAAAGCAGACATTTTGCGGGCAAACAAGCGGTAATCGCTTTCCAGGGGAGCCGAGAAGTCCACGGGTATGTGTTCATAGGTAATGCTTTGCATTTCTACGATGGACGCTTCATTCTCAATGGCATATTCGCTGTCGTCAGGAAGCAGGTTGATAACGGCTTCATACCCCTCGCGGCCCAACAGTTTGAGCTGGTCAATGCTCAATACGCCTGCCGTACTGACGATGTCGGTTACCTTCCTGAAATTGTAGGCTTGATCGATGCTCATTCCTTATCCTTCATTGTCGCTCCAAATTTATCCCGAGAGGCGGGCGCATACTGTACCGCTGAAGGGTGTCCACTATCCCGCCGGGTTTCATAGTCCGCGGGAATAACTGAGTAGCACTTTGCCGGCAAAGACTGGCCCCTGTTGACCAGCTTGTTGCGGAACGTACCCTCATACACGCCACCCAGTTTTGCCGCTACGGCGTTACTGGCATCGTTGTCGGTCAGCACATGTATTTCCATGCGCTGGAAGCCTAGTTTCTCGAAGGCGAATAGTACTGCCAGACGGGCAGCACGTGTACAGATGCCCCGATTCAGCTCAGACGACCTGACCCAATAACCCAGGTTTCCCCGCCTGTGCTGGGCTACCACCTGATTGATTCCCACCGACCCAAGAAAACGCCCGGTTGCGGAATCCTCGATTAGAAATCGATAATCCGTGCCATCCCGCCAGGATTGGGCCGCTGAACCGGCCCAATCGTTGGCATCCTGCATACTGTAGTGCGGTGTGCACCATGGCAACCACGGGGAAAGGTGCTCAACGGATTCCGATACGGCGGCGTGTAATGCGCCGGCATCACTTTTACTGAGTTGCCGTATTGATATTTCCAAGGTCTACTCTCCAGTGGCTTGCTGGATCAAGCACCAGCCCCGAAGCATCGAATGCGCTTCTTCCTCGGTCATAACGCCGCAAGTAATCAAAATCAAGAGTTTCACCATTTGGTCCGAACTGCTCAAGGGCGACTCCATCTCACAGCCCTGCAGTGTGGCTTTCAATATCCGGTGGCAACGATACGCAACTGTGTTTGTGTTTCTCATAGATCGATATCGTCGGCAGCGGAAAATTGTCTTCGGCAAAACAGCCCCCAGCTATGCCTATCTTATCCTTGAGCGGGCCATGCGGCCGCGCAGACAGCCACCAAATGGAAGTGCCGCAATTGGTGCAAAAATTGAAAGTGAAGGGCAGTCCCGCATCGCCCGTGGTTCGGGTAAACGCTTTGGTGTTCCCTTTAATTTGCACGGATTCCCGATTAAACCACGCGGCGACATGGAAAAAACTCCCGGTTCGTCTCTGGCAGAGTTCACAATGGCAAATCACGACTGGTTCGGGTTCATCTGTACAGATGACCTCTACCTCTCCGCAATGGCATCTGGCAATGTGCTGCATACCTGTCTCCTGCTGCCTCGTAGATCGTAGTTTGGCCAGTGAGGTAAATAGCGCGAGGCTTCGGCGCACGGGGGGACCGCATAGGTGCGTCCGCCGACACCCAAGGGGTATATGATCTTGGCATACTATGGCCTATGGCAGCCACTCGAATTCTGGCACTTCACCGAATGCCCCATCCCAGGCTGCCTTGCTGGCTATAAAAATATGCGCTGTTGGCGGTGTGAAAACTTTAGTGTCCAGACACCCCGCTGGCACGACGAGCAAACCCGCCAGTGCAGCGCCTGGCAATGGTGAACCACACAACTTGCAAAAGCTTTTGTTGTGGCGCGTGCCCGGAAGCGTAAAGGAGGTTACTTCGTCTGCGCCAGCCAGCCAGGTCAATTTAGCTGTCTGCGTAAATAAATTTGCCGCATAAGCAGATCCCGTATCTTTCTGGCAATGCTGGCAATGACAAAGGTAAAAGCTGTCGAAGTCCCCTTGTACCTGAAATCTCACGGTGCCGCACAGACAAGACCCGAAATGATCAGTCATCGGATCGTCTTCTGTGGTGTGTCGGTAATGTCCGCATAACATTGCCTGCAGGCGCGGCCGGTGCGCCGGATGTCCAGCGACCGCAGGGCGCGGCTATCCCCAACTGGTCAGGTGACCAGTGCATTGCTGGTAAACATGTGCTTCTTGCCGGAGAAATTCTCATAGAGCTGATGGTGTGCTGCTGCACAGAATGTGTCTTCCCGTTCAGAATACATCGAAATCCAGTCCATGAGCATGTCAAGGTTTGAGTCCTGCTCTTCTTTCGAACGGTATTTATGCGGCTCCCACGGGCGATGTCTCGCGTTTTCAATACAATCCGCAACTGGCAGATTGAGGTAAATTACCTCGTTGGCATCGCGTATCGCGAGTTCGAGCAGGTCGGAATAACAACCTTCTATTACCCAGTCCGCGTTGTCAGCGATGAATTCTGCGATTTTCTGCTTCGATAGATGAATAGGTGTGCGGACGGGGGGAGACGCCTTGTCCCACGCAAGTGTATCCAGGTCCAGGTGATTCAGGTTGTGGGCAGCAGAGAGTTTCCTGGCGAGAGTAGATTTGCCCGAACCCGAATTGCCAAAGATGAGTATTTTTCTCAACATGTATCCAGTGATCTGATCATGAAGTCGCTCCTTGCCCTCGGCGTCTCTCCCCAAGAAGTTGCCAAGGCAACCTTGCTCGGGCACCTCTCACGCTGCATAGCACCCGCAACACTGGCAACGCTGGAACCCAGCGTAGGTTTATTCGAGCACCTGCGCTCGCCTCGTGCATTATTTACCAGTAACCTGGATCACTGAGTGCCTCTACACACCGCGATGAACCGCTCATAACTTGAACAGAATCGCCATTGAGAGACTGCGCCAGCCAACCAGCAGGCTGGCTTAGGGGAAATGGGGCTTTAACGATATTTTCGGTAATTTGCCCGAAGCCCGTTTTCGAATAAAAAGCCGGATCGCCATAGGTAAAGACCAGATCGACATTTCGCGACCCAAGATAGTCTATACCGTAGCTTATCAAACGTTGACCTATACCTGTGCCCTGTACTGGGGTATCAACTGCGACGGGTGACAGGATAAATGCAACTTGGTTGCTTGGCACAAGCAGGCGGCTGAAAAATATGCAACCGACGATGGTACCGTTGTCTATCGCGACACAACCGATCAAATCTGAAGGCTTGGTTTTGGTGATCAGGTTTGCAACCAGATTACCAATGCTTTTTCCTTCTTTCTCTCCCTCGGATGCAGAGAACACCCTGGTAAAAAGGGCAATGACCTCTTTGGCGTCTGACGTTTCGAAAAGTGAAAGATGCATGGGCCTATATCGGGTTGGTGGATAGTGCAGGCAACGTACCCTCGCTTAACTAAGCGTTAACATTGCGTCGCCTGGCAAGCGCTGGTTATTTGTCTTCAGCTTATTTAGCTTGATCCACCATTAAAATGGTTTTTGTTTCAACCTCCGATGCAACCTCGGATAGTTGCTCATTATCAGACAATGCTGCCAACATCCGGGCAGGTTTAATCAATCCAATTTTCGTGGCGCCGTTCTCCGTGAATACGGATATGCGACATGGAAGCGCCATATTGAGGCGCATATCGGTAGATAATACTTTGGCCGCTTGCTTTGGGTTGCAAACCTCAAAAACCCGGCATTCCTCCGCGAATTCGATACCTTTACTTCGTAGAGTTTCTCCCAGATCATGAATATGCAGTACGCCAAAACCATTCCGCTTTACGGCGGCATCCAAATCTTTAGATGCTTGCTCGAATGTCTTGCTGGATTCCACTATGTAATACATCGTTTACCTCGGTAACTAACTGGAGATATAACGCCACCGCCAACGGCATGTACACTGACGCAAAGCGGCGCTACGTACGTCGGATTAGCTTGTCTTGTTAGACTGCCTCACCCGAACCCCTGATACCAAACAAAAATAAGCCGACGGTGATAACGAAAGTGGCCCCAACTGAAGACCAACCGACGTATTGAACTATACCGCCCCAAGATGCCCAGGCGCCACTGACTGCGTAATAAGCAAGATACAAAAAAGCCCCGCCGTTGCTTACGATTCCGACCCAAATCGAACCCATTGCGCGCTTACCCTGAAGTGATGCCTGGAGGCCAAACCAGTAGCCAACGCACAATGCCAAATAGGCCCAACCCAGCATACGCATGAACATATGTGTTTCTTGTCGGGGAAGGCCAATCCATTCAAGCCCTGATGCAGGCAGGAATATGAGGGGCAGACACCAGAACATAGTCGTTGCTGCAATTTTGCATACAAATACTGTTGAGGGCGGGTTCATGGACTCGATGTCTGCCTTACGCCTGAGTTGCTGGCACTGCCACCATACATTGACCGTAGATTTTGGTGACGGCGCCAAAAAACCAGTTTATACAACGGCTTGAGAATGACATCCAGAAGCGGAACCCTGGATTCGTACTCGACCGTGTCTACTACGCGACTTCCATTAGGTAGGGGCAGGATCTTCCGCTCATGACGCCAGCACTCGTTAGTGATGGACGTTGACCTCTCGCAGAATCCACTATCGGGGTTAATGGCCTCGAAGTAGAACGAGTGCCGATCAATGGGCATAAAGCCGAACAACAAGATCCAGCTTTTGAATAAAAATTGCTTCTGGGGCCACAGCAGTATGCTGCGCCCAGCGAAATCGACCGGGGCGGTCATCCTCACAAGAGGGCTGAGTTCCGCATTTACACCCTCCATGGTCAGCGTTGCAAGAATCTCCTCAGCCGGAACCGGCAGATCGCTTGAAAAGGTCAAAGTTGGCACCTGTCAATCCTGCGACAACCAACGCTGGCAGCACAGGCGAGCGGAGCGCAATGTAGCGAATCGGGCGCAACCTGTTGCGCGATAGCACCCCGCCTTGTCAGGTGCCGGATTCATTGAATGTAGCAACCCCCACTTGGTCGAAACCTACGGCATGCACTGCATTGATTAGCTCCTGCACTGCCTGAACTGAAGCGTCACTGGAGGCAGATATGACCACAGATTTCGCTTCCCTGGATACAGCCTCGTCGATGCAGCCATAAATCCCTCCGAACCCCTCCCCGCACAAATACAGCTCGTTGGCCGTGACGGTAATGTAGAAATCCTTCTCGGAATCTGATTCAGCAGCGCCGTCGCCGCCGAAGGCAAGTAATGGGAATAGAATGAACGTGGCGATAGCGTTTCGATTGGCACAGGATACAAAACGCTTCAGGCCCCGGCGGCGCAACCGCACAGCCGTTTTGGCACCTGGGCCCGCTAGTGGCGCATTGCCGCTTTTTGTTATGGGATTACTCACACCAAACATAAAAATTGCCGACATTTTCTTTATCTCCAACGATACCGAAGAACAAAAAGGAGGCTGTTTCACGACTGATGTTGTTTGAGCAATCAATG
>JAWKZM010000006.1:0-110859 GCA_041395965.1 Halioglobus sp.
GCGATCGTGGTCGGCGGCTCCCTGACCCTCTACGCCCTGCGCGCCCCGGCTGTCAGCAGTCGGGTAAGCTTCGCCTGGGTGTCCCGTGAAAGCCTGTTGCTGTGCAACAACGTGGTGTTCCTGGTGGCCACCATCACGGTGCTGTTCGGCACGTTGTTCCCGTTGATCGTGGATGCGCTGGGGCAGGGCAAGGTCTCCGTCGGCCCGCCGTACTTCAATGCGGTGTTTGTGCCGCTAATGGCCCTGTTGGTGCCCTTCATGGGCCTGGGCCCCGTGTCGCGCTGGAAGCAGGACGCGGTCGCCCGCTGGCGCAGGGAGTTGGTGGTGCCCGCCGTGGTGGCGATCCTGTGCGCGATAACCCTGCCCCTGCTGCACGCGCCCTACAATATCTGGGTGGCACTGGCGGTGTTGCTGTCCGCCTGGCTGGTGGTGGGGCTGGCCAGGGATTTCCGCCAGCGCCTGCGCAATGCCGCCAGCGCGGCACACGGCCTGCGGCGGCTCACGCCCGGCTACTGCGGCATGGTCATCGCCCACCTCGGGTTTGCCGCCGCAGTCATCGGTATCGTCGCCACCAGCCAGTACTCGGTTGAACACGACCTGAAAATGAGCCCCGGGGACACCCGCGAGGTCGCCGGCTACCAGTTCCGTTTCATCGGCGTTGAGCAGATTCGCGGGCCCAATTACCTGGCGGATGAAGCGCGCTTCGAAGTCACCCGCGACGGGCAATTCGTGGCCAGCATGGCGCCGCAGAAACGGCGCTACCTGGCCAGCGGTTCGGTGATGACCGAGGCCGCCATCGATGCCGGCCTGTTCCGCGACCTCTACGTCGCCATGGGCGAGCCTGTCGGCGACAGCGGCGCCTGGGCGATGCGACTGCATTACAAGCCGATGGTGCGGTGGATGTGGCTGGGGGCGATCATCATGGCGCTGGGCGCCTTCACCGCGGCGCTGGACAAGCGCTACCGGCGTCAGCGCAGCCTTGTCCCCGGCGGCGAGGCGGTTTTTCATGGGGTCTAGGCTCAAGCTCTTCCTGCCGCTGTTCGTCTTCGCGCTGCTGGCCGTGTTCCTCTTTCGCGGTCTGGGGCTGGACCCCACCGAACTGCCCTCGGCCCTGATCGACCGCCCCCTGCCCGCGTTCAATCTGCCAGCACTGGGCCAGGAGCGGATGGTGACGCAGGCGGACCTGGTCGGCGCGCCGTCACTGGTCAATGTCTGGGCCACCTGGTGTGTCTCCTGTCGCGTTGAGCATCCCTACCTGAAGCAGTTGTCGGACAGTGGCGTACCCATCTACGGTATCGATTACAAGGACGATGATGCGCAGGCCCTGCAGTGGCTCGAGGAGTTGGGCAATCCCTACCGGCTGACGGTGGCCGACCGGGCGGGGACCCTCGGTCTGGACCTGGGCGTATACGGCGCCCCGGAGACCTACCTGCTGGATTCCGCGGGCGTGATTCGCTACCGGCATGTGGGAGTCGTGGATGAGAGGGTATGGCGCGACGTGCTGGAACCGCTGTACCTGCAGCTGAAGAATGGCGGTGGCGCGCCGTGATCCGCTTCCGGCTCCTGTGCCTGGCGGGTCTGCTGGTCATTGCCGGGCAGGCCCGGGCACTCATAGAGACCTATGACTTCAGCAGTCCCGAACTGGAAGCCCGCTACCAGACGCTGAGCGAGGAGTTGCGCTGCCCCAAGTGCCAGAACCAGAATATCGCCGACTCCAACGCACCGATCGCGCAGGACCTGCGCAAACTGCTGCACGAACAGTTGGAGCAGGGCGCATCCGACGACGAGATTCTCGATTACATGGTGGCGCGCTACGGCGAGTTCGTGCGCTACCGTCCGCGTTTCGGGGGCGCAACCGCGATTCTGTGGCTGGCGCCGATGTTGCTGTTGCTGGCCGGTATCGCGATAGTGGTCGTCATGCTACGGGTGCGGGCGCGGGCGACGCGATCCGGCGCAGTGGCCCTGAGCGCCCAGGAGCAGGCGCGGTTGCAGTCCCTTCTGGAATTAGCGGAGCAGGATTCTTGACCACCTTCCTTCTGGCGTGCGCCGGCCTGCTGCTGTTGAGCGGCCTTTTCTACCTGTTTCCACGGGTGCGCCCGGGTGCCGCCGAGGAAGATCTCGACCGGGCCAATATCGAATGGTATCGGCTGCGGCGCACGGAGCTGGCCGCGGAGGGTGACACGGCGCTGGAAGAGGATGCGCGCCTGCGCCTGCTGGAAGACGAACCCCTGCGCGCCGCGGGCCGCGCGGACACCAGTCAGTCTTTCCCGGTGTGGATACTGCTGCCACTGGTGGCGCTGCTGGCAAGCGGCCTGTATTACGCCCTGGGTGCGGCCCCCGACGTCGTGATCGCCCGGGAGTTGCGGGCCATGGGTGACGCGACGCCCCCCGAGCAGATGCGGAAACTGATCAGGGATGTGGAGGAGCGTGCCGCGGCACGTCCGGATAACCTGCATTACACGGCCCTGCTGGGGCGTTATTACATGGCGCAGGAAGAGTACGCACGGGCCGCCGAGGCGTATGGCGCCCTCGCCGAGGCCGTGCCGGGTGACGCCCAGGCGCTGGCCTTTGCCGCCCAGGCAGAATACCTGGCCCACGGTCGTTCCCTCAGCGATCGCGCCCGGCGACAGGCCGAACAGGCCCTGGCAGCGGATCCGCACCAGCGCACGGCGCTGGGTTTGCTGGGGATGGCGTCGTTTGAGCAGGGGCAGTACCAGGCCGCCGTGGAATACTGGCAGCGCCTGTTGGTCATGGAGCCGCCGGACTCCGAGGGCGCGCAGATGATCAGCCAGGTCATTGAGACGGCGCGCCAGCGCCTGGCGGAGGTCGATCCCGCGGCCGCCAGTGCCGTCGCAGCGCAGCAGGCGGTAGCGCCGGCCTCCGGCGCGGGCGTGACCGTGCGCGTTTCAGCGCCGCCGGAGGCCGATATCGGTCCGGCGGACACCGTGTTCATTCTCGCCCGCAATGCCGATTCCGGCAGTCGCATGCCGATTGCCGTGCAACGCCTGACCGGCGCGCAGTTACCGGTGACCCTGCGCCTGGACGACAGCAACTCCATGGCCGGGCAGAAGCTGTCGCAAACCCCGTCGGTCGTGGTGGCGGTACAGGTGTCTCCCGAGGGCCGCCCCGGCGAGGATAATGCCCGGTGGCTCGGGCAGGTCGGCCCCGTCGCGCCCACGACGGACGAGGCGCCACTGGAGATACTGCTGCACGCCAACAAGCCCCGGGGTTAGCGACAACGGAGGGTCGCGGTTGCCGTCGGCGGGCCCGGCCAACGGCTAATTTTTGTAATTCCACTGTTCAGGCATAGTGTTGTTCGTTTAAAGTATATACACTACATCTTGTGTTCGAACATCCGGGCGATTTACGCCAAAAACCGGAAAATATCTATAAAAATCAATAGTTTAATTCAGTTACTTAAGGTAATATGCGATTAAAGTCCATAAAACTGGCGGGTTTCAAGTCCTTTGTCGATCCCACCACGGTCAATTTTCCGAGCAATATGTGCGCGGTCGTGGGGCCCAATGGCTGCGGTAAATCGAATGTCATCGATGCCGTGCGCTGGGTCATGGGGGAGAGTTCCGCCAAGAACCTGCGCGGCGAGTCCATGGCGGATGTCATCTTCAACGGCTCGGTCAATCGCCAGCCGGTAGGGCAGGCGTCCATTGAACTGGTGTTCGACAACAGCGAGGGCCGGGTTGGCGGTGAGTTCGCCAGCTACGCGGAGATATCCACCCGGCGCCAGGTGACCCGCGACGGGCAGTCGGAGTATTTCCTCAACGGCACGCGCTGCCGGCGGCGCGACATCACCGATATTTTTCTCGGCACCGGACTCGGTCCGCGCAGTTACGCCATCATCGAGCAGGGCATGATCAGTCGCCTGATCGAGTCGAAGCCCGAGGAATTGCGGGTGTTCCTTGAAGAGGCGGCGGGTATTTCCAAATACAAGGAGCGGCGCAAGGAAACAGAGAGCCGCATGCGGCGCACGCAAGAAAACCTCGAGCGCCTCACCGACCTGCGCGAGGAACTGGAGCGGCAGCTGCAGCACTTGCAGCGGCAGGCGCAGGCGGCGGAGAAATACGGCGAGTTGAAGGCGGAGGAGCGCGAGCTCAGGGCGCAGTTACTCGCGCTGCAGTGCCAGGAACTGGATGGCCAGATCAGGACCGTATCGCAGTCGGTGGGCGAATTGGAAGTGAAACTGGAGTCGGTACATTCGGAGCACCAGCACGTCGATACCGCCATCGAACAGTTCCGCGTCGATCACACCGAGCGCACCGATGATTTCAACAAGGTGCAGGCGACCTTCTACCTGCTCGGCTCGGAAGTGGCACGCATCGAACAGACCATCAAGCACCAGCAGGAACGCGGTCGACAGCTGCAGGATGACCTCGCCCAGACCGCGGCCAACCTGGTCGAAGCCGAAAGCCACCTCGGTGATGATCGCGCGCGGGTAGCGGGCTGGGAGAAAGAAATTCTCGAGCTGAACCCGGAGCTGGAGCGCCTGCAGGCGCTGGAGGCCGCGTCCGCGCAGGCGCTGCTGCAGGCGGAAGAGGCCATGCACGACTGGCAGCACCAGTGGGACGAGTTCAACCAGCACGCGGCGGAACCCCGGCAGCAGGCGGAGGTGCAGCAGTCCCGCATCCAGCACCTGGAACAGGTGTTGCAGCGGCTACAGGAGCGCATTCGGCAATTGGAGGAGGAAAAACGCGGTCTCGCCTCAGGGCCGGCCGATGCCGAGGCCGCCGCCCTGGGGGAGCAACTGGCCGAGATTGAACTGGGCATGGCGGAGCAGGAGCAGCGCGGCGAACAGCTGGTGGAAACACTGGCCGCGACCCGCGACCGGCGCACGGGCCTGGCGGCACAGCTGAACCAGGTGCGCTCCGGCCTGCAACAGATGCGCGGACGCCGGGCGTCGTTGGAAGCGCTGCAGCAGGCGGCGATGGAAGATGCCAGCGAGGGCGTGGGGGAGTGGTTGCAGGAGCGGCAACTCGCAGGCAGTTCGCGACTGCTGGAGCAAATGCAGGTCGACAGCGGCTGGCAACTGGCGGTGGAAACAGTGCTGGGCGATTACCTGCAGGCGCTGTGCGTCGATGATATCGGCCGACTGGGAAGTGAGCTGGGCAGCCTGGAGCAGGGGCAATTACTGCTGGTGGAGTCCGGTGTGGAATCCGGTCCGGCACCGCAGTACCTGGTGTCCAAAGTGCGCAGCGGCGGTCGTGCCGACGCGCTGCTGGCCGGTGTGCGCACTGCCGCTGACCTCGACCAGGCGATGCGCCTGCGCGCCGAGCTGGCGCCGCATGAATCGGTGATCACTGCGGACGGTATCTGGATTGGCCGCAACTGGTTGCGCGTGGCGCGCCTGTCCACCGGCGATACCGGCGTTATCCGGCGCCGCGAGGAACTCGAGACACTCGCCGGCGAACTCACCACGGAGCAGGCGCGGGAAGCGCAACTCACCCGCGAGCTGCAGGACTGCGAGGAATCCCTGAAGGCGCTGGAAGACCAGCGGCAACAGTGGCAGCGCGAGCTGCAGGCCGCCACCCGCCAGCACGCCGATATTGGCGCCCGCGTGTCCGCCTTCCAGGCGAAGGCCGAACAGATCAAGCTGCGCAGTGAGCGCATCAACAGGGAGATTGACGAGGCGCGCGCGCAATTCCGCCTGGAGCAGGATGCCGTTGCCGAGGCGAGGCGGGTACTGGCCGGCTCCATCGAACGCATGGAGACCGATTCCAGGCGGCGCGAGGAATTGCTGTCCTCCCGCGACCAGATCCGCAGCACACTCGACAGCGCCCGCCAGAAGGCGCGTCATGACAAGGACGGCGCCCATCAGGTGGCCATGCGTTACCAGTCGCTGGATACCCAGCTGACGTCGATGCGCGAGACCATAGAACGCACTGACCGCCAGGTTGCGCAGTTGCGGGAGCGGCAGGAGAGCCTGACCGCTGCCCTGCGCGAAAGCGACGATCCCCTGCCGCAATTACGTGCGGATCTCGAGCAGCAACTGGAACTGCGCCTGGCGGCCGAGGGAGAACTGAGTGCCGCCCGGCAACTGGTGGCGGAAGTGGAGCACCGGTTGCGCGAGGCCGAGCAGCAAAGGGCGGCCATCGAACAGCGTGCGGACACGGTGCGCACCGAACTGGAACGGCAGCGCATCGCCTTCCAGACCCTGCAGGTGCAACGCACCGCGATCAGCAAGCAGCTGCTCGAAGGCAAGCACGACCTACAAGCGGTGTTGCAGACCATGCCTGAGGGCGCGAATGAGCCCGAATGGCAGCGGTCGCTGGAGCGGGTGGCCAACCGTATCGTCCGGCTCGGGCCGATCAACCTGGCGGCGATCGATGAGTTCAACCTGCAATCCGAACGCAAGAATTACCTGGATGCCCAGAACGAGGATCTGGCCACGGCGCTGGACACGCTGGAGTCGGCCATCCGCAAGATCGACAAGGAGACACGCAATCGTTTCCGGGACACCTTCGAGAAGGTGAACGCAGGCTTGCAGGAATTGTTTCCCCGGGTATTTGGCGGTGGCAGTGCCTACCTGGAAATGACCGGTGACGACCTCCTCGATACCGGCATCACGATTATGGCGAGGCCGCCCGGCAAGAAGAACGCCACCATACACTTGCTGTCGGGCGGCGAGAAGGCGTTGACGGCTATCGCGCTGGTGTTCTCGATTTTCCAGCTCAATCCGGCGCCTTTCTGCATCCTCGACGAGGTGGACGCGCCTCTGGACGACGCCAACACGGGGCGCTATGCCCGTCTGGTGAAAGAGATGTCCGACAAGGTGCAATTCATCTATATTACGCACAATAAGATTTCCGCTGGAATTTGCCGATCAGTTGATGGGCGTGACCATGCACGAGCCGGGCGTTTCGCGGCTGGTTTCGGTCGATGTGGAAGAGGCTGCGGCGTTGGCGGCCAGTTGAACAGGCAGGCGAAGAGGTCGATAGAGCAAATTGGGACTGACGGAATTAACGATACGAGACTGGATGGTCATTGTCGGGGTACTGCTGATAGTGGCCGTATTACTGGATGCCTGGCGCAGGATTCGTCGCGATAAGAAAGCCAGGGTCAGGGTCAAGCTGGTGGACCCCGCCGATTTGCCACCCGAAGTGCCGGACGATATTTCCTGGTTCGGCGAACTGCCCAACGGAGGCGCGAGGTCGTGGAACGGGGCGACATTCTCAGGGCCGCCGGGTTTGAGCAACAGGACGACCGCGCCAGCGCGTCGGCTGTGAAAAGTGGAACTGCCGCCGGCAAGAGCGCTGGCAGCAGGGGAGACGCAAAGCGCCGCGGGGTAAGTCCGCCGGTGGACAGCGCTCCCACCAGGACGAACTGCTTCCGGATAAGCTCCATTGACCCGGATGAAAACGGCGAAGGCTGGTTGCTCGACGGTCTTGTATCCCACGACCGCGTCGAACCCACCCTGCCGGCGGCGCCGGTACCCGGCAAGTTACCGCGGGACGAATCCCCGAGGTTTTCATGCTGAACGTGGTCGCGCGGAGCCCGCAGGGTTTTCGCGGCGATGACATACTGCAGATTCTGCTGGCCTGCGACCTGCGCTTCGGCGATATGAACTTTTTCCATCGACACGAATTCGAGGCCGGGCGCGGCGCCATCCAGTTCAGCGTCGCGAACATGATGCAGCCCAGGTTTTTGATATCGACAACATGTCGGATATGTCCACGCCGGGCCTGGTTTTTTCCTCGCTGCCGGGGCCTGAGGACATGATGAAAGCATTCAACTATATGCTCGAGACGGCCCAGGCGGTCGCCCGTAACCTTCGGGGCGGACGTCCTCGATGAGTCGCGCAGCGTGCTGACCAAGCAGTCAATCGAGCACAGCCGGCAGCAGATTCGCGACATGGAGCGACGCCTGCTCGCCAGGGCCCGCTAGCACGGGCTATGCCAATGGCCGATCCTTGGCAGGAACTGCAACCCTGCGGGAGAAGCTGGATGCGTGGAATTACCAGTACTATGTGCTGGACCAGCCCACCGTCCCGGATGCCGAGTACGATCGCTGTATGCTGCGCCTGCGGGAGCTCGAGGAGCAGCATCCCCGGTGGCGCTCCATCGATTCCCCTTCCCAGCGCGTCGGCGGCCAGCCCCTCGAACAGTTCAGGCAGGTTACCCACGACGTGCCCATGCTCTCGCTGGAGAATGCCTTCACCGCGCAGGACATGGTGGATTTCAACCGACGCCTGCTGGATCGCCTGGGCGCCGACGCCGGGCCACTGGAATTCGCCTGCGAGCCAAAACTCGACGGCATAGCGGTCAGTTTGTTGTATCGGGAGGGCTTGCTGCACCGCGGCGCCACGCGCGGCGATGGCACCACCGGCGAGGATATCACCCACAACGTGCGCACTGTTCGCTCCATCCCGCTGCGTCTTCGGGGTGAGGGATTTCCGGCGGTGCTGGAAGTACGGGGCGAGATTTACATGCCCAAAGCGGGGTTCGCCGAACTCAATGAGCGGGCGCGCTCACGCGGGGAGAAGATTTTTGTAAACCCGCGCAACGCGGCCGCCGGCAGCCTGCGCCAGCTCGATGCCCGCATAACCGCTGCGCGGCCGCTGCAGATGTGCTGTTACGGAGTGGGCCTGGTGGAGGGTGGCAACCTGCCGGACCGGCACGCCGAGATACTCGCGTGCCTGCATCGCTGGGGCCTGCGCGTCAACCCGGAATCGGCAGTGGTCCGGGGTATCGAGGCCTGCGATGACTATTACGAGGCGCTCGCCGGGCGGCGCGCGCGACTGCCCTACGACATTGACGGCGTGGTGTTCAAGGTCAATGAACTGCCCTTGCAACAACGCCTTGGATTCGTCTCCCGTGCGCCGCGCTGGGCCATCGCGCGGAAATTCCCGGCGCAGGAGGAAATGACGCGGTTGCTGGACGTGGAGTTCCAGGTGGGACGGACCGGCGCCATTACGCCCGTTGCTCGCCTGGAGCCTGTTTTTGTCGGTGGGGTTACGGTGAGTAACGCGACCCTGCACAACAGCGATGAAATCGAGCGACTGGATTTGCACATCGGCGACACGGTGATTGTGCGCCGGGCCGGCGACGTTATTCCACAGGTAATCTCCGTGGTGGTTGACCGCCGGCCGGCAGACGCAGAGCCGGTGAGGTTTCCCACCCGTTGCCCGGTGTGCCGGTCGGCCATAGAGCGTGAACCGGGGGAGGCCGTGTGGCGCTGTGCCGCAGGGCTGGGATGTGCAGCCCAGCAAAAAGCGGCGATCAGGCACTTCGCATCCCGGCGCGCGATGGATATCGAGGGACTGGGCGACAAACTGGTTGAGCAGCTGGTGGATGACGGCCTGGTGGCGAACGTGGCGGGGCTCTACGCACTGCGCCGGGAGGAGCTGCTCCAGCTGGATCGCATGGGTGCAAAGTCGGCGGACAATGTACTGGCCGCACTGCGCCGGAGCAAACACACGACGTTGCCGCGTTTTATTTTCGCGCTGGGTATTCGCGAAGTGGGCGAAGCCACCGCGCTCAACCTGGCCCGCCATTTCGGCAGTTGGAGCCGGCTGGCTGCCGCCACGGAGGACGAACTGCTGGCAGTGGATGACGTGGGCCCCGTGGTGGCCGATCACCTGCGCCAGTTCTTTGACTCCGCAGCCAGTATGCGCGTCGTGCAGTCCTTGCTGGATGCCGGGGTGGAATGGCCGGATCTGGCCGCGCTGCCCGCCGCCGAGCTACCGCTCGCGGGGCAGACCTGGGTGGTCACGGGAAAACTGGAGACACTCGGGCGCGACGACGCCAAGGCCCACCTGCAGGCGTTGGGGGCCAAGGTGGCCGGCAGCGTGTCGGCGAAAACCAACTGCGTTGTCGCCGGACCCGGTGCGGGCACCAAGCTGGCCAGAGCGACGGAACTCGGCATCAAGGTAATCGACGAGCAGGCCTTCCTCGAGCTGCTCGCCACCCACGGTGTGGCGTGTTAAGTCGTATTGCCCTGCTGTTGCTGCTGCTGGCCGTCAGCGCCTGCACCACGAGCCCGCCGCGGGAGGTCAACAACCTGTGCGCTATCTTCGATGAAAAGGAAGACTGGTATGCGGCCGCTGCCGACGCCAGGGACCAGTGGGGCAGTCCGATACCCGTTATGATGGCGATCATCTACCAGGAATCGCGTTTTCAGGCCGATGCCAAGCCTCCCCGCGCCCGGATACTCGGGTTTATTCCGGGTCTGAGGCCCTCCAGCGCTTACGGTTACAGCCAGGCCAAAACCACGACCTGGGACGAGTTTGAGCGCGACGCCGGTCGCTTCATCGCCGCGCGCGATGACTTCGGCGACGCCGTCGACTTCGTCGGCTGGTACAACTTCCAGTCCGTGCAGCGCAGCGGACTATCCCCGTACAACACTTACGGACTTTACCTCGCCTACCACGAGGGACACGGCGGCTACAACCGCGCGACGTACCTGCAAAAGCCCTGGCTGATGAGTGTTGCGCACAAGGTAGCTGCCCGTGCCGACAGCTACCAGGCGCAGTTGCAGGTCTGCGAGGAGCACTTGAAAAGCGGCGGTGGCTTCTTCGACTGGTTTTAGGCCCTGCGTGTACCCGACCAGTTCAAGATGCGACACCAGTCTCACTAATAATGGCTAAGTGTAAGAAAAGTAACGTGAATTCCCGCGTCGCCGTAATGAAAAGACGCTTGACATGTGACACAATCCGCGAGTCACCGCGCGTGACAACCCCTGGCGGGGTTTTCACACAAAAGTAATGAGCAGGGCCAGTGAAACCAACCGATATCAAGAATCCTGAATATTTCCACAAGGTGGTGGATTGCCAGTACGCCTGCCCGGCGCACACGCCAGTGCCAGAGTACATCCGCCTGATCGCGGCAGAGCGCTACACCGATGCCTACATGGTCAACTGGCACTCCAACGTATTTCCCGGAATTCTTGGTCGAACCTGTGACCGCCCCTGCGAGCCGGCGTGCCGTCGTGTGCGGGTGGAAGAGGAACCCGTGGCGATCTGCCGCTTGAAGCGGGTCGCCGCGGACAACAAGAGCGATATCACTGATCGCCTGCCTGCCATCCCGAAGAAGAAAAATGGCAAGCGCATCGCGCTGATTGGCGCCGGCCCGGCATCCCTTACCGTGGCGCGCGATCTCGCGCCCCTGGGTTACAGCATTGACATCTTCGACAACCAGTTTGCCGGCGGTGGCATGATGCGCAGCCAGATTCCCTCCTTCCGTTTGCCGATTGAAGTTCTGGATGAGGAAGTGAACTACATCCTGGACATGGGCGTGACCACCACGTTCAATATCCAGGTCGACAGCCTCAAGGAAATCCTGAGCCAGCAGTATGACGCGGTGTTCGTCGGCACCGGCGCCCCGCGCGGCAAGGGGTTGAACCTGCCGGGACTGGAGGATGCCAAGGCAAACGTCTTCCTCGGCATCGACTGGTTGTCCAGCGTCGCTTTCGAACACACGAAGTCGATCGGCAAACGGGTGCTGGTGCTTGGCGGCGGGAACACCGCGATGGATTGCTGCCGGACCTCCAAACGCATGGGTGGCGAAGACGTGCGCGTGGTGGTGCGCAGCCCCTTCGAGGAGATGAAAGCCTCGCCGTGGGAGAAGGAGGATGCTGCCAACGAAGGTATCCCGATTTACAACAATCACGTGCCAAAGGAGTTCGTGGTCGAGGACGGCCGGCTCAAGGGCATGACCTTCGAGAAAGTCGAGGCCGTTTACGATGAAGACGGGAAGCGCTCTCTGGTACCCACCGGCGAGGACCTCGTGTTCATGGAAGCGGACGATGTGCTGATGGCAATCGGGCAGGAGAACGCCTTCCCCTGGATTGAGCGCGACCTGGGTATCGAGTTCGACAAGTGGGATATGCCGGTGGTGGACAGCGAGACGTTCCAGTCCACCAACGAGAAAGTTTTTTTTGGTGGTGATGCCGCCTTCGGCCCGGAGAACATTATTACCGCCGTGGCCCACGGTCACCAGGCCGCCGTCAGTATCGACCTGTTCTGTCGCGGGGAGAATGTACACAAACGGCCGCCACCCATGGTGACCCTGGCCAGCCAGAAAATGGGTGTGCATGAGTGGAGTTATGACAATGCCGTGGCGATGGATCAGCGGTATCCGGTGCCGCATGCGCCGCTGGAAAAAACGCTCAGGGACCGCAAGGTCGAGGTAGAACTGGGGTTCGATGTCAGCACCGGTTACAAGGAAGCCGAGCGCTGTCTCAACTGCGACGTGCAGACCGTGTTTGACGAACTGCGCTGCATCGAGTGTGACGCCTGCGTCGACATCTGCCCCACGGATTGCATAACGTTTACCGCCAACGGTTCGGAGGAAGAGCTGCGCACCCGCCTGTCTGCCCCTGCCGGCAACCTGGCCCAGGATCTCTACATCTCCGCCGACCTGCCGACCATGCGTGTGATGGTGAAGGACGAAAACGTCTGCCTCCATTGCGGCCTGTGCGCCGAGCGCTGTCCTACCACGGCCTGGGATATGCAAAAGTTTCTGTACAACGTAAGCAAGGCGGGGCAGTGACCATGAAGCGCATTGAATCCGTCAACGACTTCGTGATCAAGTTTGCCAATGTCAATGGCACCGGCTCGGCGAGCGCCAATAACCTGTTCGCCAAGGCGGTGTTCCGCATGGGCGTACCCGTTTCCCCCAAGAATATTTTTCCCTCCAATATCCAGGGACTGCCGACGTGGTACGAGGTCAGGGTCAATGACAGGGGTTACCTGGGGCGTCGCGGCGGGATTGATATCGCCTTGTCGGTCAACCCGCAGAGCATGGCCCAGGATATTCGCGAAGTGGCGCCCGGCGGTTATTTTATCTACGACAATACCAAGCCCATCGATCACCACCTGGTGCGCAATGATATCCAGATTATTGGCATACCCCTGACCCGTATCTGCAACGAGCAGTACGAGGATCCACGTCAGCGGCTGCTGTTCAAGAACGTGATCTATGTCGGCGCCCTGGCAGCCCTGCTGGACATGGACTTCAAGGTACTGACAGGTCTTGTGGAAGACCAGTTCGAGGGCAAGAAGAACCTGGTGTTGCCGAATATCCACGCCCTGGAACTCGGGCATCATTACGTGCGTACCAACCTGGAACACCCCATCGGCATCCGCGTGGAGAAGAGCGACAAGGTCGGCGACAAGATTCTGCTGGACGGTAACACAGCACTCGGGCTGGGGGCCCTGTACGGCGGCGCCACGGTGGCCGCCTGGTATCCCATTACGCCCTCCACCTCGGTGGTGGATGCGTTTGAAAAATACGCCAGGCGGGTGCGCATTGATCCGGGCACCGGCAGGCGCAACTATGCCATTGTGCAAGCCGAGGATGAACTGGCGGCTATCGGCATGGCGATCGGCGCCAGCTGGAACGGGGCGCGCTCATTTACCGCCACCTCCGGCCCGGGTGTGTCGCTGATGAGTGAATTCCTCGGCTGGCGTATTTCGCCGAGATTCCCACGGTACTGTTCAATGTCCAGCGTGCCGGTCCATCTACCGGCATGCCGACGCGAACCCAGCAGTCCGATATCCTCAGCTGCGCCTATGCCTCGCATGGCGATACCAAACAGGTTCTGCTGTTTCCGTCTACACCCAAGGAGTGCTTCGATTTTGGCGCGCTCTCCTTTGACCTGGCGGAACGGCTGCAGACCCCCATCATCCTGATGACCGATCTCGACCTGGGTATGAACGACAATATGTCGGAGCCATTGGCGTGGGATGATGAGCGCAAGTACGACCGCGGCAAGGTGATCACGGCAGAGCAATTGGAAAACGGCGTGGAGTTTGGTCGTTATCTCGACGTTGACGGCGACGCCATCTGCTATCGCACGTACCCCGGTACCCACCCGACCCGCGGCGCGTTTTTCACGCGAGGAACCTCGCGCAACGAATACGCAATCTACACGGAAAAAGGCGAGGAATACGAGGCCAACATGCTGCGCCTGCTGCGCAAGTGGGACACGATCAACGAATACGTGCCGGGCCCGATCACGGTTGAATGCGGCAGGGATACCGACACCGCGGTACTCTATTTTGGCACCAGCGAGGAATCGTCGCGTGAAGCGCTGGATTCACTCGCCGCAGAGGGCATTTACATGAATGCCATGCGCGTGCGCGCGTTTCCTTTCAACGAGGAGGTGCAACAGTTTATCGAGCGACACGACAGGGTCTTCGTCATCGAGCAAAACAGGGATGCGCAGCTGCGCACCCTGCTGATGGCGGAATTCGAGTTCGGTCCGGACAAACTCAAGTCCGTGCTGTGTTTTGACGGTACACCCATCAGCGCGCGCAACATTCGCAGGCAGATCAAGAAGCACCTGAATGGAGATAACGTCCTGCCGCTGCATCGCAACACGGCCGCAGTACGCGCCGGAGAATTCCTATGAGCTACCAGATACCGAAATTCCGCCACCCGGACCTTCCCGTCAACGACCTCGGTTATACCAAGGCGGATTATGAGGGCGCGATCTCGACGTTGTGCGCCGGCTGTGGCCACGACTCGATCAGTGGGGCTATCGTGCGCGCCTGTCACGAGCTGTCGATCGAGCCGCACAAGATTGCCAAGCTCTCCGGTATCGGTTGTTCTTCCAAGGCGCCGACCTACTTCCTGGGCAAGTCACACGGGTTCAACTCCGTGCACGGGCGTATGCCGTCGGTGGTAACCGGTGCGGCACTGGCCAACCGTGACCTGCTGTACCTCGGGGTGTCCGGTGACGGCGATACGGCGTCTATCGGCATGGGCCAGTTCGCCCACGTCGCCCGGCGCAACCTCAATATGGTCTATATCGTGATGAACAACGGCTGCTACGGATTGACCAAGGGGCAGGATTCGGCCACCGCCGACCGGGGCTCCGCCAGTAAAAAGGGCGATCCCAACATCTACAGTGCCATCGACCTGTGCGGTACAGCGCTGCAAATGGGGGCCACCTTCGTGGCGCGCAGTTTTTCCGGCGACAAGGAACAACTGGTGCCCCTGATCAAGGCCGCCATGTCCCATCGCGGGTTCGCGTTCATAGACGTGGTATCGCCCTGCGTCACGTTTAACAACAATCCCCAGTCCACCAAGAGCTACGAGTTCGTTCGCGAGCATTCCGAGGCCACGGGGACGATAGACTTCGTGCCGATGCGCAAGGAGATTACCACCGAGTACCACCCGGGCAACAGCCACGAGGTCACCCTGCATGACGGGTCCTCCATCTTCCTGTACAAGGTGGATGAATCACTCAATCCCTTCGACCGGCGCTCTGCGCTTATCGCGCTGGAGGATCACCGGTGTGCCGGGAATATTCTCACGGGCCTGATCTACCTGAACAAGGACTCGCGCGACCTGCATGAAGTGCTCGAAACCTCCCAGCGACCGCTCAACCAGTTGGATGAGGGCGATTTATGCCCCGGCAACAAGATGTTGCTGAATATTAACGCCAGCCTGCGCTAGGCGAGCGGGCCGCCGCACGGTGCACAGGGCGAGAGAGCCCGGCGCCGTTTTACAGATTTGTTGCATTCTACCCGTCCGTTGTCATGTAATTGTCACACTAAATTCATTTAATACCCCGATTTGTAAGACGCGAGGGGTCCCGGGTTTATGAACGCACCAACCGTGCTGATCGTTGACGATGAGTTTGCCATCCGCGATATGCTGCGCATGGCACTGGAAATGGCGGATTTTCGCTGCATCGAGGCGCAGGATATACAACAGGCGTACCAACTGATCGTGGATGAACGGCCCGCCCTGGTACTGCTGGACTGGATGCTTCCCGGTGGCAGTGGGCTCGAATTGATGCGGCGCCTGAAACGCGAGGAACTGACCCGCGAAATGCCGGTGATCATGCTCACCGCCAAGACCGCGGAAGACAATGTGATCCAGGGCCTGGATATCGGGGCCGATGATTACATCACCAAACCTTTCGCGCCCCGGGAATTGATCGCGCGTATCAGGGCGCAGTTGCGTCGTTCCAACGGCGCGGCGGACGGGGAGAGGATCCAGGTCGAGGGATTGGTGCTGGACGGGGAGAGCAAGCGTATCTTCATCGCCGACAAGCCGGTGGAGATGGGTCCCACGGAGTTCAACCTCCTGCAGTTTTTCATGTCCCACCCCGAGCGCGCGTACACCCGTGGCCAGTTGCTCGACCAGGTCTGGGGCGCCAATGTGTATGTCGAGGAGCGCACTGTCGACGTGCACATCCGGCGCCTGCGGAAGGCGCTGCAGGCGCCGTCCGGGGATTACAGCAACATGATCCAGACGGTTCGCGGTACTGGCTACAGGTTCTCGTCTCGAGGGCAATGATGCGGGTTACACGCGCAGGATGAACTGGATTACCGCATTGGGCGGCATTCTTGTCGTGGTGACCCTGTCCGCGGCCCTGGGCTCTGTCTACGGATACCCGCTGGAAACGGTTATCGCGGGTTTGCTGGTTTTTATCGGTATCTGGCTCTACCAGATGAGGCGTGTGCAGCTGTGGCTGAACGACTCCGGCGCGGCGCCGCCGGACGCCTACGGTTTATGGGGCAATCTGCTATCGCGTATCTACCTGCAGCAGCGCAAGCATGCGGAGGCCCAGAAGCGGCTGCAATCGACCGTGGAGTACCTGCAACATTCCTTTGCTGCGATGCGCGACGGCGTGGTCATCGTAGACGAGGTCGGCGCCATAAAATGGTTGAACCGTGCGGCTGAACCGTTGCTGGGCCTGCGTTATCCCGAGGACACGGGGCAGACCCTGACCAACCTCGTGCGGGCGCCGGAGTTCAATCGGTACTTCCTGGGAAGGGATTATTCAACGCCGTTGCAATACCTGGCGTCAGGGGACAAAAAGAAGGTCTACCTGCGAGTGGAGATCACCCGGTTCGGCGAGGGCGACCGGCTGCTGTTTGTCCGCGATGTCAGCAGCGCGGTGCGAACGGACCAGATGCGCCGGGATTTCGTGGCCAACGTCTCTCACGAGCTGCGTACCCCGCTGACGGTGATCACCGGTTACCTGGGTACTTTCCTGGCCAACAGTGGCGATTTCCCCCAACGCTATATCAAGCCGTTACAGCAAATGGGGCAACAGGCCCAGCGGATGGAGAATCTGCTCAAGGACCTGCTGTGGCTGTCGCGTATCGAGAGCGAGAAGCGCGAGGAAGCGCGTGAACCCGTGGACATGCGGGGGCTGCTGCAGGAATTGCGGGATGAGTTGACGCAGACCTACCCGACGGCCCGGATTGAGATCGATATGGCGACCGACAAGAAACTGGTGGGCGACTATCGACAACTGTACAGCGCCGCTTCCAACCTTGCCATCAATGCCATCAAATATGGGCCCGAGGGCAGTCCTGTCACAATTCGCTGGTATCAGGAAGGGGACAAGTACCTGTTGCGGGTCGAGGACCGGGGAATTGGTATAGACTCGGTGCACATCCCGCGTTTAACGGAGCGTTTTTACCGGGTAGACGACAGCCGCTGCTCGGCCACCGGTGGTACCGGTCTCGGACTGGCCATCGTGAAGCACGTGGCGGCCGCGCATGATGCGCAGCTGAAAATAGAGAGTAGACTGGGCCACGGCAGTACATTTACGATGGTGTTCCAGGCCAGGGGGTGAGCGCATGTTGAAAAAGGAAGATTACCAGCAGCATATATCCGCGAAGTTCAATACGGAATTGGAGTCCTTGCGCAATCATATGTTGTCCATGGGTGGCAAGGTCGAGCAGCAGCTGTCGAGCGCACTGGAAGCCCTCGTCAACATGGATAGCGGGGAGGCGGAGCTGATCGTGCGCCGCGACGGCGAGGTCAACCAGATGGAGATGGCGATTGACGACGAATGCGCCACTATCCTGGCCCGGCGCCAGCCAACCGCCAGCGACCTGCGCCTGGTCATTACCATTATCAAGGTGAACCGGGACCTCGAGCGCATCGGCGACGAGGCCGCGAAGATTGCCCGGCAGGCCGTGCGCATGTCGGAAGACGGCTTTTCGCCCAGCAATTTTGTCGAAATCAGGCACATCGGCACGCTGGTGGGCAGTATGCTGCGCCAGGCGCTGGACGCCTTCGCCCGGCTGGAGGTCAACCAGGCGGTAGAGGTGGTGAAAGGCGACCTGGAGGTTGACCGGGAATACGGCAGCGCCATGCGCAGCCTGATCACTTTTATGGTGGAAGACCCCAGGAATATTGGGGCTATACTGAACGAGATGTGGGCGTTGCGCAGCCTCGAGCGGATCGGCGACCATGCCTGTAACATCGCTGAACATGTCGTGTATCTGGTCAGGGGCCTCGATGTGAGGCATGGACGCCTCAGCGAGCTGGGCGACAAGGTGGTCGTGCCGCAGTGAGCAGTGGGCTTCGGGCCACACTGGCGATGGCGGGCATAAAAATAAGTCGCGTGGCCGTCACAAAAGTGTAACGAATTGAATCTAGACTGCGAACCGGGAACCGGGGGCTGCCCGGTTCAACACTTACTCAGGATCAGGGGTTGCTAGCACGTGAAGAATCATTGGATCGGAGCAGTTGCATTCATGGTCGCCGCGGGCGGCCTCCACCCGGCAGTGGCCGCGAACCGCGACAGTGTGAGCATTGTCGGTTCCTCCACGGTGTATCCCTTCGCTACGGTGGTGGCCGAACGCTTCGGTCGGTCTACCGGGTTCAAGGCGCCGAAAATAGAATCGACCGGTACTGGCGGTGGCCTCAAGCTGTTCTGTAACGGGGTTGGCGCCGATACGCCGGATATTACCAATGCCTCGCGACGTATCAAGCAGAGCGAGTACGATACCTGCAAGGCGAACGGCGTGACCGATATTGTCGAGGTGTTGATCGGCTACGATGGCATCGCCATTGCCAACTCCCGCCAGGCTCCGGAACTCAAGTTGCAGCTCAGGGACATCTATATGGCCCTGGCCAAGGATGTTCCGGGTGCGGATGGCAAACTGGTGCCGAACCCCAACAAGACCTGGAAGGATGTCAATCCGGCCCTGCCGGCGACCCGCATCGAAGTCCTCGGCCCGCCGCCCACATCCGGGACCCGGGACGCATTTGCCGAGCTGGCCATGGGCGGTGGCGCCAAGGAGATCCCGGAGCTGAAAACACTCGCGGAGTTGGGCGCGGACCAGGTGGATGCCATCAAGGCCGCCATGGCCAGGCTGGGCATTTCGGCCGGGGTCTATGACGCGGTCGCGCAGAAAAACGGCAAGCCGCCCAAGGGCGAGGACGTGTTTGTCACCGTGGCCTATGCCCTGCGGGAAGACGGCGCCTATATCGAGGCAGGTGAAAACGACAACCTGATTGTCCAGAAGCTGGAAGCCAATCCCGACGCGGTGGGTGTCTTCGGTTACAGCTTTCTTGAGGAAAATGGCGACAAGGTGCAGGGATCCAGCGTCGAGGGGGTCGTTCCTGATTTCGATTCCATCTCCAGCGGCGCGTATCCCGTGTCTCGCCCGTTGTATTTTTACATAAAAGCAGCCCATGTCGGCAAAATACCCGGGATACAGGAATACGCTATCGAGTTCACTTCGAAGAAGGCGATGGGGGAGGACGGCTATCTCCCGGAGCGGGGCTTGATACCCCTGTCGGATGAGGATTTGAAGCAGGCTGAGGACGATGTCAAAAACCTCAAGCCGATGACTCTGTAGTCGGGGGAACTCGACTGGCGTGGTACGGTACCTGGCTGGCGCGTCGCGGCATGCGGCGCGCCAGTCGTGGCCCATGGGTGTGCCGATTCTTGCGTTCGATGTCATATCATAAGGTGGCAGCTCGGTAATGCAGACAACGACGGTAGTGCTGGTGCTGTTCGCCCTGTGCCTGGCCAGTTTTTTTCTTGGGCGCAAGCGCTCACAGGTGGTCGCCACGCGTCTGGGCGGGCTGGCCACCCTGCATTCCCTTCCCAAGCATTACGGCTACATGGCAGCGGCGTGGGCGGCGCTGCCGGCGTTGGTGGTACTGGGGTTGTGGCTGGGCTTCGAATCCAGCGTCCTCCACCGACTCGTGGTCTCCGGTTTGCCCGTGGACAAGCAGGTATTGCCCCCCGACGAACTCGGCCTCTATTACAATCAAATACAGAGTTTTGCCAGGGGAGCAATTGACTCGGCACAGTTGGATCAGGCCCAGATACAGGCCGCGGAGCACTACAGGGCGCTGGCCTCCTCCTTCAGTCAGCTCAAGGCGACGCTCGTGTTTGCGGTGGCGATGGTCGGTGCGGTGCTGGCCCTGCGTCGGATAAGTCCTGTCCTGCGAGCGCGCAACAACGTCGAAAGTATCTTTGAGTGGATTCTGTTCGGCTGTTCGCTGCTGGCGGTTTTGACGACCCTGGGAATTGTCATGTCCGTATTGTTCGAGGCGATTCGCTTCTTTCACCTGGTCCCGGTGGCAGACTTCCTGTTGGGCTTGCAGTGGAGCCCGCAAATGGCGATCCGGTCTGACCAGGTCGGCGCGTCCGGGGCATTCGGTTTTGTTCCGTTGCTGGTGGGTACCCTGTTGATTTCCTTCGTAGCCCTGCTGATTGCCGTCCCCGTAGGGCTGATGTCGGCTATCTACCTCTCCGAGTACGCCTCACGTGGTTTCCGTGCGGTTACCAAGCCCATTCTGGAAATTCTTGCCGGGGTGCCGACGGTAGTGTACGGCTTTTTCGCTGCATTGACCGTGGCGCCGTTCATTCGCGACATGGGCGAGTCTATCGGTTTGAATATTGCCTCCGAGAGCGCCATGGCGGCGGGTATCGTCATGGGCATCATGATCATTCCATTCGTGATGTCGCTGTCAGACGACATCATCAACGCGGTCCCGGTAAGTTTGCGGGAGGCCTCGCTGGGTATGGGGGCAACCATGAACGAGACTATTCGCAGGGTCGTGTTGCCCGCCGCCTTGCCGGGGATCGTCGGCGGTGTATTGCTGGCGGCCTCCAGAGCCATCGGCGAAACCATGATCGTGGTCATGGCCGCGGGTTTGTCCGCCAAGCTGACCATCAATCCCCTTGAGGCAGTGACTACGATAACCGTGCAGATCGTTACCCTGCTGGTGGGAGACCAGGAATTCGACAGTCCCAAGACCCTGGCCGCATTTGCCCTGGGTCTCGCGCTGTTTTTCATAACGCTGGTACTGAATGTCGTGGCGTTGTATGTGGTGAGAAAATACCGTGAACAATATGAATGAACAAGGTACGACCGCTGCGATTCAGGCGTCCCTGAAGAAGCGGTATGCGCGGGAGCGGCGGTTCCAGTGGTACGGGCGGATCGCAGTACTGATAGGCTTCGCGTTTTTGCTGATACTCCTGACTGACATCGTGGTCAAGGGTATGCCCGCGTTTACCCAGCAGTACATCAGGATGGACGTGGATTTCGATCCGCGGGAGTTGGGTATCGGGCCCGGCGCGACACCGGAGGAAATCGCCGGGGCAGATTACGGTGCGGTCATAAAGAGCAGCCTGCGCTCGATGTTTCCCGAGGTCAGCAGCCGCAACGATAAGAAGCAGCTCTACCGATTGCTCAGCATTGGCGCCGAATATACCTTGCGCGACATGGTGGTCAACAACCCGGAACTCATCGGCAGCAAGCGCGAAGTCTGGTTGAAGGCGCATGCCGAGGCGGGCAGCTACCTCAAAGGACAGGTGGCGGCGGGCACCGACGACTCGGAGCGCAAGGTCAAGGATGTGCAGATGGCCTGGTTGGACAGACTGCGGGCGGAGGGACGGACAGAATCGCGTTTCAATACCACGTTCTTCCTGGCGGGTGATTCACGGGAGCCTGAGATGGCAGGTATTCGCGCCGCCCTGTACGGCTCTTTTTATACCCTGCTGGTGACGTTTTGCCTCGCCTTTCCCATCGGCGTGATGGCCGCGATCTACCTGGAGGAATTTGCACCGCGCAATCGACTGACCGACCTCATAGAGATTAATATCAACAACCTCGCCGCGGTGCCTTCCATCGTGTTCGGGCTGCTGGGCCTGGCGGTGTTTATCAACTTCTTTGAATTACCGCGGTCGGCACCACTGGTCGGGGGCATTGTGCTTGCCCTCATGACGCTGCCGACTATCATCATTACCTCCCGTGCCGCGATTCAGGCGGTATCGCCGTCAATTCACGAAGCGGCTCTGGGGGTCGGCGCTTCCAAATTGCAGACGGTTTTACACCATGTACTGCCCGTGGCCATGCCGGGTATTCTCACGGGGTCCATTATCGGTATGGCGCAGGCGCTGGGCGAGACCGCCCCCCTGCTGATGATCGGCATGGTGGCTTTTATCATGGATGTGCCGGGCGGTGTCACCGACCCATCGACTGTCCTGCCGGTGCAAATTTACCTGTGGGCGGACAGTCCTGAACGTGGCTTCACCGAAAAAACCTCCGCTGCCATCATGGTGCTGATGGGGTTTCTTATTTTGATGAACGCTCTGGCGGTCTATTTGCGCCGGCGTTTCGAACTGAAATAGCGTGACGGGCCTGGCGCCTGCAGGGACCTTGGAGTATGAGCGTGTTAGCTGCTGTGGCTCGCAAGACCGGATCAACCGGGGAGATTAAGATGCCTGACGGCGAAGAACGGCAAATGGACATTCGTGATCACGCGGATGTAAGGGACTATGTCACTATCGGCAAACCCTTTGTCGACAATGCGAAGATGTCAGCCCGCAATGTAAACGTCTTCTACGGTGACAAGCAGGCCATCGTGGACGTGTCCCTCGATATCGGGTGCAATGAAGTGCTGGCCATGATTGGACCGTCTGGCTGCGGCAAGTCCACGTTCCTGCGCTCGCTCAATCGCATGAACGACATTATTCCGATTTGCCGGGTGGAGGGCGACATTACCCTCGACGATGCCGATATCTATAAAAGCGATCAGGATACCGTGTTGTTGCGGGCTCGCGTGGGGATGGTGTTTCAGAAGCCCAATCCGTTTCCCAAGTCTATTTATGAAAACGTTGCCTATGGCCCGCGCATACACGGGCTGGCGCACAACAAGGCCGAGATGGACGAGATCGTTGAAAACAGCCTGCGGCGCGCCAGCCTGTTCGAAGAGGTCAAGGACCAGCTGGACAAGCCGGGTACCGGACTCTCGGGCGGACAGCAACAGCGTCTGTGTATCGCCCGCGCCATCGCGGTCAGCCCGGAGGTGATCCTGATGGACGAACCCTGCTCGGCGCTGGACCCCATCGCCACCGCGCGCATCGAGGAATTGATCGATGAGATCAAGGAGAATTACACGATCGCCATCGTCACCCATTCCATGCAACAGGCCGCCCGGGTCTCACAGCGCACAGCGTATTTCCACCTGGGCAAGTTGATCGAAGTGGGCGAAACCAAGGATATATTTACCAACCCGAGCCACCAGTTGACCGAGAATTATATTACGGGTCGGTTTGGTTGACCGGTCGTGCGGGCGGTGGGTGGCGTTAGCGCACGGCGCCGCCGCCGTCTACTGAGAGAATCTGGCCGGTTATAAACGAGGCCCGGTCGCTGGACAGGAAGCTGACTGCCTCGGCGATTTCCTCCGGTTCCCCCAATCGATTCATTACTGCTGCCCTCCTGAGTCCCTCGGCCATCTGCGGCTGTTCCTCGAAGTACTTTTCCACGCCGGGGGTGCGAATCACGCCAGGTGACACGGCGTTGATACGAATACCCAGGGCACCGTATTCGGCGGCCGCGCTCTTGGTGAGGATGTTCACGCCCCCCTTGGCCGCGGCGTACGCGGTATTGTAGGCCTGGCCGCGCAGGGAGGAGTTGGAGGATATATTCACTATGGCGCCGCCGCCATTTTGCAGCATCGCCGGAATTTCGTATTTCATGCACAGCCAGGTGTTGGTGAGGCACATTTCCAGGGTCTGGTCGAAGACGCTGCGCTCGTATTCGTGGATGGGGCCGGCTCCCCGACTCAGGGCGGCGCTGTTGCAGGCGATGTCCAGCCGGCCGTAGGTTGCCAGCGCGAACTCCACCATGGCACTGACTGAGTCCTCCCTGCTGACGTCGCCACCGAAAAACGTGGCGTTACCGCCAGCGTCGGTAATCAGGCGCACGGTTTCCCTGCCCATGTCCTCATTGAAGTCTGCAACCAGCACTTGCGCACCCTCGCGCGCATACGATGCCGCGATGGCCCGGCCGATACCCTGTCCCGCGCCGGTGACGAGCCCGACCTTGTTTTGCAGTATTCCCATGAAGAGTCTCCCGGCGCCCGGGGGCTAAGACGTGATTCCAGGTTTCCTGAGCGCGATCAGCACCATCGGAATCACCAGCACTGCCGCCAGCAACCCGGTCCATAATCCCTTGAAGATCGCATAATTGACCACGGACGCCTGTTGCACACCGACGAGTTGGAAAACGAACAGGGTCAGTGGCGCCGCGACGACCAGACCGATCAGGCCAAACAGCATCGCGCTCCTGAAGGTGGCCGCAGGAAAGCGGTTGGCGAGCGCCTGGATCAGGGAGGTATTGCCCAGGTCAATAGGTGCGAGCCTGCCCTTCCTGAGTTTGCTGCGTTGCAGTGGGATCACGATGAGGGCGACGATTAGCGGCAGCAGTAGTCCGGTTGCAATAATATCAACCACGAAACTGTGCTCGCCATCCCAACGCAGGGCGGGACCGTCTTTCATTAACAACCACGCAAAGAAACCATTGAAGCAGGCGTTGGAAATACCCGCGACCATAACCTCGTGCCGGAGATGGCTTATGTCTGCTGCGGAACCAGCCATGATAACGCCCAGTGAAAGACCCAGGGCTGCGATTGTGCCCGAGGGACTGCGCGGTTGTACATGACCCAGGCGACCACATTGGTGAACATTATCGGCCAGCAGCGCAGGGCGGCGGGCACGGGTCTGTTACTACCTGCAGTTATGGTAAGCTAATCGCGCAATATAATTCTGATAAAAGGCCTGGCCCGCCGCACGATTACCATGAATCGATGAGCGAAATTACCGTTCCAGCCAAGAAGTTCCTCCGTCTTTTCGATTATCTCGAAAAAATTGGCGTGGACTCCGGCGTCGTCGCGGCAGCGGCGGAGCTCCGGCCGGATCGAATCGCAGCGCTGGACGCCGAACACCCACTGTCCGCTATTGCCTATTCCAGGCTCTACAAGGCGGCGGCACAGCAGATGCAACAGCTCAAACAGCCGCTGCCCTGGGCCGCTGGCCTTGGGGGAGAGGGCTTTGAGCTGATGTGTCATTGCATGATCGGCGCCCGCACGCTGCGTGATGCGCTGCGACTTGCCGAACGCTTTGACCTGCTCCTTTTCCCCCTTACCGGTTACCGTATGTCGCTGCTGGAGGACCCCGGTAGTGACACAGCCAGGCTGTGCTATATCATCGACGTGCCGGCGGCGGGCGCCGCACTGATTCCCGAGGACTGGGACCGGGTCGACTCCGGGTTAACCGCGGCGCGGGCCTCCGGCCTGCTGGTCTGGCATGCGCTTTGTGGCTGGCTTATCGGGCAGGCCCTGACCGCGGCAGAGCTGCGTATCGATGCCCCGCCGCTCAACCGTGACTACCACGACAGTTTGTCCCGTACGATTAATGGTCCCGTGCGATTTGACGCCGGCGAGAATACCTGCGCGTTCGCCCGCGACTTACTGGACAGGCGGTTGGTGCATACCCCGGCATCCCTTGGGGAATTCCTCAAGAACAGCGTGTATTACCTGATTGTCATGGCCAGGGTTCCGGCGAGTACCAGCGCGGCCATTAAATCGCTGGTCAGTATTGACCTGGCGAACGGTACGCCGTCCTTCGCCGAGGTGGCCTCGATGCTCTATATGTCGGAGTCCAGCTTGCGGCGGCGCCTGCAGTCTGAGCAAACCAGTTATCAGGCGATCAAGGATGAGGTCCGTTGTGAAATAGCGATCGACAAGCTGCTCCATGACGACGCTCGAGTAGCCGACCTGGCCGAGTTATTGGGATTTACCGAGCCTAGTTCCTTCGTGCGGTCTTTCAAGAGCTGGACCGGGTATACCCCAAAAACCTACAAGGAAAGGATGCTGGCGTTGAGCCACGCCTGAGACAGGCCCGGCGTTGGCGGCCCGGTCATTTGCCAGCGCGGACTCTGCGCCATTTGCGCGCCTCGCCCCGGGGGCATGCGCTTACCCGATAGCTTGCACCAGTTCACGGGCATCCAGGATGGCCCCGTCTATATAGCCCACGCGGCGACAGTCTCCGATACGGTGGAGCTGGGCCCTCGTACCCGACAGGCTCGTCAGCAACGTGTCGTCCGGCTCGGCGCCCATGGCGATGATGACCTGTTCGCAGGGTATCGACTGCCGGTCTTCCCCGGTGGTGAAGTCTACTGATTGCGCTCCGATAGTGAGGTGAGTCACCGACTTGTGCAGCACGGCACCGTGGCCTGCAGCAGGTGCAGGACCCTGGCCCGACGGACTATGGAGAGTTCCGGGCCGAACGCCGGTCCGCACTCCAGCACCGTCACGTGCCGGCGGCGCTCCACCAGGTATTCCGCGAGTTCCAGCCCGACGAGCCCGCCGCCGACAATAACGACCTTACCCGGTATCGGCATCCACAGTTTACTGAGAAACCGCATCAGGCGGATATTGCGCAGCAGCTGACTGGCCCGGCCGACCTTCAGGACCAGGCGCTGCAGCGGTGAAGTCTGGCGATTGCCTCCGGTTGTTGCCAAACAGGATACCGCGCAGCTGGTCGCCGTCGAAACATGGCGCTGTTCCCTGCCGGGAATCGCGGGCGCATTGCGCAATGCGCCGGTGGCGAGAATGATGTGGTCCGGGTCGATGGCGGCGATATCGCGGCAGTAGCGGTCTTGCCCAGATGTATGTCGATCGGCAGCGCGCGGACCGCCCTGCACAGGTAATGTACCAGCCGTTCATTCGGCGCATAGGCCAGCGCGGCTATCCGTGCTGTACCCCTGAGGTCCCTGTCTTTTTCCCACAGGGTGACCCTGTGGCCCTTGGCGGCCAGCAGGCGGGTTGCCTCCAGACCCCCCGGGCCCCCCGACCACCAGCATGTGTCCAGGCTGGCTGCTGCGGGCGATGATATCGCCCTGGTATTCGCGCCCCGTGTCGTGATTGACGGCGCAACAGATAGGTTTGTTGATGAAAATCTGGCTTGACGCAGATATAACAGTATATGCAGGGCGCGATGGCCTTTTGCTGGCCCGCTGCAAGTTTGTTCGGCAGCTCCGGATCGGCGAGTAATTTTCTTCCGAGGCCGAGAAAATCGAAGTGGCCGGCCGCGATGTGTCGCTCCCCGATGTCGGGCTCGATCCGCCCGACCGCCACCACCGGGATCGCCACCGCTTGCTTCACCGCCGTGGCAAACGGTATGAACCCTCCGGGTTCGTGGACCAGTGGCGCCTCGGTGAAGGCGATCGCGTGTGCGACATTGCCGTAGGCGCTGACATCGATGGCATCCGCACCAGCGCGTTCGCACAGGCGCGACGTTGCTACACAATCGGCGAGTCTGATGCCGCCCTCGATACGGTACTCATGGGCGTCCAGTCGCACCAGGATGGGAAAATTGTCGGAGGTGGCCGCCCGCACCGCTGTGATGGTTTCCAGCAGGAAACGCGCACGATTTTCGCTGGAGCCGCCATACTCGTCGGTGCGTCGGTTGGTATAGGGGGAGAGGAAATTGGCCAGCAGATACCCGTGCCCTGCGTGTAGCTCGATACCATCAAAGCCGGCGCGCTGGGCGCGGTTGGCAGCGCTGGCGAAGCCCTGCACAGTGTCGGCTATCTGCCGCGTCGTCATCTCGTAGTAGTGCGGACCGGCGCCGTCCGGCCCGGCAGCCTTGATGAAGCTGCCGATTTCCCCGGGCGTCAACACCTTGACCATCTCGCTGCGTATCGGTCGGACCGCCGATGGCACTGGGATTGGTCGTCCCGCTGCCGTGTCCTCCTGGGACATTTTGCCGCTATGGTTCAACTGGGCCACGATCCTGGCGCCGTGCCGGTGGACGCGGCGGGTGAGTTCGCTCAGGCCAGGAATAAAGCGGTCGTCCGAGAAACCAAGGGTATTGGGCATACTCGCGCCGTTGGGCCACAGTGCGGCCGATGTCTCCAGCACCAGCAGTCCGGCGCCACCCCTCGCCCGGGCCTCGTAATAGGCGATGAGGCGCTCGGTACAGTGACCGTCCGCCGCGGCGAAATTCGTACCCATCGCGGCCATGACAATACGGTTGCGAAGGGCGAGTCCGCCAATACGGCCCGGCGCAAGCAGGCGAAGGTGGGAGGGACGGGACATGAGGTGTGCCTGGTGGCGGCGATGTTGTCGCTCAATGTTAGTCCCCTGGATCCTTTGGCAAAGAACCCATTGCGCCAGATTCATAGACATTTCCGTTCCTGCGCACTGCGAAGCGGATCCGCTACCGTCGCCTCCGGGTGCCCGGAATCAGGCCGCAATGGGCGCCAGCCGTGGCAGCACCTGAACATAAATGTTCATTAATCTGGTCTGATCGGCACTGTCCACGTTTTGTCACATGACGATAATTCATCGATCAACTGCCCGTCTCGACGGGGAGTTGCAACATAATTCCATAACTGTGAGGCAATCCCTATGCACCGGAATAATTTCAAGAGCGCCTTGATGGCGGTGGCCGTGGCGTCCGCCCTGGCGGTAACTGACCTGGCCCAGGCCGCGATGCTGGAAGAGGTGGTGGTGACTGCCCGCAAACGTTCGGAAAACCTGCAGCAGGTGCCCATGGCCGTAAGTGCCTACAACGCAGAGGAACTTCGGGCTGCGCAGGTGGATGACATTCTCGACCTGCAGCGAATGACGCCTAACATTACCTTGACAACGACGGGCGGCCTGGTTGCCGGTGCCGTCTCCATCTTTATTCGCGGCATAGGCAACGACGCCGGCTTTGACCAGGGTGTCGGCATTTACGTGGATGATGTTTACATCAATCGTACGACCGGTGCCCTGCTGGATGTCTATGACGTCGAGCGGGTAGAAGTGCTCAAGGGTCCGCAGGGCAACCTGTACGGGCGCAATACTATTGGTGGCGCAATCAAGTTCGTGTCCAAGGAGCCCACAGAGGAATTAACGGGCAGGGTAGAGGTGTCTGCCGGGGATTACGACCTGATGAAGGTCAAGGGTAACATTTCCGGACCCATCATCGGTGATACCCTGCTCGGGAATTTCGGTGCCCTGTACAAGAACCGTGATGGCATCCAGACCAACACGTTTGATAACGGAGACTACTGGTCGGAGGATATCCAGGCCTATCGCGGCGCCCTGTTGTGGAATGCGACCGATACCCTGAAGGTGAAGTTGTGGGGAGATTACTCCAGGGACGATTCCAATCCGAGCATCCCGAATCGGGTGGGCGTAAATTCCGCGACCCTGTCGGGAATCGATTTTGTTATCGCCGGCGCCAATCGATTCCTCGGCCCGGGCACCGGCCTGGTGACCACGCCGAATGACGCCTCGGTACCATCGGACATCGATCGGGTATCCACCGAATTTGTGCAGGGCTTTGACCAGTACAAGATCGAAGCGAACACGGTGGCAGTGACACTGGATTGGGAATTCCACGAGCAGTGGAATCTCAAATCCATTACCGCCAATCGCAGTCTCGATAATGTACAGCCCTTCGATTTCGACGGCAGCAACCAGCAATTCATCACCACGCTCAACGATCGCAAGTCTGACGATTTCAGCCAGGAGTTCCAGCTGAATTTCGATGCGGACAAGATACATTCGGTCATGGGCCTGTACTATCTCGATGGCAGCCAGAAGTCGCCCTCGACGACTTACCAGTACGAGCGATTGCGCGCGATCCAGACGCAAACCAAGGACACTACCAAGGATACCCGGGATATCGAATCGACATCCGCCTATGCGACGGTCGACTGGAATATGACTGAACAGTGGCAATTGTCGCTGGGCGGCCGGTACACCGAGGACAAGAAAAAGGAGACGCAGCGCGCCACGGTCACGCAGGGCCTCTACGCTTATGCCGGACTGGTGGGATTTCCGCAGGACGCCGTGGTCTCGGTCGCCCCGCCAGGAAGCGAACGCCATGCATCTGTCCGGCCTACTGGGCGTCGCAGTTTGTGCCGCCGGGGTTCAACTCAGAGTATGTTGTCCTGACAAGCCCGGAGGACACTCACGCCAACGACTCATGGAATGAGTTCTCACCTTACTGCGCGCCTGACCTGGTTCATCAATGATGATCTGATGACTTACGCTGCCTACCAGCAGGGATTCAAGTCCGGCGGATTCCAGCGCACCGGTGGTAATACCACCAAGTACGATCCCGAAACAGTGGATGCCTATACCCTGGGTGTGAAGAGCACCTGGCTGGACGGCAGTCTGAGACTGAATGCGGAAGCGTTCTTTAACGACTACAAGGACAAGCAGCTGTCGACCATTGTCCTGAACGGCGCCAGCCTGGATGAAACGGTCGGCAATGTGGGCAAGGTAGAGACCAGCGGTGCGGAAGTTGAACTGCAATGGTTGCCACCGGTCAACGGGCTGATGCTCGGGCTGAACGTTGGCTACCTGGATGCCCAGATCAAGTCCTATGAAAGCGGTGGTGAGGATATAGCCAATCAGACAGCCCTGGGATTCTCGCCCGACTGGACGGCCCAGGCGAGGGTGGGTTATGACTTTGAAGTCGCGGACTGGGGCAGCTTTTCGGCGGGTACCGACGTGTCCTATCGCGACGATTCCTACACCAACTCGCCGATCGACACCAGCACGGAACTCGGCCAGTTACAGTACCAGGGATCCTACGTGATCTGGAACGCGATACTCACCTACCGCACTCCCGATGAGCACTGGAGCGTCGCCCTGGAGGGTAAGAACCTGGATGACAAACGCGTGCTGACCAACACCTACCAGGTGGGTCCGTTCGTGACTGGCGCCTATAACATGCCGCGCACCTGGGCGGTGTCGCTGGCGTATCAATTCTAGGACGGGGTCATGTCCTTTTTTTACCGCACCTGCACTAGGTGCGGTTTTTTTTTGGATGGCCAGGTGATGGCAGGCAATCGAAAAATCCGGTCTGAAGGTCGCACCCACTGGGGCTACCTGGCATTCTCACCGGCGCACGCCGTGTGTCGCCAGCGCCCTTGACCGCGCGTTAAACTTATCACTGCCCATGCCGGGGGCCACGAGCCGAGTGGAATTTATGCCCGCAGCAAATGTGTCCGAATCCGAACGCCTGGCGCGCCTGGCAGGGCGTCGCGTAGGCCCGTACCTGAGCCACAACCCGGTGAGTGCGACGCAAATCTGGCAGTGGTGTGCGGCCATGGGCGACAGGAATCCAAGTTACCTGCCGGGTGATGGCCAGATCGCGCCACCCGCCATGATGCAGATGTGGACCATGCGGGATATCAATGACCGGTATGCGCCCGGTTCCACCGCTGCGCCGCCCTACCAGGTCTTTGACGACTTGAAGGACATGGGCTACCCGGCCAACGTGGCGGTCAGCTACGAGATCAGTTTCCTGCGTTACCTGCGTCCCGGTGAGCGTGCCCTGCACTACAGTAGCGTGGTCAACATCAGTGGGAAAAAGACCACGGCGCTGGGTGCGGGCTATTTCGTGACCGAGCGGGTGGAGTACCTTACGGGCAGGGATAATCCGTTTGCGGAGGCGCTGATTACCTATTTTCAGTATCAACCGGCAACCGTGGACGCTACCCGCGAGGCCGGGACTGCCGAAGCCCGCGACAAGAGCGCGGCCACCGGTGTCCGCACGAGCCAGGTCCGGGACGGCTGGCGGCCCGATTTCCGGGACATCAGGGTGTCCGACGTCCGCGTGGGGGACCGACTGCCCGCACTGGTCATTCCCGTCAGCCACAAACTGATTGTCGCCGGTGCGATCGCGACCCAGGATTTTATCCCGGTGCACCACAGCGTCCCTGCGGCCCGTGCCGCCGGTATGCCCGATATTTTCATGAATATCCTGACCACCAGCGGGCTGTCCGCGCGGTACCTGAGCGACTGGGCGGGTGCCGGCAGTCGGCTGAGGCAACTCAGTTTCACGCTGAAGGCGCCCAACCTGCCCGGTGATACCATGGTCATGGAAGGGACCGTGACCGCCGTTGAACAGGATGCATCGGGAGGCCTGGTGACGGTGGCTTTCAGCGGCAGGAATGGATTGGGAATTCACACATCCGGCGCGGCTGCGCTGTTGTTGCCGGGCATGTAGGCAAGTTACCGGGGTATGGTTATGGGCAGATCACGTTTCGCAGGCAAGGTCGCTATCGTTACGGGTGGCAGCATGGGTATCGGCCGGAGCATGGTCTACAACTCGTGGCCGAGGGCGCTCACGTGGTGAGTTGCGCCCGTCGCAAACCCAAGCTCGACGAATTGGCGGCGGTGGAGGGCCTCGAGGGCAGTTTTACCGGTTACGAACTGGACGTGGGCGATACCGGGGCTTTCGCCGACCTGATCAATGACACGGCGCGGCGGCACGGCCGGCTGGACCTGCTGGTCAACAACGCGCCCTCGGTCATCGGGGGTATGGTGGTGGACCAGACATTAAAGGACTGGCGTGCCAATTTTGGTATTGGCGTGGACAGTGTGTTCGTTGGCGTGCAGGCGGCGCTGCGCCTCATGATTCCCCGCCGCAGCGGCTCGATCGTCAATATTTCCTCGGTCAGCAGCCTGCGGGCGGGACTGGCTTCCGGTGCCTATGGCGCGGCCAAGGCGGCGCTCAACCAGTTCAGCCAGTGTGCGGCCATGGAAGCGGCTCCCCATAATGTGCGTATTAACGTGGTGGCGCCGGGCGCGGTCGATACACCGGGACTGAACGCGGCAACGCTGAAGAACGAGGCGGTGAAGAAAGCGATCACCGACGCGATCCCGATGCAACGTGCGGCAACCCCCGAGGAAGTGGCCCAGGCGATCTGTTTCCTGGGGTCTGATGACGCCTCCTTCATCACGGGGGTGATTCTGCCTGTGGATGGTGGCAAGACGCCGCAGCTGTATGTTCCCGCGTTTGACATCACCAACCTGGACAACCAGGCTGCTGATCGTTAGCAGCCGCTACGGCGGGCAGACTAGCTGTCTTTACCCGCCTGCTCCTTCTCGGCTTTTTCCACCCGGCTGGCGATCAACTTGGTCACCCAGTTGGACAACGACCTGCCGTCTGCTTCCGCCAGGCGCTTGGCTTTTTTCTTTAATTCCGGGTCGATACGGATATTGAGCAGTTTGGTTTTTGACATGCCGCAGTGTGACCTGACTCAAGAAACGTGAGTTTATCACATGTATTTACATTGTCTTGTCGCCGTTCTTTGTGTAGTTTATGTATATACAAGAGCTGGACAGGGTCGGGGCATTACATGAATTTGCGAGCAGCACAAAAAGAGTTGAGGAGTCGGTCACCCCATGTGGAGCTGGCCGCGCTTGCCATCGAGGCGCTGGTCGTGGTCTCCCTGGGCTGGGTATTGGTGGGAGTGTTTGCCTGACCGGGTCCGCGCCGGCACCATCCCCCCTGCGGGCGGCCGGGCAGGCTTGTATGTGGTTGTCCAGGGCTACGCGCGTGTAACCTGAGCGTAATCTGGCTGTAATAAACCCCCCTCCGGGCAGCAAATCTGTTGCCATTTGTAATAATACTGTCATGTTTCTCCATTAACCTCGCGCCCAAAATAAGAAACGCGCGGTGGGAACCGTCCATTAATTCCACGGAGAAGCAATCATGAAGAAAATCATTACCCTGGTGGTGTGGGGTGCCCTGTGCGCCAGTACCGGCGCCAACGCCCAGGTCCCGGCCGCGGAGTGGGAGCAGTTCAAGGCGGAGTTCGCCGCGATGAGTGAGCGCGTCAAGGCGCTGGAAACCGAAAACCAGAAATTGCGCGCGGCGGCCGGTGGCAATACCGTGAAAGTCGAGGACCTGGCGGCGACCAACGCCGAGGTCGCGACACTCAAGCAACAGACCCAGGAAATGTCCTGGGCTGAAAAGATCAAGTGGAAAGGGGATTACCGCTTCCGGTATGAGGATATCGACCAGGAGGGCCGGGATGACCGGGAACGTTACCGCATTCGCGCGCGCCCGGCCCTGGTGGCGAAAACCAGTGACACCACCGAGGTAGGCTTTGGGCTGGCCACCGGCAGCGACGACCCCGTGTCCAGCAACCAGACCCTGGGCGGCGGCAGTACCAGCAAGCAGATCAACCTCGACCTGGCCTATGCCACCTGGACGGGCCTCGAAGACACAGCTGTCACCGCCGGCAAGTTCGTCAACCCTTTTTACACGGTGGAGAAGAGCCAGTTAATTTTTGACGGAGATTTCCGGCCGGAAGGTGCCGCCGTCAGCTGGGCGAATGACATGTTCTTTGCCAATGCCACCTACAGCTTTATCGAAAGTGACAGCAACCAGAGCGACAAGAACAATTACGGGGTGTGGGCCACCCAGCTCGGGGCGACGTTTACGCCGGTCGATGGCGCCAAGCTGACCGTGTCGGCAGGGTATATTGATATACCCGTCAAAGGCGAGCCGGCTATTTACAACAACAGCTTTTACGGCAACTCCTCCGTGCTCGTCGATGGCGTCGACGTGTACGAGTACAACTATGAGCTGGTGACCGCGTCCGTGGACCTGGGCTTCACCGTATTCGACCAGCCGCTCAACGTATTTGCGGACTATGTTGAAAACAGGGACGTCAACGACCTCGAAACCGGTTATCTGGCGGGGGTCCAGCTCGGTTCGGCCAAGACCAAGGGCGGCTGGCAGGTGAAGTACCAGTACGAGGCGCTGGACGCGAACGCCTCCCTGGGACTTGTTACTGACTCCGACTTTGCCGGTGGCGGCACGGACGTCAAGGGCAACACGTTCTCGGCTACCTACGCCATCGACAACAATTGGTACGTGGCCACCACGTACTATTTCGACAACAAGGTCGGCGTGAACCTGGGGGACGACGCCAACTACGACCGTATCCAGCTCGATACCGGTTTCAAGTACTAAAGGGTATGCGTTGGGCCGTGGGTGGCGCTGCCTGGGGGCGTCAGCCCGGGCACCCGCACCGCGGGCTGGCGGTACTTGCATCAGGTCAACGCTACAGTACAATACGGCGGCGTTCGGCGGAACGTAATGTCCCCTTCGTCTAGTGGTCCAGGACACTGCCCTTTCACGGCGGTAACAGGGGTTCGAACCCCCTAGGGGACGCCATTCATCAAGCGCCTGACCAACCGGAACGGCCGCCCATTCAGCGCGACGTCGACGACTCCGGTGACCATACGGCAATACGCGTTACGAAGCGCGGGAATAGCTCAGTTGGTAGAGCGCAACCTTGCCAAGGTTGAGGTCGCCGGTTCGAACCCGGTTTCCCGCTCCAACCCTCGCATCCTCACCTGCCGCGCTGCAGCTTGATCGACAGGCTGTTGATGCAATAGCGCAAGCCGGTCGGCGCTGGTCCGTCCTCAAAGACATGCCCCAGGTGCGCGCCGCAGGACTTGCACATGACCTCCGTGCGGAGCATGCCGTGACTGCGGTCCGTTTCCTCCAGAATCACCTCGGCATCCGCGGGCTGGAAGAAGCTGGGCCAGCCGCAGCCGGAGTCGAATTTACTGTCGGAAAGGAACAGCGGCTGCGCGCAACAGCGGCAGCGGTAGACACCCTCCTCCGTGCAGTCCCAATACTCACCACTGAACGGCCGCTCCACCCAATCCCAATGCGCCAACGGGCAGTTGATGCCGCCGGAGGCGCTCTGTGAGTTGCTGCGCAGGAACACCGATTCGGTGGTCGTGATCGACGAGGCCTATATCGATTTCGGCGGCGAATCCGCAGTCCCCTTTGATTTCCCGGTTTGATAACCTGCTGGTCGTGCAGACCTTTGTCCAAGTCGCGGGCCCTTGCCGGGTTGCGCGTGGGCTAAGTGATGGGCAGTGGCGCCCTGATCGAGGCGCTGGGGCGGGTAAAGAATTCCTTCAACTCTTACCCGCTGGACGCTGTAGCCCAGCGGGCGGCGCTGGCGGCTATCGGGGACGAGGCGTATTTTCGCGATATTTGTGCCCGGGTGATCCGGTCGCGCGAGACCCTGTGCGTGCCGCAATGGTCGCTCTGGGTTTCGATATCATTCCGTCGGGTGCCAATTTTATCTTTAATATGCACCCGCAGCGCGCCGCCGGGGAGCTCGTTCGCGCGCCTGCGGGAGCGGGCATCGTCGTTCGTTATTTTGGCTGCCGCGGATCGATAACTACCTGCGCATCAGCGTGGGCAACGAGGCAGACAATGCAGCGCTGCTGAGCGCTTGAGAGCCATTGAGAAGGGTTTGGAAGAGCCCGGAGTACGCGACGCGCCAGACAACCCGGTGGCAGGGTTTTCCGCCGGGAACGGGCCGTCCGCAGTCCTAGAGCTTGCGGCACGACGCCGCCGATACCGTAGCCGGCGCCGAAAAAAGAGCACAATACGCTCAGGTCCCCGCTGGCTAGGTCGGCGCGGTGCTCGTGAAACGCGATGATCGATGCCAGCGGAGCCTGGTATTGGCGTATTCGTCGAGAATGGTCGGTGCTTCCTCGGGGGTTGCGTCCTGGCTCAGCACCCGCCGGGATATCAGTTGGTTCATGCTGAGATTGGCCTGGTGCAGCCACAGGCGTTTGACGCGGTCTGGCGTAATTCCCAGGGACTCCAGCTGGCTGGAGATTTGCGCGGCCACCGCTGGGCACACCTCCTTGAAACCTTGCGTCCCTCCCGCATGAATAACTTGTCGGGGCGTGCAGCCCTGACTCGTCCGCCCGGGTTGAGGAAGCTGAAGTTGTTGCGGATGTTATTGAGTAGAGATCGTCTGCAGCTTGCTGTCCAGGATCACGTACTGTTCACTGCTCGTCGCCGTGCTGGCGCTCTCCACGATTACGGCGGTGCACACATCGCCGAATATGAAGTGGAGTCCCGATCGCGGAAATTGAGGTGGCCGCTGCATATCTCGGGGTTGACTATCAGCACGCAGCGCGCGCTGCCGGTGCCGACGGCGTCGCGGGTTTGCTGATGCCGAAGGTGGCCGATGAGCAGGCTACATTCATGTCGAAACCGTAGCCACGGGATCCCCAGGGCGTCCTGGATCTCTATGGCTATCGCCGGATAAGGACGCTGCATGTTGGATGCGGCGACAATGACTGCATCGATGTCGGCCGCGGCCTTGCGCGCCTGCTGCATTGCTTCCTGCGCCGCCGCGACGGCCATCTCGCACTGGATGGACTGTGCCCCATTGGGGCGCCTGGCAGGCAGGGTACCAGGCGCGTGGGGTCCACGATGCCGCTCTCTTGTTCATGACGAAGCGGGATTTGATCCCGAGGCCTTTTCCACAAATTCCGCCGAGGACGGTTGCAGGGCGCCAACTCACCGCTCGCGATGGCGGCAGCATTTTCGGTATTGTAGAGCTCACGTAGGCATTGAAGGAAGCCACCAGTTCTTCGTTGCTGATGGACTCTGGTGAGTGTAAAGGCCGGTTCCGCTGATAACGATGTCGGGCATGGCGGCAATGTACAGGCGAGTGCAGGCATCAGACGCAGCCCTGAAAAGCAACTGGTATATTGCCTATGCGGTCATCTGAAGCCCTGGTGCTGGTCAGCGGCACGAAGTCGCGCTTGGTGTAGCCCGTATACAGCTGCCGCGGACGGTCAGATGCGGTAGCTGCCGCTGATCATCTCATTCCAGTGCGCGATCCACCTGACCGTGTGCGCCCACGGCAAAGATGACGGTAAACATGCTGGTGGGAATGCCACCGGCCTTGAGTATGATGCCGAGTAGAAGTCGACGTTGGGGTAGAGTTTCTTCTCGATGAAGTACTGTCCGACAGGGCGATTTCCTCAAGGCGTTTGGCGATGTCCAACATCAATGTGCTCGATGCCCAGTTCAGCCAGTACTTCGTCGGCGGCTTCCTTCATCACCTTGGCGCGGGGACGTTCTTGTATACCCGGTGTCCAAAGCCCATGAGGCGGAAGGATCGTTCTGTCCTGGCGCGGGCGACGAATTCGTCGATGCGCGAGACGTCACTGATTTGCTGCAGCATCTGGAGCACGGCCTCATTGGCACCGCCGCGGGACGGCCCCACAGTGCCGCGATGCCGGCGGCGATACAGGCAAAGGGGTTGGCTCCCGGAGGAGCTCGCCGGCGGCACGGTCGAGGTGGAGGCATTTTGCTCATGGTCCGCATGCAGCAGGAAGATCCGGTCCATGGCCCTGGCCAGCACGGGCTGATTTGCTGTCTAGCAGGATTGCCGAACATCATATGGAGGGAAGACTCCTCCGCGTAGCTCAGACTGTTGTTCGCACATGAACGGCTGGCCATTGGCGTACTTGTAACTCATATGGCCGCCAGCGTGGGCATTTTTGGCAATCAGGCGAAAGGCCGCAATCTGGCGGTGATGCTCGTCGGAGATCTCCAGGGAGTCGATAAACGAGGACAGCGCGCCTACCACGCCGCACATGATCGCCATGGGGTGGGCGTCGACGGAAGCCATTGAAGAACGTGCGAATCTGCTCGTGCACCATTGTGTGGCGGTGAACCGTGCTGACGAATTTGTCTTTTTGCTCTGCTGTGCGTTTCGCCGTACAGCAACAGGTAGCAGGTTTGCGGTAGTCAGATCAGCTCGGCCAGTTGCTCAATGGGGTAGCCGCGGTGCAGGAGAATGCCCTTGTCGCCGTCGATAAAGGTGATCTGGGATTCGCATGAAGCGGTGGAGACGAAGCCCGTCGTACGTAAACAGCCCTTCCCGGTCAGGCCGCCAACATCCACCACGTCGGGACCGAGCGTGCCGGAGTAGACGGGAAGCTGATGGGATCGGCGATACCGTCGATCTTCAGGGTGGCTTTTTTATCGCTCATAAAGGTTCCAGGGAGAGTTCGATCCGGGGAACCACTATAAAGTCTCGTGGATTTTTGTCAATTGAACATGTGTGGGTTCCCCCCGTCGCTGACAGCGCAGTTGGCGTGCGCGGTAGCGGCTGCAACGGATACGGACGTCAGGTGCCGTGAGTAACTGGTAGAGCCTGCGGCAGGTTTGTATTTGTCGGACATAAATGCCTATAATCGCGCGCGTTTCGCTGGCATGACCGCAGCGGCGGTCAAAGCACTATGCGAGCCGCCAACACAATTAATCGCCCGCTGGGCGTCATGAAGACGGAACCCAATTGTGAAAGATAACCTGTAAATCTGGACATCGGCTCCATGCGGTTGCTCTGTTACCGCATGGGTTTCATCACCTGTCGCGCCACCGGCGTGTCTCTGTTCGCCGGCATAGCGGTGCTGTTGTGGGCGCTGGATGCCAGCCTGTCCAGCCCGGAAAGTTTTAGCTCGCTGCAGGAGACGCTCACCGTCCCCTGTTCAAACTGGTGCTGTGGTGGTGGTGTCCGCCCTGATCTACCATTCGCTTCAGGTATCAAGCACCTCATCATGGATACATCGGCGAAACGCTGGAGGGCGCGGTATTCGCGGTGTGCGCATCGTGGTGGCCCTTGCGGTTGTATTTCTCCATCTGTTGGCGGGGATCTGATACAGTAACCACAGTCACCAGCATGGGGCGGTCCGGTCTTTACGACTGGCTGATACAGCGCGTCAGCGCCGTCATTCTTCTGTCCTATTTCGTTTACGTGGGCGTGGTGCTGGTCAGCGGGGTTGACTACGTATCATGGAAGGCGCTGTTCACCCATACGTGGATGCGGGTATTCAGCCTGGCTGGCATTGCTCTCCCTGGGTGCGCATGCCTGGGGTGGGCCTGTGGGCAGTGTTGACCGACTACCTGACTGAGCGCTCTCGGCACGACCGAGAATGCACTGCGACTGGGTGCGCAGGTGTGTGCGGGATCATCATGTTTACGTATATATCTGGGGGCATCCAGATTTGTGGGGTTTGTGATAATGGCGACTCTTCGCACAATTTCATTTGACGGTGTCATCGCAGGCGGTGGCGGGGCAGGGTATGCGCTGGGCGCTGCAACTGGCCCAGTCCGGCTTCAAGACGGCGGTCATTCCAAGGTGTTCCCCACTCCGCTCACACAATTGCTTCAGCACAGGGCGGCATCACCTGCGCAATCGCCTCGGCGGATCCCAATGACGATTGGCGCTGGCATATGTACGACACCGTCAAGGGCTCCGACTACATCGGTGACCAGGACGCGATTGAGTATATGTGCAGTGTCGGGCCCGAGGCTGTGTTCGAACTGGAGCATATGGGCCTGCCGTTTTCGCGCACGGAAGAGGGCCGCATCTACCAGCGGCCGCTCTGGCGGCCAGTCCAAGGACTACGGCAAGGGCGGGCAGGCGGCACGGACCTGCGCGGCGGCCGATCGCACTGGTCATGCGCTGCTGCATACGCTGTACCAGGGCAATATCAAGAGCAAGACGGTGTTTTTCAATGAGTGGTATGCCACCGACCTCGTCAAGAACCAGGATGGCGCAGTGGTTGGCGTGATCTATTTGCATGGAAACCGGCGAGACTGTCTTTGTGAAGTCCAGCCACCGTGCTTGCCACGGGCGGTGCCGGGCGCATCTTTACGCCTCCACCACCAACGCCCACATCAATACGGGCGACGGGATTGGTATGGCTCTCCGCGCCGGCTTCCCGGTACAGGACATCGAAATGTGGCAGTTCCATCCCACCGGCATCGCCGGCGCGGGCGTACTGCGACCGAGGGTTGCCGTGGGCGAGGGCGGGCAATTGATCAACAAGGACGGCGAGCGCTTTCATGGAGCTACGCACCCAACGCCAAGGACCTGGCCGGTCGCGACGTGGTCGCGCGCCTCGATGGTCCTGGAAATCCTGGAAGGCCGGGGCTGTGGTCCCAACGCAGATCACGTGTTCCTAAAGCTGGATCATCTGGGCGAGGAGGTTCTGGAGAGCCGGTTGCCGGGGATCTGTGAACTGTCGCGCACATCTGCCCACGCTGACCCGGTCACGGAACCGGATACCTCTATGGTGCCAACCTGCTACTCGCTACGATGGGGGAATTCCCACCTTCATCGTGCACGGCCAGGCGCTGACGGTAGACAACGCCGGCAACGACGCCATTATTCCAGGCCTGTACGCCTGCGGCGAGGCGGCCTGCGTATCCGTGCACGGCGCCAACCGGCTCGGCGGTAATTCGCTGCTGGACCTGGTGGTGTTTGGCCGTGCATCCGGCCTGTTCATCGAGAAAGCCCTGCGCGAAGGCATTGATATGCGCGCGGCATCAGAAAGCGACGTCGAGCAGGCACGTCCCGGCTCGACAAACTCAGTCAATTCCAGCGGTGGAGAGAACGTGGCCGACCTGCGCAAGGAACTGCAAAATACCATGCAGAATCATTTTGGTGTGTTTCGCGATGGCCCATTCATGCAGGAGGGTATCACCGCTGGCGGGCTTGCGGCAACGTATAGAAAATGCCCAGTTGTCCGACAAGAGCATGGCCTATAACACCGCGCGCATCGAAGCCCTCGAACTGCACAACCTGCTCGAGGTGGCGGAAGCGACCGCCATCACCGCGGAGGCGCAAGGAGAGCCGCGGCGCCCATGCACGAAATGATTTCGATTCCCGGATGATGAAAACTGGCTGTGCCACCCCCGTATTTTCCTGACGACAAGCGAGTCGGCGCGGGCCGTCAACTTTCAACCGAAGACCGTCGACACTTTTCAACCGAAAGCGCGCACTTATTAAGGGGCGGAAACATGTTGCAAGTCAGTATTTATCGTTACAACCTCTGAAACCGATGCCGAGCCCTGTATGCAGGATGTCCAGGTAGACACCGGGGGCAAGGACCCATGGTTCTGGATGTGATGGAGTTGATCAAGGCCAGGACACCACGGTGGTGTACCGACGCTCGTGTCGTGAAGGCGTGTGCGTGGTTCCGACGGCGTCACCATGAACGGCGTGAACGGACTGGCGCGTCACGCCGCTGTCGAAGGTCGTCAGGGACAATAAGCTGGTGCTGCGACCGCTGCCGGGATTACTCAGATCCGCGACTCGTGGTCGATATGAGCCTGTTCTATGCGCACATGAAAAGGTTCAGCCCTACCTGCAGAACGACACCCCTGCCGGCAATCGAGCGCCTGCAGTCCCCCGAGGATCGGGAAAAGCTGGATGGTCTCTACGAGTGTATCCTGTGCGCCTGCTGTTCCACTGCCTGCCCGTCGTTCTGGTGGGAACCCGGACCGCTTATCGCCTCGCGGGGCTGTTGCTACAGGCGTACCGTTTTCTGGCTGACTCCCGGCGACACGGCAACCGAGGAACGCCTGGCGCGCCTGGACGACCCGTTCAGCGTCTTTCGCTGTCATGGTATCCAGAATTGTGTCAATGTGTGCCCCAAGGGGCTCAACCCTACCCGTGCGATCGGGCACATTCGGTTTCATGCTGCTCGCGTGCGACCTAGCTGAAGTATGAGTGCTAATATATTGATTATTAAGGATTGGCAGCAACCATTGTTCAACTAAGGGAACCGGGGATGCGGTGCGGTCCCGGTGGAGAAAGCGCCTGCCCCGCAGGCGTCGCCACACTCACTGTACGCTGTTCGCCACTTACCCGGAAGGCGCGCGGCAAGGCGTGGTCGACTGAGCCCCGGGAGGGGTCCTGTATGCAAAATAGCTCCAATAGCGTTGTGCAGAGTTCCCACATAGCTGGCGGCGCTAATGCACGTCGAGAACCTGTACGAATCCTACCTGAAGGACCCAATGATGCGTGCCTGAACAGTGGCGCGACCATTTTTGACAAGCTGCCCATGGTCGCTTCAGACATCCTGCAGATCCAGGATGTTCCCACTCGGTCATCCGCGACGGTTCGCCCAGATCAGTAGGGGAATGCGCGTGCGCACGGAAGCCACCGTGCAGCACGACTCCCAGGCCACCGGAGTACGAACGCAAGCAGGTGCGCGTGGTGTAGCTGATTTCCGCCTACCGCCAGCGGGCTCACCAGAAGGCGCAACCGGACCCGCTGGGCCTGGCAGAGCGGCAGCAGGTCGCGGACCTGACCTCGCGTTTCACCAGCTGTCCTCCGCTGACTTCGACACGGTGTTCCGTGACGGGCTCGCTCCATATCGCAAGGCCGACGCCACCCCGGGGGAAATCTGCGAGGCCCTTGAACGTACGTACTGCCACTCTATCGGCGCCGAGTTCATGCACATTGTGGATACCGCCGAGCGCCACTGATCATGAATGGAGTCGGCGTTCCCGCGCCCGATTACGGCAAGGGACGCGCCCGCACCTGCTGAGCCAGCTTCATCAACGCGCGGAGGGGCTGGAAAAATCACTGGCTTCCAAGTACCCCGGCACCAAGCGGTTCGGCCTGAAGGTGGCGAGAGCCTGATTCCGATGCTGTCGGAGATGGTAGCGTTGCGGGCGCTCACCGCGCGCAGGAAATTGTAATCGGGATGGCGCACCGCGGACGGCTTAACGTGCTCATCATCCTGGGCAAGAATCCCTCCGAGTTGTTCGCCGAGTTCGAGGGCAGGGCGCAATACGAAAGTTCTGGCGACGTGAAATATCACCAGGGATTCTCCTCCAACGTGATGACACCAGGGGGCGAACTGCACCTGGCGCTGTCTTTTAACCCATCGCACCTCGAAATCGTCGCTCCTGTGGTGGAGGTCAGTGCGCGCTCGCCAGGAGCGACGTGCGGACGACCGGGGTGACCTCGTCGTGCCGATCGTAGTGCACGGCGACGCGGCTTTCGCGGGGCAGGGCGTGGTAATGGAGACATTCCAGATGTCCCAGACCTGGCGCCGCACCGCACGGGCGGCACCATACATATCGTGCTGAACAACCAGATCGGATTTACGACCAACAAACGTGAGGACGCCCGCTCCACCGAGTACTGTACCGACGTCGCCAAGATGGTGCAGGCGCCCATCTTCCACGTTAACGCGGACGATCCCGAAGCCGTGCTGTTCGTCACCCAGCTTGCGGTTGACTACCGTACGGAGTTCAAGCAGGACGTGGTGATAGATCTGGTGTGCTACCGCCGCCGCGGACACAACGAAGCGGACGAGCCTTCGGTTACGCAACCGCTGATGTACAAGAAGATTGCCAAGCACAAGACCACGCAGGAGTTGTACGCGGAAAAACTGGTGGCTGCAGGGTTGGTCAGTGAAAGCGAGGTACAGGCACAGGTGGATCGTTACCGGGACGCGCTTGATCGTGGAGCGCCGCTGGTCAGCAGCCTGGTGTCAGAACCCAACAAGTCGCTCTTCGTCGACTGGTCGCCCTATCTGGGACACCGCTGGACGCTGGCGTGTGATACGCGCGTTCCAATGCAGACCTTGCAGGCACTCGCCCACAGTACCAACGTTGCGCCCGACGGATTCCCGCTGCAACGACAGGTGTCCAAGATCCTGGAAGACCGGCGCAAGATGGCCGCCGGTGCCATGCCGGTGAACTGGGGCTTCGCCGAAAACCTGGCTTACGCCACCCTGCTGCAGGCGGGGTATCCCGTGCGCCTGACCGGGCAGGACGTGGGTCGGGGCACGTTCTCGCACCGCCACGCCGTGCTGCATAACCAGAACGACGGCAGCGCCTATGTCCCGTTGCAACACATTGGCGAAGGGCAGGCGGACTTCGATATCTATGATTCCCTGCTGTCCGAGGAGGCCGTACTGGCATTCGAGTATGGCTACGCGACAACCCTGCCGCAGGGACTGGTCATCTGGGAGGCCCAGTTTGGCGACTTTGCCAACGGTGCGCAGGTGGTCATCGACCAGTTCATCACCAGTGGCGAGCACAAATGGTCGCGCCTGTGTGGATTGACCATGTTGCTGCCCCACGGCTACGAGGGACAGGGCCCCGAACACTCCTCCGCGCGCCTGGAGCGTTTCATGCAGTTGAGCGCGGAGCACAACATACAGGTCTGTGTCCCGACCACGCCGGCGCAGGTATTCCACATGCTGAGGCGTCAGGCCATACGCCCGCTGCGCAAGCCGCTGGTGGTGATGTCCCCGAAGAGTTTGCTGCGCCACAAGGAAGCGATCTCTACCATCGAGGAACTGGCCGATGGCCGCTTCCACAATGTTCTGGATGAAACCGACGATCTCGACCGGTCCAGCGTGCAGCGTATCATTATCTGCAGTGGCAAGGTGTTTTATGACCTGCGCGCCGCGCGCCGCGAACGCGGCCTGGACCATATCGCGATTCTGCGGCTGGAGCAGCTCTACCCCTTTCCGGAAGATGAATTGCAGGAAATACTCACGCTTCACTACCCCAATATTGTCGATGCCGTCTGGTGTCAGGAAGAACCCATGAACCAGGGCGCCTGGTATGCCAGCCAGCATCACATGCGGCGGGTGATCCAGCGGCACAAGGTGGATGTCTACCTGCGTTACGTGGGGCGTGAACCGTCCGCTGCACCGGCCGCCGGCTACATGGCGCTGCATCTGGAGCAGATGCAGAAATTCATCGACGACGCCCTGGGCGACATGCCCTGGGGCGTGTAGCGACTAACCAGCATTTCTTAAAGGAAACGAAATGGCTATCGAAATAAAAGCTCCCACCTTTCCCGAGTCCATAGCGGACGGGGAAGTGGCGGCCTGGCACAAGTCGGAAGGCGAGGCCGTGGCGCGGGATGAATTGCTTGTAGAAATAGAGACCGACAAGGTGGTACTGGAAGTTGTTGCCCCGGAGGATGGCATTCTTTCCAAGATCCATGCCAGGCAGGGCGATACCATTGAAAGCGAGCAGTTGCTCGCCACTCTGGAACAGGGCAAGGCCCCGGCAGTGCGCGACGCGGCGAAGGCAGCCCCGGCCTCCGGCAGTGTCGAGGAAACGCCGCCGACGGTGGATCTACTGGGCCCCGCAGCCCGCCAGTTGGTGGAAAAACACAAACTGGATATCAGCGACATTACCGGCACCGGCAAGAACGGGCGCATCACCAAGGAAGATATCGTCAAGTACATGAGCGCGCGGGAGGCCTCCCCGCCGGCGGCTGCGGTGACGCCTGCGGCACCAGCGGCGAGGGAGGAAAAAGCGCCGGTGGGCCTTTCCAGCGAGCGCGTGGAACGCCGTGTTCCCATGACCAGGATGCGCGCCAGGATCGCCGAGCGGCTGCTCAACGCGACCCAGGAAACGGCCATGCTCAGCACGTTCAACGAGGTGAATATGGCACCCGTGATGGCGCTGCGCGAGAAATACCGGGAGCAGTTCCAGAAAATTCACAACGGCACCCGCCTGGGCTTCATGGGCTTTTTCGTCAAGGCGGCCTGTGAGGCACTGAAGCGGTTCCCTGCGGTGAACGCGTCCATCGATGGCAACGACGTGGTTTACCACGGTTACCAGGACATCGGCGTCGCGGTATCGACCGAAGGGGGCCTGGTCGTGCCGGTCCTCCGGGATGCCGATTTCATGAGCCTGGCGGATGTCGAGGCCGCAATCAGGGACCTGGGCCAGCGCGCCCGAGACAATAAATTGACTATCGAGGATATGACCGGGGGTACCTTTACCCTGACCAACGGCGGCGTGTACGGTTCCCTCCTGTCCACGCCCATCCTTAATCCGCCGCAGACCGGCATTCTCGGTATGCACAAGATACAGGACCGCCCCATGGCCGTGAACGGCGAGGTGGTGGTGCTACCCATGATGTACCTGGCCCTGACCTACGATCACCGTCTTATCGATGGCAAGACGGCGGTCCAGTTCCTGGTGGCGATCAAGGACCTGATAGAGGATCCGGCGCGCATACTGTTGCAGCTGTAACCGCCGGCGATGCCGTATAACATGCGGGCGGCGAACATGCCGCCTGATTGTCGTGAAGCGACTACTTTTGGGAAATACGATGGCTGACAAATACGATGTGGTGGTTATAGGATCCGGTCCGGCGGGCTATGTGGCCGCTATCAAGGCGGCGCAACTCGGTATGAAGACAGCCTGTGTCGAACAGTGGCTCAACGACAAGGAGAAGGTCCAGTTGGGTGGCACGTGCCTCAATGTCGGCTGTATACCCTCCAAGGCGCTGCTCGACAGCAGTTACAAGTTTGCCGAGGCCCGGGACAGGCTGGGCGTGCATGGCATCACGATAAAACAGGCGGAAATCGATGTGTCCGCCATGCTTGCCAGGAAGGACCGGATCGTCCAGCAGTTGACCGGCGGTATCGCCGGGCTGTTCAAGCACAACGGCGTGACCGCCATTGAAGGTACTGCCCGAGTGCTGGTCGGTGCCAAGGTTGAAGTAACCGACCACAGCGGCAAGACGCAAGTGCTGGAGGCCGGTGATGTCATCATTGCCGCGGGGTCGGAGCCGGTAAACATCCCGCCGGCGCCTGTCGACGACGAGTACATCATTGATTCCACCGGAGCACTCCGGCTGGCGGCGGTGCCCGCCCGGCTGGGCGTGATCGGCGCCGGTGTGATCGGGCTGGAGCTGGGGAGCGTGTGGCGCCGCCTCGGTTCCGAGGTGGTAATGCTCGAGGCGCTGGACGAGTTCCTGCCCATGATGGATGTGCAGATCGCCAGGGAAGCAGCCAAGATCTTCGCCAGGCAGGGCCTGGATATTCGACTCGGCGCCAGGGTTACCGGGGCCGTGGTCAACAAGGGCCGCGTCGACGTGACGTATTCCACCGCCGATGGCGAGCACCGGGAATCCTTTGATAAATTGATCGTCGCGGTGGGGCGCAGGCCGCGTTCGGAAGGCCTTTTCTCTTCCGACAGCGGGGTCACCCTCGACGAGCGCGGTTTCATCTACGTCAACGACCACTGTGAAACGGAGGCACCCCATGTATACGCCGTCGGCGATATCGTTCGCGGGCCGATGCTGGCGCACAAGGGTTCCGAAGAAGGCATCATGGTCGTTGAACGTATCGCCGGCAAGCAGGCCCAACTGAACTATGACTGCATACCCTCGGTCATCTATACTCACCCCGAAATTGCGGCCGTGGGCAAAACCGAGCAGGAACTGATCGCCGACGGCGTGGCGTTCAAGACCGGCGTATTCCCCTTTGCCGCCAGTGGCAGGGCGCTGGCCGCTGAGGACCCGGAAGGGCTGGTGAAGCTCATCGCCCACGCCGAGACGGACAGAATCCTCGGCTGTCACATCGTGGGAGCCTCGGCTGCGGATCTGGTCCAGCAGGTGGTGATCGCCATGGAGTTCGGGGCCAGCGCCGAGGATCTGGCGCTGACTGTGTTCGGGCACCCGACCCTGTCCGAGGCAGTCCATGAGGCCGCGCTGGCTGTGGACGGTCACGCCATCCACATCGCGAATCGGAAGAAGCGGTAGCGACACATTCGTCCACGAGGATAAAACACAACAAATAGCCGTCGTGTGCGGATATTAACGGGCCCTTTGGTGCAGTGCGTTTGCCGAATGGGCTTAATCATTGACAATCAGGAAACGACAACAGGATAAAACATGAACCTTCATGAGTATCAGGGCAAGCAGTTGTTTGCCGAGTATGGTTTGCCGGTATCCAAGGGGTATGCAGTGGATACCCCGGAAGAAGCGGCAGCGGCGGCAGACAGGATCGGCGGCGATATGTGGGTGGTCAAGGCCCAGGTGCACGCGGGAGGGCGGGGCAAGGCCGGCGGCGTGAAGCTGGTGAAATCCAAAGCTGAAATCGAGGCGTTCGCGAAACAGTGGCTCGGCAAGCGGCTGGTGACCTACCAGACTGACGAGAACGGGCAGCCGGTGTCCAAAATCCTGGTGGAGACCTGCACGGATATCGCCGACGAGTTATATCTGGGTGCGGTGGTGGACCGCTCTTCCCGCCGCATCGTCTTCATGGCCTCCACCGAAGGCGGCGTGGAAATCGAGAAGGTGGCAGAGAAAACCCCGGAGAAAATCCTGCGTGCCACGATTGACCCGCTCGTCGGGCCCCAGCCGTACCAGGGTCGCGAGCTGGCCTTCAAATTGGGCCTGTCCGGTGACCAGATCAAGCAGTTTGTAAAAATCTTCATGGGGCTGGCCCAGTTGTTCATCGACAAGGACCTCGCCCTGATTGAGGTCAACCCGCTGGTGATCACGGAGCAGGGCAACCTGCACTGCCTTGACGCCAAGATCGGCGTGGACGGCAACGCGCTGTTCCGGCAACCGGAACTGCGCGCCATGCACGATCCCAGCCAGGACGACGAGCGCGAGGCGCACGCCGCGAAGTGGGAACTCAATTATGTGGCGCTGGACGGCAATATCGGCTGCATGGTCAACGGCGCAGGACTTGCAATGGGAACCATGGATATCGTGGCCCTGCACGGCGGTTTCCCCGCCAACTTCCTGGATGTCGGAGGCGGCGCTACCAAGGAGCGGGTATCAGAGGCGTTCAAGATCATCCTGTCGGATGACAAGGTTAAGGCAGTGCTCATCAATATCTTCGGCGGTATCGTGCGCTGCGACCTGATTGCCGAGGGCGTTATCGGTGCGGTGGAGGAAATCGGTGTAGCCGTGCCCGTGGTGGTTCGCCTGGAAGGCAACAACGCGGAACTGGGAAGAAAGGTTCTGGCTGACAGCGGGTTGAATATTATCGCCGCGACCAGCCTGACGGACGCTGCCCAGCAGGCAGTCAAAGCTGCGGGAGGAGCCGCCAAATGAGCATCCTAATAGACAAGAACACCAAGGTCATCTGCCAGGGTTTTACCGGTTCACAGGGCACTTTCCACTCCGAGCAGGCCATTGCCTACGGCACCAGGATGGTGGGCGGTGTCACCCCGGGAAAGGGCGGCCAGGAACACCTGGGCCTGCCTGTATTCAATACGGTGGCCGACGCCGTCGCGACCACGGGCGCCGACGCCTCCGTCATTTACGTGCCGGCGCCATTCTGCAAGGACTCGATCCTCGAAGCCGCCAGCAGCGGAGTGCGCCTGATTGTGTGCATCACTGAAGGCATCCCCACCCTCGACATGCTCGACGTCAAGGTGAAGTGCGATGAGTTGGGTGTGCGGCTGATCGGGCCCAATTGCCCCGGCGTGATTACCCCCGGGCAGTGCAAGATTGGTATTATGCCGGGGCACATTCACCTGCCCGGCAAGGTCGGTATCGTTTCCCGGTCAGGCACGCTCACCTATGAAGCGGTCAAGCAGACAACCGACGCCGGATTCGGGCAGTCGACCTGCGTCGGTATCGGCGGTGATCCGATTCCCGGCTCCAACTTCATCGATATCCTGAAGATGTTCCAGCAGGATCCGGCCACCGAGGCGATCGTCATGATCGGCGAGATTGGCGGCACGGCGGAGGAGGAAGCGGCGGCCTTTATCAAAGCCAATGTCACCAAGCCCGTGGTGTCCTACATCGCCGGAGTCACCGCCCCCAAGGGCAAGCGCATGGGGCATGCGGGCGCAATCATATCCGGCGGCAAGGGCACGGCGGACGAGAAATTTGCCGCCCTCGAGGACGCCGGGGTAAAAACCGTGCGCAGCCTGGCCGAGATTGGCTCCGCGCTGGCGGAGGTGACGGGCTGGTAGTTGCGCCTGCAGTGAGTGTTTCCGGAGGCTCATCGCATGATGGGCCTTTTTTTCGTCCCCTAAAAGGCCACGCTGTTACCCGTCGCCTTGGGCCGACAGCCTGTTGGTTCAAAAAGCGCATTCCCTCGCAGGCTGTCGGCCCAAGGGGACTCCCGCCGGAGTGGATCCAATTTCGTCCTTCGTGGTAGCGCCCAATGTGTTGTTGCTCACGATGCAGGCCGGGGACGGGGGCGCGCCGCGCGGTGAATGCCCGCCTGTTGAACAAGCGAGGAGCGCTCCCGTCTCCGGCCGTCGACCAGGGATAGCCCCCGCGAATAACAATAATCCCCTTGAAATAAACCAGCGCAATCCCCATATCCCCCCTGCAAACTTTTTTCCCGTAAATCAACAAGTTATAAATGAGGCAACCATGACCGCAGAGGTAAAGAAAGAGACGCTGGGCTTCCAGACCGAGGCCAAGCAATTGCTGCACCTGATGATCCATTCTCTGTACAGCAACAAGGAGATCTTTTTGCGCGAGCTGATCTCCAATGCCAGCGACGCGATCGACAAGCTGCGTTTCGCGTCCCTGTCCGATGAGGCGTTGCTGGAGGGCCAGACCGATTACCAGATTCGCGTCGAGGTGAACAAGAAGGCCAACACCATCACCATCAGCGACAATGGCATCGGCATGAACCGCGAGGAGGTGATCGAGAACCTCGGCACCATCGCCAAGTCCGGCACTGCTGCATTCCTGGAGAACCTCACCGGTGATGCACGCAAGGACTCCCAGTTGATCGGCCAGTTCGGCGTGGGTTTCTACTCCGCGTTCATCGTGGCCCAGCGGGTGGAAGTGCACACGCGCAAAGCCGGTGAACCGGCCGCCGCGGGCGTCTTGTGGGAATCCCACGGTGAAGCGGAATTCTCCATCGAGCCGCAGGAGAGAGCAAGCCGGGGCACCAGTATTACGCTGTTCCTGAAGAAGGACTGCAAGGAGTTCGCCGACGACTGGCGCGTGCGCAGCGTGATCAAGAAGTACTCGGACCACATCTCCGTGCCGGTAATGATGGCCCGGCCCGAACCCGCGCCGGAGGAAGGGGAGAAAGGTAAGAAAACCCCGAAAAAAACCGAGGTCGAGTTTGAGGCCGTCAACGAGGCAACCGCTTTGTGGATGCGGCCCCGCACCGAGATCAGTGATGATGAATACAAGGCGTTCTACCAGCATGTCTCGCACGATTTCGAGGATCCCCTGACGTGGAGCCACAACAAGGTCGAGGGCAAGCTCGAGTACACCAGCCTGTTGTACATTCCCGCGAGAGCGCCCTTCGACCTCTGGAACCGCGATATGTCGCGCGGGGTCAAGCTGTACGTACAGCGCACGTTCATCATGGACGACGCCGAGCAGTTCCTGCCGTTGTACCTGCGTTTCGTCAAGGGTGTCGTGGATTCCAACGACCTCTCCCTGAACGTGTCCCGCGAGATCCCGCAGAAGGATCCGGCGGTCGATGCCATGCGTAACGCGCTGACCAAGCGCGTGCTGGATATGCTGGCCAAGATGGCCAAGGACAAGAAGAGTGATAACTACGCGACGTTCTGGAAGCAGTTCGGCCCGGTTCTCAAGGAGGGCCCGGCGGAGGACGTGGCGAACCAGGAGAAAATCGCCAAACTGCTGCGCTTCAGTACTACGCATACCGACACGGAACTGCAGGATCAATCCCTGGAGGATTATGTCTCCCGCATGCAGGAGAAGCAGGAGAAGATTTACTACGTGGTGGCGGAGAATTTCAATACCGCCAGGAAGAGTCCGCATCTTGAGGTGTTTCGCAAGAAGGGCATAGAAGTCCTGCTGCTGTCTGACCGGGTCGATGACTGGTTGATGAATCACTTGCGGGAATTCGACGGCAAGCCCTTCCAGGACGTGGCGCGCGGCGCGCTTGACCTGAGCGCGGACTCCGATGAGGAGAAAGCGGCCCGGGAAAAGCTGGTCAAGGAATCGGAGGGACTGGTGACGCGCATTGCCAGGGCGCTGGAGGACGAGGTGAGCGAAGTGCGACCGACCGCACGCCTGACGGACTCGGTAGCGTGCCTGGTGGTGGGTGATTACGACATGGGCGCCCAGATGCGACGCATCATGGAAGCGGCGGGACAGCCGGTGCCGCAGAGCAAGCCGATCCTCGAGGTCAACCCCGCCCATCCGCTGGCCGTGTTGCTCGACCAGCAGTCCGACGAGGATCGGTTCGCCGACCTGGCCCATATTGTTCTGGATCAGGCGACACTGGCCGAAGGCGGGCATTTGCGGGATCCCGCCGCCTATGTGTCGCGGCTGAATAAACTGTTGGTGGAACTGAGCCGGGACTGATAGCGACAGTCGTTCTTTGCTAGACTGGGCGCCACGACCAGAGCCTGAATTCCCGATGGGAGTGCGCAATGCCTGATTCCTGTGCCGTCGCTGTTCTCGGGGGCGGCAGTTTTGGTACTGTCATTGCCAATATCATCGCCGGCAACGGCCACCGGGTGCGGTTGTGGCTGCGCAACGCCGAGCGCTGTGAGTCTATCCGTATCCATCGCCAGAACCTCGAATACCTTCCGGATTACACGCTGCATGACAACCTGCAACCCTCGACCTCGTTGCGGAAGGCGGCGACGGGCGCCGGGATACTGTTTGTCGCGGTGCCGAGCAAGTCCTTCCGCGCCGTGGTGCGCGACATGGCACCGTACCTCTCTCCCGCGGCCATCGTCGTTAGCCTGACCAAGGGCATCGAGCCGGGCGGTTTCCGGCTGATGAGTGAGATTCTCGCCGAGGAGTTGCCGGACAACCCGCGGGGTGTACTGAGCGGGCCGAACCTGGCCAGGGAGATCGCCGCTGGCCATCTTAGCGGGGCGGTGATCGCCAGTGCCACGCCCGCCATCAACACCACTATCCATGACTTACTGCACAGCGAATCTTTCCTGATCTACAACTCTCACGATATGTACGGGGTGGAACTGGGCGGCGCGCTGAAAAACGTCTACGCCATTCTCGCCGGCGTGGCGGCTGCGCTGGAACTGGGCGAAAATACCATCGGGATGCTGCTCACTCGCTCGCTGGCCGAAATGTCGCGGTTTGCCGTGCACATGGGCGCCAACCCCATGACGTTTCTGGGGCTTGCAGGCGTCGGCGATTTATTTGTCACCTGTTCGTCGCCACTCTCGCGCAACTACCAGGTCGGTTACGCGCTGGGCAAGGGGCGGCCGCTGGAGGATATTCTCGACGGGATGGACCAGGTGGCGGAAGGTATTAATACCCTGGAACTGCTCAAGGCAGAGGCAGATCGGCGGGCGGTCTACATGCCCCTCGTCAAGGGATTGTACGGGATACTGCGCGAACAGCGCCCGGTCGCCGAGGTATTCGATGATATGATGCACACGGAGCAGGCTGTTGACGTGGAATTTGTAACACAATGATCGTGACGATTTGGCGACACGGTGAGGCTGAAGCCGGCGCAAACGACCCCTTGCGGGAGCTGACCGAAACGGGGCGTGACGACGTCGGCTTCGGCTGCCGCCAGTTGCACCGCGTCTGCACGGACAGGAAGATCCCGCACCCTGGGAAGATCCTGCACAGTCCACTGTTGCGTACGCTGCAGACCGCGGAGATCGTTGCAGCGGCCTACACGCACGCCGGGGTAGTGCCGGTAGCGGCGCTGCAACCGGGCGGCACCGTTAAAGCGGTTGCTACGGAGGTTGGCGCGCTCGTCGCATCCCATCCCGCCAACGTGCATTGGTTGCTGGTGTCCCACCAGCCCCTGGTGTCGCGCCTGGTGGACCATTACCTCGGGGACAAGGGCAGGGTGCCGGCGCTGCCGCCGGGCGGACTGGCGACCCTGTCCATGGATGAACTCGGACCCGGCTGCGCGCAACTGCTGTTCTGGGCTTTTCCGCCGGAGTTCGAGGCCGTGTTGTAGTGCCTGGGCAGCCCGGTTACCGCAATGCAGTACCGCAACAGTGGCAGGTCAACGGGCTGCAACTGGCGGGCCTGTCCTGGGGCGAACCCGGGCAAAAGCCGCTGCTGGCGCTGCATGGCTGGTTCGATAATGCCGCGAGCTTCGTGTGCCTGGCGCCGCTGCTGGCGGGTTACCACGTGGTGGCACCGGACCTCACGGGCCATGGACGGAGTGCGCGCCGTTCCGCCGACGCCAGCTACCAGATCTGGGATGACCTGCCCGAGATTCTCGGCGTATTGCAGGCTCTGGGCTGGACCACGTTCGATCTGATGGGGCATTCCCGTGGCGGGATCATCGCCACGCTGCTCGCCGCGGCGTATCCCGAGCGGGTGGGCAAACTGGTGCTGCTCGATGCCGTTTCGCCGGAGGCGGTGCCGGAGGAGAATTTCCCCGGCCAGTTGCGCAGTGCGCTGCAGGACAAGCAACGCCTGCTCGATCGCCCCAACCGCGTGTTTTCCCGGATCGAGGAGGCGATAACACCCAGGACCGGTCGCGGGCTGCCGCCCGGGATCGCGCGAGTCCTGGTCGAACGCAATTTGCGCGCCTGCCCGGGCGGGTTCACCTGGACCACCGACCCGAGGTTGCAGGGCGCCTCCGCGGTCAAGATGACGGAGGGACAGTCCAGGGCAGTGCTGCGTTCACTCGCCATGCCCACGCTGTTGTTGCTGTCGGGCGACGAGTCTCATCGTCCGCCACGGCTCGCCGAGTACGCGCGCAGCTGTATCGGGAACCTCCGTGTCGAACACGTAAACGGCGGGCACCATTTTCATATGGAACAGGGTGCCCCGGAAATCGCGCAATGCGTGACACAATTCTTGTCCACCGTGGAGAGCCGTGAGTTTGCCGATGCCCCTTAATTCCCCCCGCAGCAAGCGCTGGCTTGCCGGTCTCTTCGTATGCTGGTGTGGCCTGGCCCTCGCCGCCGCAACGCCAGAGGAGTTGCTGCAGCAGCTGGATGCCTACCCCCACTCCCGGCAGATTTCGCAATCACAGCAGGAGGTGGTCGATTATGAAGTCGGCCTGGGCGCCATGCAGAAGGTGCGCGGGGAATGGCGTTTCAAGCACAGTGAGCGACTCAGCGGCACGCTGGTGCGCTACACGTGGCAGATTGTCGATGGCTTTTCCTCGGCCGAGGTGATGCGGGAGTTCCTGGAGCCCCTGGTGTCCGAGGAGGGCACGGAGCTGTTGTTCACCTGCGACGGCCGCGCCTGTGGCCGCGGCGCCGAGTGGGCGAACCGCGTGTTCGGTGAGCGCCAGTTATATGGCAGGGAGGACCTGCAGCGTTACCGCGTTTACTCCCTGCAGGGCGAGCGAAATTACCGCCTGGTGGCGTACAGCTCCGAGCGCACCGAGGACCGGCAGTATCTGCATGTGGAGTTGTTGCTGATCGCGCGGTAGCGCGCACCCGCGAAGCGTGCGCCCGGCGCGGGTATCACATTTGCAACAGCGAGAGGAATTCGTCGCGCGTCTTCTGCTCGCTGCGGAATGTCCCGAGCATCGCGGATGTCTTCATCAGCGAGTTCTGTTTTTCCACGCCGCGCATCATCATGCACATGTGCTGTGCCTCAATGATCACCCCCACGCCCTCGGCGCTGGTGACGCGCATGATGGTCTCGGCGATTTGCGATGTCAGGGACTCCTGAATCTGCAACCGCCGGGCAAACACGTCGACAATGCGGGCGACCTTCGACAGCCCCAGCACCTTGCCAGTCGGTATGTACGCCACATGGCACTTGCCGATAAATGGCAGGATGTGGTGCTCACACAGAGAGTACAACTCGATGTCCTGCACGAGGATCATTTCGCTGGAATCCGAGGGGAAAAGAGCGTCATTAACCACATCGTCCACCGACTGCCGATAGCCCTGCGTCAGGAACTCGAAAGCCTTGGCGGCCCGTTTGGGCGTATCAACCAGCCCCGGGCGATGGAGGTCTTCGCCTATCGCCTCGATAATTTTTGCCCAGTGATCTTCCAAGCGAGCGGCTCCCTAGCTGTTTTGACGCAGTGGTCCGGGGGGCCTGAGATAGTAGCAATCCGCAGGGGGCAAGGCAAACGTCCCGCGCCTGGCCTGTCGCGGCCAGGGCGTAATCAGGTACACTGCCGCCATGACGCACTCCCTACCCTCCGGTGACCAGCCGCGAACCCTAGCCGAGGCGCTGGAGTACTGCAGCGCGGCGCTGGCGCACAGCGACGTTCACTTCGGGCACGGGACGGACAACGCCTGGGATGAGGCCGTGCAACTCGTGCTGTCCGTCGCCGGCGTGGCGATGGATGCAGATGAGGACGTGTTGCTGCACGACCTGGATCGGCCGACCCTGGCGCGCATCCAGGCGCTGCTGGATCGGCGTATCGCCGAACACCTGCCGTTGCCCTACCTGCTCGGACGTGCCTGGTTCGCCGGCCTGGAGTTTCGTTGTGATGAGCGCGCCATCATTCCCCGCTCGCCCATCGCCGAACTGATCCTGAATGAGTTTCAGCCCTGGTACAACGGCCCGGCGCCGGAGCGAGTTCTCGACCTCTGCTGCGGGGGCGGGTGCATAGGTTTGGCGGTCGCGCATTATTATCCTGGTACCCGGGTCGATCTGCTGGACGTGGATAACGCTGCACTTGAGCTGGCCCGCGAGAATGCCAGCCTGCTGGGCCTCGAGGGCCGGGTGCGCATTATCGAGTCAGACATGTTCGCGGCACTGCACGGTGAACGCTACGACCTGATCCTCAGCAACCCGCCCTATGTCGATGCGACCGATCTGGCGAGCATGCCGGCCGAGTTCCGGCATGAGCCGGAACGGGCACTCGGTTCCGGCACGGACGGGCTGGATGTCACGCGCCACATCCTGACCTCGGCCGGTCGGTTTTTACGCGAAACCGGCCTGCTCATCGTCGAGGTGGGCAACAGCTGGGTCAACCTCGAGGAAGCGTTTCCCCGGGTGCCATTCACCTGGATTGAATTGGAGCACGGCGGGACCGGCGTGTTTACCCTGACAGCCCGCGAGCTGCAAGAATACGCCGCAAACTGGTCTGATTAGGCCTATAATAGGCCGCTTCGTAAACACGCAGCGCGGTAACACGGGACGACTATGGCGGGCAATTCAATCGGCAAATTATTCACGGTGACCAGTTTCGGGGAGAGCCACGGCCCCGCGCTTGGCTGTGTCGTCGATGGCTGCCCCCCCGGACTCGCCCTTGATACTTCCGACATGCAGCGCGACCTCGACCGGCGCAAACCGGGCACCTCCCGTTTCACCACCCAGCGGCGCGAGGCGGACGAGGTGCGCATACTGTCCGGCGTATTTGAGGGCGTCACGACGGGAACCCCTATCGGCCTGATGATCGAGAACACCGACCAGCGCTCCAAGGATTACTCGGAAATCAAGGATCGCTTTCGCCCGGCCCACGCGGACTACACATACCAGCAGAAGTACGGTTTCCGTGACTACCGCGGTGGCGGTCGGTCATCGGCGCGGGAGACCGCGATGCGGGTCGCCGCCGGGGCGATCGCGAAGAAGTACCTGTCCTCGCGCTGCGGCATCGAGATTCGCGGCTACCTCGCGCAGTTGGGACCGATCGTTGCCCGGCGTGTTGACTGGGAGGCGGTGGACGCCAACCCGTTCTTTTGCCCCGATCCGGAGCGGGTCCCGGAAATGGAAGCTTACATGGCGGCGCTGATCAAGAGCGGCGATTCCATCGGTGCCCGGATCAACGTGGTGGCCACAGGCGTCATGCCCGGGCTGGGAGAACCCGTGTTCGACCGGCTGGACGCTGACATCGCCGCCGCCATGATGGGGATCAACGCGGTGAAGGGCGTGGAAATAGGCGCGGGTTTTGCGGCGGTGGAGCAGCACGGCAGCGAACACCGCGACCTGCTGACGCCGCAGGGTTTTATCGGCAACAACGCCGGTGGCGTGCTGGGAGGTATCAGCAGCGGACAGGATATCACCGTCAGCCTGGCGCTGAAGCCGACCTCCAGTATCCGCCTGCCCGGCGCCACCATCGACGTCAACGGGCAGGCAACCGAAATCGTCACCCATGGCCGGCATGATCCCTGCGTGGGCATTCGCGCCACGCCGATCGCCGAGGCGATGCTGGCCATCGTGCTGATGGACCACCTGCTGCGCCACCGCGCCCAGAATATGGATGTGCGCTGCGACACCCCGGTGCTGCCCGCGTCCGCGCCGGGCGACGACGCGAACTGAAGGGCCAGCGCCCACGTGAGCGGTACCGGCCGACGCTTCTATCGCACTCTCCTGACCGGGCTGGCTGCCCTGGGCGTGCTCATCTGGGCGGCGGTTGAGCGGTTCGGGATCGCGTGGCGCGACATCGCGGAGCTGCTGCTGGGCACGGTAGTGGTGGTCGCCGGGATCATCGTCCTTGCTGCGCTGTGCGCCCTCGTCTGGACCGGTCTGCGTCGATGGCTGCGCCGGGGGTAATGCCGCTCAGGTTGGCGCTTCAGTCCAGCTCGATTTCCAGTGTCATGTGGTCGGCGATGACTTCGAGCTCGTCCTGCAGGTCCGCCAGGTTGGCCGCCTCTGGAATCCAGGCGGTGATGTTTGCCCTGAAGATCAGTTCCGCACTCATGGGCGCACTGATGACCTCGCTGTCCATTTCCAGCACGTTGATCTGCCGCTGTGCCAGGGCATGCGAGATTTCCCGCACGATCCCGCGGCGATCCGGACCGATCACCCTCAGGGTGATATCCCGTCCGGGAACCGACGCGGCTCCCGGGCCCGGTGCGACGTCATCGGTAGGGGTCACGCGCACGCTGATACCGCTTGCGGCCAGGCCAGCGAGTTCCGGTTCCAGCGCAGGCCCGCCATCGGCCGGCAGCGTGACCAGTATGAGGCCGGCGAACTTGCCACCCAGTTGCGACAGCCGACTTTCCTGCCAGTTGCCCCCGTTGCGTTCAATGACCAGGGACAGGCGTTCGACCAGCCCCGGACGGTCATCCCCAATGAAGGTGACGATGTAGGATGTTTGCACGGTTTTCACTCCACATTGGTGATAGCAGGCCGTATATTAGCGCGCATCAGTGCGCACCAGAAGGAGCAGGAGCTGAACATGGCACAATTTGTCGCCGTGCCCCCGGCGCGTTTGGATCCCGCCGTATTGCACGCGCTGCTGGAAGATTACGCGTCCCGGGACGGCACCGACTACGGCGCGCGGGAATTGACACTCGACGAGAAGGTACAGCGCCTGCAGCGTCAGCTCGATGCCGGCGAACTGCACATTCTCTACGATGCCGACAGTGAGCAGTGGGATCTGGTGAACCAGGCGCAGGCAGCACTGCTGCTCGACAGCTGATATTATTCGTCCATGTCCATCACGCCCGATCACATCCTCGACGCCACCGGTCTCCACTGCCCGGAGCCGGTCATGCTGCTGCACAATCGCATCCGCGATATGGCGGCGGGAGAGACCGTGCAGGTACTGGCGACAGATCCCTCCACCGAGCGGGATATCCCGCGCTTTTGCCAGTTCCTGGGCCATGACCTGTTGCAACAGGATCGCAGTGATGACCTCTATCGTTATCTCCTGCGCAAGCAGGTATCCGACGGATGAGCGTTGCCGCAACCGCGACGGCCTGTCGCAATGAACCGTTTCTGGCGTCCCGGCTGGAGCAGGCTTTCGAGCGCTGTTTCGCCGCCGGTTGGCATACGTGTCTCCGCGGCGGTGCGGATGAACCGTACTACCAGCCCGCGCAAGCGCCTGGCGAATGCAACATGCTGTACTACCGCAGCGACTTTTTCGCCAGCGCCCTGCACGAGGTCGCCCACTGGTGTATCGCCGGTGCGCGGCGGCGGCAGCTGGCTGACTTCGGTTACTGGTATGTGCCCGGTGAACGCACGTTCGAGCAGCAGCGGGCTTTCGAGGCGGTGGAGCGCAAACCCCAGGCGCTGGAGTGCTGCTTCTCCCACGCCTGCGGCTATCCGTTTCGGGTCAGTGTCGACAACCTGGCGCTGGACAGCGCCGGACTGCTCGATGCGCAGGGCTTTGAGCGGGAAGTGCTGGCGCAGGCGCACTGCTACCGTACGGCCGGGTTACCCCACAGGGCGCGGATTTTCCACGCCGCCCTGTGCCAGGAATTCGGCACCACGTCGTCACCGTGGCGGGTCGATGTCTCGCGGACTGGGCCGGTATGACGAATCCCCTGCCGGAGCCGGCACCGCGGTGAGCCTGCAAATCCTGGCCGATGAGAACATCCCCGCTGTAGAGCATTACCTGGGACACCTGGGACCGGTGCGTCGGGCGGCGGGGCGTGCGCTTGAACCGCACCAGCTGCGCGATGTCGATGTCCTGCTGGTGCGGTCGGTGACGCGCGTCGACAAGGCGCTGCTGGCGGGCAGTCCGGTCAGGTTTGTCGGCACCGCTACCAGTGGGCTCGACCATATCGACCGGGCTTACCTGGCGGAGCGCGGTATCGCGTTCGCCTATGCACCGGGTTCCAACGCCAACTCCGTCGTCGAGTATGTGCTGGCGGCGATCGCCGCGGTTGGCGACAAACTCGAGCAGCTACTGGATGGCGGCGTCGCCGGCATCGTCGGCTATGGACACATCGGCAAAGCCGTGGCCACGCGTTTTGCCGCGCTGGGCATTCGTTACCGAATCCATGATCCCTGGCTGCCGGCGAATGCGATACCCAACGCCGCTACTCTCGACGCGGTGCTGGACTGCGATGTGGTAAGCCTGCACCCCGAGCTGACCCGCCGCCAGCCGTGGCCCAGCTATCACCTGCTGGGTACTGACGAATTGCGCCGCCTGCGCCCCGACGCCCTGCTGGTCAATGCCAGCCGTGGTCCGGTCATCGATAATCCCGCTCTGCGCAAGCAGCTGGATCGAGGATGTGGCCCGCTCACCGTGCTGGATGTCTGGGAAGGCGAACCCGCGATCGACCGGGAACTGCTGGAACGCGTAACGCTGGGCACGGCCCATATCGCCGGGTACAGCCTCGACGGCAAGCTGCTGGCCACGCGCATGTTGAGCGAGGCGGTCGCCGCTAAACTGGCGTTGCCACCGCCGCCGGGTGACAGCCCCGTGGCAGGCGCGCCGCCGCTGGCAGTGTCCGGCACTCCCGGGGGCGCCCAACTGCTGCGCTACCTGGTACAGGCTCGCTATGATATCCGTCTCGACGACCGGCTGCTGCAACAGGCGCTGCGTGAGCACAGCGCCGGAACGGGATTCGATGCACTGCGCAAATCCTATCGGGACAGGCGGGAGCTGGCGGGCTCCGCGGTGACGCTGGCCTCCCCAGCGCCGACCCGGACGGCGCTGGTGGCCGCGCTCGGTTGCCTGCCCGTGCAGCGGACGACAACACCATGAGCGCGCCCCTGCACCTGGGCCTGCTGATCAATCCGCTGGCCGGGCTCGGCGGTAGCCTTGCGCTCAAGGGCAGTGACGGCGAGCACCTGCGTACGCTGGCCGCTGGCCTGTCTCCCGCGCAGGGACACCGCGCCCTGGACCGTACGTTACGGGCCCTTAAGCCGCTGCAGGTCCCGGACAGCCCAGTCCGCTTCAGTTGCTGGGGCGGGGAGATGGGTGAACTGGCGCTGCGCCGGCTGGGTCTTGATGCCCGTGTGCTCGGCGCGCCGGGCGCTGGACTGACCTCGGCCGCCGATACCCGGGCGGCCGCTGCGGCGTTATTGGATGCCGGCGTGGATCTCCTGCTGTTTGCGGGCGGGGATGGCACGGCGAGGGATATCTGTGATGTCATCGGCACCCGCCGCCCGGCGCTCGGCATTCCCGCGGGAGTGAAAATGCACTCCGGCGTGTTCGCAGTATCACCCGAGGCGGCGGGGGAGCTGTTGCAGCGGCTGGTCCGGGGCGGCATGGTCGGGATTCGCGCGCAGCAGGTTCGCGACATCGACGAGGAGGCGTTTCGCCGCGATGTCGTGCGCAGTCGATTCTATGGCGAGTTGCTGGTGCCCAGCGCCTGGCACTACCTGCAACACACCAAGCTCGGCGGACGGGAAGACCCGGAGCTGGTCGCCGCGGATATTGCCGCCTGGGTGGCGCAGGCCATGGAGCCCGGTCGTACCTACCTGGTCGGACCGGGCTCGACCACGGCGGCTATCATGACGGAACTGGGACTGCCCAATACGCTGCTGGGTGTGGACGCCGTGCGCGACGGCCGGTTGCTCGCGGCGGACGCGAACGAGGACCGGCTGCTCGGCATTCTGGCAGACGCGCCGGGACCCGCCTGCATCGTGGTCACGCCGATCGGCGGCCAGGGGCACCTCTTCGGCCGCGGCAACCAGCAGTTTTCACCCGCGGTCATTCGCGCCGTGGGGCTGTCCAACATCCTGGTGGTGGCCGCGAAATCCAAGCTTGCCGGTCTCGAGGGTCGCCCGCTGTTGGTGGATACCGACGATGCGGTACTCGACAGGGAACTGGGCGGCCTGCGCGCCATCACCACCGGCTATGACGACCAGGTGTTGTATCGCGTGGGCGCGCGCTAGCGGCGGTTCAATGTCCCCCGACGGGCGGGTGCGCCAGCAGGTAGCCGACGCATTGCCTGAGCACCGTGCTCGATCCCTCCCTGGCCGCCGCGCGCAGTTGCGCGATATTGGTCTGCGCCGCTTCGAGGATGCTCGGCGGCAGGTCCGGGTCGGCGCCGGCCACGCTGAGGGAGGACCGGGTGGTCAGCAGCAGGAACGCCTTCTGGCGCAATACGGCCAGATCCAGCGCCTCCTGGCGGATCGTGTCCTGGTACGTGATATAACCGTGCTCCGCCAGCCACACCATGGTGCTGAAACAGGCCTGGAAGCGGGGGTGGTGAAGGCCGAATTCATCCGGCTCGTCCGGCCCGCTGATATCTTCCACGTAGAGCGCGGTTTTGCGCGGGAAGATCGCGTACAGACGAATGAGGATCTTCGCCACATCACGGTAAAAGTCATCGATGTGGATGTCGGCCATGTCCGGTTGGGTCGGTAGTCTGCGGAAGGCGGCTAGTGTACGCTATGGCTTTTCCGTGATCCAGCGAGGTGTTCCCCATGGCCGACGATGACATCTGGCGCGACAAGCTGACGCCACAGGAATATCACGTCTGTCGTGAAAAAGGCACGGAGCGGCCGTTCAGTGGTGAGTATTGGGACTGCACGGAGGAGGGTGTCTACCGCTGCCGCTGTTGCGCGCAGCCGCTGTTCCTTTCCGACAGTAAATTCGACTCCGGCTGCGGCTGGCCCAGCTTCTTCCAGCCCGCGGATGCCGAGGTGATTCTGGAGGAAACGGACCGCAGTCACGGCATGCTCCGCACGGAGGTCATGTGCAAGTCCTGCGGCGCGCACCTGGGGCATGTCTTTGAGGACGGACCAGCGCCGACCGGCTTGCGCTATTGCATCAACAGCCTGTCGATCAAGCTGCAGCGCGGCAGGTGAGGATGCGAGGGTTGGAGCGGGAAACCGTTCGAACCGGCGACCTCAACCTTGGCAAGGTTGCGCTCTACCAACTGAGCTATTCCCGCGCTTCGTAACGCGTATTGCCGTATGGTCACCGGAGTCGTCGACGTCGCGCTGAATGGGCGGCCGTTCCGGTTGGTCAGGCGCTTGATGAATGGCGTCCCCTAGGGGGTTCGAACCCCTGTTACCGCCGTGAAAGGGCAGTGTCCTAGGCCACTAGACGAAGGGGACGAATGGGTCTTCATCAAGAGGCGCGCATTGTAGGAACACCCGGCGGTTGCGTCAAGTCCCGGAGTGTCCGATTACAGTCGGGGTTTATTGCACGACTCTCGGGTGCGGTGTCGTGTGTCAGGTAAAATGCGGGTACAATTGCGCGCTTCTTTCTACGGATAGCCAGCCCGACGATAATGCTTCCCGCCCTGAAAATAGAAAACCTCAGCAAGGTCTACGGCAACGGTTTGGCCGCCCTGAAGGGGATCAGCCTGACGGTGGAGCAGGGGGATTTTTTTGCCCTGCTGGGACCCAACGGCGCCGGTAAGTCGACCACCATCGGCATCATTTGCTCGCTGGTTTCCAAGACCGGCGGTAAAGTGTCTGTGTTTGACGTCGATATCGATGAGAACTTTCCCGCCGCCAAACGGCATATCGGTATCGTGCCCCAGGAATTCAACTTCAACCAGTTCGAAAAGGCGATCGATATCGTCGTCAACCAGGCCGGTTACTACGGTCTGGCGCCGGGGCTGGCGCGGGAGAGGGCGGAGCGCTACCTGCGGGAACTCGGGCTCTGGGAGCAGCGCGACGTACCCGCGCGCATGCTGTCTGGCGGCATGAAGCGGCGCCTGATGATTGCGCGCTCCCTTGTGCACCAGCCGCGCCTGCTGATCCTGGATGAGCCGAGCGCCGGGGTTGATATCGAGATGCGTCGCTCCATGTGGGACTTTCTCAGGCGCATTAACGGGCAGGGCACCACCATCATCCTCACGACCCACTACCTCGAAGAGGCGGAGGCACTGTGCCGCCACATCGCCATCATCAACCACGGTGAAATCGTGGAAAACACCTCGATCAAGACGCTCCTGCGCAAACTGAGTCGTGAAACCTTCATTCTCGACTGCGTGGAGCAGGTGCCGAGCGGCTTCGCCATCGACGGGTTTGCCACGCGGCAGGTCGACGACCATACGCTGGAAGTGGAAGTGAAAAAGGGCCAGGATCTCAACGAGGTGTTCATGGCGTTGGGCGATCAGGGGATTCGCATCAGCAGCATGCGCAACCGCGCCAACCGTCTCGAGGAAATGTTCGTAAACCTGGTCGAGGGCGCGGCGTGAACCTGCGTGAACAGTACGTGGCCTTCCTGACCATCCTGCGCAAGGAGATCAAGCGCTACCTGCGCATCTGGACGCAGACACTGCTGCCATCGGCAATCACCATGTCATTGTATTTCGTGATTTTCGGATCGTTGATCGGTTCCCGCATCGGGAATATGGGTGGCTTCACCTATATGCAGTTCGTGGTGCCCGGGCTGATCATGATGGCTATCGTGACCAATTCCTACTCCAACGTGGTGTCCTCGTTTTTCGGGTCCAAGTTCAGTCACAGCGTGGAGGAACTGCTGGTATCGCCGGTTTCCAACGTGGTGATCCTGATGGGTTACGTGGTGGGCGGCGTGACCCGTGGCCTGCTCGTGGCGGTGGTGGTGACGCTGGTGTCGTTGTTCTTTACCCACCTGCACATCCACAGCTACTTCGTGGTGGTAGCGGTAGTCCTGCTGACGTCCACCCTGTTTGCGCTGGCGGGCTTTATCAATGCCGTGTATGCGAATAATTTCGACGATATCTCCATTATCCCGACCTTCGTGCTCACGCCGCTGATCTATCTCGGCGGCGTGTTCTACTCGATGGATCTGTTGCCGGAATTCTGGGCCAACGTTTCCAAACTCAATCCCCTGGTTTACGTTGTGAACGCCTTTCGGTTTGGCGTGCTGGGCGTGTCGGATGTCAGTCTGCCGCTCGCTTTTGGCATGATTACATTCTTCACCGCGGCCGCCTTCGCCTACAGTATGCACCTGCTCAACTCGGGCAAGCGGCTGAGGCAGTAGCGCGGTGGCACAGGCGGGCGAGCACGGGGACTTGCTGGGGCGACCCACACCCGTCCTGCAGGACTATGCGCCGCACATACTCCGCCCGATTCCCCGAGGCACAGCACGGCAGCGCCTGGGCCTGGACGAGCCGCCGCCTTTTCGCGGTTGTGACCTGTGGCACGCCTACGAGCTGTCCTGGCTCGACGCCGCCGGCAAGCCGGTGGTCCGGGTGGGCCGTCTGGTTGTGCCGGCGAGTTCGCCCAACATGATCGAATCCAAATCCCTGAAGCTGTATTTCAACTCGCTGAACAATACCCGTTTTGGCGATGAGGCGCTGGTGCGGGCAACCATGGTCGCGGACCTGGCCGCGGTGGCCGGGGCCCCGGTGGAGCTCCAGCTGATGGGCATCGCCGATCCCGCCCTCGCCGGCATCGTGCTGGAGGGACACTGCCTCGACGAACTGCCGGTACCTGCAGGGTCCGGCGAGCCTCGCGCGGAGCAATTACAGGTAACTCCCACGCAGATCGTCGAGGAAAAGCTCTATACCCACCTGCTGCGCTCACTGTGTCCGGTGACAGCCCAGCCGGACTGGGCCACCGTGTGGCTGCATTACCGGGGCCCCGCCATCGAGCACCACTCGCTCCTGCAGTACATCATCGCCTACCGCGAGCACCGCGAATTTCATGAACAGTGCGTGGAGCGCATGTTCCGGGACCTGTCGCACCGTTGCCGGCCGCAGTGGCTGCATATCCAGGCGTTCTACACCCGCCGCGGAGGTCTGGATATCAACCCTTTTCGCAGCACCGACGCCGCCGCCCAGCCGCTGCCCCGCCTGAACCGGCAGTAGGCCGCGCCGTAGCGGCGAATCCGCATCGGGGGTGTCGGGGACTGGCGTGTTCCCGTGCTTGTGGTATCATGCGCGCCCTCATGGTGAGGTGGCCGAGTGGTCGAAGGCGCACGCCTGGAAAGTGTGTATACGGCAACGTATCGAGGGTTCAAATCCCTCCCTCACCGCCAAATTCATAACGTAGTGAAAAAATTCTATTTCCCTTTTCAAGTTGGGGCGCCCCGGACGGAGCACCTCCGGTTTTCCTTGTCGCGTGAGCAGCCTTGCCAGGGTCCCTCTCGGTACCATCCTGAATGCGACTTGGGGATAGGCTCGGGTCCGGCCTGCAATAACAACCTGGCTCAAGACTGCATTGGTGACGGTCCCGCTGTATGGCATCGCCGACTTCTCCCGGGCTGCCCCAGTTCTGTTGAGCTCAGGCCAGCGCGGGGTATTTACCTTCGATTCTTCTGGACTGGCTATTGCAGCCGCTCACGCATTCGAATTTCGGTTGGATACAATGCCTACAGACGGAAATCCGTTTCGTGCTTCGATTTGGATGCTAGTCTTTCAGGCGTTGAAATGAGCATGCACTGGCGGTACCGTGGCGTGCGTACCTGCGCGATGAGTACCGGCAAGTCAGGCCCGATCACTTCGCGTTTTGCCGGGATGAGAAATCGTTTACCGGCGCAATGAAACAACAGACGGCGGTCGTCGGGAGGACACATGAGGACAGGGCTTGTGGTGGTTGCATTGGCTGGCCTGCTGAACAGCGGGTGGGTCGTCGCCTGCGACATTGTGAACAAACAGGAGATTCAGGTGGGGGAAACCGTGGGTGTTGGCGGCCAATGCGCCAACAACGGGCAAACCATTCAATGTCTCCGCGACGGAGACGGCGGCGAAAGTTTCACCTGCAGCGGACCCGAGGGCGACTTCAGCGGTCCGGACCTGCAGGCACTGATCGCCACGGCGTGTGGCTGCGCAGCGGCAGAGGACGATGGGGCATCGGAGCAACTGGACGAGGAGCTGGGCGACTAGCAGCAACGCGGTGTATCCGTATTACTGGGCGCGCTCAGAGCGCCGGCGGCAGCCCTGTGCCAGCCCACGGCGAACGCGGGTCGTGTGCCAGCGACCGCTGCCGGGCAATACGCGCCCCGCACGGGGTTACAGCAGGCTCGGGGCAAGCTCGGGAAGAATTGACCTGTCGCGTCCCCCAAACGCAATAGGGCGCTGTGTCGACTTCGCTCCCGATCCGCTGGGTCTCTCCCGGCAATCGCTGCGGTTCCCGACCATGCGATGTGCTCAGTCGGCGTGACCTGGCAAGCGGGTGTTTTTCCGTTGCTGTGGCCGCCCTGCAGGTAGTCTGCGGTCGCCTGTCAAGGTAAACTCGCGAGGGAACGTGAATGTCCATGCAGCCAACCAGAGGAACGCCGCAATGCGCACTGAACACACACTGAATGCTGCCGTTGCACGGCTGTCCATCGTCATGGGTTTGCTGTACGGCGGCTGCGGGATCAGCGCACTGGCCGCTGACAGTGAGGCAGATATCGCCAAGCAGTTGAACAACCCGATCGCCGACCTGATCAGCGTGCCCTTTCAGGGCAATTATGACAAGGATATCGGCCCGACCAGGCAGGGCGAGCGCTATCTGCTGAATATCCAGCCGGTCATTCCCTTCCATATCAGCGAAGACTGGAATCTTATTTCGCGGACGATTCTGCCGGTCACGCGACTGGAGGATGTTCCGCCGGGCAACAACGAGCAAGGCATCGGCGATATCACCCAGAGCCTGTTCTTCTCACCGCGGGCGTTGCAGGATGGCTGGACCTGGGGCGCGGGACCGGCCCTGTTGCTAAGGACCACAACCGATGAGTTGCTGGGATCGGAAAAATGGGCGGCGGGACCCACCGCAGTGGCGCTCAAACAGGAACACGGGTGGACCTACGGTGCCCTGGTGAATCATTTGTGGTCCTACGCGGGCAACGGGCAGGCCACGGATGTCGACGCGACGTACCTGCAACCTTTCTTCGGCTACACCACGGCGATGCACACCAGTTACTTCATCAATACCGAATCTACCTACGACTGGGTCGGCAACGACTGGTCGGTGCCGCTCAATATTTCTGTTTCGCAGGTGTTCAAGATTGGCAAGCAGCCAATGTCCATCCAATTGGGCGCGCGCTACTGGGCGGATACGCCGCAAGGTGCGGGGCCCGAGGGGTGGGGAGCGCGCCTGACCTACACGCTGGTATTTCCGAAATCCTAGCGCGCACCCGGGCGTGACGGCGCCTCAGGATTGGCGCATCGGTGCCCGTGGTGGCGGAGGTAACGGGACGGATTGATGCGTGCTGATGACGTACGTCAGCAGCACCAGCAGCAGTTCCACACCGCCCAGTGCATAGATATTCCGGCTGTTGAAGAGCAACGCCAGGGCACTGCCCGCGGCGCTGACGAAATTGATCGCAAGGATGGCATTCAGCAAAATCACTGCAGCCATAATGACCAGCGCCCTGGTGTGTTTTTTCGTGTCCCCATTCATTCCCGTGCTCCAGCCAAGGGGGAGGACTCCCGTTCCGACAGGAAGCGGAGTCCAGTGACCGTCGTGTCCCGATAGAAGCAAGAACTGCGCCAGCCCGGTGCGGAGGCCGCCCCTTCAGTCCTTTTCGCGATCAGGTTCACCTCTTTTGTAAAAAAAATTGACATGGAGGGCGACTGCGCCCGGCCGGCCCTATGCACCGCCGGCGGGGTTCTCGCTGGCCGCTGCCCGCAGCGCCTGGCCCCGTTGCGCCTGCTGGATCACGTAGGCGCGAATGGCCTGCGCCTGTTCGGCGCTGATATTGTCGGCAAAGGAAGCCATGCCCCGGTCCTTCAATTGCCCGCCAAGCACCACGGCCTCCCAGGCCTTTTCATCCCAGAGGTAGCCCGAACCGCGCAGGTCGGGTATCAACAGGCCGGAGACGGCGTTCAGGCCGTGGCAGCCCATGCAGACGTCCTGGTAGGTGGCGAAACCCAGCGCCAGCGTCTCCGGGGTCGCCTTCAGTTCCGGCGGGTTGAAGACTACCGCCGGCCTCCAGGACACCGGGGGCAGAGATGCCTTGCCGCCGAGTTTGAACGTGAGGATGCGGCTGACATTGGGCAGGCTGTCCGCCTGCACGTACTCCCCGAACACCAGGGCGAAGGCGCCGCCCCAGCCGACGTTGACGGACAGGTATTGCTCACCGTCGATGGCGTAGGTGACGGGCGGGGCCACCACGCCGGTCTGGGTGGCGAATGCCCACAGTTGCTCGCCGGTGTCCGCTCGGTACGCCACCAGTTGGCCGTCCGCCGTACCCTGGAAGACGAGGTTCCCCGCGGTGGCCAGCGTACCGCCGTTCCACGGTCCCCGGTATTCCACGTGCCAGGCTTCCTGTTGCTTCACCGGGTCCCAGGCCAGCAGGCGACCCTTGACCAGCGCGCCGATCGCGTCGCGCTCGGCCTGGTCATCGGGCAGTCCGCCGACAATCGAGTTGGTGCCGACATTGCTCACGCCCGGGTTGTATTTGAAGTGCTCGGGCTGGCCGTACATCGCGGGGATGTCCAGCACCGGTATGTAGGCCAGGCCGGTCAGCGGGCTGTACGACATGGGGTGCCAGTTGTGTCCGCCGAGGTAGGACGGGTAGAGCATGAACGGCGTGTCCTGGTAGCGCGCCCCGGGCATCTTCGACGGGGCGGCCGCAGTCATGTCGACGCCGGTCGCCCAGGTGATATTGATATAGTTATTCGCTGATAACGCGCCGGTGGCGCGATCGAGGACATAGAAGAAGCCGTTTTGGCGCCTGCATCAGCACCTTGCGCGCCGTGCCGCCCAGTTTGATATCGGCCAGTATGATGCTCTGGGTAGCCGTGTAGTCCCAGCTTTCGCCGGGTGTGGTCTGGTAGTGCCAGACGTACTCCCCGGTATCCGGTCGCACGGCGACGATGGATGACAGGAACAGGTTGTCCCTCCGCCCGGTGAGCGAATCTCCTGGTTCCAGGGCGTGCCGTTGCCGACGCCAAAATACAACAGGTCCAGGTCCGGGTCATAGGCCATGGAATCCCACACGGTGCCGCCACCGCCGTACTGCCACCAATGGCCCTTCCAGGTTTGCGCCGCCATTTTCATCGCGTCGTTTTCAAAAAGCCCAGTGCCGGGTCCCCGGGTACGGTGTAGAAGCGCCAGGCGAGGGAGCGTCCGCGACATTGTAGGCGCTGAGAAACCCGCGTACGCCGAATTCGGCGCCGCCGTTGCCGATCAGCACCTTGCCTTGGACCACGCGCGGCGCGCCGGTAATGGCATAGGGCAATGCGGACCGAAGGTGGCCACTTCCCAGTTGACCTTGCCCGTGCCGGCATCCAGTGCGAACAGTGCCCATCCAGCGTGCCGAAGAAGAGTTGTCCCTGCCACAGTGCCACGCCCCGGTTTACCACATCGCAGCACGTGTGCTTGGCCTTCTCTTTCGGCACCCTGGGGTCGAAGGTCCACAGGGGTTTACCGGTGCGGGCGTCGACGGCGTGCACGATGCTCCAGGAGGACGTCATGTACATAACGCCGTCCACCACCAGCGAGGTGGACTCAATACCGCGCCGGGTTTCCAGATCATAGGACCAGGCCAGGCCCAGGGCGCCGGCGTTGCGGTCATTGATCGCCGACAGGGGGCTGAAGCGTTGCTCGCTGTAATCGCGCCCGTACGACATCCAGTCACCCGGGTCCCGGTCGGATTGTGTCAACCGCTGTGCGGTCACATCCCCCGGCGAGTGTGTTGGTTTGGCGAGCGGGGCAGTTGCGGATACGGGCGCAGTTACGGCCGGGGAGTCAGTCTGGCTTTCCCGGTCGCAGGCTGGCAGCGTGAGCGTGAAAAGGGCGAGCAGGGCGGTCTGGCACAGGTGCCTGGTCATGGTGGTGGGATCCTCGCGGTAGTGGGCGGCGGTTATCTGCCGACTCGTTATTCTGTGCAAGCATAGACTGTCTGCGCGCGGAGGAAAACCTGCGCGGCCGCTACAGCAGACCGCGCGACAGAACCTACAGCGCCAGCTCGGCCATGGCCCGCAGGAGCGTGACATCCCCGTTGATCAGTAGACTGGTGACGGGGGACTGTTCCCAGTCCTTGAGTTTTTCGCGGATGCGATCACGCGGCCCGCACAGCGAAATTTCGTCGGCGAACTGATCCGGCACGACGTTGACGGCCTCGTCTCGCTTGCCCTCCAGGAACAGCGCCTGGATTCGCTCCGCCTCCTCCGGAAACCCCATGCGCCCCATCAATTCCTTGTGGAAGTTGTGCTTGGCGGCGCCCATGCCGCCGATGTAAAAACCGAGCATCGCCTTGACCGGGTACAGGGCCTGCTCCATGTCATCGTTGATATTGACCATCACGGTCGGCGCTATCTCGAAACCGGGTTTGGCGGCGGCGAGCTGGTCGGCGTACACCTCCTGACGATAGGGGGAGTAGTAAAGCGGCAACCAGCCGTCCGCGATCTCCGCTGTCTGGGTGACATTTTTGGGGCCTTCGGCGCCGATGAATATCGGTACATCGGCCCGCAACGGGTGCGTAATCGACTTGAGCGGTTTGCCCAGACCCCAGGACCCCGGGCCCCGGTAGGGCAGGGGATAAAATTCCCCGTCATGGGTGACCGGCTCCTTGCGGGCCAGTATCTTGCGGATGATGTCGACGTACTCCCGCGTGCGCGTCACCGGTTTACTGTAGGGCTGGCCGTACCAGCCCTCCACTACCTGCGGGCCGGATACGCCCAGGCCCAGGATCATGCGTCCTCCGGACAGGTGATCCAGGGCCAGGGTGGCCATGGCGCAGGCGGCAGGGGTGCGCGCCGACAACTGGGCCACCGCGGTGCCCAGGCGAATGGTTTTGGTGTGCGCGCCGATCCACGCCAGCGGCGTGAAGCAGTCGTTGCCCCAGGACTCCGCACTCCACACCGAGTCAAAGCCGAGGCGCTCGGCCTCCTGCGCCATTTCGACGTGGGTATTGCCCGGCGCCAGCGCACCCCAGTAACCCAGTTGCAGACCCAGTGAAAGTTTTGCCATCGTACGCCTCCTTTTGGGAAGGCGTCACTGTAAGCCATTCACCGTCGCGACAGAAAGTACTTTTGGGCCAATTTCGCTGACATTGCCGCTCAATTGTATTTTCAATCGGCAGCGGCATTGGATAGACTCTGCCGACTTGCAGGGCAAGGCCGGCGGAATACTTCATGAGTGAACTCACCCACCTCGACGACCAGGGCGCTGCCCGCATGGTGGATATCGGGGACAAGGCCGTGACCGAACGGGTCGCCGTCGCCGGCGCCGTGGTGTCCATGCAGGCCAGCACGTTCGCACTGCTGGAGCAGGGGGCGCACCAGAAAGGTGACGTGCTCGCGGTCGCGCGGATCGCCGGTATCCAGGCCGCGAAACGCTGTTCTGAACTGATTCCCCTGTGTCACCCCCTGCTGCTCACCGCGGTGGATGTGTCCTTTCACGCCGAACCGGCGTTGTACCAGGTGCGGATAGAGGCCTGTTGCAAGGTGACGGGCAAAACCGGGGTGGAGATGGAAGCACTGACCGCCGTGTCGGTTGCCGCACTGACCATCTACGATATGTGCAAGGCGGTCGATCGGGGCATGGAGATCGGCGCCATCACCCTGCTGCGCAAGGAGGGCGGAAAATCGGGGCCCTGGCGGCGCGACGGGACGGGGGCAGCCTGATGGTGCGGGTCCTGTTTTTTGCCCGGGTGCGGGAAGACCTGGCGTGCGGCTCCCTGGAATTGCCCTGGCCCGGCGCCGGCTATGACCTGGATACCTTGCAGGAGCAGTTGTGTCGGGAGCGCGGCCAGGCCTGGCGCGATGTGCTGCAACAGGAGAATCTGATCCGCGCGGTGAACCAGGTGGTGATGGTGAGTAATTGCCCGGTGGCGGACGGCGACGAAGTCGCTTTTTTTCCACCGGTGACAGGAGGCTGAGTTGACGGCGATCGAAGCGATCACGGTCAGCGTGCAGGAAGGCGATTTCGATGTTGCCGGCCTGCAGGCATCACTGTTGGCGGGCCGGTCGGAAGAGGGCGCGGTGGCCACGTTTACCGGCTACGTACGTCGCGCCAACAACTGGCGCGAGGTGCACACGTTGGAGCTGGAACACTACCCGGGAATGACCCAGGGCTGCATACGGGAGATCGCCGTTCAGGCCAGCGCGCGCTGGCCACTGCTCGCGGTTGCCGTCGTGCACCGGGTGGGTAAGCTGTTACCCGGCGACCGGATTGTGTGGGTGGGCGTGGCCGCGGGGCACCGGGAGGCCGCGTTCAGCGCCTGCGAGTTCATCATGGACTACCTGAAGACCCGGGCGCCGTTCTGGAAGAAGGAAACGGGTCCGGAGGGCTCACGCTGGGTGGCCGGCCGCCAACTGGACGACGAGCGGGCCGCCCGCTGGTGCAGCGATAGTTCCTCATAGCCTGAATAGGGGATGTGTCCAGCTTCGGGGGTGGGCTCCAATAACACCTGTGCCAACCACAAGGGAAATAACAATGATTGCCAGCCGGGAGAGGAAACAATGAGCTTTGATGGACGGGTGCTGAGGAACGCGCTGGGGCGTTTCGCCACCGGCGTGTGCGTCATCACCACGATGAACGACAAACAGCAACCAATGGGAATGACGGCCAACTCGTTTTCCTCCGTTTCCCTCGACCCGCCGCTGGTGCTGTGGTCACTGCAGAACAACTCGGACGTCTACGACGTGTTTGCCGGACCCCGGCACTACGCGATCAATATCCTCAGCAGTGAGCAGCAGGCGCATTCGAACCAGTACGCCAAGAAGGGACAGCACGAGCTGGACCCGTCCCACTATCGCCTCGGTAAATACGGTGCGCCAGTTATTCGCAACTCCCTGGTCACGTTCGAATGTGAACTGCACGCGACCCACGACGGGGGAGATCACCTGATTATCGTGGGCCGGGTGCGGGAGATGCACGAGCGGCCCAGCGGCGAGCCGCTGCTGTTTTACTGCGGACGTTACCGCGAATTGCACTAGCGCGTGCTTCCCCCGGCGTTTTCCGGCGCCGGCGGGGTGTTCCATTGGCCACCCCAGCCTTTATACTGCGGGGCTGCCAGCGCGAGAACCAGGCTTTCATGAAATTTTGTACCAGTTGTGGCAACACGGTCATTTTGCGAGTCCCGACGGGGGACGACCGCGAGCGCTTCGTGTGCAGCAGTTGCGAGCTGATTCACTACAGTAATCCGCGGGTTATCGTGGGCTGCGTGGCGGTGCACGCGGGGCGTGTACTGCTGTGTAATCGCGCCATCGAACCGCGCAAGAACTTCTGGACCCTGCCCGCCGGGTTCATGGAGAACGGCGAGACCTCCGTGCAGGGGGCGGCCAGGGAAACGTGGGAGGAGGCCCGGGCGCGAGTCAGCAATATTGAGCTGTATCGCGTCTTCGACGTGCCCTATATCAGCCAGATTTACATGTTCTACCGCTGCGACCTCGACCACGGGGAGCACGCCGCGGGGCCGGAAAGCCTGGAAACCGGGCTGTTCCTGGAACAGGATGTCCCCTGGGACAGGATCGCCTTCCCGGTGGTCTCGCAGACGCTGCGGGAATTTTTTTCCGATGCTGCCGCGGGACAATTCCCGGTGCGCGTATCGGCGATTGAGCACCGCCCGCGCAGCACCTGATCGCCTGATTGTAGCCCGGCGGCGTCCGGGCCTTTGTGCATTGCTAGACAGACAAGGAGTTCGGTACATGGCATTTCCCAAGATTGGCGGCATGGCGCCCGCGTTTACGCTGCTGGACCAGGACGGCGCCAAGGTCAGCCTCAAGCAGTTCAAGGGCAAGAACAACGTCGCGCTTTATTTTTATCCCAAGGCGATGACACCGGGTTGCACGGTGCAGGCGTGCGGCATCCGCGACAGCAAGAAGGCGCTGGCCAAAGCCGGGACCGTGGTGCTGGGCGTCAGCCCGGACCCGGTGGCGAAACTCGCGCGTTTCATCGACAAGCAGGACCTCAATTTTGCCCTGCTCTCGGATGAGGACCACGCGGTCGCGGAGCAATACGGCGCGTGGGGGCTGAAAAAATTCATGGGGCGTGAATTCATGGGCGTGCTGCGCACAACGTTTATCATCGGCAAGGATGGCCGGCTGAAGCACGTCATGGATAAGGTCAATACCAAAACCCACCACGAGGACGTGCTGGCGCTCATCAAGAAACTGGGGCTCTAGGGCGCAGGCCATGCTGAGCTACCTGTTGGACGAGGCACCGCCGCCGGGCGAGCTGCGGGAAGTCGTGCCGGGCGTCCTCTGGTTGCGGATGCCGCTGCCCATGGCGCTGGACCACATCAACCTCTACCTGCTCGAAGACAGCGACGGCTGGTGGATCGTCGATACCGGGATTGCTATCGACCCCACGCAGGAACTCTGGGAAGGGGTGTTCGCGCGCTGCCTCAACGGCAAGCCGGTCAAGGCGGTATTGTCCACCCACCACCATCCCGACCACACGGGGATGGCGGGCTGGTTGTGCGAACGGTGGCGGGTGCCCTATTACATCACCGAGGCGGAGTATTTCACCGGCCTGGCCTTCAGCAGGACCACGCAGGAGCATTACAGCTGGACGACCGCGCAACACATGGTGCGTTCCGGTTATTCCCCGCAGCAGGTCGAGCAGTCACGTCAACACTTCGGGGGGTTTGGCGGCATCATCAAGCCCATGCCGACGGCCTACCGGCGGCTGGTTGACGGTACGTTCCTCTCGATCAATGGCAATCGCTGGCAGGTGATCGTGGGTCGTGGCCACTCGCCGGAACACGCCTGCCTGTACTGCAGCGCGCTGAATATCCTGATCTCGGGTGATCAGGTGATCCCGCGCATCACGTCCAATATCAGCGTGTCGGGCGCCGAGCCCGAGGGCAACCCACTCAAGGAGTGGCTCAAGTCACACGAGCGGTTCCTGGAGCTGTTGCCGGACGATGCCCTGGTACTGCCGGCACACAACACGCCGTTCTACGGTCTGCATGAAAGGCTGCGCTACCTGATCGAACACCATGAGGACCACCTGCTGGCGCTGGAGGAGGCCTGTGTGGCCGGCGCGCTCTCGGCGATGGAATTGCTGCCTGTGCTGTTCAAGCGTTCGCTGGAGGGGCACAACCTCAGCCTCGCGCTGGGTGAATGCATCGCGCACCTCAATTACCTGCACCAGCGCGGGCAGGTTGAGCGCACGGTGGATGAGCAGGGGTGTTATCGCTACCGGTCGGTGGACGCGACCCTGCCCATGCGCCTGCGGCAGCAGCGGCACGCCGCCGAGGAGTCGTCTCCTCTACAGGTATAAATATCCATAATATACATATAGATATAGATGTAATTTAAAGTTAGAAATAGAATTAGGTTGCGCTCTGCACAACCGGTACACACAGGATCACGCACCATGCCAATGCCAATCGATATCGGCGTAATCGACCTCATGCTGGCCATCCCCGGCGATGACAGCAGCCGTTTTTACGACTGGATCAAGCCGCTGCTGCTGGACCGGGAAAGCCACGAGCAGTTCACCATGCCCGCCCAGTACATGTTCAAGGACATACCCGACACCAGCAACGAAGCGGACTGTATCGCCTACACGCTGGCACAGATGGACAAGCACGGCATCGAGCGCGCGATGATCGGCCTCGGTTTCAGTGACCTGCAGGAAAAGGCGCTGCGCCAGCACCCGGAGCGCTTTTTTGCCTCCTACGAGGCCAATCCCAACCGGGGTATGGAGGAGGTGCGCAAGATCGTGGCGATGCACGAGGAGTTCGACATCAAGGCGGTGACCGCCGCGCCCGCCATGATCTGCCCGCCGGTGCCGGTCAATGACAAGAAGTGGTATCCGATCTACGCGAAGCTGGTGGAGCTGGATATACCGTTCTGCCCCTGCATGGGCGTGCCGGGTCCGCGGGTACCTTTCGGCCCGCAGAAGGTGGAGCTGCTCGACGAGGTGCTGTGGTTTTTCCCTGAACTGCGGGTGGTCACGCGCCACGGTTGCGAGCCCTGGACAGACGTCGCCTGGAAAATGATGCTCAAGTACCCCAACCTGCACTACATGACCAGCGCCTTCGCGCCGAAGCACTACCCGCCGGATATTATCGATTTTGCCAACAAGCGTGGGTCCGGGCAGGTCATGTACGCGGGCTACTTTCCGATGGGCCTGTCCCTGGACCGCATTTTCAGCGAACTGCCGGATGTGCCGTTGCGGGACGAGGTGTGGCCGAAATTCCTGCGGGACAACGCCATCAGGGTTTTCAAACTGGAGCAATAGGGCGCCGCCGTGAACTACATCTCCGTAGCCGATGCCATTAACGCGCCGGGCCTTCGCCTGGTGCTGACTGCCGGCGTGCCCGGGCCCTGGGGCGAGGCGGCCAAGGCGATGCTTGCCTACAAGCAGCTGGCGTATACGCCGGTGTTGCAGGAGGGCGGCGGCGAAAACGCGGCGCTGCGTGAGTGGACAGGGCCAGACGTCGGCCTCGGTCGCCGTACGAAGACCTGCCGCCGGCCTGCTACCGGCTGGACCTGTTGATGCTGGCCGAGAGCGCCTCGCGCCGGACATGCCGTTGGTGCCTCTGCGACTGCGCCGCCAGAATCGAGGTGCTGGGATTATCCGCGCTGATTGCCGGGGTGGACGGCTTCGGCTGGCACCGGCGCCTGCAAATGCTGGCGCCCATGCTGACACTGGAGCAACCGCCGACAATGATCATGCGCCTGGGCGCCAAATACGGCTGGTCCGTCCAGGCCCATGCCGCCGCCACGGGGCGACTGCAGGCCATCAGCGCGGAACTGGACAGTCGGTTGGCGCGGCAGGCGGCGGCGGGCAGCGACTACTTTGTAGGGGTGGGTCCGTCGGCCGTCGATTTTTACTGGGCGAATTTCGCCGCCATGCTGAAACCGCTGGGGCCGGAGGATAACCCGATGCCCGACTACATGCGCGCCAGCTATGAGTCCGCAGATGCGGACACCCGGGCCTGCCTGACGCCGCGGCTGGAAGCGCACCGGGACAGAATGTACGCACGCCACATCACGCTACCGCTGGATTTTTAACAGGAGATATCACCATGCTTTCGCAACAGGAATTGTCCGACCGCTTCGAGATACAGGATCTGGTCTTCCACTACGCCCACCTCATCGACAGCAAGCAGATCGATCGCCTGCGCGAGGATATCTTCACCGCCGATGTACACATCGATTACAGCGCCTTTGGCGGCAGTGTGGGTGACCTCGAGGAGACCCTCACCTTCCTCAAGGCATCGCTGACCGCGGACCTGTTTCCCAACAGCCAGCACCTCAATGCCAATGTGCAGGTGCAATTGGACGGGGACCGGGCCAGCGGCAGGGTGATGTGCTTCAACCCCATGGAAATGGCCTTGTCGGAGGGCAAGACGCAGACCTTTTTCCTTGGCCTGTGGTACGTGGACGAGTATCGGCGCACGGAGCGGGGTTGGCGCATCTGTCGCCGCGAGGAGGTGAAGAGCTGGGTTTTCAACACACCGGATTTCATGACGTTCTAGCGGTGGGACGACGGGGCGCCGGTGGCGGGATTCGCCGTGCCGGCGCCTCGCAAACCACGGTCAGGTAGTGCCTTAAATACCAATTCTAACTGTCTGATAGTTAAGCGAATATAGCGTCGGAATCGGTCGTTTATGCGGGTGGTTGGTGCGCATCCGCCCAGGACTCGGGCAGGTAGTCCAGCTCCAGTTTGCGCACCGCGTCGCGCAGCCTCGCTTCGAGCTCGTCGAGTTGCTGGACGCCGATCTTGCGAGCGTAGTGGGAGCGCACCTGGCTGACGACCTCCAGGCTGTCCGCCGCCAGGTCGATACCGCGCTGGGTCAGGCGTATTTCCTTGGCGCGCTTGTCGCCGCCGTCAATCTCCCGCGCCACGTAGCCCATACGCTCCAGTTCCTTCAGCATTTTTCCCATTGCCTGCTGCGTGACCTGGGCGCGCTCGGCCAGTTCGGTGACGCGTACCGCGCCCATGCCGAGATTGGCGAACACGGCACTGTGGGAAGGCCGAATATCCGGGTACCCGCGCGCTGCCAGTCCCTGCCATATCCGTCGCTCAAAATCGCGGTAGAACTCACGCAGCAGCCGCGACAGGTTGTTGGACAACTGGTAGGCGATGGCCTGGTTCTTTTCGGCGACAGACTGGTTCACGCGTACCTCCAGTATTTTTTATAGTGGCCGTGCATACGCATGGAGCGGCCCTGCATGCGCATTATTGTAGACCGAAGTGGGCGCCTGTCACGCGGCCCTGCATACTCCCTGGGCGCAATTTGATCGATGTCAGATGCATCCGGTACACTGCGGCGCTTTTACGGTCGACAGAGACAGCGTAATGGCGAAGATAATCACCTGCAATACCAACGGCATCCGTGCGGCCGCGGCAAAAGGATTTTTCGACTGGTTGCGCACCCAGCAGGCGGACGTTGTTTGCATACAGGAAACCAAGGCACAGGAGGACCAGCTGGCGGACCCCGTGTTTTCGCCCGAGGGCTACCACTGCTTTTACAATGACGCGGTGAAAAAAGGCTACAGCGGTACCGCGTTGTACTCGAAGGTCAGGCCACAGCGCGTCATGACCCGCCTGGGGTGGGAGCCGCTGGATGGTGAAGGGCGCTATATACAGGCTGACTACGCCGGCCTGAGCGTCATCTCGTTGTATATGCCCTCCGCTCCAGCAGCGAAGAGGCACAGCAGAAAATTCCGTTTCATGGAGAACTTCATGCAGCACCTGCGGGAGCTTTCGGCGGCGCGCCCGTCGCGGCGTTATCATCTGCGCCGACTGGAATATCTGCCACCAGCCAATCGACCTGAAGAACTGGCGCAGCAACCAGAAAAACTCCGGGTTCCTGCCCGAGGAGCGCGCCTGGCTGGACGTGTTGTACGACGAGGTCGGCTTGTGGACGCTCGGGTGGTCAACAAGGAACCGGAGCAGTACACCTGGTGGTCCAACCGGGGGCAAGCCTGGGCAAAAAACGTGGGTTGGCGACTGGACTACCAGGTGATCTCGCCGCAACTGGTTGACAAGGTGCGCAGTGCATCCATCTACAAGGAGCAGCGCTTTTCCGACCACGCCCCGCAAACCATGGAGTACGATCTGGAGATCACCGCCTGAGGGCGCGGCAGCCCCATCGCCAACCCGGTGCCCCGCTGGTTTGCGGGACGCGCGGAAACCCTGTAAATTAGCCCGCGTTTCCCACGCTCTTTCCCGAGCCCACGCACGAGAGAATCCATCGATGAGTCTGTTTATCGCCAGCGCCTACGCACAGGAAGCGGCCAAGCCGTCACAGAGCGGGGAGATGTTCCAGATCCTGTTCCTGGTCGGCCTGTTTGTCCTGTTCTATTTCATCGCCATCCGCCCGCAGCGCAAGCGCCAGAAAGAACATGCCGAGATGGTATCCAAATTGAGCAAGGGCGACGAGGTGGTGACCAGTTCCGGCATCCTCGGGCGTGTGACCGGCCTGGATGACAACTACATGGTGCTCAACGTGGCCAACAACGTGGAGATGAAATTCCAGCGCATCCACCTGCACGCCATCCTGCCCAAGGGCACCCTCAAGTCCATCGGCTGAGGATGGCACTGGCCTACCCGCGCAGGATCGACCTGGCCTGTACGCCAACCCCCCTGCAATTCCTCGAGCGCGCCTCCGCCCGGTGGGGCCGCGGCCACAGGCTGTGGGTGAAGCGCGACGACCTTACCGGATGCACGCTCAGTGGCAACAAGGTCCGCAAGCTCGAGTTTATCTGCGCGCACGCCATCGACACCGGCTGCGACACCATCATTGCCTGTGGGGGCCTGCAAAGTAACCACTGCCGCGCGACCGCCCTGGCCGGGGCCCAGCTGGGCCTGCGCGTGCACCTGTTGCTGCGCGGCGAAGAGCCCGCGGACCTCGATGGCAACCTGCTGCTGGATCACCTCGCCGGCGCCACGGTCAGCTGCTACCCGCCCAGGCAGTATGTCAGCGAGATTGACGCGCTCTTTACCCGGTGGCAGGACCATTACACGGCGCAGGGACGCAAGGCGCTGGCAGTGCCGACCGGCGGCAGTGACGGCATTGGTGTGTGGGGGTATATCCGCGCCTGCGAGGAACTGGCGCAGGATTTTGCCGCGGCGGGCATCGAGCGGGCGCATATCGTGACCGCCACCGGTTCCGGTGGTACCCAGACGGGCCTGACACTCGGCGCGGCGCTGCACCGCCTGCCCGCCACGGTGTGGGGCGTCAACGTCTGCGATGACGAACAATATTTTCTCGGCAAGGTTGCCAGCGACGCGCAGGACTGGCGGCGGCGCTACCCCTCGGTTCCCGGTGTTGCTGTGGAGCCGCGCGTGCTCGACGGCCACGTGGGGCAGGGTTACGCTATTGCCGGCCCCGAAATTTTCGACCTGATCGCCGACCTCAGTCGACTCGAGGGCCTGGTGCTGGACCCGGTCTATACGGGCAAGGCATTCGCCGGCATGCTCGAAGAACTCAACGCTGGGCGCTTTGATGAGTGCCGCGACATCGTCTTTATCCACACCGGCGGCCTGTTTGGCCTGTTCCCGCAGCGCGCCGGACTCAGCTTGCCGAGGCGGGATAACGAACATAATAACTAGGCTTCCGCGGAGAGGTGCATGACGGCGTTCATAACCACGGTAAACGAATGGGCCTGGGGCCCGGCGATGCTGGCGTTGCTGCTGGGCACGGGCCTGTACCTGACGGTGGGCCTGCGCTTTATGCCGGTGCGCAGGATACCGGCCGCGCTGCGCCTGATGGTGCAGGGTCGGCGCGGCAGCGGCGAGGGCGATATCTCGCCCTTCGGCGCGCTCATGACCGCGCTGTCAGCGACTATCGGCACCGGCAATATCGCCGGGGTGGCGACTGCCGTGGCCCTGGGCGGACCCGGCGCGCTGTTCTGGATGTGGATGACGGCCCTGCTCGGCATGGCCACCAAGTACTCCGAGGCGGTGTGTGCCGTCCGCTTTCGCGAGCGGGACGCGCTCGGCAATTTCAGCGGTGGCCCGATGTACTACATCAGGAACGGCCTGCATAAACGCTGGCACTGGCTGGGCGTGCTGTTCGCCCTCTTCGGCAGTCTCGCCGGCTTCGGCATCGCCAACACGGTGCAGTCCAATTCGCTGCGGAGGTTATGCACGATTCCTTCGCGGTGCCCCACCTGGCCTCGGGCCTGCTGTTGATGGTACTCGTGGGTGCGGTGGTCCTCGGCGGCATCCGCCGCATCGCCGTGGTGGCGAGCTTGCTGGTGCCATTCATGGCATTGGGCTATGTGCTGATGGCGCTGATCGTCATCGGTTTGCACATCACCCAGGTCCCGGCGGCGATCGATACCATCCTCACCAGCGCGTTCAGTCCCACCGCGGCGACCGGGGGCTTCAAGCCGGGCCACGGTGTGGGCCGCCATGCGTTTTGGGGTGGCCAGGGGCATCTTCTCCAACGAGGCGGGCCTGGGCAGCGCGCCCATCGCCCACGCCGCGGCGCGGACGGCGCAGCCGGTGCAACAGGGTATGATCGCCATGCTCGGCACGTTTATCGACACCCTGGTCATCTGCACCATGACCGGCCTGGTGATCGTGATCATGGATGTCTGGCCCAGCGGCATCAGCGGCGCCCGGCTGACGACCATGGCCTTCGCCAACGCGCTCCCCGGGGGCAGTACGTGGTTGCCGTCGGCTGTTCGCCTTCACCACCATGATCGGGTGGGCGTTCTATGGCGAACGCTGCGTCGTCTTCCTGTTGGGTACCCGGGCCATCCTGCCGTTTCGGATGCTGTGGGTGCTGGCCGTGCCGGTAGGGACCCTGGTGCAGCTCGACACGGTGTGGCTGGTAGCCGATACCCTGAATGCGTTCATGGCGATTCCCAACCTGATCGCGCTACTGCTGCTGGGGCTGCTGGTGTTCAGGATCACCCGGGACTATCTCGCCGCTGCCGAGAAAGTGGCTGGAACGGACGCGGTGCGGGCGCTACATTTGTCATGGATCATTATCCGCGCCGGCAAATCCGCCTAGAATCCGGCATGTGATCCGCAGCCTATACAAGGGGAGAACGGACGGTGACCGACATTCTGACCAGCGTCGAACAGTGCGTCGACAGGACAATTGCCGTGGTGGGCAGGCACCTGGTGATGGGGGTTCTGGACCGGGCAAGCCCGTCCAGCTCATCAAATGTGTTCTATCACCGGGTTGCCGATCCCTCCCTGTCGCTGCATATCGTTACCGCGCTGTGCCTGGAGATCCCCAGGCCCGCGAAGTAGCCCGATTGAGGAGAAGTCGCGGGCCCCATCATGCAGCGCCTGTTCGGGGACTACGAGGAGCTGGCCTTCCTGGCCCCTATCGCAACGACTGTCTGCCGCAGAACAGGCGTCACGGAACTGTATTTCAAGGCCGGTTCCATGAAAATCACCCGCGGGCCCAGCAGAGTTATATCTCCAGCAATTACACCCATATCGTGCGCGACATGGAGGGGCAGGGTGTGGTCGTCATGGTGCAGATGGTGGCGGCGCGCGAGCTCGGCGGACGGTTGTCGATCAGCCTGTCCAGCAACCCGGATCTCACGCTGGAGATGATCGACCGGGTGCAGGCGCAGGACCAGCCGTTCATGCTGCTGGGACAGATCCACGACGACATGCCGTTTATGGAACCGGACGCCGAGGTGTCGCCGGAGGTGTTCGACCTGCTCGTGCGCAACCCGCGCTACAACAGGACGCTGTTCGCCGTCCCGAATGCCGCGATCCCCTTGCAGGATTACGCGACGGCGTTGCACGCCAGCAGCCTGATCGTCGACGGGGGTACCCTGCAGATCGGCATTGGTGCGCTGGGCGACGCGGTGGCGCACGCCTGTATAGTGCGCCATCGAGACAACGGTGAGTACCGCGCCCTGCTGCGGCAACTCACCCGCCAGGAGACGGCGCTGGCAGAGGATGAAGGCCCCTTTGACACGGGTCTGTACGTGTCCACCGAGATGTTTGTCAACGGTATGATGCACTTGATCGAGCACGGTATTTGTCAAGCGCCCGGTGTACGACAACCTGCTACTCCAGCAGGGCATCAACAGTGGTGAAATCACGTCTGACGTCGATGCGCGACTGTTAACCTACGGTAGCAGGTGCGGGCTGATTCCCCCGTGCCTCGACAGGTCGTCACTGGAGACATTGCAATACTGGGGCATTGTCGGGCCGGGCGTGTTCATCGACGGCGCGGCACTGGTCGTCGATGGGCAGGTCCTCCCGAACGACCTGGAGGACCCGGCCGTGCGCGAGGCGCTGCTTTACACGACACGGGGGACACAGCTGCGCAACGGGCGGATACCGCACGGCGGTTTTTTCCTCGGCCCCAGGGATTTTTACGACAAATTGCGCAACCTCGACGCCGACCTCAGCACGAAAATCTGCATGACCGCGTGCGCCGCACCAACCAGTTATTGCTTGATTACCCGCTGTATTGCGCCCAGCGGCGCAAGGCCCGCTTCATCAATACCGGTATGCTGGTCGCCCTCAACGGGTCCGTCGCGTCCGATGCGCTGGAGGACGGCACGGTCATCAGCGGGGTAGGGGGGCAGTACAACTTCGTCGCCATGGCCCAGGACCTGCCCGGCGCGCGTTCGGTGCTGTGCATTCGCAGTACACGCGGGCAGGGCAAGCAGCTGCAGTCGAATATCGTGCCGTTCTACGGTTACACGACCATCCCGAAACATTTGCGGGATGTCGTGGTGACCGAATACGGCGTGACCGACCTGCGTGGGCAGTGCGATTCGGAGATTATCAAGCGGCTGGTCAACATCGCCGACTCCCGCTTCCAGGATGAACTGCTGGCGTTCGCCAAGACCCACGGCAAGGTGGAGCAGGAGTATGTGATTCCGGTATCGGCTCGTGACAATACGCCGCAGCGGCTGCAGCAGGTTCTCGCTCCCTGCCGGCGCAACGGATTGTTGCCTGACTATCCCTTTGGCACGGAGCTGACCGAGCAGGAGCTTGAGCTGGCCGCCAGCCTGCGCAAGATCAAGGCCCTCAGCGAGGAACCGGCCCAGTTTGTCACCACCGCCTTCAAGGCGCTGCTGCACAAGGCGGATCCGCGGGCCGCGAAACCGTTCCTGGAGCGCATACAACTGGAGCATCCCGAAACCACCCACGACTTCCTGGTCCAGCAGCTGCTGTTGCTTGACCTGGAGGAGCGGGGCAAGCTGAAAGTCAGCTGACACTGGTGGACGCCTGCACAGTTGAGTATGCTAGGCGGCATGCCCAACCCGCCCAACGACAAGCTCGTCATTGCCATTTCCTCCCGGGCGCTGTTCAATCTGGATGAGAGTCACGCGGTTTACCAGAAGGACGGCCTGGACGCGTATTCCAGGTACCAGATTGCCCGGGAAGACGAGCCTCTGGAACCCGGGGAAGCATTTCCCCTGGTGAACAAACTGCTGCGGTTGAACAGCAACCTCGCGCCGGATGCCCAGGTTGAAGTGGTGCTGCTGTCGCGCAATAGCGCCGATACCGGCCTGCGCGTGTTCAACTCCATCCAGCACTACGAACTGGACATCACCCGGGCGGCTTTTTGCGGTGGCGCAAGCCCTGGCGGTATATCAACGCCTTCGGGTGTAAACTGCTTCTCTCCAATGAGGCACAGGATGTGCGCCGCGCGCTGGAATGCGCGTCGCTGCCGCGACCCTGGCTATCGCGCCGGGGGTGGCACCGACAGTGAACAGCTGCGTTTCGCCTTTGACGGCGACGCCGTGCTGTTTTCCGACGAGGCGGAGCGCGTGTACAAACGCGAGGGCCTGGAGGCGTTTACCGCCAGCGAAAAAGCCGCCGCCCGGGAGCCGCTGGCCGGCGGGCCGTTCAAGCCCTTTCTCGCGGCCCTGCACCACCTGCAACAGGCGTTTCCCCCCACCGAGGCTCCGATCAGGACAGCGCTGGTAACGGCGCGGTCCGCCCCCGCGCACGAACGCGTGATTCGCACGCTGCGCGCCTGGAATATCCGCATCGACGAGTCCATTTTCCTGGGCGGCCTGAACAAGACGGAGTTCCTGCGGGCGTACCAGGCCGATGTCTTCTTCGACGACCAGCAGACCCATTGCGACTCCGCCAGCCCGCATGTTGCCACCGGTCATGTACCCCATGGAGTGGCCAACGCCTGATGGTCCGGTAGCTGGTGTATATTACTTTTCATTTGGCAAAGCAGCGAGTTCATGGCTATTCTGCATAAGGCAGTGCAGGGCGCTTTCGCCGGACTGTCCCCGTCAAGCTGGAGGTAGGCATGAAGCTGCAGCAGTTGCGCTATATCTGGGAGGTGGCACACCACGATCTCAATGTCTCGGCCACCGCGGCGAGCCTGTACACGTCGCAACCGGGTATCAGCAAACAGATCCGGCTGCTGGAAGATGAACTGGGCGTGGAGATATTCGCCCGCAGCGGCAAACACCTGACGCACGTAACGGCGGCGGGGCAGGACATCCTGAAGGCGGCGGAGGAGGTGCTGTTCAAGGTCAAGAGTATTCGCCAGGTGGCGGAGGAGTACGCCGACGAGAAAAAAGGCAGCCTTTCCATCGCCACCACCCACACCCAGGCGCGCTACGCGCTGCCGGCCACCATCAAGGCATTTATCGAGCGTTACCCGGACGTGTCACTGCACATGCACCAGGGTACGCCCGTGCAGATTTCCGAGATGGCCTCCGACGGCACCGTCGATTTCGCCATCGCCACCGAGGCGCTGGAGCTGTACGCCAACCTGATCATGATGCCCTGTTACCGCTGGAACCGCTGCATCCTCGTTCCCCGCGACCACCCGCTGACCCAGCTGTCGGAGCTGACCCTCGAAGACGTGGCCGCACAGCCGATTGTTACCTACGTGTTTGGCTTTACCGGCCGCTCCAAGCTTGACGACGCGTTTATGGCGCGGGGGCTGGTACCTCGCGTCGTGTTCACCGCCACTGACGCCGATGTGATCAAGACCTACGTGCGCCTCGGCCTGGGTATCGGCATCATCGCCGGCATGGCCTATGACGAGGCCATCGACGGTGACCTGGTCTCCCTCGACGCGAGCCACCTGTTTGCCAGCAGTGTGACCCAGATCGGCTGCCGGCGGGATACCTTCCTGCGCGGTTACATGTACGAATTCATCGAGGATTTTGCGCCTCACCTGTCCCGGGACCTGGTGACCGATGCCTTCGGTTGCCAGACCACGGCCGAGCTGGCGGACCTGTTCGCGCACCTGGAACTGCCGACCTACTGAGGCGATTGCGCCGTGCCCCGGGACGGGACTTGTGTCCCCTGTGCTTCGGTGTTTAGATGACCCGCTCGCGCCCAACTACACCCCATTGAAGGAGAAATTTACGTGGAATTGGCCTGCCTGGACCTGGAAGGGGTGCTCGTACCAGAGATTTGGATAGCGTTCGCCGAGCGCACCGGCATCCAGGAACTGCGCGCGACCACCCGCGATATTCCCGATTACAACGTGCTGATGAAGCAGCGACTGGGTTGCTGGCGCAACACGGTTTGAAGATCAACGATATCCAGGAGGTCATCGCGACCCTGGAACCCCTGCCGGGCGCCATTGAGTTCGTAGACTGGTTGCGCGAGCGTTTCCAGGTGATCATTCTATCGGACACGTTCTACGAATTTTCCCAGCCGCTGATGCGCCAACTGCACTGGCCAACGTTGTTCTGTCACCGCCTGGTGATCGACGAAGCGGGTCGTGTCGTGGACTACAAACTGCGTCAGCAAGATCCCAAGCGAGCCTCCGTGCAAGCTCTGCACAGCCTCAATTACCGCGTGCTGGCGGCCGGCGACTCCTACAACGATACCTCCATGCTCTCCGAGGCCGATGTCGGGTTCCTGATCCACGCGCCCCGGAACGTGATCGACGAATTCCCCCAGTTCAAGTCGGTGTCCACACTGGGGGAACTGAAGCTGGCGTTCCTCGAAGCCAGTGATCGGCCGCTGGCGCCCTGAACGCCGCTGCTGAATTACCCCGCGGCGTTGTTGGTCGAGGACGCGCCGGTTTGTTCCAGCGCGCGCAGGAATTTCACCACCTTGTCGCAGGACTCCCGGTATTCTTCCTCGCACACGGAATCGGCCACGATACCCCCTCCACCCCAGCAACGTACCGTGCTGTCGTGGCACAACAGGCTGCGAATTGCGATATTGCTGTCCATGCGGCCGTCGGCGCTGATATACACGACTGATCCGCAGTAGACGCTGCGTTCGTCGGGCTCCAGCTCGGCGATGATTTCCATTGCGCGCCGTTTGGGTGCGCCGGTGATGGAGCCGCCAGGGAAACTGTCACGCAGCAGGTCCATGGCGTTGCGACCGGCCTGCAACTCGCCGCTGATAGTACTCACCAGGTGGTGCACGGTGGGGTAACTCTGCACTTCGAAGAGGCGATCAACGTGGATGCTGCCAGGCACACAACTGCGCCCGAGATCATTGCGCAGCAGGTCCACGATCATCAGGTTTTCCGCACGATCCTTTTGTGAGGCGCGCAGGTCGGCGCGCGCAAGCGCATCCGCCTGCGGGTCCGTGTCCCGCGGGCGCGTGCCCTTGATCGGAGAGGTTTCCACGCGGTGACCGTGCAGGGACAGGAACCGCTCCGGCGACAGGCACAGGAGCGCGGCGTCCTGCGCCAGCGTCAGGTAGGCGGCAAAGGGTGCGGCGGCCAGGGGACGCAGGGCGCGGTAGGCCGCCCAGGGGTCGCCGCGGTAGCGCGCTAAAGCACTGGGCGAGATTGACCTGATAGCAGTCGCCGCTGCGGATATAGTCCTGGATACGTTCGAAAGCCTCGCCATACCGGGGGCGACTGAAGTTGGACGAGAAGCGGCCTTGCAGCGTGAAGTCCCCCGACCGGGACGCGGCGGGTCGCCGCAGTCGCGCGAGCAGGTCACGGCGCTGCGCGGCGCCGACCCCGGGTTGCGAGACCAGGGTGGTTCGCTGCCGTAAATGGTCCTGCACGACGCACCAGTCGTAGGCGCACAGTTGCACAGCGGGAAAATGGGGCGATGGCGACCTGGCGCGAATTCCGTGCAGGCCCTTGCCGAGGTCGTAGCCGAGGTAGCCCAGGATACCACCGCAGAAGGGAATGTCCGGGGCAACGGGCTGGATGCCGTCGTAGTGTTCCCGGTGGAATCGGGCCAGTTCGGCGAAAAACGTGCGGCACTGCCCCTCGTCGGCGCCTGGGGCAAGAGCGGGCAACGCCGTGGACTGGGGTTGCGCGGTGAGGATATCGTAGCGCCCGGAGGAGGAGTGCGGTTGGCAGCTGTCCAGAAAGGCCGCCCGGGGCAGGTCCCGCAGGCGTTCAAACAGCACACAGCTGTCCGCGCAGTAGGGGAGGTCCTCGAGGTGTACCGCTTTGGTCACCGGTCGGCGCCGCGCGTCATCGCAGGCTGTACAACGACCGGAATGTGCTTGAGCATAGCCCTTGTTTTCCCGCTTCCCCGGCTACACCAGGCCGTAGTTTAAAGTCTTAATCTGCGCTGAAATAACTAGCATCTGCAGTGAACAGACCAGAAATGTCGCCCCTGCTTAATTGACTTTGCAGGCCCGGCAAATTACTGTATCAAGCCGAATTTTTGGCAGGTTTGCATCCTAAGCCCGACCGCCGTGACTTGCAACTGGCCTACCTCCAGCGGGGGTAGGGCGGGCCCTCCATCGCCCCCCGCCGGGGACACCTTTGGATCAAGGAATATGACGACGAAGAACAGTACCACCGTGATCGCATCACTGGACAATCCCTTTGCGCAAAACAAGGAGCGCGAGTTCCGCGTGCCGGGCCAGATCGCCTCGGCCCCTGGTCTGTACGAGGAATCCCTCAAGGCGGGCTGGGAACTGCAGCAGCGCCCTTACCAGACTGCGGGTGTGAAGAATATCCAGCGCCAGCACCAGAAGAACCGGATGACCATCTGGGAGCGGATTCGCTACCTCAGTGATGAGAAACCTACCGTGTTGTACCAGAACTGGGGGCCCAATCTCGACGGCGCCTCGCTGGTTACCGCTATCATCAAGGTCAACGGCCGCGACGTGGCGCTGTACGGACACGACTTTACCGTGCGTGCAGGTTCCATGGACGCTACCAACGGGGCCAAGCTGGCCCGGTTGTTCCAGCTGGCGGCGAAGCAGCGCATTCCGGTGGTCGGCATCAACGACAGCGCCGGCGCGTTTATCCCGGCCGGTGTCGGGGGGCTGGACGGCTACGCCGAGGCCTTTGCTGCGCTGCGTCGCATCAGCGGTATCGTTCCCAGCATCATGTGCATGTTCGGCTTCAACGCCGGTGGCGGCTCCTACCTGCCGCGCCAGGGAAGTTTCCTCATCCAGCCCAACGAGACCTTCTTCGGCCTGACGGGCCCGGGTGTGGTCAAGTCGGTGCTCGGGGAGGACGTCACACCGGATGAGCTCGGCGGTCCGGGTGTGCACAGCCAGAGCGGTGTCACCGATTTTGTCGTCAAGGACGAGGTCGCGGCGCTGCGCAAGGTGCGCGCGCTGCTCAATTACCTGCCCAGCTACAACGGCGAACTCGCGCCCTACCAGGCCAGCTCCGATCCGGTGGATCGCAAGACCTGGGACATCGATATCCTGCTGAAAAAGGCCTTCAATTCTCCCACAGGCTTCAATACGCCGATCGACATCACCATTCTCATCCAGCAGTTGTGCGATCACGGCGACTTCCTGGAGATACAGCCGGACCGGGCGCGCAATACCATCACGGCCCTGGGCCGCATGGGAGGCAATGTCATCGGGTTCGTGGCGAACAACTCGGCCGTCGCCTCCGGGCAGGTGGACATCGACGCCGCCTACAAGAACGCGCGGTTTATCCGCTTCTGCAATCTGTACAACATCCCGGTAATCTTTCTCGAGGACACCACCGGTTTCCTGCCGGGAAAGGAGCAGGAGAGCGGTGGCATCGTGCAGGCCGGCCGCGCCATGCTCGACGCGATCGTGGACCTGCGCACACCGCGCTTCCTGGTGCTGGTGCGCAACGCGTTCGGTGGCGCCTACGCGGCGTTCAACAGCTTTCCGGTCGGTGCGGATTTCGTGGTGGCCCTGCCGACTACCCGGGTGGCGGTGATGGGACCGGCGGGAGTTGAGTATGTGTACAAGGATGAACTGCGCAAGATTCGCAGCTCTGTCCCCGCCCGGGTACAGGCCGAGACCCAGGCGCAGAAGAACGCCGGCCTGTCAGACGTCCAGGCAGCGGATGCGGCGAAGCAGCTGGTCGGCGACTGGGTGAAATCCGAGGAGGCCCTGCTGGCGCAACGCTATAGCAAGGAGCTGATGAATCCCAACGAGGCCCTGAGCCTGGGCTCTATCTCGCAGATTGTCATGCCGTCGGACCTGCGCCGGGTGCTGGCGGAAAATATGGCGTTCTACCTGCGCCGTTACCGCCCCGAGCCGTTGCAGTCGGTGCAGCGCGAGTTCCACTAGTCCGGGGCCCCCGGCGAACAACCATTAGAGGAAGACAGGCGTGTCCAACGAATATTACCTGAAAAACCCGCTGATTCACCGCGATCGCCGGCTCGGAGCGAGGAGCAGTGGCTGGGAGCAACAGTTCGACTGCACGCACATCCGCCCGCTCATTATCTGTCGCGGACCGATTCGCAAGGAAGCCATGGATGTCTTCAGGGAAATGGGCATCACGCACTTCGGCATATTGCTCTCGGAAAAGGATTCCATCGTCTACCGCAACGCGATCGCCCCCGAACTGCGGTCGCTCACCGACCCGGACAGGGTCCATCGCGTGCCGGACTACAGCGGCGCCAACAAGGAGGAGCGGGAGCAGCGGATCGAGCAGATTATCAACAGCGCCCGCGACAACAACAACACCGCGATCTTTGCCGGCTACGGCTTTATGGCCGAGGACGAGGCCATGGTGGCGGCCATGGAACGAGCCGGGCTGAATTTCATCGGGCCCTGCTCGCGCACCGTGCACGACGCCGGGTTGAAGGACGAGGCCAAGCGTACCGCGCTCAAATGCGGCGTGTCCGTCACGCCCGGTATCGATAACGGCACAGCGCTGACGCTGCTGAAAAAGTGCCCTGACGTGGCCGCATTGCAGGCGCTGGTGGCAGAGCACGCACTGGATGTCGATGCGGCCAGTCTCAAGAGTAAATCCGTCAGCCTGGAGGACAAGGCGGACCTGGTGCTGGCCGCGTCCTACAGGAAAGGCATCGATCTGTACACCGTGGACGAGTTGTGCGCCACCCTGACGGAGGCGGTGGCCAGGATGGCGGAGGAGTATCCGCGTAACCGAGTGCGGCTCAAGGCAATCAGCGGCGGCGGCGGCAAGGGGCAGCGTATCCTGGGCATCGGTGAGGCCGCCCGCACGGCGGAGCTGGTGCGCGAGATTCTCAACGAGGTCAAAACCACCGGCGTCGGGGATAACAAGAACGTGCTGGTGGAATTGAATATCGAGACCACCCGCCACCAGGAGATCCAGGTCATCGGCAACGGGGAGTGGTCGATGTCGCTGGGTGGACGGGATTGCTCTTTGCAGATGCATGAACAGAAGTTGCTGGAGGTGTCGGTCACCGTCGAGTCACTGCAAAAGGCAATAGACCAGGCCGAGGCAAGTGGCCAGCACGAGGAGGCGCGCGTGCTGCAACAGGATCTGGCGACACTGGAGGCCATGGAAAAGGAGGCGGAGAATTTCGGTAAGGCGGTCGGGCTCGATTCCGTTTCCACCTTCGAGTGCATCGTTGACCGGGACAAACATTTCTTTATGGAAATGAATACCCGTATCCAGGTGGAGCACCGGGTGACCGAGCTGTGTTACTCGCTCAAGTTCAGCAACCCCGATAATGCCTCGGAGTATTTTGTCGTCGAGTCACTCGTCGAGGCGATGGTCCTGCTGGCCGCGCACGGGGAGAAGCTACCCAGGCCCGAGCGACTGCGGCGCATGAATGACAGCGTCGAGGCGCGGTTGAATGCCACCAACCAGGCCTTGCAACCCCATGCGGGGGGCGTCATCGAGTCATGGAGCGATGCGATCGAGGGTGAGATACGCGACGACCAGGGCATCAGCCTGCACAACCCTGACACCGACGTGTTCATGAAGTACACCCTCGCTGGTGCCTATGACTCCAACATTGCCCTCCTGCTCACAGTCGGCGACACGCGGCTGGACGCTTATCAGCGCATGGCTGAAACCATCCGCCAGACACGCATGCGCGGTCACGACCTGGCGACTAATCTCGAATTTCATTACGGGCTGGTGAACTGGTTTATCGGCCAGAACATCAACGCCCGGCCGACTACCCGTTTCATCGTCCCCTACCTCACCGCGGTGGGCGAGTTGAAGCAGCAGGCTAACAATGTCGATCTGGAGTATGCCTACAGCGAAATCGGCAAGGCGTCACTGGCCCGGGAAGAGAGCGCTGGACAGGGCGCACTGGCGGAAACGCTGCAGATGAAAGAGACGCTGCTGCTGCGTCCACTGGCCCGGTTGCTGGACGAACCACATATCCTCAGCGGATGGCTCAGCATCAACCGTGACTGCTACACCCTGATCGAGGGCAGGATCTGCTGGAACGAGAACCCGATTGAATTGCTGGCGGAGACCTACCACTTCCTCAATATGGACTACATGCCCGGCGACAAACCGCCTGCTGCGGTCATGATCTGGGATCACGACAACGCGATACTGCAGGACGCGCTGGCATTCTACCGTGAGCTCGACGCGCGGCTTGACACGGGCGACTGGCTGGAAATGTGCTCGGTGCTCGATTCCAGTGAGCCGCCGGAGCAGTTCGACGGGCACTCTGGGCGCGGGTGCGCAGCGCGCATCGCGGGTTCCAGGCCGGGACGGACATTCTGGCCATTTTGCCGAGCATCGCGGAGGCCACCGGGTTCTATGCACTGACGGTCAATCCCGATCTCACCATCCACATCCCCGAGCGGCTTGCCGACGCCGCGTTGCAGGCGGCCATGTCCAAGGTGCTGGTACCGCCGCCGGTGGCGAGGTCGGACGAGATCCTGGCGGCTACCGGCGGCATGTTCTACTCGCGGGAGACGCCTGCGCACGATGTGTATGTCAGGGAGGGCGATCATTTTGAAGCCGGCGACCCCTGTTCATCGTGGAGGTCATGAAAATGTTCAACAAGGTATACGCGCCGTTTTCCGGCACCATCGACAAGGTGCTGGTGGATACCGACGGTTGTATCATCTCCAAGGGGCAGCCGATCTTCAAGATTATTCCGGACGAAGCGGCGGTGGAGATTTCCGCGGAGGATGTCGCGGCCCGCCGCCGCGCCGCCACGACGCAGTTTTTGCAGCAAGTGTAGGGGGACAGATTATGATTACCGCACTGGATCACATTGCCATTGCCGTACCGGACCTGGAAAAGGCGATACAGCGGTTTGTAACCGATTTCGGCCTGCCGTTGGGCGGCACGGAAGACGTGCATGAGGCGAAGACCACCGCTGCCTTCCTGCCGCTGCCGCCCACCAATATCGAGCTGGTTTATCCGCTCAATGGTGAGGGGCCGGTGGCAACCTACCTTGAAAAGCGGGGTGGCGGGCTCCACCACCTGTGCTTCCGCTCGGACGACATCGACGCGGACGTGGCGCGACTGAAGGCAAAGGGCTACCAGTTCCTTGCCGATGCGCCCACGCCCGGTGCCCACGGGTCGCGCGTCATCTTCATCCACCCCAAAAGCTGCGATGGCGTACTGATCGAACTCAATCAGCCCGCCGCCGATCATTGAGGTTCACCCCCATGAGCGACAGGATTTACGACAAGGACTCTGCGACGCCCGCAAACTGGGCGGAATTGGTCACCGAGCAGTCCCGGGGCAAGGGTCCTGACAGCCTGGTATGGCACACGGCGGAGGGTATCGAGGTCAAGCCCTTGTACACGGCGGCGGACCTGGCGTCACTGGAATACGCCGACACCATGCCGGGGATATCTCCCTACATCCGCGGCCCGCAGGCGACCATGTACGCCGGCCGGCCCTGGACCATTCGCCAGTACGCGGGATTTTCCACTGCCGAGGAATCCAACGCGTTTTACCGCAAGGCGCTGGCCGCCGGCGGGCAGGGCATCTCCGTGGCCTTTGATCTCGCCACGCACCGGGGCTACGACTCGGATCATCCGCGTGTCGCGGGCGACGTGGGCAAGGCGGGAGTGGCTATCGATTCGGTGGAGGATATGAAAATCCTGTTCGACGGCATTCCGCTGGACAAGGTGTCCGTGTCCATGACCATGAACGGGGCCGTTCTGCCGGTGCTGGCGGGTTATATCGTGGCCGCCGAGGAGCAGGGCGTGGCCCAGAAGCAACTGACCGGCACTATCCAGAACGATATCCTCAAGGAATTTATGGTGCGCAACACCTATATTTATCCTCCCAAGCCGAGCATGAAAATCATCGGTGACATCATCGCGTACTGCTCCGCGAATATGCCGCGTTTCAATACGATTTCCATTTCCGGCTACCACATCCAGGAAGCCGGGGCCAACGCCGCTCTGGAACTCGCGTACACCCTCGCCGACGGCAAGGAGTATATTCGCACCGCCCTCGCCGCGGGGCTGGGTATCGACGAATTCGCGCCGCGCCTGTCGTTCTTCTGGGGCATCGGCATGAACTTTTACATGGAGATTGCGAAGATGCGGGCCGCACGCCTGCTGTGGGCACGCATCGTCAGCGAGTTCAATCCCAAGAATCCCAAGAGCTCCATGCTGCGCACCCACAGCCAGACGTCTGGCTGGTCACTGACAGAACAGGACCCGTACAACAACGTCGTGCGCACGACGATCGAGGCGCTGGCCGCGGTGTTCGGTGGCACGCAGTCCCTGCACACCAACGCGCTGGACGAGGCGATTGCCCTGCCAACGGAGTTTTCGGCCCGCATCGCTCGCAACACGCAGTTGATTATCCAGGAGGAAACCGGCATCACCCGGGTCGTCGATCCCTGGGGCGGCTCCTACATGATGGAGAACCTCACGCAGGACATCGCGGACAAGGCCTGGGAGTTGATCGAGGAAGTTGAGGCGGCCGGCGGCATGGCCAGGGCGATCGAGACCGGGATGCCCAAGCTGCGCATCGAGGAGGCGGCCGCGCGGAAACAGGCGCGCATCGATCGTGGCGAGGACGTCATCGTGGGCGTGAACAAGTATCGCGTGCAACAGGAAGACAATGTCGAGGTCCTTGATATCGACAATGACGCCGTACGCGAGTCGCAACTGGCGCGGCTGGCGACTATCCGTGAGCGCCGTGACGAGTCCGCCGTCGAGGCTATACTGGAGGACATCTACCAGTGTGCGGTCAGCGGCGCGGGCAACCTGTTGGCGCTGGCGGTTGAAGCCACCCGGCGCCGGGCAACGGTAGGGGAGATATCCTACGCCATGGAAAGAGAATTTGGACGCTTCAAGGCGCAGGCGCAGACCGTCTCCGGTGTCTATGGTGCCGCCTTTGAGCAGGACGAGGACTGGCAGGGTATCAGCAGGGATATCGAGTCGTTTGTGCAGGAGCACGGCCGCCGCCCGCGCATGCTGGTGTGCAAAATGGGCCAGGACGGCCATGACCGGGGCGCCAAGGTGGTGGCGACCGCGTTCGCCGACGTCGGTTTCGATATCGATCTGTCGCCCATGTTTTCCACCCCGGAGGAGGTTGCGCGGCAGGCCATCGAGAACGATGTTCACGTTGTCGGCGCCTCGTCGCTGGCCGCTGGCCACAAGACGCTGGTGCCGCAGTTGGTGCAGGAGCTGCACAAGCAGGGCGCGGCGGATATCGTCGTTATCGCCGGTGGCGTCATCCCCCGGCAGGACTACGATTTTCTCTACGAGGCGGGCGTGAAGTGCATCTTCGGGCCGGGCACGCCGATACCCCAGTGTGCCCGGGAAGTGCTGGATGCGGTAAAAGCAGCCCAGGGCTGATGGCGCTGGTGTGTTTTGTGACTGGCCTTCGGGGAGTCTACCCGTCCGCTTGCGCTGCGTTATCCTAGTGCCGTGAAATCGCCACCAGAGGCCACCATCACGCCATGACAAGCTTCGATCTGCAGGCACTGCTCGGTGGTAACCGCCGGGCCCTCGCCAAGGCCATCACGGTGGTCGAGAGCACGCTCGAGGCGCACCGCGAGGAGGCCCAGTCCATCCTTGAGCAGGTACTGCCGCACAGCGGTAACAGCATCCGCATCGGCATCACTGGCGTGCCCGGCGTTGGCAAATCCACTTTCATCGAGGCCTTTGGCCTGTACCTGATCGCGCAGGGCAAGCGGGTAGCCGTGCTGGCGGTCGACCCCAGCTCACCCATCGCCGGCGGTTCCATACTGGGCGACAAGACGCGCATGGAGGAGCTGTCGCGGCGCGCAGAGGCGTTCATTCGTCCCACCCCCGCGGCCGGTGCGCTGGGCGGGGTGGCGCAGAAAACCCGGGAGACCATGTTGCTGTGTGAAGCCGCCGGCTATGACGTGGTACTGGTGGAGACTGTCGGTGTCGGCCAGTCCGAATACCAGGTGGCGGGCATGGTGGATTTTTTCATGGTGCTGATGCTGCCCGGTGGCGGTGACGAATTGCAGGGTATCAAGAAGGGCATCATGGAGCTGGCTGACGCGCTGGTCATCAACAAGGCCGACGGTGACAGTGAACAACTGGCGCTGCTGACCCAGCGCCAGTACACCAGCGCCATGAGCCTCCTGCGCCACAGCAGCTTCTGGACACCGCGGGTGATGACCTGCTCCGCGCTGGCCAATGTCCGTATCGATGCCGTCTGGGCGATGGTCCAGGATTACTATCGCGAGGCACTCGAGAACGCGTCCTTTGTCAGCAAGCGCAACCGGCAGAACCTAGACTGGATGCACCAGTTGCTCAGGGAAATGCTGATGTTGAAGCTGGTCCAGAACCCGAAGGTAAAATCGCTGCTGCCGGCCCTGGAGGCCGCGGTGGGGCGCCAGGAAATCACCGCTTTTGCCGCCGTGCGGCAAATCATGGACCAGTTGTAAGGCGCGCCGCGGCTGATGCGATTCTACCCGCTGGAAAAGCTGATCAACCTCCACGACGATTACATCAGGCAATTCAAGATCGACAACCTGCAATTGCTGTTGTTCCAGCGTCGCGATGAGCTGTTCCTGATCGAGGCTCACTGCCCCCACCGGGGCCACTCGCTGGCCGGTGCAACGATCAAGGGCGGTGTTGTCCAGTGTCCCCTGCACCAGTACCAGTTTGCGCTGGAGGACGGGCGCTTGTTGCGGGCCACGGAGGAGCCCTGCCGCCGGCTGCGTACGTTTATCGTGGCGTATGTGGGGAACGAGGTTGGGGTGATGCTGGATGACTAGGTGTGTGCGCTTTGCAACCGAGGGTGGTCTCCGCCGTGGCGCGCAGCATACCTCGCTCGATGTGCAGCCAGACTGCAACCCGCACAACTAGAACCCGTACAGCGCCTTCAATTCCGGGTCCTTGTCGGCAATGAGGCGCGCCAGGTCCACCATCACCTTGCACTGCTTCCACGACGCATCGTCCTGCATCTTGCCTTCGACCATTACCGCACCACTGCCATCCGGCAGTGCCTCCAGCACCCGCTTCGCCCAGATGACCTCGTCCGCAGGCGGGGTGAAGACCTTCCTGGCGATGTCAATCTGGCTTGGGTGCAGTGACCAGGCCCCGACACAGCCCATCAGAAAGGCGTTGCGGAACTGGTCCTCGCAGGCCAGTGGGTCGTCAATCGCACCGAAGGGGCCGTAGAAGGGCAGCGCGCCGACGCTGACACAGGCGTCGACCATGCGTCCCAGCGTGTAGTGCCACAGATCCTGCGGGTGGGTGGCGCGGACCGCGTCCGGGTGCTGCGGGTCGGGATCATCGCGCACCAGGTAGCCGGGATGTCCGCCGCCGATGCGGGTGGTTTTCATGCGGCGCGATGCGGCGAGGTCCGCGGGCCCCAGACTCATACCCTGTATGCGCGGGCTGGCGTTGGCGATTTCCTCGACGTTGGCAACGCCCAGCGCAGTCTCCAGCAGGCAGTGCAGGAGGATCGGTTTTTTCAGGCCCGCCCTGGCCTCCAGTTGTGCCAGCAGTTGATCGGCGAAGTGGATATCCCAGGGCCCCTGGATTTTCGGCAACATGATGACGTCCACCTTGTTGCCGGCCTCGGTGACGATGCGCGTGATGTCATCGAGGAACCAGGGACTGTCGAGGCTGTTGATACGGGTCCACAGTTGCGTGTCCCCGAAGTCATTGTCCAGCGCGACCCTGATGAAACCCTCGCGCGCCGCTTCCTTGTTCTCGATGGCGATGGCATCTTCAAGGTTGCCCAGCAGGATGTCGACCCGCTTGGCTATCCCGGGGGCCTTCTCGACCATCTTGGGATTGCTCGGGTCGAAAAATGAATCATCCGCGAGGGCCGCACGGGTATGTCGCGCAGCGGCTGCGGGGCGCCCAGCGCGAGGGGACGGAAAAAATCTCGGGGACTGCGCATGATGACCTCCAGGGTGTTGTGTCAATGACCGTCGTGACCGCAACCGGCCAGCAGCCGTTGTCGCAGCGATTCATAGTATGCCAGCGCGTTGGCGTGCTGTTCCTGCAGCAGCGCCAGCAGGGCCTGCTCGCCGCCCAGCTGGTCTATCCCGAAACTGCCGAATTCCTCCTGCAGGCGCTTGAGTATCCAGAACGCCTGGTAACTGCGGCGGCGGGGTGCCAGTTCCCCGCGCGCCTGCAGTGCCAGGTAGTGCGCATGCAGGGTAGCGGCCAGTGCCTCGATGCCGGATTGGTTGGCCGCGCTGGTGGAGAGCACCGGGACCTGCCAGTGGCCGTCGGGATGTTCGCGGTTCAGTGCCGCGCCCAGTTCCGCCAGGGTGCGCCGCGCCACCGCGCCCATGTCGTGCTTGTTCACCACCAGGATGTGCGGCACTTCGAGAATGCCCGCCTTGAGAAACTGTACGCTGTCGCCTGATCCTGGCTGTGCGATGTAACAGGTGGTATCGCACATCCTTGCAATATCCACTTCCCGCTGGCCCACGCCGACCGTTTCGATCAGCACGATGTCGAAGCTGCAGAGCATCACCTGGCTCATGGGCCACACCTCGTTGCTGAGGCCGCCAAACTGGCCGCGGCTGGACAGCGAGCGTACGAACACGCCGTCGTCCCCGGCGCTGGTCTGCATGCGCAACCGGTCCCCGAGCAGGGCGCCACCGCTGATCGGGCTGGAGGGATCCACGGCCAGCACGCCCACCCGCTGGCCGCGTTGCCGCCACAGCGCGATGAGGGCGGCACTGAGAGTTGATTTGCCCGCTCCGGGCGGACCGGTGATTCCGATCAGGTGTCCGCGCGGCCCAGCCTGGTCGTGTCGCAACCGGGCCAACAGCGCCGCGGCTTTCTGGCGTTCTGCGGGCCGCCGGTCATCCAGCAGGTTTAGCGCCTCGGCCAGCGCCGCCCGGTCACCTCGGCCGATACGGTCTGCGAGCGGTGCCGCAGCGGCGTCGTTCATAACCAGCTCACGCCCCGGGATCCAGACCGTGTGTCCGGCGGATTATGGTCACCATGGCGTCCATGATGCTGTTCATGTCCATGTCCTTGGGTGTAAACACGGCCTCTACACCCATCTCGCGCAAACGCCGTGCATCCTCCTCCGGAATGATGCCGCCGATGACAAGGGGTATGCCGGCGGCGCCCGTTTTCTCAAGCTCCACGCGGATGTTGCCGACCAGCTCCATGTGGCTACCCGACAGCACCGACAGTCCGATCAGGTGCACACCTTCCTCCTGGGCGGCGCGCGCAATCTGTGACGGGGTCAGGCGGATGCCGTCGTAGACGATTTCGAACCCCGCATCGCGGCCCTTGACCGCGATTTGTTCGGCACCGTTGCTGTGCCCGTCCAGCCCAGGCTTGCCGATCAGCAGGCGCAGGGGCCGGCCCAATTCCTCGCCGGTGCGCCGCACGCGCTCGCGCACCCGGTCGAGCGCCGCCGACGGGCGCGCTCTGACGGGAGAGATATCGATACCGGTGGGCGGTCGGTACTCCCCGAATACCTGTCGCAGGACCTCGCTCCACTCCCCGGTAGTGACCCCTGCCCGGGCGCACTGGATCGAGGCGGGCATGATATTCTCCGCGCCGACTGCGGCCTGGCGCAATGCGGCCAGTGCCGTATCCACCGCAGCCCTGTCGCGCGCGGCGCGAAAGGCCTGCAACGAGGCGATCTGTTCACGTTCCGCACGTTCGTCCACTTTCATGATGCCGGAGTCACCGCCAGTCGTCAGCGGGGATTCGGCCGTCTCCCGGAAACAGTTGACACCGACGATCTGCAACTCACCGCTCTCGATATTGCGCATGCGCAGGGTGTGACTCTTTACCAATTCGCGCTTGACGTAGCCGCTCTCGATGCAGGCGACCATGCCGCCCTGGGCGTCGACGCGGGCCATCTCTTCGAGGGCGCCGTCGATCAGTTGCTGGACCTTCGCCTCGATTACCGGCGAGCCGTCCAGCAGGTCGCCGTATTCCAGCAGGTCGGTTTCCAGGGCCAGTACCTGCTGCATGCGCAGCGCCCATTGCTGGTCCCAGGGTCGGGGCAGGCCCAGCGCCTCGTTCCAGGCCGGTAGTTGGATAGCCCTGGCCCTGGCGTTCTTCGACAGGGTGACCGCGAGCATTTCGAGCACGATACGCTGCACGTTATTCTCCGGCTGTGGTTCTGTCAGGCCCAGGGAATTGACCTGCACGCCGTAACGAAACAGGCGTTGCTTCGGATTCTCGACGCAGTACCGCTCCCGCGTAAGGGTGTCCCACATGCGCCCGAAGGCGCGCAGCTTGCAGGTCTCCTCCACGAAGCGGATGCCGGCGTTGACGAAGAAGGAAATCCGCCCGACCACATCATCGAACTGCTGTGGCGGGATCTGCCCGGACCCGCGCACCGCATCGAGAATGGCGATCGCCGATGCCAGGGCGTAGGCCAGCTCCTGGGTGGGCGTGGCGCCGGCTTCCTGCAGGTGGTAACTGCAGATGTTGGTGGGATTCCAGCGCGGGATGTTCTCCACGGTGTAGGCGATCAGGTCGGTGGTCAGGCGCACCGAGGGTCCGGGCGGGAAAATGTAGGTGCCCCGCGACAGGTATTCCTTGAGCACATCATTCTGGGTCGTTCCCTGCAACTGCGCGGGATCGACGCCCTGGCGCTCCGCCACGGCCACGTAGAGGGCCAGCAACCACGGCGCCGTGGCGTTGATGGTCATGGAGGTGTTCATCTGGTCCAGCGGGATCTGGTCGAACAGCGCCTCCATGTCGCCGATATGGTTGACAGGCACACCCACCTTGCCCACTTCGCCGCGGGCGAGCGGGTGATCAGAATCGTAGCCTGTCTGCGTGGGCAGGTCGAAGGCGACAGACAGGCCGGTCTGCCCGCGGCTGAGGTTGGTGCGGTACAGTTCGTTGGAGGCCTTGGCCGACGAATGTCCAGAGTACGTGCGCATCAACCAGGGCCGATCGCGGTGCACAATTTCCTGGGTCACGGTGGCAGTCCTCAGCGGGGTCGGCGCTTGATCAGCAGGCGCCGCTCGATTTCAAAAATTTTATCGGTGATCTTCTCTTGGCCCAGATCGCGCTTGGCATCTTCCTTGACAAACAGGCCGGCGCCGTACTGTTCCAGGGCCGCAGCGGCGGCGATATTTTTTACGCCTATCAGTTGCATGCTGACGAGGCCATAGTGCGGCGCCCCGGGAATGTCCGTCACCGCGAGAACGCGGGACAGGGCGCCGACCGTATCCCCGGCGAAGGCGGGCTGCGTGTGGTAGCCCTCGGTAAATCCCAGTTCCCAGATCGCGTTCTCACTGACATCCCGGCTGGCCAGGCCTTCCAGCCAGGCGAACACCAGGCCGCCGTAGACGATGGGTTCGCCACTCATTTTGCCCGACAGGGCGCTGGAGAAAACGCGGTCAAAATGCAGCGGATGGCTGTTGCCCACCAGGTAGGTCAGCGCCAGGTGCTCCTCGGTAATCGTGCGGCCATTGGCGTGCACGATGATGTCGCCGGGTGTGAAGTCCTCGAAGAACGTGTTGGGACCGGTGAGCCCGCCGGGCGCGATCGCCCCATCGATCAGTGGCAGGTGTACCTGCGGGTTGTCCTCCCCGGGAAAATTGACGGTGACATCGGGGGCCGGTGTGGTGGGAGGACGATCACCGCGCCACCCGACCATGATCTTGCGTTCGTACTGCAGTACCACCGCGTTATCCTGGTTGACGCTAACGGTGCGGATGCGGGCTATGCCCGGCTTGTCCGGGCCCCGGTCGCGGCGTTCCAGCACCTTGGTGAAGGCGCGCAGGGTATCGCCGGGATAGACCGGGCGGAGAAACTGCACCCGGTAATACCCCAGATTGGCGATCGCCTTCTCGGAGTCGTTCTGCACGCCCAGTGACAGGGTGACGTTGAAGACCATCTGGGGGCTGGCCGGCAAAGCAGGGAAGCCGTGGGCGCGCGCATAGGGCGCGTTGAGGTACAGCGGGTTCGCCTGCATGAAGGTGCGGGCGAAAGCCAGCATGTTGCTGGCGGTGAAGGTGAAACCCCGCGGGTGCTCGAACACCTGTCCTGGTTCCAGTTCGTCGAGATAGCGTCCGTACTGTGGCCTGCGGACCCTGTCCAGCTCGACAGGCGTATCCGCGGACAACTCGGGCTGCGGTGCCAGTGGGAATATCATGCTCATGGTCGCCCCCTCAGCCCGCTTTTTCCACCAGCGCGCGGGCGATCACCTTCAGCGCGAGGGTCTCTTCCGCCCCTTCGAAGATGGACAGCACGCGGGCGTCGGTAAAGTAGCGGCTGACCGGCGTCTCCTCCGCGTAGCCCATGCCGCCGTGAATTTGCAGGGCCTCCCGGGTCAGCCACTCCGCCGCCTTGCCGGCGAACAGTTTGGCGGCGCTGGCTTCCATGTCGCCGGAACCGGCGTCCATCAACTGTGCGACGTCGTAGGTAAGCTGGCGGCAGGCCAGCAGCAGCGCCGCCATGCGCGCCAGCTTTACCCGGGTGAGTTGGTAATCGGCGATGGGACTGCCGAACACGACCCGCTGCCTGGCATAGGAGATCGCTTTACCGAAGGCGGCGCGCATCACGCCCACGGCCCGGGCCGCGGTCTGGATACGGCCGCCGGCAAAACCGGCCATGGCGTAATAGAAACCGTTGCCCTCGCCCGCGCTGCCGCCGAGCATATTGGCGGCGGGCACGAAGAAATCGTCGAAGAACAGTTCGAACGAGTGCATACCGCGATAGCCGATCGTGGCGATGGCGCGGCCCGTCAGTTTGCCGCCGCCTGGCTGGGACACCTCGAAGGCGTGTCCGTCACTGGATGGCTTTTCCACGAGGAACATGGAGAGACCGCGATGGCCCAGGCTCATATCCGCATTGGTGCGGGCCAGCACCAGCAGCAGGCCGGCCTTGCCTCCGAAAGTGCACCATGTCTTGGCGCCATTGAGCGACCAACCGCCGTCGGTGGCGGTCGCCTTGAGTCGCACGCCGGCCACGTCGGAACCGTAGTTGGGTTCGGTGACCGCCACCGCGCACAGGGGCTCACCAACGGCCAGTTGCGGCAGCCACTGGTGTTTCTGCTCCTCGGTTCCACCCTTGAGGAGCGCGCGGGCGAGAATCTCGGGGCGCGTGATAAGGCTGCCCGCGGCGCCCAGCGAACCCCGGGACAACTCCTCGGTCACCACGATCATGCCCAGCGTATCCTCCCTGTCATCCTCCTGCAGGCCCCCGTAGCTGGCGGGAATCGACAGGCCGAACATGCCCATTTCCTTCAGGGGTTCGAGAATCGCGTCCGGGATGATCAGGTCCTCGCGGTGCACTTCCTCCGCCAGCGGTGCGACCACGTCGTCGGCAAAGCGGCGGAACGTATCGCGCATCATGGTGTGGTGTTCGCTCAGCAGGTCCGGCCCCAGGTCGCCATCATTGTCCAGCACGGCCTGGCCGATCGCCTCGATATTGCCCGCCGCGAGATGGCGCGCCAGGAATTCGGCCGCCGCACCCTGCTGTTCCACCGCGCTGATGCGGGCGTGGGTCAGGTTGAAATCCGCGGGGCGGGCACGCAGGCGATTCAGGGAGTTGGTCACTGCCTCGGCACAGAACAGGGTCGCAAGGCGCGCGGTAAACGCATTCTCCGAGCTTGCTCCCGCATGGAGGCGCCCGGCGTGTGCCAGCAGAAAGCGCGCTGCCGTGCACTCGGACCAGTTGACCGCGAGTTCATAGCAGGCAAGCTGGTGTTCATCCAGCTTTCCCGGTGCTACTCGCTGGCCCTCCGTTACCCGCGCTTTCAGGGCGGACAGGGACTCGTCGAGTAGTCTTGTGGTGGCGGCCAATACGGCGGCAGCCTGTTCGAGCTGCTGCCCGTAATCCGGGGACGTGTCAGACATGCTTGATCCTGTTCATCAACTGTGGGTGTCAAACCGTGGCATTCGCAGGCTGGGGAACGATCCGATACGGTTTAACCATTCAAACCGGCAATTTTAGAGCCTCGGCCGTGTTTAAACAACTGTTCGCAATCGACGTTGGTATACGCGCTCCGGTCGGACTGGATCATGGCTGCGCTTGCCCGGCCGCGGCTGGCGCCTGTATCCTTGGCGCCCGCCAGAGCGCTACCCACGAAATGACAGAGGGACTCCACCATGACGATCAGGCCACGCCGTTCATTACTGTACATGCCGGGCTCCAATCCACGGGCCCTCGAGAAGGCGCGCTCACTGCCAGCGGATGGCCTGATTCTCGATATGGAGGATTCGGTGGCACCCGATGCCAAGCAACTGGCACGGGAACAGATAGGCGCCGCCCTCGCCGCGGGCGGATATGGCCACCGGGAGCTGATCGTGCGCATCAATGCGCTCTCGACGGAGTGGGGGGCCGGTGACATCGAGGCGATCTGCGCGTTCGGGACGGCACCGGACGCGGTACTGGTTCCCAAGATCGACACGGCCAGGGACGTGGTGGACGCCATCGAGGCGTTCGAGAACGCGGGTTGTCCCCAGAGTGTGCAGATGTGGATCATGGCGGAGACGCCCCTGTGTATCCTCAATATCGCCGAAGTGGCCGCAGCCCATCCGCGACTGGCGGGGATGGTAATGGGAACCTCGGACCTGTCCAAGGATACGCGGGTTCGGCACACCCCCGACCGGATGGGGTTCATCACCGCGCTCAACCTCTGCGTCTATGCCGCCAGGGCGCACGGCCTGACGATCATCGACGGAGTCCAGCTCGACCTGCAGGACCAGGGCTTGCTGCGCGCGTCCTGTGAGCAGGGCCGGGACCTCGGGTTCGACGGCAAGAGCCTGATCCATCCCGACCAGATCGCCGCGGCGAACGCCGCGTTTGCGCCGGACGAGCAGGAAGTGGCATCGGCCCGCAGGATTATCGCGGCGTTCGAGGAAGCCCGTGCCCAGGGCAAGGGCGTCGTAGTTGTCAATGGCCGCCTGGTGGAGAATCTGCACGTGGAGGAAGCGCAGCGGCAACTGGCACTGGCAACTGCGATCGCACAGCTAACCTGACCGGCGAACATTCGAGCCGGCCTGTCGCCCTGGCCGGGGCGGTCAGATGTGGAGTGAGCGCAGCTCCGGGTCCTCGACGCTGAAGCGCCACAATTCATCGAACCTTTCAAGGTGCTTTTGCGTCGCCGGCCGTGAGTCAGGCTCGTAAAACGCATCGTGTTCACTGCCTCCGGGTTTGAACAGGACGCCGTTTCTGTCCCTGATCACGACCGTTTCATTGTTCCAGTCGGGGTGCTCGGCGAGCTTGCGCATCTTGATGGTGCTGGGCAGGCGCCGGGCCAGTTGCAGCAGGCGGTGACCCTGGCCCAGCAGCGGCCTGGAATCACTGATCAGTATGCGAATCAGGGTTTGTCGGCTGCGGCGCGCGAGGGCGCTCAGCGCATCGGCCAGGTCGCTGTTGTCAAAGGCCTCGTGGTCCAGCGCCGGGCTCAGGATGCAGATATAACGCGCGGCGCCCCGGCACAGTGACACTGCATACTCGTCAAATGGCCTGGGATACTCGATCCCGACAATATACTCGTCATTGGACATAAACGACTCCGCATTCAAGGAGATAATCCAGTAGCGACATGCCACCGGGATCGGCCAGCGCATGCTCAAGGGGGCGCTCTGCGAGCCGCCAGGTTGCGCAAAGTTCCAGCAGGCAGGGGAGGACCGATTCGTCGAAGACGCGGTATTCGCCATTGGCGAATACCAGGATGCCTTCCGCCTCCTGCTGCCAGGCGAGCCTTGCGCTGCCGCACAGCTCGACACACTGCACGCCGCCGCGCAGTAGCGCGCGCGCCTCGGCCAGGTCGTCGTCATCCCCGGGCGGGCCGTATTTCGGTTCCGTTACCAGTTGCCCGAACCAGCGGTTGTCGGCGGCCTGGTCCAGTGCGGCCTGCAACTGGGAGGTGGCGCGTTCGAGGTCGCGCGGATGAATCTCGCCGGGACGCGTCATCGGAGCGCGCCGGCCATCGCTGTAGAACTGGTCCGGTTCGAGTTGTTCCAGCAGCTCGTCGACCCAGCGCGACACCATGGCAGTAATGCGGGGCGCGCGAAATCCGATGGAAAAGGTTGTGCACTCGCTCTCGGCAATTCCCCAATGAGCGACGCCAGGTGGCACATAGAGAATATCCCCCTGCCGCAGCAGGAATTCCTCGTGGGTCTCGAAGGATTTCAGGATACGCAGCCCCTCACAGGGGAGCAACTCGCTGGCGCTGTCGCAGTACTGGCCAATTTTCCAGCGGCGCTCGCCTGCACCCTGCAACAGGAAGACATCGTAGTTGTCGTAATGGGGCCCGGCGCTGCCTCCAGGGACGGCGTAGCTGACCATCACGTCATCCACCCGCCACTGGGGAATAAAATCCACGAGGCGACGCAACGCGGCGACCTGCGGGATGTAGTGATCAACGGCCTGCACCAGCAGGGTCCAGCGTCCCTTGCGTTGAAAATCGGCGGCTGCAAAGGGGCCGTGGTGGAGATGCCAGGAGTCGCCGCGCTGTTCGATCAGTCGCGACTCCACGTGCTCTTCCAGCGCCAACCCGGCCAGCTCGTCGCTGCCCAGTGGCGGCGTGAACCCGGAAATCCCATTGCGAATCAGCAGGGGCCTGCGCTGCCAGTACTGGGCCAGGAAAGTTTCCCGATCAAGCCTGAGCTCCCACTCCGCGCTCATCCGGCGGCTTACTCGACGGCCCGGGCCTGGGCAACGGCATTGCCGATATAGTCGGCCGGGGTGAGCGCCAGCAGCTCGCTGCGGACCGCTTCGGGCAGGTCCAGTTGCGCCACGAACGTCTGGAGCATTTCCCTGGTCATGGTTTGTCCGCGCGTCAGCTCCTTCAGTTTCTCGTAGGGCTGTTCTATGCCGTAGCGACGCATGACCGTTTGCACAGGCTCGGCCAATACCTCCCAGCTGGCGTCGAGGTCCCGGGCCAGCCGGGCATCGTCCAGCTGCAGCTTGCCGATGCCCTTCAGGCTGGACTGGTAGGCGATCAGGCTGTAGCCGAAACCCACGCCCATGTTGCGCAGTACGGTACTGTCGGTGAGATCGCGTTGCCACCGACTGACCGGGAGCTTGGCGGCGAGGTGCGCCAGAACGGCATTGGCCAGCCCCAGGTTGCCTCGGAATTTTCGAAGTCGATCGGGTTGACCTTGTGCGGCATGGTGGAAGAGCCGACCTCGCCCGCGACGGTCTGCTGCCGGAAGTAACCAAGGGAAATGTAGCCCCAGATATCGCGGTTGAAGTCGATCAGTATGGTGTTGAAGCGGGCTATAACGTCAAACAGTTCCGCCATGTAGTCGTGCGGCTCGATCTGGGTGGTGAAAGCGTTCCACCCCAGTCCCAAGCCCTCCACGAAAGCGCGAGCGTTGGCCTGCCAGTCGATCGTGGGGTAGGCGACCAGGTGCGCGTTGTAATTGCCGACCGCGCCGTTGATCTTGCCCAGGTACTGCGCCTGGTCGAGCTGGGCAAGTTGCCTGCTGAGGCGCGCGACGACGTTCGCAATTTCCTTGCCCATGGTAGTGGGGCTCGCAGTCTGCCCATGGGTGCGCGACAGCATCGGCACCGCGGCGCAATCCCGCGCCAGCGATGACAGGGCAGCGACGATCCCGTGCATGGCGGGAGCGAGCACCGTGCGGACACCGTCGCGCAGCATCAGTGCATGGGCGAGGTTGTTGATGTCCTCCGAGGTGCAGGCGAAGTGGACGAACTCGGCGATGGATTCCAGTTCCCGGACGCCGGCAAACCGCTCCTTGATGAAATATTCCACTGCCTTGACATCGTGATTGGTCGTGCCTTCGATCGTCTTGATGCGGCGAGCATCGGCCTCGCTGAACTCCTGCAGGATGTTTTCCAGATGCTGGTTGGCCGCCGGTGACAGTGTGGGAACCTCGGCTATCCCCGGGTGGGCCGCCAGGCACTGCAGCCAACGTATTTCCACCAGTATCCTGCGCTTTATCAGGCCGAATTCACTGAACACGTCTCGCAGGGCCGCGGTTTTACTGCCGTAGCGCCCATCGATGGGTGAGACCGCAGTGAGTGCTGACAGGTCCATGTATTTCTCCGGCAGTCAAAGCGGCCATGTTACACCACGCCAAGTCCGCGTGACAGGTTCTGGGACGCGCGCAGCAGGTGCTTGCGCTGCAACAACAGTCGCCAGCGGCTGCCCCCGAGTTGGCGCCACAGGAATGCCGCCCGAATGCCGGCCAGTAGCAGCGCCCGTATGATGTCGGCATTCTTCGTGTTCTGCAGGTGTTGCGCGCTGCCCGTGACCTTGATGCGAAAACGCTGGTGACTCAGGGTATCCTGGTAGATACCGGAAATGCTGTGGCACAACTCGTTCACGTTCCGGGAGAAATGCTCGGCGCGAAAACTGGTGTGCTCGAGGCGGGTGCGCACCACCGCCATCATGTCCGTATCGGCGGCAAACTTGCGTTCGAGGTAGATCAGGCCGAACACGTACCGCACCATCTCGTGGTTCTCCCGGGCATTCCTGTCAGCCAGCAGGTTGCTGAGATTGTGCAGTCCCAGCTTGACGCCGGGAATGCCGCCGAAGATGTCCGCCGCCGAGTCCGGATTGAATACGAACAGGCTGTGGATGGAAGGTTCCAGGAATTCCAGGGGATAGCTGCCGGTCTTGGAAATCTGATCGACCAGCCGTGCCGCCTGGGCAACCCCGGCAAGCGCTATGGTCTGTTGCTCCAGGTTCGAGAGTTGGCGTTCGCTCATTCAGGTCTCTGTCCGCTCAATGACGCCGCCACCGAGGCAGCATTCGTCCTGGTAAAATACCACTGATTGTCCGGGGGTTATGGCCCGCTGGGGTGCGGCGAAGTCGACCCGGTATCCGCCCTCCGCCGGGCGCGACAGCACACACGCCTGATCCGCCTGGCGGTAGCGCACCTTGGCCGTGCAGTGCAGGGGCAACTGCGGCGACTCGCCTGCGACCCAGAATAGTTCGCCGGCTCGCAGGCTGGATTTAAACAGGGCAGGGTGGTCATTACCCTGGGCGACCAGCAGTACGTTTCGCTCCAGATCCTTGTCCACGACATACC
>JAWKZM010000007.1:0-104712 GCA_041395965.1 Halioglobus sp.
TCGACTATATACGGCACCCCACCCACGTTGGTCGAGACGACTGGCACCCCACAAGCCATCGCTTCGAGTACGGAGTTGGGCATATTGTCAACTCGCGAGGGATTCAGCATGACATGCGCGGTGTGGTACAGATCAACTATATGAGTCCGATCCAGGCGGCCGAGGAATGTCACGGCGTCGCCCAGTCCCAGACGCAGTGCCAGTTGTTCGAGTTCATCCGCTTGCGGGCCGCTTCCAGCGATCAGCAAGCGGACAGCCGGTACAGCCTCCCGCGCCAGGGCAAGCGCATGCAGGGCCGTGTCCAGGCCGTAGATAGGCTCCAGATTGCGGGTAATTACCAGCGTAAATTCCTCGCTATTGGGAGCTTCCGGTACCGGAAAAAACGTCGCCAGATCAATGATGTTGGGAATGACGATTGACGACATGCCAAAATCATCGAACACCCGATGCAGAAAGCCTGAGGGCACCACCAGCCGTGCCGCCCTGGTCATGGACGGCCTGATCCATGGGGCAGATGCGCAGAGGTATTCCCTCGCTTCCCCGCCCCGATAGTTGACGATTACTGGCTTATTTTTCAGCCAGCCGATCCAAATTACTGGCGCCGCAAACAGTTGCCAGGACCAGCCGGAATTGGCCATCAGGTGAACCAGATCCGTCTTGCCGACCATGCGCCAGATACGCCATAGATACGGCAGTAGCCTGAACAGCGCGCGCACTCCCTTTAGTCTTCCGACTATCGCCGGCCAGTAGGGTGCGTTGGTCTGCACCAAATCCACAGAAAAACCTTCACGTGCCAGCAATTGTGACAACTGCAATGTCTGCATTGCCATCCCGCCATTGGGTGGGGGCAAGGGTCCGACCAGTCCCAATCGCATTGCTTTCAACTCACCGCGAAGCCATCTTTGGCAATCGCGGACTGGAACATCATCAGGGACCACAGGGGTGCACTGTACTCACGCATGCCGGACTGGTGGTCCGTCACCAATTTCTCCAGGTAATTCTGATTGAACAGGCCGGTTTGTGCCAGGCCACCGTCCAGCAGGGACTCACGCAGGCGCTGCCGCAACGGTCCCCGGAACCACTTGCCCAAAGGGACACCGAACCCCATCTTGGGTCGATACAACACGTCTTTGGAGAGGTAGGGCTCCAAGGCTTTTTTCAATATGTATTTGCCCTCCTGGCCACGAAGCTTGTAGCTGACAGGCAAGCCTGAAACCCATTCAACGAACTTATGATCCAGCATGGGGACTCGAACTTCCAGTGCGTGCGCCATGCTTGCACGATCCACCTTGGTGAGAATATCCCCGACCAAGTAAGTCTTCATATCCAGATATTGAATCAATGACAAAGGATCATCCGTGGGACTGCGTTGTGCATGGTAGGCAAAGGTCTCAACTGCACGGTATCCCTGTAACTCGCGACGCAGCGCACCACTGAACATATGCTTGCGCTGTTCATCTGATGTAAGCGAAACCGAATGCAGGTAGGCTTCAACAGAATTACGCGCAAGTGACTCGAACGTCGTCTTGGCACGGAACACACGCGGAGCCCAGTCCAGTTTTGGATACAATCTTCCCAATGCACCAAAAATTGGCTTGCGTATGCCGAGGGGCAGCAGACCACGGAGCCGTTCTTCATTCATGTGCCAGCGATAGCGCCGATATCCTGCAAAATTCTCGTCCCCGCCGTCGCCGGACAGTGCCACTGTGACGCGCTCGCGCGCCAGCTGACAAACCCGATAGGTCGGTATAGCTGAGCTATCAGCGTAGGGTTCGTCGTACAACGCGGCAAGGGTATCCAGCAGATCAAAGTCGTCACTGGCAACGATGCGCTCAAGGTGGTTGGTTCCATATCTTCGAGCGACCTCGCGGGCAAAATCGGTTTCGTTGAACTGCGCTACATCAAAGCCAATTGCGCAAGTATTAACAGGCGCATCCTGCAGTTGGGCCATTGCGGCTACTACCGCACTGGAATCGACGCCTCCGGATAAAAAGGCGCCCAGAGGCACTTCTGCCACCAGACGGATTTCCACTGCCTCACGCAGGCGAGTGAACAGCTCTTCGCAGAGTTCCTCCTGCGATCCTGTGACAACGTGTGCGAAAGGGACATCCCAATACTCACTTTGTGCAGGAACAGGCTTGCCGCGCTCAATCAGTAAAGTATGCCCGGGACGCAGTTTATAGACGCCCTGGTAAATGGTTTTCGGTTCGGGAATGTAGCCGAGCGCGAAGTAGTCCTCCACGGCCTGGGGCTCCAGTCTGCGAGAAAGCCGCGGGTGCGCTTTGAGAACTTTCAGCTCTGAGCCAAACACCAGGGTTTTGCCATCAATCAGTGAGAAAAAAAGTGGTTTGATTCCCAGGCGGTCCCGGGCCAGAAAAAGACATTGTCGGGTATTATCATAGAGAGCGAAGGCAAACATGCCGCGAAAGCGTTGCACGCAAGCTTCGCCCCATTCCTGCCAGGCATACAGGATTACCTCAGTATCGCAGCGGGTACGGAACTTGTATCCCAGATGTTTTAGCTCAATGGCGAGTTCGCCGAAATTGTAAATCTCCCCATTGTAAACCACGCAAACACGACCATCGGAGCTGTGCATCGGCTGTTGGCCGGAGGACAAGTCTATTATCGATAAACGTCGATGGGCCAGGGCTATTCCCGGGGCCAGAAATTCACCCCCCTCATCTGGACCACGATGAAACTGCGTCTGGTTCATTGCCTGCAAGAGACCTCGATCAAAGTCACTGCCACCGGCAATATCGAAAAGTCCAGCAATACCGCACATAAACTATCCCGTACTCTACAGCGTTTTAATTGTGGACCGCCCTAACAATTCGTCATAGAGGCTCAGGTAGTCATTTACCGTGCGGTCCCAGTCAAATTGCTGACATACGCGCTGCCGTGCATTTGCACCCAACCTGGACCGTTCTGCGTCTTTCTGTAGCATCGAATGAAGTACATCGGCCAAAGCCAGATGATCTGCCACAGGAAATAAGCTTCCGTTGAAGCCCTCCTCGACCAATTCGATATTTCCACCAACTGCTGTGGCGATAACCGGTAAGCCACTAGCCAAGGCCTCCAGAACCGTATTGGATATTCCCTCTCCCAGCGATGGCAGAACGAATACGTCCATAGTCTGTAACAATTGCGGCACATCCTGTCTATCGCCAGCGAGCCAGACGACATCCTGTAACGACAGACTCTGGACTAACTCTTCCAGTGCCGCGTGTAGTGGCCCCTCGCCTACAATGAGCAGACGAATTCGACTGCCCAAAATCGGATAGCACTCGCGCAAATGGGCTACTGCCCGCAATAGCAGCTGTTGATCCTTCACGGGTGTCAGGCGGCCTACTGTACCCACCACAACAATACCATCAAGCGATTGCCAGTGCGCGGGCAATAATGCCAATGGCTTCACAGTTGGCGGTGCGAACCGGCTGTAATCGACCCCATTATAGATTTGATACACTCGATCCCTCCTGATCCCGACGGTTGCAATCAGCCACTTCTCCAGGTCCTTACTAACGGCGACATAGCGATGCACAAACACGCTCATAACCCTGCGAAAAGCCAGATACTTCCAGTTACTGCCATCAAGATCATTTATTTCACGGCCATGCTCTCCATGCACACGCCGCACTCGACCAAGCCCGATACCACACAGTTGCGACTCAAGAGCCGCAAGATTCCGACTGTGTATAATATCTGGCCTTATTTTTTTAAGTATTTTTCGCAGCCTGCGGTAGCATTCAATATCCAGGCCTTCGCGCTTGTGAAGCTCGAATATATCTACATCGGAGGCGGTGATTCTCGTGGCGAAAGCATCTGCACTGGTAAGACAAATCACGACATGTCGATAACGATCTGACGGCGACCTGTTGATGATGTTTACCAGGCCATTTTCCAGTCCGCCGGTGGAAAGAGCGTAAATAATATGTGCTACGAGTGGACGGTCTTGCATCACTCTGCTGCTGCGCTCGCCGTTAGTAATGCACCGTATAGCGTGGAATATAATCCTCCAGGAAACTCTTCAAGTCGTCCTGTGTTTTTTCGAGCGAAGAGGAAAATGGTGTTACCACCACGAGGCGATAGGCTCCGCTGCCGCCAATGCCTAACCTACCCAGGGCTTGTCCAAGCTTTGCCTGGTAGTCATTGGAAGTACTCTCACCCCCCACTAGATACCACGACCAGGCCAGCAACTCCATATTTGCGCCTCGCAGGCGGGCTTCATCAACCAAAAACTCTTCCAATGGCAGATTGGCTCGGGCCTTGTCCTGCATGGTGACACGCCATCCGCTATCCTGCCGCGCAAACAGCGCACTGCTACCGACAACATCGGCGCCCTCCATGGTACCGTCAGCAAACTGTACAAATAGACCGATAATCGCTCCATTGCGTTCGAAATAGGCGAATTGTTGACCGAATACGCGTGAGGGTGGACTCCAGCGCCAACCAGGCGCCGCGATTTTTTTCCAGCCGGTCTGGGCGGCTGGAAAAAGGAATGACTTTCGAGTATCTGTGTTAGTTTCAGCAAGGACGGACCTGGCCAGGTAAGGTGCCGCCGATGCAATCGAAAGTGCAGTAACCAGCGTCAACAACAGTATACCGATTGAACCGCTGGTCGTACCCCATCTGGTAATGCCAGCCTCTTTCCCGACAGCAATTGCCAGGTGATCCTCACGAAAAAAAGCGCCCAGCCAGAACAGCAGAAAGATCACCAGTCCGAAAAATACCCAGCCATATATCAGGTGGTCGGCTCCCGTGGCTATCTTCATGTCACTCATGTGACCCAACATGACGATAAGGTACGCGCGCGCGGTATTGGCAAATACAGGCACGATGGCAGATACAAGCACAAACAGAACCCTGCGGATCCAGCTTCGATAGGTCAGATAGGCGTAAAGCGTCCCCACAGTGACCGATGCAATGATGTAGCGCACACCGCTACAGGCTTCCACCACGGACCAGTTGCCGGAAGGCAATGCGAAGTTAAGTCCCTCCCGATAAACGGGTATACCTGTTAACTCGATAAGCCAGACTGTTGAAGTCGCGGTGAACTCCATCATGGGTGATATAAGACTCTCACCCATTGGGACTGCGAAAAAAAGGAAAAGTAGCGGAAATGCAATCACGCGACCCAGCTGATGTCCCACGATTGCCCAGACACCAGTGACTAACATCGCGACCAATGCAAGCTGCTGTATAACAGCAACATCCACCAGCCAAGCCAATAGCCATGCAAGACCCAAGGGCAGATTAAACAATGCAACCCAAAAAACCGGCTGGGGCGCAACCCCCTCGAGCAGGTCTCGACGATTCCATATCAGCCATACAGAAATAGGCGCTATGAGGAAACCATGGGCAAAAGTCTCCGAGCGCGACCAGATATAAACCATGGACCATGCCGTCTCATGGAATATAAGCACCAGGCACAGGCAATATAGTCCTGCCACCCAGAAGTCTCCACGTACCGATACCCTGCTTTTATAGAAATGAGTATCCAACCTGGCTATCCCAGTGACCGGGCCAAAAACGGGCCGATGATATTTGCTATAGGTAGTGGCAGCCTGCTCCATGCCCGGATCATCAGGCGGTACTTTGGATTCAAAGGATTGATATCCGGCATGGCATCTGATTTCACCAGAAAGTACTCATATGGCAGCGCCTGCGGTTCAAAGCCAAAATTCTTCTTGAAACTGAAGGGTCCGGTACCCGACTTGCTGCGACCAAAATCGAACAGCCGATAGCCCTGATCTGCAGAACGTCGCATCAATTCCCAATACATGAAGTGATTAACACCCTTGATTGATCTGGCAGCCCCCGTGCTTCCTCCGTAGTAGGGTATTACTTCATCGCGGAAATAGAAGCTCATGACTCCCGCGACATCCCGCCCTTCAAGGGTGATCATCAGAACGCTGCAATCATCTCCAAATACCTGTCGCAAGACTTGCAGGTAACGGGCAGCAAATACCGGGGTCCCCAGGTTGCGTACACTCTCCGAGTAAACTCTAAACAAACGTCGGATGCCACCATCCCACTCACTTTGCAGTCCCTCCTGAATCCCTTTGCGAATCATCGCTCTCTGGCGATTGGGGATAGCCTTAAGGTTTATCGCCTCATCCGGATCAATAGCTTTCCTGAATGTAAAATAAAGATCCTTTACTGGCCAATCGGTCGTACTGGACTGTAGATTACGTAACTCCAGGGCGTCCACACCCAGGCTTTGCGCCAAGCGACAGGCCTCCAGCCTCAGGGCTGCAGCGGCTGACTCACTATCAGCAACAATTCCTCCATATACACAAAATGGCAGCGATGACAGGCTGTTGCCAAAAAGCGCGCTTTTTACTTGCGCCAGTGGCAGCACGCCCACAATCTCACCGTTTTCCTGCGCATAGAGAAAGTAGGTTCGGTGCCCGAAGGCTCGCTCCAGTACTGTTTTCCAACCAGCACGATGGAAAAACGTTGCCGACTCTGTACGCTGCACATAGCTGTCCCAGCGATCTATTGCCTTGGCATCCAGGGTTTCGACCGTCAGGGTCACTCTTTAGCCTCCTTCGGCAGAAAAATCGCGTCCATGCGCCCCCATTCGAAATCGCGGAGCAACCGTTGCATGCGATTGTAGGTACGGCCAAGGTTTATATAATGGCGAAACCGCGTTCGCATACCAAGTCCACCGGGCCTGGGTTGTTGCGGATCAATCTCCCAGGGGTGAAAGTAGAAAACGCCAGACTGCCTGTCGATAGTATTGACACGAGAAAGTGCCCATCGGGAAAAGGAATAGGGAAAAAGCCGGAACCACCCCCCGCCTCCGCAATTGATATTGCGGCCAGCCACTGGCACGGTGGTAATAGGAATCTCCAGCAGTTTTTTTCCTGCAGTAGCGAAAGCGAACCTCGGAGCACCGGGAATTCCGTATAAGTCATGCCGAATGGGTACAATACTGGAACTGTAGCGATGCCCAGCCTCTGCCAGAAGGTCCCATGCCCAGGACTCCGTAGCCCCGATAGAGTAACTCGCCGCGCGGTAACCCAGAACCGACTGACCGCTGGTATCCTGTAGCAACTTACGCGTACGCTCAATATCCACGCGGAACTCCTGTGGCGTCTGTGTATTCACCCTGATGTGCTCCCAGCCATGACTGCCAATCTCATGGCCACCACTCACAATCCTCCTGATCAGGCCGGGATGGCGCTCAGCAATCCATCCCAGCGTAAAAAATGTTGCGCGTACATCGTGCTCTGCAAACAGGTCCAGCACGCGTAGAGTGTTATCCTCTACGCGATCCGGCCAATTTACCCATTGCGTCCGATGAATATGCTTCTCGAAGGCAGAAACCTGAAAGTAGTCTTCCACGTCAACGGTCATGGCGTTTACTACGCGCGCGGGTACTGGCTCCTGCATCTGAAACGATCTCACTGGCGACTCGCTGCCCAGCTATTGATGACCTGCACCAGGCGCTCTGCCGCTTTGCCATCCCAAAGTTCCGGGACCCTGCCAGACTTGCCGCCGGAACGCATGACGTCTTCGTAACAGGAAAAAATCTTATCAACATTGGTTCCTACTACAGTATTGGTCCCATGACTCACTGTAATTGGTCTCTCGGTATTCTCTCGCAGGGTAATGCAGGGGACGCCAAGCGCGGTCGTCTCCTCCTGTATCCCGCCCGAGTCAGTCAGGACCACGCGAGCACCCCTCATCAATCCCAACATTTCCAGGTAACCCTGCGGAGGTAGGGTAAAAATTGGGGAGCCTTGCAGCAGGTCATTCAATCCGACTGAAGTTATACGCGAGGAAGTGCGCGGGTGAATTGGAAACACCAACGGCGTACGCTCGCTTATCCGTGACAGGACCTTGAGCAGTCTTTCCAATACCACAGGATCGTCCACATTCGACGGCCTGTGGAGTGTGACCAGTCCATAATCCGACAGCGCGATATGCGAATCGTGATTGCTGGCCGCAGCGAGTGTCTTCCCGGGAGGAACGGCGTTTTTGAGATTATAAAGGAGAGTATCAATCATTACGTTACCGACGAAATGCACTTTTTCGGAAGCGACTCCCTCCCGCTGAAGATTCTGTCGAGCGCTGGCCTCCGTGATGAAAAGCAATTCCGATAGTTGATCGGTTAGTATTCGATTGATTTCTTCGGGCATACTTCGATCACCACTGCGCAATCCTGCTTCCACATGAATCACCGGGATACCCTTCTTGACCGCTACCAGCGCACACGCGATAGTCGAGTTGACATCCCCGACGACGAGTACGGCAAGCGGAGGCGCTGAGTCCAATACGGGCTCGAAGCGCTTCATTATTTCGGCGGTTTGCTGCGCGTGGGATCCCGAGTCACCCACTTCCAGATCAACATCAGGTTCAGGTATATGCAGCTGGTCGAAGAAGGCGTGCTTCATCGTCGCGTCGTAGTGTTGCCCGGTGTGCACCAATCTGGCGGAAAGTAATGAGCCCGGTTGGTCGAAAGCCCGCATTATAGGGGCGATCTTCGCGAAGTTCGGCCGCGCCCACGATGCATAGAATCTGACCTGCACCCAATAATGTTCATAGTGGGATCCCCAGCTGGCCGATCGTAGAGTCGCGATGACTCTGTTTTCCTGGTATTGGCTAAACGAATCGTCTGATTGTTGATCCAGAACTGGCACTGACGGACAAATTGGTTCTTTCGTTTATCTCGCGCCTGACAGTTAAACTGGCAATCCATGCCTGTGAGTTTTCCGAAAAATTAGTATTTGGAACTCCGACTTGTGAACGTGGTTTATCATCGTTCCACGCTAGCGTGCCTGAAAGACTGTATTTCTGTGGCACGAGGGGGCTGACGGTAAGAGCCCAGCTCTTGAAATTTGACTTTTGGCCATCATCTTCCTGGGTTTGCTCCGAATTATTGCCCGAGAAATTGACAGTCGCGCGACGCCCACTATATGTATATCCGAGTGTAAAACGCTGTTCGATAATTGCGCTGGGAGTATTCAAGCTGGAATTGTATACGTAGTCCGGGTTGTAGAGATCTTGCTGGGTACGAATATCCCGGCCAAAAGTAATAAGCTTGTTATAGGATGCAGTGAAAACACTACGCTTGCGTGTATGAGAGATATTGAGACGTGGAGTCTTACCAAAATAGCGATCTCCCATGCCGGCGCTAACAGTAGTACGCGGCGTCGGAGTCCAGCGCACGCCAATATCATAAGCGTTCCCTCCGGTCCTGGCATTATTGTACGTCTGGTAGTTATTCCATTCGCGACCAGCCGTGCCATTGACCTGCCAGCGACGATCAATCTGGTAGCCCAGTTGCAATCCGGCGGATTTTAATTCTGCATCCTCGCGTGGCGGCAATCCGTTGGCATTCGTGAAATCGGTATCACTGTAGGACACCCTTCGGTAGTTTCCCTTCGTTTCCCAGGAAATCTGGGACGATTTACCGTTACTGACACTCGCCGCTACCGTATTGCTGTCGCTGTCGGCAACGGCACTGGAAGAGTTCAGGATTTCGTCGTAAGTGTAACGCAGGTTGACTCTTGCTATATCGTCCCTGAGACGTCGCGACAAAACAGGGCTGACGGAGTAGAGATAGTAGGTGTTGGTATTCCCGTTACGATTGAGATTATCGTTACCGGCCCCGACATAGGGGGTGACTTCATTCTGGGCGGCCCTGCTCTTCCCCTCAATACTGACCCAGTCATCAATCAGCCTAAGAGAGCCGTTCGCGTGTAAATCTGGTGCAAACTGTTCCCGATTATTATCGAATCCGCCAGCACAGTCATCGTCTTTTAGCTGACTATTGGTCAGCGTGTTGAACTGTACCGACCCGCCCGCTTCGAATTGTGATCTGCTGCCCTTTCCTTTGATGTTTCCGGAGGGCGTGAGAAGACCTACTCCAACCCACTGACCCTGTTTGTTGCGATCGCTGAGGCACACGTTATCGGTATATAGAATGCTTGGGGCAACCGAAGTGTTGCCTGTAAGCTCCACTGCCAGTGCAATATCAGTCATGCCGCAGCTGAATGCTAGCATGAGCAAGCGAGAAAAACGCGATTTAGCTATACCTGAGTGCATTGCTAATGTCCCGGTTCCGCAGCCGGCTCCCTGCTACGATGACCATAACCGTAGGGACCTCCGCCATATCCATAGGTATAGTAGTAGGGATTAATTCGCCTGCGTGCCCGTCATTGAGTACCATACCGACCATTTTATCCTCCCCGATATGTTCAATCGCCTGGGTAACGGCGTATTGGGGTGTCATATCTGCGCTGACCACGATCTGACCCATGAAGCTGGCAAGCACGGCGGCCTCGGTGGTAAGCAGTAATGGCGGCGAGTCAAAGACAATTACCCTGTTCGGATCCTCGTCTGACAGCTCCAGCATCAGCTCCCTCATTCTTGCGCTGGCCAGTAACTCGTTGGCATGCGTGTGCACACCCCCGGCGGGCAGAATTCGCAGCTTCTCGACATTTGTGGGCAAGATGAAGTCGGCGGCTCTGGCATCCCTGTTTTCGAGTACGTCAATCAATCCCGGACTGGTTGACGGCACTCCAAGCATACGTCCTGCTTCTGCCTTGGCAGTATCTGCATCAACGAATAACACATTTTTGTCGCGTTCCATTGCAATGCTCAATGCAAGGCAAATCGAACTGAATGTTTTACCGTCACCCTCCAGCGCACTGGTAACCATAATCAGGTTGCCATAGGGAATCGGCGGCGTGACAGAATCACCTGCGATGTTTATAAGTAAGGGGCGCTTAATAGTCCTGTATTCCTCGGCGATTGCGCTGCGAGGAATTGCCGGCGTCAACATGCCCAACTCGCGCAGTTCCTTAAACGGAATCCTGACCACATCGCCAGAAGCTACTGAATCGGACCCGATCCTCACTCCTGCCTGGCTTTCGTACTTCTGGGCTACCGCGTCTTGATTGGTTACTAAATTATTAGCTTCGGCACGCTGAACAGTATTAACTGAATCAGCATCTGCTGGCGAGCCATCAAGGCTTACCTCATCAGATTTGGGGCGCTCGACAACCTTCCCTTTGCCCAGTGCGTTGACCGCCTTCTCAATGATACTCATGACTGATCCCGCTCTTTACCATTAAGGTTGTCGCCACGTTCTAACCGCTGCAGCAGTTTAGCTCGAAAGCAAACCACTCTGCCCGACCGCCATTCCCACAAACAAGAGAAGCAGGCAAACACTCAATGACGCGAATGCCAGGAGCCCATAGCGCTCCCTGCGCTTCTGTTCACTATGGAGATTGATACTCACCGAACCCAATACCGGCAAACCGGTGATGGCCATCAATGTGCGCACGTCAAAAATAACCGGGTATATCAGTGAAACCAATAGAGCAACACCGATCCCTGCAGCAACGCCGACGCCAAGAACGATGGCGTTCAGCATCAATTTATCGGGTTCACTGGGCTTCAACGGCACATAAGGCGGATCGATAACCCGGAATGTAACATCGCTGGCCTTTTCCTCCACGTCCTGGCCAAGACGCGCAAGCTCACGCTTCTGCATCAGGGCCGAATGCTGGTTGCTCATAATCTCATAGTCGCGCGTAAGTTGCAGCTGGCCCTCAACTTCCGGAATTGTACTCACCTGCTCCTCCAGGTCAGTTACACGCTTTTCATACTTTGACTCCGCGCCTTGAGCGCCGCGATTTTACCACTGGCCTCTGCCAGTGCCTTTCGCATCGAAAGATAGGACAGGGCTACTGGTCAATCCTGAATAGGGGATGCCGATACCCTGATCTGTCTTGTCTGAGTTGTCAGCCTTGTCTGCTTTCGCCCCTTGTAACCGGGCGCGATATTGGGCGGTCAGCTTCCGCGTCCGCCGCCGCTTTTTGCTCCAACAATTCATCCAGCATGGACGACATCTGACGCACTTCCGGATGCCTATCGGTATATTGAACCTTGAAGCTTGTTGAGATTTTCTTCTACATACTGGATCTGGTTAACCAACGTAACTCTGGGCTTACCACCAGTTTTTTCGGCTTTGCGGGAGCTGCAACAGGAGCTTCGGGAATAAATAGCGGGTCGTATAAAGGGTCCCCACCCTCAATCTGTCGCTGTAGTTCAATCTCCCTGTTTTCTTCTTTAGCATTAGCTTCGCTTGCTTCAATTTTGCCTTTTCGTTGTTGAGGTTTGCGTAGTAACTCCCTTGTCCTCCCAATAAACCCACATTTTTCTGCTTGAAGTTAGCAACACGCGTTTGCGCCGCAATCATTCTCTCTTCGTAGGACTTTATCTGATCGTCGAGGAAACTTAACGAACCGGTAGCATCTTCCCGCTTGCCACTCAATGAGCTCTCGATAAACACGGTAATCAACGCCTGGGCAATCCGCTTGGCTGTATCCCTGTCAGGGTCCTGCACTCGGATCGAGTAAAGTGACCGGTCTTGCTGGCCGCCTGACAAATTGATTGCCTTCATTAAATCAGAAAGCAGTTTGTCCTTTTCCTTGGCTGTGGTTACCTGAAGATCGAGGTCCGTCATACGCATCAGCTTCTCAAGGTTAGGCCGGCTAAGCAGGGTACGACTTAGCAAGCCTATCCGATCCTGGCTGTCAGGCTGTATTGTTAATCCAGCAAGTAGCGGCTTCAGCAAGCTATTCGTATCAACATAGATGCGGGCTGAGGCGACATAGGATTCTGGCAGTTGCCACACCCAGATCCAACCTCCGATAGCGACCACCCACGCCACCGCAAGCGCCAACCAGCGATGACGCCACACACCCCAAACGTATGAAAAGACTTGTGCAAGAATTTCCTGCATCAGACGTTACCCTTTGCCAAGCGCGCGTTTACCAAACTAGAACCAGGACTCAGCAATTATCAGAATGTCACCAGGCATCATTGACATATTCGCTGTTATATCACCGTCTTTCACCAGATCGTCCAGGCGCAAGCTATACGTCACCTCCTTGCCGTCTACCATGCGCACCAGTACAGATTTATTGCCGTCTGCATAGGCGGTTAGTCCACCGACGGCAATCATCAAATCAAGCAGTGTCATGTGCTTCTTGTAGGGTATGCGCGTAGGATTAGTCGCCTCACCCACCACTCTCACGGTTTGGTCAGGGACCCCAACGAAACCACTGACAATCACGCTTACCACTGGCTGACGAACATATTCGGAATATGCCGCCTCTATGTCGCGGGCCAATTGCGTGGAAGTCTTTCCGCTGGCCTGGAGATCTTCCACCAAATGGGTCGTCAGTTTTCCATCAGGTCGCACCGTACCCGTTGAGGTGAGTTCTTCATTACCCCAAACGAATATGTCTACTGTATCTCCCGGACCGAGGATGTAATCATAATCCACCTCGACGTTCCTCTGTGAGTCTGGTACCGGCGGATACGGATTGGAGGTACAACCAACGCAGGCCGTAAAGAGGAGGACTGCAAGAGCGGATGTGAGCCTCCGCAGCGATGTGTATGAACTAAAGTTTGCAGCGTTATTGTGATTCATCAGTTTCTCCTTCGGGCACAAGACACCCAGCTCAGATTTGCATTTTATCATGCGGCCAGTAACGGAAATCAGTTACCGCCTAAACATTGTGAACAACGTCACACAGATACATGGATTCCCGACGACTCCTACTGTCGACACGTTACTTATCAAGCGCTTCCAAGTCTCATCATCTTTTGAAGTGTATACCATGGCGAGAACTGCGACGTAAGCTCATTGAGAGTTAATATCACTCAACTTAATCTGCACGACTCGCTGCGGCTCATTGTCAAGTTCATCACCCGAAGCCCTCTCTGCAAGCGGTGCAGCGAGCACGCCTCTGCCCTCAACATGCAATCTCTGTCTATCAACCCCCGCTGCAATCAGATACTGCTCGACCGCAGTGGCACGTTTTCGAGAGAGGGAGAGATTGTAGCGCTCGTCTCCACGACTATCAGTAAAACCCGTTATCGCGGCTACGCTGTCAGGTTGCTCAAGTAGTCGCTTTACCGCACCATCCAGCGCATCATGCGAGTCTGGTAGCAGGACATCACTATCAAAGGTAAAATTTACCAGGAAGGTTTGCTCGTGCTCGCCAGGTGCGGAAGTACTGGTTACCGGCAATTCGATGTCATCAGGCGGAGAAAGCGTGGTGGAGGCTACCTGATTGACGTCGTGCTGGTCGACAGTTTGCGGAGCGACGGCGACATCGGGAACGACAGTATCGACACCGGGTGTCCCATCACCTTCATTTGTATTTACCGAAGTCTGAACGTAACCTGGGCTTTCACTTTCATTAGTCGGGATAGTCGGAGCGGGGCCCGCTGTACGGTCAGAAGTCTCGCCCTGCGGCACTACCGGAGCGGGACCAGGCAGCTGCATTGAATCGCGGGATTTGCCCGCCGTTACGTCGTCCGATTGCGCCGCGGGCGGAACGTGAACATCGTCCGCTATGAAGAAATTACGGCCAAAAACCAAAAACAAGCAGGCCGGCACGATGAACAAAGCGACCAACCCCAAATTACGCGCCAGCCTTGACCGTGACCGCAGTCTTGCCGCCTTGACGCGGACTTCGCCTTGCAACCCTTGCGAGTCTGCGTCGGCCAAGGGCGCCCACTCCCTTTCAAGGCCCTGCTGACTCGCGACCACTTCCGAGGACGCATCATCGACCAATAAAGGCGACCCGGGTGTGTCGCTATCCCGACTCGCCTGCGCTACCGATTCTGAAGAAGGATTTTCTTTTTTTTTTCCGACGTCGGCGCCTTCAGCCAGGGCATTCCCGGAAACAGTCACATGTTCGTCACTCGCCGTTCGCAAGTGGCTGGCCGGGTTCCTACCCGGTTGGGACCGCGGGACAGGCACCCACTCCGTTGTCCCGCTTATGGCAAAATCGCCAGGGTAAAATCCAGTTCCCGCGGCAAGATTCTCCGCCTGCAGTTCGCTGATAACAATCCCGACATCTTCCACACCAATTGCGTGGCGCTGCTCCACGCTTCCCAGCAAAAACAGACGACTACAAATCAGGTTAATGCGCCGAGGCACACCTTCACTGAACCTGTATATCAGGGGAAAGATTGCCCTATCGATTGCAGGATCACCCTGCCAGCCTACCGCCACCAACCTGTGTATAACATAGGCCTCGGTTTCATCCACCTCAAGCCCATCGATATGACTTGCCGCTACAATACGCTGGTGTACCTGCTCCATTTCTGGTGAGAGAATCAGGTCGCGCAGTTCGGGCTGTCCCAACAAAAATATCTGCAGCAGCGGTTGACCACCGATCTGGATATTGGTGAGCAGCCTTAGCTCCTCCATAGCCGATGGCGTCAGATCCTGGGCCTCATCGACAATAAGCAATGCGCGCCTGCCCTCACGGTGCCACCGGTGCAACAGTATTGTTAGTCGCTGCAAAAGTTCAGCCTTGTCAACTCGCGCTGAACCAACACCGAAACTGTAAGCCACAGTCTTCAGGAGATCATCCGCCTGTAGCTGGGTGCAGACGAGATTGGCCGTGAAGACCTTGTCTCTGGAAAGGCTTTCAACCAAATCGCCGATCAAGGTTGTCTTGCCCGTACCGGGCCGCCCGGTGATCATGACGAAACCTTCAGCCCGCTTAAATGCATAAGCCATGTACGCCCGGGCCTTGGCATAGCTCTTGTGCTCAAAGCAGAACCGGTGATCGGGGCTAAGCCGGAACGGCTCGGCCTTCAGGTTGTAAAAGACTTCGTACATCCGGTATTTTCGCCGAGAGAGTGCACTCGGCGAGAGCTTCACAGACTTCCACCCCCTTTGCAAGGCAGATTACTGTTACCTGCCGGGGGATTTTTGTCTTACACTTGCCGGGTTGTTTCAGTAGGCAATATCCAGGGGTCCCTGTTGCCCCGCGGTGCGATCAAAAGGGAGTAATAATATGTATAAACACCTCGCTCTGGCCGGCTCAATCTCAGGACTTCTGGGCGCAATGATCTGCTTTGTGGCTGGGCTCGCCCGTATCGCAGACTATTACTATCTCGCCGGATACCAGTCCACCACAATCTTTAACATGGGGGTGGGTTTGATGGTCTTCGCCTGCCTTGTCAAGCTGGAAACGTTGCCCAACCAGTCTCACGATTAGGGCGTTACCGGGGACGAGCGTCCCAGGGCTCACCGCGGACTCGCAGCACGGCATCTCGCAATGCCTGAGGTGTCGTGCCCAGGAATCATTGACTTCCGGTTTCTGGAAGTCCCCATTTGCCGCGGCCGCGCCCCCTGTCAGTTTTCTTTACACTTTACTTTGCGGACCAATCTCCGATAACCGTCCAGAGGCTTTCTTACACCTTAACTATTTGATTTTACTAATTTATATTCATTATCGGTATAAATCTTGCATATAGAAGAGGCACCCCGGCGGGCCGCCGGCGTGTGATCGGTGTCACAGGCCTCTTTAAAGCCGGTGTCCGAAGGGATTCGAGGATGGTACAGTTACTTTTGTCAGCCAGCATTTTTAGCAAGTTACGCGTTGCACATAAGGTGACGATCGGTTTCAGAAGCGGTATCAGGGGGTGTCGTGAGTAATTTCACCGACCAAAACAACGATGCGAGCACTACAGGCGATCGGGAAGGACCGGCTACCGAATTACAGAGCGCTGATCGTCGTCATTTCTCCCGCAACGCCCTGGCGGGCAGCGCGGTGTTGCTGTCGCTTGGAAACCGGTCTGCCTGGGGCCAGACCGTCGGGTGCATGTCGGTAACCACCCTGAATTCCTTCAACCCCACAACGGGAATGTTCATATCGGCACCCGCCGGTAGGCCGGAACACAACGTCGACCTGGCCAAGGAAATACACCGCATCTCAAATCCACCTGACTTTCTGGGTACAGACGGTACCTACTCAACCTGCCAGGATCCACAATCCCTTGACGGCATTTGCCTCGTGAAGGGTCGCTGCCCTCCTCCCTGAGTTTGCGTGTCTCTGTTTAGCAGCCAGGCATGTAAGGCGAACACCACCAAAGACTCCCCTTATACCCTTGTCCTTCAGTAAGCCGATGCTGGCCATATTGGCATCCATTTGAAATAATCGGGGCCCGCCCAAGGTGTCCCCTGAAATTATGAAGTGGCGAATTCGATCCATCGGCCGGTATTACGATGCCAACGAAAGCACGATAGTCTATTTCGATTCCTGTAGCGGAGATACCCATTTGCTGAGCGACTTCGCCGCCCACGTCCTGCAACAGTTCAGCGATCGGCCACTGACGACGGAAGAATTGGTCAATCACATTTCACAGTCGATGGAATCAGGAGAACTGGCGGTCCTGGAGCGGTCAGTGTCAGGCGTGTTGGAGCAATTGGTAGCGCTCGACATCCTGCAGAGGGACTAGATGAAACTCGTCGGCGATCTGGCAACGGTTGACTTAACCAACCGCCTGCAGCGTGGTATTTTGGCGTTAAAGATCGGCCCTTACATCTACAATGTACAGAGCAATGTGCCGTCGGTAACTACAGGAATTGCCAGGCTATACGCTGATTTCAGGATTGCCAATGCCGAAGACTTTGTCGACTTCGACGTTGGCATCGAGTACACCGGCTTATTGCAGCGACTGCGTGGTGAAACGAAATTCCTGTTCGACAAAAAAAGTCCGTTTGAGCCTATACCCAGAGGCCAGGCGTATGCATTCCTCGAATGGGGCATGAACTGGTGCGTGTCGTTGCATACCAACGAATATCTGAAATTGCATGCTGCGGCGATATCCAGAAATGGCTCAGCCATTATCATGCCCGGAATCCCCGGTGCCGGTAAGAGCACCCTATGTGCCGCGTTAGGGTTGAGCGGTTGGCGCATCCTTTCAGACGAGCACGCCCTGATTGTGCCAAACACCACCAAGATAGTTCCCCTCTGCCGCCCCGTAAGCCTGAAAAATGAGAGCATTAATGCGATCAGATCCTTCTCATCTGACGCCGTCTTTGGACCGGTTAGTGAACGAACCCATAAGGGAGTTGTAGCGCATATGAAGGCTGATATGCACCCGCATAGCCACGACATCCAGCCCTTGCAAGCAGGTGCTATGGTCTTCCCGAGGTACTCAAGGGATGAACCACAACGGTTGAACACCCGCGCGCGCACGGCCAGTTTCATACTGGCAGCCTACCACTCCTTTAATTACAGCTTGCTGTGCGAAACGGGTTTTGAGGCCATGAAGACACTTATAGCGAATGTGGAGTGCTACGACCTTGTCTACCACGATCTGGATTGGGCGGTAAAGGTCATAGATGAATTGCCACTAAATCGAGCCGACAGATGACCTTCCTGTTGCGAAATATTTTGCTGGACCCACGCCGATCCCTTCAACTGGATAATGTGCAACTCAACCAATTGATCTCGGAGGCGCGTAGTTCACGCCTGCTGGCTTCACTCGGCATAGCGTTGCAGCATGTGGGTGTATACGAACAGATTTCACCAAATGTCCAACGTCATATCAGATCGGCGATCCTGATCCATGAAAAACAGAAGCGAGACCTCGCTTACGATTGCGGAAAAATAAAATTAGCCCTCGATTCAGTTGGTGAAAAGCTGGTATTACTCAAGGGGGCCGCTTACCTGATCGCTGATCTTCCCACATCAAGTGGACGGCTTATTACTGACATCGACATCATCGTCCCACACCAACGAATTGAACAAGCGGAAAAGGCACTGAACAAATACGGCTGGGAAAGCAGTCATGTCAGCACCTATGACGACCATTATTATCGAAAATGGGGGCACGAGATACCGCCCCTCACAAATAGAGCACGTGAAACCACGTTGGATGTACACCACAACATACTGCCGCCGACTGCGGCGCCAAGCGTGAACGCTACCTTGCTTTTCGACAATATCGTCGAAGTCAAACCCGGTCTGTACACACTCTCTTCACACGATATGGTAATCCACAGTGCCACTCACCTTTTTCATGAAGGCGAATTTCACCACGGACTACGCGATTTGTGGGACCTGGATCGTATGTTGCGATATTTTCCGCTCAGGGACCCAGATTTCTGGAAGGTCCTGGTATCAAGGGCAATGGAACTGGAATTACTTGGCTCGCTGTTTCATGGCTTGAATTATGCGCAGCAGGTCTTCAGTACGCCGATACCAAACGACGTCATGGTGCAGGCTGGCAGTTGGTCGATGCTACTGCGCAAGCCAATCATGGATTTCCTGTTTCTTCGGGCTTTCAGACCTGACCACCCAGCATGCGCGCTACCACTTACGGGGCTGGCGCTCAATATGCTGTATGTGCGATCGCATTTTTTACGTATGCCGCTCTACTTGTTGCTGCCGCACCTGGCGAGAAAGGCATGGATCAAGCGCTTTACCGATAAGTCTCCAATGCCAGGAAACCAATTGCCCGAAAACATTTGACTTGGTATCCGAAAAGAACTGTCCGTCACAACCGCCAGACGTTCAAACCGGCTTTTTCCAACTCATCCCTACTCAATACAGATTTAATATCGATCAGGGTTGCGCCACTCACCATCATGGCGCCAAATTCCTCAACACTCATTTGCAGATACTGGGTATGCGGCACGGCCAGGATGACGGCCTGGCAATTTGTCAATTCGGGCCGCGCGCACAGCTCTATACCGTATTCATCCTGCGCTTCAGCCGGATTTGCCAGGGGATCATGCACCACCACGTCACAACAGTATTCATGTAGTTCATCAATAATATCTACCACTTTGGAGTTGCGCAGGTCCGGACAATTTTCCTTGAAAGTAAGTCCCAGAACAGCGACCCTGGCTCCGCTTACACGGTGACCGTGTTGTACTAAACGCTTAACGGTCTGCTCAGCGACGAACTTGCCCATGGTGTCGTTGGTTTTACGCCCCGCCAGGATAACCTGGGGATGGTGTCCGACAGCCTCCGCCTTATAGGTCAGGTAATAAGGGTCGACGCCGATACAATGCCCACCGACCAATCCGGGCCTGAAGGGTAGAAAATTCCACTTGGTCCCCGCCGCTTCCAACACATCAAGCGTGTCAATACCCAGACGATTAAATATCAGCGCCAGCTCGTTCATAAGCGCTATATTCAGGTCGCGCTGCGTGTTTTCGATTACCTTGGCTGCTTCAGCCACCTTTATACTGGCGGCCCTGTAAGTACCCGCCTTTACGACTGCACCATACAGAGCGGCGACCCTTTCCAGCGTTTCCGGTGTATCGCCCGAAACCACTTTGGTAATCGTTTCCAATCGATGCTCTTTGTCACCGGGGTTAATGCGTTCTGGCGAGTAGCCTACAAAAAAACCATTTTTACCAATACTGGAGTCTCTACCAGACCAAACTAATCCAGAGGCTTGCTCCAACAGGGGAACGCAAACCTCCTCGGTACACCCGGGGTAGACCGTAGATTCAAATATTACTGTTGAGCCCGGGCGAAGATGTGCACCGACCGCGCGGCAGGCACCCTCAAGAGGAGACAGATCGGGGCGCCGCGCATGGTCGATGGGCGTGGGCACTACCACGATTATGATACTCGCCTCGGACAATTTACCAGCGTCACTGGTGAACTCGAGCAAATGCGCCTCCGCCAGCTGCCGCGGCTCAACTTCACCGCTGGGGTCCTCGCCGGCACGATAATGCGCAAGTTTCGCTTCATTGAGGTCCAACCCGATAGTGCGACGCAGGCGCCCGAACGCAACTGCCAGGGGCAACCCGACATAGCCCAGCCCTACAATTGCAACAGTGTCCTGTTTTCCCATTGGCAATATACCCTTAACGATGATGGCCAATAAACCAGTCGCCAGTAACCACCAGGCCCTGTTCGACAGTATGCGAAGGTTCGTATCCAAGCAAGTGGCGCGCCCTGCTTATATCAGCCTGGGAGTGTCGGACATCACCCTTCCTGAATGGAGCATAGACTGGCTCGATAGCAGCAGCCGCAGAATCGCCCTGTGCCACCAGCGAGCGAATCGCATAGAACAACTCGTTCAGGGTAGTCCGCCCGCCTAGCGCAACATTGTAGACCTGATTTCCGGCTTCCGAATTGTCACAAGTAGCTGCCAGTAGATTCGCCTGTACAACGTTGTCGATGAAACAAAAATCGCGCGAGGTCTCACCATCACCATTTATCTGGGGTGACGCGCCCTGCAGTAATGTCTCAAACCAGAGTGGTATAACCGCAGCATAGGCTCCCTGGGGATCCTGCCGCGGTCCGAACACATTGAAATACCGCAAACCGATGCAATCAATTCCATAAGTTCGGGAAAACACATCGGCATACAGTTCGTTAACATACTTGGTAACTGCGTAGGGCGATAGAGGCTTGCCAATCCGTTCCTCTACCTTGGGTAATTCGGGATGATCTCCATAAGTAGAGGAAGATGCGGCGTAAACAAAACGCGATACTTCTGCATCCCTTGATGCCACTAACAGATTGAGGAATCCATCAATATTCGCCCGGTTGCTCTGCAACGGATCGGCGATTGATCTGGGCACACTGCCGAGGGCTGCCTGGTGCAACACATAATCGCACCCTGCTACCGACTCACAGCAGGCCCCCGGATCGCAAATATCCGCCTCAAGGAATGAGAATCGACGCCAGCTGGACTCTCCCACGGCTTCCCTGACATGCTCAAGATTGCGCCGAAAACCTGTAGCAAAGTTATCCACCCCGGTAACATCCTGGCCCAATTTTAGCAATCGCTCTACCAGGTGAGAACCAATGAAACCCGCCGCCCCCGTTACCAACCACTGCTTTGGCCGCTGCAACATTCGCGACTCCAATGCATCATAGGCATCACTGGACAATTATCAGCCCCTTCCACGATTTGCCGACGGAGTGCGTCTTTTTCTTGTGTGCGACGTATCTCACTTGTACCTTGACGGCATTTACACGTATGAGGCGGGAGTATAGTGTTTCTCCTAAGGCACCGCTATGGCGGAACGTGACTTGGCACACGATTTGGTGAGTTTCGAAGTGGATACACAAGTCAGCATCATCGGAAATATAGGGCTTTACAGCTATGGCACAGCCACGCTCGCCTATATCATGCTAGCCATACTGGTCTTCATCACCAGGCGCAACAACCCATTGGGTGGTCCGCTTCTCTCTGCAACGACACTGACTGCGCTCTGGGCGGCGACTGTCACTGCGTCCACGATCTTGGCCGAACCGCAGGTTATGCTGATGCAGTTGACCGAAGTGGCTCGCAATGCCGCCTGGATATTCGTGCTGCTGAAACTAATGGGGCTACGACTACAGGGTACCGGCCACCTACTTTCCACTTCCAGGTGGATACCCTGGTTCGTACTGGTTTGTGCTTCAATTGTGGCAGTAATGATAGCTGTCGAGCCACTGGTGGAAGTACTTTCCCCAGTATTCGATCTATCCGCATATGTGAGCTTCAGCGCATGGATTGCGATGTCTATTGCCGGGTTGCTGCTACTCGAACAGTTCTTCCGAAGCAGTAACGAAAGCGAGCTTTGGGCAATAAAGCATCTTTGCATGGGTTTGGGAATCCTCTTCGTTTTCGATTTCTACATGTACGCCGAGGCGCTGTTGTTTCGGCAGCTGGATAGAAATTTGTGGCTTGCTCGTGGCATGGTTGCCACTATGGCTGCCGCGCTGATGGCTATCAGTATCAGTCGAACAGGTCGCAACGACGTGAAAGAAAATGTACAAGGTATTTATCTCTCCCGGCACGTCGCGTTTCATTCACTTACGCTAATGGCATCGGGCATCTACCTGATTACGATGGCTTTGGCGGCTTACTTCATACGCTATCTGGGCGGCACCTGGGGCGGCGTACTACAGATTTCGTTTCTGTGCGGGTCAGGCCTGACTCTGGTCGTACTGCTTTTTTCCGGTCAGATCAGGGCCCGCACGCGTGTATGGCTCAGCAAAAATTTCTTTAGTTATAAGTATGACTACCGTCTGGAATGGCTGCAATTCACACAAATTCTCGCCAGTGGCAACCACGATATTCCAGAAAATATCACACGCGCTGTCGCCAATCTCGCAAAAAGTCCTGCAGGGATTCTCTGGAGCAGAGCCGAAGATGGAAGATTCAATATCGTCGCAAACTGGGAGATGCCCCTGCCTGAGTCAGATATTAATCTACAAGATTTATCCAATTGGTTACAGGAGCACCAGTGGATCATTGATTTGCGTGAGTGGCGAAGCGCTCCTGATATCTATAGAAATCTCGAATTGCCCGCAGCATTGACCCATATTCCCCGGGCATGGCTAATAATCCCCCTGCTGTTTGGGGAGCGACTACAGGGTATCCTGCTTTTACGTGAATCCGACTTATTACCTGATCTGAACTGGGAAGATCGTGATTTGTTAAAAGTCGCCGGTAAACAGGCGGGAAGTCACCTGGCGCAGTTTCAGGCTGATCAGGCTCTGGTGGAGTCTCGCCAGTTTGAAGCTTTTAATCGCCTCTCTGCCTATGTTATCCATGACCTGAAAAATATACTCGCCCAGTTATCACTGATGGTCTCGAATGCCCAAAAACATAAACATAACCCTGAGTTCATCGACGACATGGTTGACACTGTAAGTAATACCGTCAACCGCATGAGCAAACTCATGGCGCAATTACGCAGCGGCGCCGGGCAAACCGAAAAAGAGAAATTCGATTTGACCGATTTGCTACTAAAGGTTGTGGAGGAATGTAGGCTAAGAAATCCCGTTCCAGAGCTCGATTTACAGAGAGGTGATTTTACGCTCACCTGTGACAGGGATCGCCTCCATACCGTATTCGGTCATTTGATACAAAATGCGCAGGAAGCCACAGACAAAAGCGGTCATGTCAAAGTCCGCCTGGTAAATGGCGAGGGTGCAGCTGTAGTAGAGATAGAGGACAACGGAACAGGCATGGATGAGCATTTTGTCAGGCATCGCCTGTTCAAGCCGTTTGACTCAACCAAAGGCCTCACCGGAATGGGGATAGGCGTTTTCGAGAGCCGTGACTTTATTCGTAGCCTTGGGGGTGACATTCTTGTGGAGAGCACCCCCGGTCGAGGTTCTCTATTCCGAGTAAGAATCCCCTGCCCAGCAGAAACGATTGCAGATTGCGCTAAAACAATAAACAAGGTGAACATCTCGTGAAGCAAGATAAAAGACATCTTTTGGTCGTCGAAGATGACAAGGGTTTACAAAGCCAATTACGCTGGGCGTTTGACGGATTCGAAGTAACCATTACCGGAGAGCGAGTAGAGGCGATAAACCAGTTGCGCAGGGTTCAACCCGGCGTAGTGCTGCTTGACCTTGGATTACCGCCAGACCCTGGCGGTGTTTCCGAAGGACTGGCGACGCTTACAGAAATTTTATCACTGGCACCCGAAACCAAGGTAATTATCGTAACCGGTGACAATGATCGCGCCAACGCGGTCAAGGCAATAGGACTGGGAGCGTATGACTTCCACCAGAAACCAGCAGACGCGGAGCTTTTGGCCTTGCTGGTAAATCGCGCCTACCATGTATATGAACTGGAGATGGAGAATCGCCGGCTACAAACGCACGACCAGAATATGCCACTACGCGGGATTATTACATCCAGTCCACAAATGCTAAAGGTGTGTCGCACGATCGAGAAAATTGCCCCATCGAATATCACTACTTTGCTGCTGGGAGCGAGCGGCACCGGGAAGGAGCGCTGTGCACAGGCGCTACACGAATTGAGTCCGCGGGCACGCAAGCCACTGGTAGCAATCAACTGCGCAGCCATACCTGATACCCTTCTGGAAAGCGAGCTGTTTGGCTATGAGAAGGGCGCATTTACTGGCGCGGCAAAGCAGACGCCAGGAAAGATTGAGTATGCCGATGGGGGAACCCTGTTTCTGGACGAGATTGGCGACCTGCCCCTCGAACTACAGGCCAAACTTTTGCGCTTCCTTCAGGAAAGAGTTGTGGAGCGGATCGGCGGACGCAAGGAAATACCGGTGGATGTACGAATTCTTTGCGCGACACATCAGAATTTGCAAGATCTGATATCAAAGGGATTATTCCGCGAAGATCTGTACTACCGCATCAGTGAAATAGTGCTGGAAATTCCACCTTTGAAGGATCGCGAAGGAGACGTGCTGGTTCTGGCAAAATCCTTTCTCCATCTTTGGAGCAAGGAATACAACAGCTCGGTCACGAATTTTTCTGCCGAAGCCATAGCTGCCATGGAAGCTTATGATTGGCCAGGCAACGTGCGGGAACTCGAGAGCCGTATCAAACGTGCCGTGATAATGGCCGACGCGAACCAGATAGGTCCCGAGGATCTTGAATTGCAAGTGTCGAATGGGGAACCCATGCCACTCAACCTGAAAGAAGTGCGTGAAGAAGCCGAGCGAAAAGCTATCATTCGAGCCATGAATCATAGCAACAACAATATAAGCGATGCCGCCAACGCTTTGGGAATCACCAGGCCTACTTTATACAACTTGCTGGAGAGACTGGGACTGAAAACCTGAAGCCCGCCGACAGCCGAGTGGTATGCAAGACAACTTTGGAGAAGTCACCCATTACCCAACGTCAGTTTCTTGAGATATGCCGCCGCTTCCTGTCGTGCCGGAAACGGTGCTCGCTGTTGCAATAGAGCACTCAGCGCCTCTACCGCACCCGCCGTATTTCCCTCGGCAACCATAATCTGGGCGTCATGAAAACGCAGTTCCGGGCTCTTTGGCGCCTTCGATATTGCGCGATTCATAGCACGCCGCGCTTCCGTTACATTGCCATTCTTTAGTTGAGCCATTGCCAATGTATCAAGAATCGAACTCGAATCCGGCGATATCTCCTGTGCCTGCTGGGCATAGGATAATGACTGCTTGGGTTCATCATCGAGTAGATACCAAGCGAGATTGTTTAGCGCTATAACATGCCTTGGGTCCGCCTTGAGAATCTCCCGATACTGGTAAGACATACCACCGGGCTGATTACTTTTCCGGTAGACTTCTGCCAGTTTCTCCCGCGCTTTTATATCAGCTGAATGCTCCGCTAACCACTGCTGTAATTGCACAATTGCGCCATTCACATTGCCAGCCGATTCTCTCTGCGCCGCCAGCGCAGTCACATTCTCAGTTGTGGGCTCCTGCAGGTAAATTTTTTCCAATAGCTCTACTGCTCTTTTGTTATCGCCGTTATTTTGTGCCTCCGCGACCTCCAGTTTCATCACATCCAGATCACCTGGCGCGACCTTCCTTAGCTCAGCCAGGTTCTCCTCAAATAATTCCCGTCGATTCGATAACAACGCCAATCGAGCAAAAGCAATCTTGGCGTAAAAATGGTCTGGATCCAATTCTATAGTACGCTGTAGTTCAGCAGTGAATTGAGTCATCTCGCCAAGTCCAGCGTAAGCCCTGGCTTTCATATAGTGGTATTGGCCGACACCGGGAAACCGCTCAGTCAGTTTGCCAAGGGTAGCCAATGCCTGGTTATAGCGTCCTGCTGCAAGTTCGATGCCCGCCCAGGTCGAGAGGGCATCGACGCTGTCCTTCTGCTCCTCCGTGAGTTCATCAAACAAAGCAATAGCGTCTTCCAGCTGACCTTTACCGATGTAATATCTGACTTTGACGAGTCTTGGCTCCATGGCACGCGGGAACGCAACCAGCGTACTTTGCAGGCTTTCCAGCATTTTTTCTTCATTACCTTCAAGCGCATAGGAGGCTACAACTTTCATCGAAGTTTGCAGGTGTTCTGGATTCTGTGCCAGCACCAGACGATAGTATTCCCGCGCAGCTTCATAGTCATTAACCTGCAAGGCCAGTTCGGCCAGACTATTGCCGGCACCCGGATCACCCGGACGGAGCTCCAGCGCTTTACTGAATGCAAGCTTTGCATTTGATTTATCGCCATTCGCCATGTAGGCACGCCCCAACAGGTCGTAGGACGTTGCGCTTTGCGGATGTCGATCCCGGTACTCCCGAGCGGCCGCTATCGCTTCGGCAAACTCACTGTGGCGCAAATAGTTCAATACGATCAGAATATCAGCCTGCTCGTAATCGGGATTCTTCTTTAAAATATCGCGCAGCGTTTCAATACCCAGATCCTCGGACCCCGCCGCAAGAAAACCCGCACCCAGACGCGCCTGCGCCTCTGTTGATTCCGGCTTCAGTTCAGCGACCCTGGCCAACAGTTCAACACCCTCGCCGCTTTTTCCCTGAGCGAGAAGAGCGCTCGCAAGCAGGTTCAGCGTTTCCACATCATCCGGCCTGGCGGAAGCTACAGGGAGCAGCAACTGTTCGGCCTTGGCATAATTTTTCTGCCCCAGCTCCAGTTTTGCAGCCAATTTCGATCCAGCAACACTGCCCGGTACAAGGCCAAGGAATCGATAAATATTGATCATGGACTGCTCAACCAACCCTTTCTCAAGATAGATTGCGGCGAGGTAATAAAGTGTCTGGGGGTATGTATCTGAGTACTCCGAGGCCTGCTCGAATGATTTTACTGCGGCATCCATATTCCTGGCCTGCAGATACACAAGGCCCCACGCAAAATACATGCCGGGATGGTATCGCGAGGGCCCGTAAGCCTGGCCTAATTGTGTCAGATCCTCACGGGCGCCCTTGAAATTTCCCTGGTAAATGCGCATCATGGCCCGGTTCAATTGCGCATCAAATATTTTCCCGGAGAGCTTAATTACTTTGGTATAGGCTTCTTCGGCCTTTTTCGGGTGTCTTTGCGCACTCTCAATGTCTCCAAGTAAATTCCACGCCGGTGCGTACTTGGGAGACTCGGTAAACACTGGTTTGAGAAGCTCGCGCGCTTCATCATAGGCTCCCTTCTCCATCGCAAGTCGTGCCGCCGCTACCTGGGCGTAGGGCGAGTTGGGTTTATTCTGCAACGCCATTTCCATAATCTCGGAGGCGACCACCATATTGTTTCGATGGAGCATGGACAGAGCCTTTGCGGCCTGCACTATCGAGCGATTTTTTGGGTCGAGTCCATCGAGTCCCAGTTGATCAAGTCGATCATAGGAACCAAGACCCAAGAGGACCTGGGCCAATAGCGGCACTACAACGGTCGGCTCCACACCGGAGGCAAGTGCTCGCGAGAGCTCCTTGTCTGCGTCTTCATACTCTCCCTGCTGGAAATAGAGTTGCCCGAGCAGCGCACGTGCCCGCCCGTCTTTGACATCTTTCTTCAGGGCATACTTCAGTTCGGCAATTGCAGACGCCTCATCCGACTGCTCCAGGAACGCCTTAGCCTTGTTTAAGTGCGCTTCGCTGGTCAGTTCCTCGCCACATCCAGGCAACAGCAACCCTACCAGTAGTACCAAAAAGCCCGGCAGTGACAACTTCATTATTGTTATTCTCTTAGCCCACAGAACGCCTGACGTAAGTATCGCCCCCAGACGGGACCAGCTTCTCTTGTTCTCAGGTGTGTACACGACGTGGGGTTATTATCCACCAAGTCCGCTTCCCGGCAAAGGCCAGGCGTGATCGCCGGAACTAGCGATGTTACGCTTGATTCAACAGCGTTGGTCGCCACCCCGATCGAGGTGGCCGAAGTGAATCAGGGACGCAAAAGGGACGCCGATCAGATCGCGATTCTCAGCGGCTGTCGTTCGTACAGATGCGCCACCGAGAGATAGTGCTCCAGGCCAGCAAAAGCGCCGCGCGCGCAATGGGGGACCGGTCGGTGAATTTGAAATCCCACCCCCAGCGCCGTGTGGCATCGACGGTAGAATCGGGCATTACGTAGCGAGCTCAACACCATCGCGTTGCGATAACCGCTGTCTCGAGAAGTCTCTATGACACGGGAAATGAATTCACGAACCATATAGACCGTCCGCACCGAGGGATCCACCACAAAGCGCTCCCACATACAGCAGTAATCCTCGTCAAGCTCCAATAACTCCAGTTGACTGGAGAGGGTTATATGTGGCGAGATTCGCACCCCACCAACACATTGACCGTCCTGAAGGGCGAGCAGGATACGCCCCTGTCGATCCTGCTCCTCCTCAGCGCCGTCAAAATCCGGCAACCCCAGTTCCTGCCGGAAGCAACTCTGGCGAAGCGCGTAGTACTGATCCAATAAACGGCTGTCGCGGGTGACCTTGAACTCAATCGACAAAATGCTTTCCCCCTGATTTTCTGTTTTTGCAATCCCCTTGGCTCATCGATTTCTTTGCAATTTGTGAACCATAGTTAAGTATATATAAAAAAAACATATAGTTACGAGATTTTCTTAAATTCTCAACGAGAAATGAAGCCCTGTTACACCCGTTTCTGGCGGTTTCTGTGGAAAAACTGCGACATATTTTCTACAGAATATCCAATATCTTTAATTATCAGGGAGTTAACTTGTCTCCAAAGTGAGACAACCCGCCACGGTGACGGCCACCGCTGTTGCCCGATTGCACCTCCGATCGCTAACGCTCCCTGGTTTGCCACAGGCTAGCGCCCCGCGCTGGTGCGCCTAATCTCCACCGGACCGCGTTTTTGGCCGGTGGCCGCCTGGCGGGCGCGAGGGAAACCAGCGGGGTCGCAGGTTCGCAGGTAAATAGCGTGTCCCGGCCAGCCCCCGCAGTTCACTAATTACTGATTTCCAAAGATAAACGTTGTCGCTTTCAACGCCGGGCGGCTACCCTGAATCCGGCGGGTTTACGCCAGCTCAGCAAACACTATTAAATGGCCACCGGAAGGCCCTAGACAGGGTAGATTATGTCCTCTAACCCCGGCGTCAATGCGCTATCATCACGACTTCCGGCATTGCATTCATATGCGAGCAAATGCCCTCGCAGTCGTTGACCAGGCCATGATCCCAACGTCCAAAAAAACGTTTATCGCTACCGTGGTGCGTTACGCGCCGGCTATCACGCTGGCCAACCTACTGCTGGTCATCGCTTTCGGTTTGGGTGTGACCCGATTGCACGTTGAGTCGGGAATCAAGGTCTTCTTCGACAAGAACGATCCCTACCTGCTGGAACAGGAACTGATCGAACGCACCTACGGCAAGGAGGATAACATTCTCATTGTCATCGAGGCGAAGCACGGCACTATTTTTACACCCTCGGTCCTGGCGTCTTTACAGTCCATTACAGAGCAGGCATGGCAAATCCCCAATTCCCGCCGGGTGGACTCCCCTAAACAACTATCTTTACCCGGTCGTGGACGGGGATGACATCCATATTGGGGCTCTCGTAGAGGAAGCTTCCGCGCTTACCATCGCAGACATCGCGCGTATCCGCGATATCGCCTTATCCCAACAAGCCCTGGTGGGCCGCATCCTCTCACCGAACGGCGACGTAACGGCGGTTAATGTCAGCCTGAATCTGGGCGCGACAGGCATTGACAAGTCAGCGGCAATCGCAGAATCCGTCGAATATGCCCGACGCATAAAGGAAAGTGCGGAACAGTCCAACCCTGACATCACGATTTACCTGGCAGGATGGGCGCTTTTGGAACAAACACTGGCGGAAGTGACTGCAGCAGATTCTGTCAGCCTGATGCCAATCATGTTCGGTGTCGTGTTGCTGCTACTGGCCCTTCTGCTGCGCTCCGCCTCAGCGTCCTTTTGCACGGTCATCACGATATTGCTAAGCATCGTGGTAGGAATGGGGTATGCAGGCTGGGCCAATATCGGAATCAACAGCGTCAATGTCTCCGCTCCAACAATTATCATGACACTCGCTATTGCGGATTGCGTACATATTCTCAGTACTTTCCTGACCTACCTGCGTAAAGGAGAAAACAAAAAGGCAGCGCTCGTATCCAGCCTGCAAGACACCCTCTACCCGGTGCTGCTTACCAGTATTACCACGGCTCTGGGTTTCATCAGTATGAACTTCAGCGATTCACCACCGTTCCGTGAACTCGGTACTATTTCAGCCGTGGGCGTGGTGGGCGCACTGTGGGTGACATTGGCGGTGCTTCCAGGATTGATACTGATGATGCCCTTCAAATCCGTTCCCGGAACGACGACTGGCCTGCCGATGAAGAACCTGGGCGTGTTTGTAACCCGTCATTACAATCGGATCTTCTGGACATCACTCGTTTTCATCATTGTCGCCATCAGCTTTGTACCCAGAATGGAGCTGAATGATGACCCGACGGAATATTTCTCCTCAGCGGTACCTTTGACCAATGCCATTCGTGTCGTCGAGGAGAAACTTTCAGGTAATCAATCGTTGCATTACTCGATCAGTGCTGGTCAGTCCCAGGGTGTGTCAGAACCGACATTTCTCGCACAGGTAGCTGATTTCGTCGACTGGCTCAGAGCACAACCTGAGGTCGCCAACGTCGAGGCTTTCACCGATACGCTAAAGCGTCTCAACCAGGTGCTACACGACGACGATCCAGCGTGGCACCGATTACCAGATTCACGGGAAATGGCATCACAGTATGTCTTGCTTTACGAAATATCGATTCCATATGGTCTCGATGTCACTCACCAAATTAACGCCGACAAGTCGGCTTTAAAAGTAACGGTGGTAATGAAAAATCAGAAGTCACAGGGCCTTATCGCTTTTGAGGATCGGGCCCGCCAGTGGATGGAAAAATATACACCCGCTATCAAGGCGCATGGGGCGGGACAGTCCATAAGCTTTGACACATTGGCATGCGGAATATTGACAGCATGCTGAGTGGGTCGCTTTTTGCAATTATCGTGATCTCAATGTGCATGATTGTCGCTTTTCGATCGCTCAAATTTGGCCTGGTGAGTTTTCTCCCCAACCTGTTTCCTGCGCTGGTGATACTGGGTATCTGGAGCGCCATCGTCGGTGAAGTAAATATGGCTGCGTCCGTCGTTTTCAGCCTGACACTGGGCATAGTCGTCGACGACACCACGCATTTCCTGGTCAAGTACCGGGAAGCGCGTACCCTACAGAACATGAATACAGAGCAGGCGATTCGCCACACGTTCGTCAGTATTGGCGGCGCACTGGTTTCGACCTCCATCGTACTTGCGGCAGGCTTCCTGGTGTTGGTGCACTCCGATTTTGCAGTCAATTCAACCTCGGGGTTGCTGGTGGCGCTGACCATCGCGGTGGCGATCATACTGGATCTGCTGTTTTTGCCGGCGCTCCTGATCAAAGTTGATCGCTGGTTGTTCAAAAACCCCAAAGCTCACGCGTGACAGGGAGCAGACATGAGTAACAAGGATTTTAGCATCGGATTGCGCGACATTTGCATGCCGGTTTTTCAACTGCGATTGGGTGTTGTCCTGTGCCTGTTACTGGGCCACGCTCCCGCCTCGCTTGCTGAAGCAGACGTGGAAAAGGGCCTTGGCATTGCTATTGAGGCGGATCGCCGCGACAGCGGCTTCGGGGACAGCAGCGTCGACCTGACCATGCTCATCGCCGCTTCAACCGATGATGTGATCAGCCGTGAAATGCGGCAGATGAGTATGGAAGTGAACGGGGATGGCGACAAGAGCATTATGGTGTTCGATCGACCCAGGGACTTGAAAGGCACAGCGATACTGACGTTTACCCACAAAACCGATGCCGATGAGCAATGGTTGTACCTGCCAGCCCTTAAGCGTGTGAAGCGGATATCCTCCGCTGACAAATCGGGTCCGTTCATGGGCAGTGAGTTCGCGTACGAGGACCTCTCATCCCAGGAAATCGAGAAGTACCGTTACAGGTACCTTCGCGACGAAACTATCGATGGCGAGTTGTGCTTTGTCGTGGAGCGGATCCCCCTGGACGAGAATTCGGGTTACACACGGCAGATCACCTGGGTTGACCAGCGGGAATACCGCTTGCAACGTGTCGACTACTACGATCGCAAGGACACGCTGCTGAAAACGATGCGCGCGTCAGGTTATCAACAATACCTTGATCAGTACTGGCGACCCGACGAACTGGTCATGAGCAATCACCAGACCGGCAAAAGTACCACGCTGAAATTCAAGAACTATCGATTTCGCACGGGTCTGCAGGACCCGGACTTCACTCCGAGCGCTATTTCCCGAATACGCTAGAATGCACAGATCACCGCAGGAGTCACCGTGAGCCGGCCCTCATTGCCTATTGCTATCCTGATCCCGCTGTTGGCGCAGGGCCCGCTGGCGCAGGGCAGTGCTGTCGCCACTGAAGTAGTGCAGGTAGAGGATATTCGCGTAGGGTTGACGCCAACCAATACCCGACTGGTGTTTGACCTGTCCGGACCCGCACACTACCGGCTTTCAACCCTGGACAACCCGGCCAGGGTAGTCATCGAGTTCCCCGGCGGGCACTCCATGATTGACAGTGCAGCCGTTCCGTTACAGGGTACCTCCATCAAGGATATCCGCACCCATGGGGAAGCCACGGGTAGCCTGAGCGTTCTCGTCGATGTCGCGCCGGGGACCAGCGCCAACGCCTTCATGCTCAAACCGTATGCAGACAAGGGGCATCGCCTCGTTCTGGACCTGCAAAACCCCGCAGACATGGTTGCCACGTCAAACGATAACGAAGGCCTACCCACGGCAGGTAGCGCCCCCCCTGCCGATAATCGAGAGCGGGACGCGAGATTACGGCCACCGCCAACCACCGCGGCTTCCCTTCCGTCCGAACCCAGGGAATACTCCGGGCAGTGGTCCGGGTTTATGAGTATCGACGCGAGGCTGTTTTTCCATTCCCCCAAGTATTCCGACCAGACTGACCAGGATTTTTCCACGGCTTTCAAACCCGAGTATTATGTGGACTGGTCCGGCGGCGCACAGCAGTTCGGCTTCAGCCCGTTTTTCCGGTACGACACTGCTGACGACCAGAGGACACACGCGGACATCCGTGAGTTGTACTGGCGCATCGAGCATGATCGCTGGGTCGCCAAGGTGGGACTGGATGTCGTGTTCTGGGGTGTCACCGAGTCCCAGCACCTGGTGGACATCATCAACCAGACGGACCTGGTCGAGAACATCGACGGCGAGGAAAAGCTCGGCCAGCCCATGCTTAACCTCGACTACCTGAGCGAGTGGGGCAACTGGCAGTTATATGTCCTGCCCTATTTCCGCGAGCGCACCTTCCCGGGAAAACACGGGCGCCTGCGGACCGATCCGGAGGTCGACACCCGCAGCCCGGAATACGATTCCAGCGCAAAGCAGAAGCACGTCGACCTGGCCCTGCGCTGGAGCCACAATATCGGTGACTGGGACATCGGCCTGGCCCACTTCTCCGGCACCGGTAGGGAGCCTTACCTGACGCCGGATTACACCAGCGGCAACCTGAAGCTGATTCCACAGTACCTGCAGATTGAACAGACTAGCCCGATGCTCAGGCGACAAAAGGGGCCTGGCTGTGGAAACTTGAAACGATCTATAACCGTGGAACGACCTGCAAGACTACTACGCCTACGTGGGTGGCTTCGAACGCACAACATTCGGCGTGTGGCGAATACACCCGCAGACCTCGGGTTGCTGTTCGAGTACCGATGAACGGGGCGAAGAGGTGCGACCAACGGCTCATGAGTGAGGAGCACCTGGGAGCGCGTCTGACAGCCAACGATATCAACAGCACCATGGTCCTGGCAGGTGTCCTGTACGACACGGATACGCATTCGGTATTCGGCAATATTGAAGCATCACGCAGGTTAAAATGAGTTGTGGACGCTGGGGCTCGAACTCCGCTTTACCACCAACGCCAACGAAAAGGAAAACCTCTACTACATCGACGAGGACGATTATCTCGGTGTTGAATTCACGCGCTACTTTTAGGCCGGCGCAGGCGGGAGGGCGCGGGCTACCCTGCCTTCGTGAATTGCTGGTCGGTCGATTGCAGCCGGCTGACTTCCCTTCTCGCTGACGCCTCGGACAACGTCCCAGCGGGGCCTATTCCCGGCCTTATCCAGAGCGTTCTCTCTTTTCATAACGCACAAAAAAAGCCGCACCCCTGAGGGGTGCGGCTTTGTTTATCTCGAGGCAACCGCTACGCGATTGCTACACCACCTTGCTTACTTGTTGCGGCGCGTTGCGCGGGCACCCAGCAGCAGGCCTGTGCCGAGCAGCAACAATGTGCCTGGTACCGGGACCTGCTGGACACGCACCAAGTTGGTGGACGTCGTGGCAGCCAGGGCCAGCGAGTAGTTGGTACCGTCCTGCAGGCCAGTGACTTCCAACTGGTACCTGCCGTTGCCGGACACCTGGTTGGCAGCGCCACCGGTGGACGTGCTGTTGGTCAGGTTCAGGGCCGTCTCCGTAACCGTACAGGTCATTCGCGGCACAGGTAATGCTGCTCTGCTCCCGGCACCCAGGAAGCCAGGGACTGGCCACCTGACTGCAGGATCACGGACACGCTGGGCTGTCTGCTTGTGCCGAACCGAAGCCTACATCCGCTCCAGTTAATGGACTTGACATCGATCACCGCGTCGAAGCTGATGACGAACCGGCCGCCCACTGCAGTAAACTCAAATGACAAGTTCGTGTTGGACTGAATCGCGTTGGTATTGGCAGACGCCTGTGTTCCGGACTGCAGGTTGCTCTCGGCAATCTGTTCAGTGCTCGTGGGGCCTGAGCCGCCGTTGAGAACAGCCACCAGGGTAGCGTCGATAATGGCGGCTTCGGTAGCTGGAGTACTCAGCCGTCTGGCCGAATTTCTGGTAATCGTTCTCACCACGCACAACCCCGCCACCAGGAAGCGTTTTGCGCTGTGCCGCTAAGAATCGGCGAGCCAAAGACACAGTCCGTCACGGCCAGGTTGAACACACCGGAACAGGAAGCTGCCCGTCCGACGGATCGGACACGTTGTTCAGCCGCGCGTTCTGGTCAGTTTCAAAGGTGAACAGTCCCGGACCACCGCTTGAGACGTTGGAAAAAAACCACCGCCAGGTTGTCAATGTCCAGATAGCCCAAGCCGTATACATCGGCGGACGCCTGCCCTGCCGCACCCAAACCCAGCAGCCCCAAATGCTACTGCGAGTTGCTTTTACCTAGTTTCATGTCGATCTCCTCGGTGTAACCAAAGTTTTAAACTTTTCCCGATCCCAAACCCGCAACTTCTGCTGATGTCGGATGGCGTTCGGGTGATATAAAGCAAAGCCTGTGCCAAAAACATTTTATTCAATATATTCAACACGTTGCACAACACCCTTCATTTTCCCACGCCCTCCCGGATACACTACTGTAAAAAAAACTGACAGGTCGTCGCGGTGCAGGCGTTTGCTTCATACGGAGGCAACTCCTCTACCAGGGCCGCCGGAGCGCCGTACCCGTGCCCGCGAGCGGGCTGCGCAAGGTCCCTTCCACTCCCGCTATCCACCTGTCACCCCCGACTTCAGCAGTTCCCTGGCTTCCGCTACGAGGCCGGCATTGCCCTTGCTGACCACCACCTCCTCCAGATAAGGCCTGGCCTCATCGCGTTTTCCTGCAGAGAGCAGCAGGCGACCCAGATCCAGCTTGATCTGCACGTTATCGGGGTGCAGCGCCACCGCCTTGCGCAGCAGTTGTTCACCATCGGCCGCCTGGCCACTTTCGACCAGTAACGTCGCCATGGTGGACATCACGTAGGGGTCCTCCGGTGCCAGCGCACTGGCGCTGGTCGCGAACTCCATTGCCTGCTTGGGATCGGTTTTTCGAGTCAGCCAGGCGAGGTTATTGAGGGCCACCACCGACCCCGGTTCAACCGCCAATAGCTGCCGGTAGACATCAACAGCCTTGTCAGTTTCCTTGCGAGCGATGTAGGTCTGCCCCAGCACGGCCATAAGCCCGGTACTTTGCGGAAACTTCTCCTGCCAGCCCGCCAGCGACGCTACCGCCTCATCTCCCCGCCCCTGGCTGTTGAGCGTGGCAAACAGCAGCATGGCCGTTTCCGGCGTGGCCTGCAGGGACAGCGACTTCTGGAGCGCCTGCTCGGCCTCGGCGTACTTGCCGGCATTCAGTTCCAACCAGCCCTGCGTATACCAGACGTCAGCGCGATCTTCCCGCATCTCGGACTGCAATTGCCGCATTTCCTTGAATGCCTTGTCCATATCGCCGGTCTGTGCCGTTACCCTGACCAGGGAGATTCGCGCGGGCAGGTACTCCGGATTAAGCCGCCGACAGGTCTCCAGCGATGCCAACGCCGCCTCCAGTTGATTGGATTTCACCAGGGAATCGGCATAGTAGAAATTTGCCAGCACCGAATTCGGTGCGAGCTTGACCCATTTTTCCCAGACCTTGGCCGCACCGTCCGCATGTCCCTGGTTAAACAGCGCCTTCCCCCGCAGTTCCATCAGTGACGGCTGGGACCTGATGACGTCATCACTCATGTTCTCGGTGCGGAACAATACCTGGTCATACTTGCCATTGTCGAAATAGAGCTTTGCCAGGCGCGCCCTTACCTCGAGATTGTCGGGGTTCTTGTCCAGCAGATCTACCAACTGTTTTTCCGCCTGCTGGTAAGGCGTGGTGACCACGACGAGTTCGGACATGATGCCGACGGCGTCCTGGTCCTGCGGATTGGCTTTCAGGTATTCTGACACCATTTCGCTGGCGCGCGCTTCCTCGCCAATTCGCAGGTAGATCTTAGCCAGTGTTTTTACCGCGGTGGGTTCCAGCGGCTCTTTGCCAACGCCTGTTCCAGCAGCAGCTTGCCCCTGCGCCAGTCGCCCACCGAGAGGTAAATGGCGGCCAACATCGTCAACGGCTCCACACGATCAGGATACTGTTGCTGCAAGTTTTCCGAGATCGCCACCGCTTCCTTGAGCTGGCCCTCCTTGAGGGCCACGCCGGCCGCGAGCAGGACCTCGTTAAAATCCTCCGGGGCCACTGTCTGCTCTGCCGCTGCGCCCATTTCCCCGACGAAATCACCGCGCATCGTCATGGCCAGTCGCAACATGCGCTGAATCGTCAGATCGTCCGGGGACTGGCTCGACAAACGCTGAAAATAATCGACGGCCTCGTCTCCCCTGCCTTCCATCAACGCCATCGAACCGAGCATGCCCAGTGCCACAGCATCGTCTTTTTGCACCTCAAGCAACGCGGCCAGCGCCGCCCGGGCAGCACCGAAATCCTGTCGTTCAACGTTGATCGAGGCGACGAGGCGAGCGACGTCTACCGAGTTCGGAATCTCGTAATAGAGCTGGTTGGCGATTCTTCGCGCCTGCTCCAGCTTGCCCTCCTTCATGTAGCTGGCAGCCAGGTAAAGCTTGCTGAGTGGATTATTCGGGTCCCGCTCTACGGAAGATTCCAAAGCCTCCGTCGCCTCCGGGTACTGGGCCTGTCGAAAGGCAATGTAACCCTTTACAAAATTGACGTAAGGCTGATCCTTATAGCCCGCGGCGTACAGTTGCTGGACATCGCTCCTGGCCGCGGGATAGTCTTCCAGTTGTGCTGCAATAAAGCCGCGCCTGGCCTGCGCCAGGGAAACATATCTGCGATTGGCTATCGCCTTGTCGTACGACTCCCTGGCGGCCGCCAAATCACCATTGGCCGACTGCAAATCCCCCATCATTGCCCAGGCGTCCGACGAGGCAGGATCTATTTCGACTGCCCTGGCTGCCAGCTCCATCGCGGTTTCACGACGGCCGACCTGCGCCTCGTAACTGGCTTTTGCCAGTATGGCGATAACGGAATTCTCGTTTTGCTTAAGCGCCTCTTCGATAGTGGCATCGGCCAGCCGATACTGCTGCTTCTGGATTTGCGCATGGGCGCGGTACGCCAGGATATCGGCTGTCACCAGCGGGTCCAGTTTAACCGGCAGTTTCTCTGATTCGGCCAGCAGCTTGTCAAACTCGCCCTGCAGGTAGAGCGCCTTGATCAGCAGCAGGGTCACCTGCTCGGGCGGCATGCCGAGGTCAATCGCACGCCGGGCCTCCTTTTCCGCCGACAGCCCGTCTCCCAACGCCAGCGCTATTGCGGCCAATTCAAAGCGAGCCTCGGCATTCTTCGGATCGTTCTGGGCGGTGTTCTTGAGCAATATGTTGGCCGATGCGTAGTCTCCGGCGGCTATATACTCCCGGGCTTTAGCGATACTCTCCTGCGGTGTCAGGTCCTTCGCACAGGAAGCCAGCAGCAGGACGAGCATCAGCACGGTATTTGTTATCAGTAGTTTTTTCATATAATTCTGTCACTCTCCAAAATACACCCGTGGGTTTGCCAGCTATTATTCCAACCTGGTTTGAGCTTCAGGTCCGCTCCTCACACGGGGGTCGCCAATCCCAAGTGTCAGGGTACCGATTTTTATTACCCCTGTATCCCCTCGGGATTACGCGGCCCCGCCTTCCACGGCCGCCCTGGCGTCAAGGCGCCGGGCGGGCACTCCACCCCAGTGCTCGCCCGCGCCGATCCGGGTGCCTTTCCTGACGACGGCCCCCGCAGAAACGATCGCACCGTCTCCCACTCTAACGCCGGACATGATGATCGCGTGAGCACCGACGGTCACATTATTACCCAGCACGATCCGTTCAAGCGCGAAATGATGACCCTCAATCGCATGGGAATACAGGGTCGCGCCATGACCGATGATGGTGTTGTCGCCGATTTCTGTCAAAGGGGGATCCAGTATGGTCCTGGGCAAAGCTGTTGGAACCGAAGCGCGTACCAAGCAGGGCATAAACCAGTGTTTTGATCGGTACAGGCAAAAAATCCGTACGAATCAGGGTATTGAACAGCATGAGATAAAACAGGATATTGACCTGGGCGGTAAACTCGGCGCGCGAGCCGGGCTCGATGTAGCCCTCCTGCAGTGGCATTGCACGCAGAAAAATCCGGTACACGACGAACGCCCAGCCGTAAACCAGCGTGACCAGCAAGATGATATAGATCACCGCGTAGAAATCCCCCAGCCACTCCCGGCGCGCCAGCAGGTTAGTGCTAACAACGGCAAGCAAGATAATCAAAGCCAGCAGCAACAGGAAAAAACCTATTTGGCCTGCGGAAATTTTGCGCATAAACGGCCCCTGGACAGTTACTTACCAAGTTCAAAGTTTATACATATCTCCTTGATTAATCTATTAAATTCATCCGAATAATCGTAAAGGGCAAGGCGTCGGGAGAGGTCCCGGGCTGCATCCCGATAAGCGGGTTCGCCCAGCACGGACTGGATCGATGCCAGCAACGCCACCCGGTCACAGCGGCTCGCCCGGAGAGCGCGACCGGCTCCGCTGCTCTCGATGGCTGCCATATTGAGGAACTGGTCCAGGTTTCCTGTTATGCCGATGACCGGGACACCGTGCAGCAAAGCCTGATGCGTTCCGGGGCTTCCCCCGTTGCATATCACCAGGCTGGACATCTTCACGGCCGCCTCTCCGGGGAGGTAGGGCGCTAGATAGACATTGCCCGGGGCGTTCGGTGGCAACGGGGCACCGGCGGTGGATACCAGCGCCGTGACATCAAGTGCTCCGAGAGCGGCAATCAGTTCCGGCAGGAGGTCGACCCGACCGGAGCTGCCGAGCGTGACGTAAACAAATGGAGCATCTTGCGGCAGGGATTGCCACCACTCGGGCCAGGGAAGTTCGGGTGACCAGGCAACCGGGCCAATAAATCGATGATGTGCCGGCAGGTGTTGCATGCGGTACAGTTCCGGTATGTCGGCATAACAGGTGTAATCGCCATGCGTGTAGACGTCCCTCAGGTCAAAACCCAGGCTCGGCAGGCCATAACTCCGGCGCAGGCCGTGCATTGGCAGGCAGTGCATTGCAAAGGCGGCGGGGCGAGCCAGCGTGAACAGTCCTTGACCCAGAGTCACTCCCAGCGTTCGCGTCATGGGCAGGTCTGGCACCACAAAACGCTGCCTGCAGTACGGCGACCAGTAGGCGTTGGCAAGGGCGACATAGGGGACCGCCGCCAGCGCGGCACTAACTCCCAGGGACAGCCTGAAATCGCCGACGATCACGTCGGGCTGCACGGCGGTTATGAGTTGCAGGTCCTCCTCGACGTAAGCCTTGAGCGTCGCCCTGTCATACAGTGGTATGCCCGCGGCCAATGCCTCCGTGAAACGCTGTGGCGAGATCGACTGAATCTCGTGCTCGCTTACAGGCAGTTCGCCCAGTAGCTTGCGATACCGCGGGTGATGCGCCAGGTGCACCGAGAAGGACTGCGGATCCAGCGCCCGGGCCAGCGCGACAGGACGCGCGACATGAGCGAGGGTAACAGCCTCGGCAACGAACAGAATGCGGGGTTTACGCAGTGGCGGCGAGGAAGCAGGCATGCGCTGCTAGCTGTCGGCGCTCGTGAGCAATTTTTCCAGCGGCGGGCGGACAGACCGGGAGCGGGGTGTGGGACCAAAACCGATACGCCCCATGTAGACCCGCTGCCGGGGATTGCCCTGGTCGCCCACCAGTGCACCCAAATCCGCCGACAAGCGCTCCGCGAGCGCCTGTTCAGAGGCGACCGAGGTAAACACCCGGCCCTGCGCCACGTAGCGGGAGAAGATAACCGGCGTCATCTCGGGCTGGAACTGCAGTCCCTGACGGGTAGCCTCCAGCCAGAAGCGCTGCACGGCGCGCCCACCCGCAAGGTAATCCCCAATTTCCGCCAAGGGTTTGTTCGCCAGGATGACGAAGTGTGCCGCACAGCCCAGTGCGGTACGCACATCCATCTGCAACCGCGGCAGCCAGGTTCCGGCCAGATAACTGTTGAGGAACTTCACCCGCCGCCAGCTTCGCAGTGCCCAGCGCATAATCTTGCGAGTGGGCAGGTCAATACCCAGCGCGCCCTCCGGAATACGGTCTTCACTGAACTGTACACCCCACTCAATATTGCGGCGATGTACCTCATAGGCCTCCGGCGTCGAGAGCCTGATGTGGGCGTTGTGGAAAAGCAGGCGCGCCACATCCCGCCGCGCCGCATCTCCCTCAATCCAGTGCACTGTGTAGCCGGAACCTACCGCAGCCTCCAGCGCCTGCTTCTGATGCCCGGTCAATGGTCGCCGGGAAAAGGGTTGGCGCTGCGTTACCCTGGCCTTGATAAAGGGCAGCAGCGGATCCGGCGAAATCATTGGCTCGTCCATCAATTTCACATCGATCAGTGGCGCTGTCTCGGGCGCATCGACACGTAAACTCGACTCGATCCGCATGCCCTCTGCCGAGGCGGCGATCGCCATGGTTTCAAGCAGGGCACCCAGGGCCAGTTGACTGGAGGTCCCGTCAAGATCGTACACACACCAGTCCCGGGTATCGCGGCCGTGAATGACCAGGTGGTGGTCGTCGACAATCTCAAACCGCCAGGGTTGATCGTTGTCGCCACTGGGTGCCCAGCGCCCGAGGTCCAGTATGCGCTCGATCGGACGCCCCCTTGGCACCTCATCACTACCGAGCCCGGTCGATCTCGACATCACGCGCCGACGGGCGACGATCAGGCCCGCGCGTTGCAGCGGATTCGCATTGCCCCACGGGCGCCATGTGGTGACAAGCCGGTTGCGGTAGGCATCGAAGTGAATGCCGCGAGGTGCTGCCGGAACCTCACCACGGTTGAGCAATATCTTAAGAACGAAGGTACCTGCGAACCCTGCGCATAACTCGCAGGCCATGGCGGTCGAAGGTCCCTTTCCCGCTTCAAAATCGATCCGGCTGTCATCCACCAGGTAGGCCATTTGTTGCGGATTCGGGGCGAGGCCGAGCATAAAACGCAGGGCTTGCTCCTCCTTGGGCTGTCCCTCAAGGAGAAAATACTGTTCGAAACTCATCTGACCGGGGAAAAAACACAGTATTGCCGCTCCCATCCCGAGCGGGGCGGCCGTGATGGCAGGAATGCCCTTCTCGTAACAGGCGGCGAAGACAGCCCGGCGGATGTCAAGGGCAAAAAAATCCAGGGAGTCAACATACAGATCCACGCGCTCAAGGAATGCGTCGAGATTGCCAACATCGACGCCCGCGGGAAATTGTTCAATCTGTAATTTGGGATTGATAGCCAGCGCCAGTTCTGACATTACCTCAAGCTTGTCCCGCCCCAGGTGGGGCGTGCTCGCCCCGGCCTGCCGATTGAAATTGGGCAGCTCGAACTGGTCGAAGTCGGCCAGATTGAACCCTCCAATGCCAAGGCGTGTCAGGGTGAGGAGATGGCTTCCGCCTACCCCCCCCATGCCCGCTATGGCAATGCGCTTGTTGCGCAGTACTTCCTGCTCGGTCTCGGTCACCCAGCCCAGATTGCGGGAAAAGGCCTGATGATAATCAAATGACATACTTGCTTAGCCTCGAACCAGACAGCCCTTGAATGCAGCGCCAGAGGCCTTCGAGTGTAATGAGGGCATTCCGGCAAAATGTCCCGCATATTATGCAGCAGCGCTGCTAATAACAAGCTGCGGGGAAACGATCCGGCCATCCTGCAGGCACCCGCGAAGGCTGGTTAAAACGCCAGCGTCGGCCCGCACATGGACTGCCAGAAGGATGTCTTGGCCGCGTGCGCGAGTCCTACAACGCAGTTTGCTGGCTCGCCGCCGGGGGACACCAACCCCGAAGCACCAAAATCCGCCAGAATGACTGCGTAGAAGTCCTTCAACTCGTCAGCCATATTCGCAACGACTTCACGCGTGTCCCAGTAATAGGGGGAGCGGGTTCCGTGATACTCGGTTTCCTTGCCCGCCGGGTGCACGACAAAACCGGACCGTCTCAGCAGGCGCGGCAGGAATGACTCCATCATGGCAAAGCAATGGGGTCGCTCAATCAGTTCGCTCATCGCCAGCGCCGAGAGTATGGTAGCCACGGCGATCATGGAGAACGTTCGCTGTTCCCGCTGACTGCAGTCCAGGGCGGAAATCTCGCCGAACCGAGATGCGCGTTCGCCGGGCCTGCGACGGAACGCGCCGTCGACGCCCAATCGGGAAAACTCGCAGATATTGTGGCGCCTGCCGTCGAATGCCCGGAGGATGGCCTGGTCGATCGCGGCACCGCAGAACTTCTCCATCGGCATGAGTCGCCGCTCACCAGCCAGCACCAACCTCGCGCAGCCCGCGGGCATACCAGTGGCTTTGTGCACGACCAGACAATGCCTCGAGGTTGCGTCAAACTCGTCTGTTTCAAGCTGGTCGGGAAACGCTTCCGCCGGTTCGTACTGGAACTCCTCGCAGTACACCCGATATCGAACTCGATATACCCTCTCCAGCTGCTCCGGCGTTGTGGCCAGCTCGAGATCAAAGTATCTCTGAAAATCTTCCACCAGGGACGTACTCTTGCCGCTCATAGAACCCACCAACTGTGTGATGCAATCTCAGCGCCATTTGTTGCCGGCTGAGTCAACTCTGACACAGTAGCGCCAACCCTATGGGTAGTAAAGGAATTATCCTTGTATGGCAGTACGAATATAAACAACCAGGTCGTCCATCGCGGACGCCAGAATCCCAAATACGCGCTCGAACGCTTCGGCACTACCGAAATAGGGGTCGGGCACTTCCAGCAGGGGTTGCCCGGAAGCGTGCGCCAGCAGAAAGCTGATCTTGTGCTGATGCTCCGGTGGGCACAGTTGCAGCAGTTCACGCATGTTCGCTTCGTCCGCTTACAAAAACCGCATGCTGCGCTCCAGATCACGCGCGGTGACTCGACGCGCCCTTTATCCGCCCGAGTTCAATACCCCGCAAGCCGGCCACTTTTGCGCCCGCTGGTCGGGGCGACTGCCCGGTTGCGGATACCCGGGTTCCTGCCGAACACACCTCGACCACATCGTTCAACCCGATTGCAACAAATGGTGGCGCAACAGGGCCTCGGCAAGTGGGGAGCGACAAATATTTTCCGGTAGACCAGCAATACGCGCGCCTTGCGCTGAAACAGGACCAAACGAAACTTCCGAAAGGCAACACGTGACACGCGCTGCACCGAACAACATCGATGTTCATAACAACAGAGAATCCAGAGAGACGCAGCACTTCAGGATACCGCCCCATCCAGCACCATGCAAAGAATATGGCATCACATGGCGTAAACGCCGGGGTGTTTACCCGCCATTAATGGGCGCGCCTTCAATAATCCTCAAGCAACGCCTGATGTATTTAGCCGCACTGCGTAAGCACCCGGATGGACTGACAAACATACTCTCACGGGTCTCCTTCACCACCACGCTGTTTATTACGCCGACCACTTGACCGCGTTCCAGCTCGAACAAAGGGCTTCCGCTGTTGCCCGGATACGCAGTGGCATCGAGTTGAAAAGCGTCAAACCCGTTGCGCATCCGGCTTATTTTCTTACTACTGAGCTCCCTTGCATCCACCGTGGGCTGGGCTGCCGGAGTGATGGCCGAGACTATCCCGCGATGGGTTACGGGGTACAGGCCCAGGGCCATCCCGATGGGAAATCCGGTAAACGCGATATCCTGCCCTTCCCGCACGAGGTCGGAATTACCCAGGGTTAACGCGGGCAGTTCCGGGCCCGCAATTTCGAGAATCGCGAGGTCGTGCTCCTCGTCCCTGCGCACCGAGCGAACCTCGTGCACGGTGGCGGTGGCCCCATGACCAGAAAAAATCGCCAGGGTCTGATGGTTCTCCACATCCAGCGGCACTGCAGTAACATGCGCATTGGTCACGACCTGCAAGCCATTACCCACCACGAAACCTGTTGCCAGGTAGACCGCCCGCTGGCCCTTGATGACAGGCTGCCGCGGCGGGTAGGCCGTGCCCACACCAACGACTCCCGGCCTTATTCTCTGGATCAATTCCGGAAGATCGACGGCCCCGCCGGGGCTCGGCAAGAGCAGGCAAAGCTGTGCAAACAGGATGACCGACACGCGCGTGCATTTCATGTGGATTCAGTCACAGTTCAAGGGTAGTGGCGTTGTAGCGGCCAGTCAGAGATCGCACAATCCAACCCGAAGCGGTTAACAACATGGGTTACAATAGTATCTTTTTCCAACGTGCCGCGCCCAGAATCTCATCGTCATGCCAGACCTGATTCACCAGTTTATCGCCCACCGTGCCCAGGCCACACCAGATGCACCCGCACTGCTTTTCAAGGATCAGTGTTTCACCTATGCACAACTCCAGTCCGAAACTGATACCGTAGCAGCCGCTTTGCTCGCCCTGGGCATCGGCCCGGGTGAACGTGTCGCGGTGTACCTGCCCAAACAAGCCGAGACAGTATTCAGCATTTTTGGCGCCGCCGCTGCGGGCGCCTGTTTCGTCCCGATAAATCCCTTGCTTAAACCACGGCAGCTCGCCCATATCCTGCCGCACTGCAACGTCCGTGTATTGGTCACATCCGCACCCCGCCTGGAATCACTGCTGGAGATTCTGGTCGACTGCCCGGACCTGCACACGGTCGTGGTGGTAGAGGACAGGGCGCCGGAACGGGCCAGTTCAATGACACAGCAGTGCCTGGGCTGGGGACAATTTCTCGGAATCGCCGACACACACGCGACGGCACACCGGCGCATCGACCTTGATATGACCGCCATCCTTTATACATCCGGCAGTACCGGCAACCCGAAGGGCGTGGTCCTGTCACATCGCAATATGGTGGCCGGGGCTCGCAGCGTTGCCAGCTATCTTGGCAACTCATCCAGTGATCGGCTGCTTGCGGTGTTGCCGCTGAGCTTTGACGCGGGCCTCAGTCAATTGACCACGGCCTTTTCCGTGGGCGCCTCAGTAGTACTGATGGACTATCTTCTGCCCAGGGATGTGCTCCGAGCCGTGGCCCGGTACCGGGTCACGGGGCTAGCCGCCGTACTTCCCTGTGGAACCAGCTCCGGGACCTGGAATGGCCCGCCGAGGCCGTACAGTCGCTGCGCTACATCACCAATACCGGCGGCGCACGCCCGTGTCCACAACCTGACCCTGCAACAACGCCTCAATACACTGATCTTCCTGATGTGGGTGGCTCACGGAGTCGTTCCGCTCAACCTACCTGCCCTGACCAGGGTGAGCGTGCGCCCCGAATCGATGGGGAAAGCCATTCCCAACGCGGAAATACTGGTGATTAACGAAGCTGGACAGGAATGTGCTCCCGGCGAACCGGGCGAGCTCGTCCACCGCGGCGCGCTGGTGAGCCTCGGTTATTGAACGACCCTGGAAAAACTGCGGAACGCTTTCAAGCCGTGCCCTGCGCAGCTGCGGAAATTTTACCAGGAACTGGCTGTCTGGTCGGGCGATCAGGTCATGAAGGACGCGAGGAGGGCTACCTACTTCATCAGCCGCAAGGATGAAATGATCAAGACCTCCGGATACCGCGTCAGCCCCACCGAGGTAGAGGAGGTGGCGTACGCCTCGGGGCTGGTCTCCGGCGCGGCCGCGCTGGGCCTGCCCCACGCCGCCCTTGGACAGGCCATCCTGCTGGTGGTGACCGCAGGTGAACATGCCGGTCCCGCAATCTGCCTGGAAGAGGAGGTACTCGCCCACTGCCGCAGGGAATTGCCGAATTTCATGGTGCCCGCCGCCATCGTCGAGCGCGCCTCGCTGCCCCATAACCAGAACGGGAAAATTGACCGGCGCGCGCTGGCGGAGGAGTATCATCTCGTTTTCCAGGATGCCTCAACATGAAAGTAATGCTCCCGGCGCGACAGCCGGAAGCTCCGCGTCACCCACCCATGAGCCGTTCCAGGTTGTCGAGAACTGCCTCTGTATTGGTGGCAAGCCCCCACTGAAGTCGCCCGACTGTTGGTAAAAACACCCTTCTTACGCGTATGACAGCGCTGTCATGAGCGCGTGGTCGACAAGTTACGCTCCACTCTTCCCTGCCGGCATTCACCCGCATTACGCGATGAAGGCGAATCCCATGCCGGCGGTCGTACGCCACCTGGCTGCGATAACTGACGGGCTGGATGTCGCGTCAGCCGGGGAACTGAAGGTGGCACTGGATACCGGCGTGGATCCGGCCGCTATCAGCTTTGCCGGGCCCGGTAAATCCGACGCGGACCTGCAGGCCGCAGTGGCCAGTGGCGTCATCATCAATATGGAGTCGGAGGGTGAAATGCAGCGTATCGCCGACCTGGCCAGGTCGAGCGGCACTCGTCCCCGCGTCGCCATTCGCGTCAATCCGGACTTTGAACTCAAGGCGGCGGGGATGAAGATGGGCAGTGGCCCCAAGCCGTTTGGGGTCGATGCCGAGTGTGTCCCCGCCATGCTGGAGGCACTGGGTACGCTGCCCCTGGAATTCATGGGTTTCCATATCTTCAGCGGCTCACAAAACCTCGGCGCCATGCGGCCATTACTGAAGCCCAGACCAAGACTTTCGAGTTGGCCTTTCGCCTCGCGGCGTCGGCACCCGGCCCGGTTCGCTGGCTGAACATCGGCGGCGGACTGGGCGTCCCCACTTTCCCGGCGATCAACCCCGTCATTGACGCCTATCGCGGACAACCTGGCACCCCTCCTGATAGAAGCAGGGAAGCGGCTTCCGGGAGCTGAAATCGTGATGGAGCTGGGTCGCTACCTTACCGCCGAGGCGGGCATCTATGTCTGCGAGGTCGTGGACCGCAAGGTATCCCGTGGAGAGACTTTTCTGGTCACGAACGGCGGCCTGCACCATCACCTGGCAGCTTCGGGCAATTTCGGCCAGGTTATCCGCAAAAACTACCCCCTGTGTCTGGGCAATCGCGTAACCAGCCCGGCTATGGAGATCGTGAACGTGGTGGGTCCCCTGTGCACGCCCCTGGATCTGCTGGGGAACAAGGTCGCCCTGCCCGCGGCCGTGCCGGGAGACCTGATCGTGGTATTCCAGTCCGGCGCCTACGGGCTGACGGCGAGCCCAAGAGACTTCCTCAGCCATCCGCATCCCGGGGAGATTTTCCTCTGAGACGACCGACCCGGAGTCGGAAAAAATTCATATCTTATTGTTTTTATTGTCTTTTTATATCGGTTCGGTAATCTGAAAAGGCACTGACACCAGAGGCCAACCCGGTTGTAATACGCATGTAACCGGACTGTGAGAGGCTGTCGATCAAGTTCACAATTCTGGCAAAATTTTCGGCAGGACGAGGCCACTCATGCTACCTTGTTTACAGCACAAAGACCTTTGTGGATAAGTGTGGTGATTCTCTGTGGGTAAATTGCCGGAAAGGGTCACCGGCGCTGGGTTAAGGCAGCAACATTACAAATAAGACTTCGTGTACCAGACGCCCGTTACAGAGTGGCAAGGCGCTGTTTTCACGCTGTGAATAGCACGACAAAAGTATTTTAAGGATTTGGGAATGGCTACGGTCAGGGTATTTAACCACCATGTTCATACATCGTTTTATTGGCTTGCCCTCGTTGATGCGGCCCTTTTTGTCCTGGCTTTCTACGCCGGCACCTATATTTACTGCTTTGTAGCGCTCGGACCCAACAGCTTTCACACCTCCACGCCGGAAATTCCCAGCCGCGCCCTGATTTATGCGGCCGTTACCGTGCTCTGCCTGTTTGCCATGGGACTCTACGAACCACGCATGCGCGAGGGAAGATCCGGCGTCTTGGTGCGCACCCTGGGGGGCTTTGCGACAGCCAGCCTCGTAACTGCGGGCCTGTTCCTGCTCATGCCCGACCACCAGCAGTGGCGCGGCGTCTTGCTGTATGCCGTGTTGTTGTCCTTCAGCGCCAACCTGATCAGTCGACTGGCGTTTATCAATGTCACGGACCTGGATCAGTTCAAGAGCCGGGTGCTGGTTTACGGGTCCGGTTCAGCCGCTTCGACGATTACCAGTTCAATGCGCCGCAAGACTGACCGGCAGGGTTTTACCATCGTCGGCTTTGTCAGGGTCGAGGGCGAAGAGCCCAGGATAACGGGCGAGCGAATTATCAACCTGCGCCAGCCGCTGGCAGAGTACGCGCGCCAAACCGAAATCGACCAGATTGTGGTCGCGCTGGACAACAAACGGGACCATACCCCTACAGACGAGTTATTCAAATGCCGCCTGCAGGGCATCAAGGTGGTCAACCTCGTTAATTTTTTTGAACGGGAGGCGGGCAAAATCCTCGTGGACTTCGCCACACCAGGCTGGATGACACTGACGGAAGACCTCCGCAGCAGCACCTCCACCAGTCTTACCAAACGCACTTTCGATATCCTTGCCAGTTTTGCGCTGCTAATGGCGACCTGGCCGCTCATGCTCGTAACGGCCCTGGCGATATGGATTGAGGACGGCTTCGGCGCACCAGTCTTTTTTAGCCAGGAGCGGGTCGGACTGGGTGGCAAAGCTTTCCGGGTCCTGAAGTTTCGCAGTATGAGCGTGGACGCGGAAGGCGACGGCAAGGCGCGCTGGGCTACGGTCAACGATAGCCGTATCACGCGGGTGGGATCGTTTATACGCAGGACCCGAATTGACGAATTACCACAGATTTTCAATGTTCTGTCAGGCGAAATGGCGTTTATCGGGCCGCGACCAGAACGACCCGAGTTCGTAAGGCAACTGGCTGAGCAAATCCCCTACTACAACTCCCGCCACGCCGTGAAACCCGGGATAACCGGATGGGCACAGCTGTGTTACCCCTACGGCGCCTCGGAAGAGGATGCACGACAGAAACTGCAGTTCGACCTCTACTACGTAAAAAACCAGAGTCTATTCCTGGACTTCATGGTCACGCTCAGCACGGTTGAGGTGGTACTGTTCGGCAAAGGCGCCCGCTGAACCGACCCCATTAGCACGGGCCAGCCGGCGCGCGCACAGTAACCCAAATGTGTCAGGAAATTATACACTTCCCGGTTGTTGGCTCATTCCCGCGGCGCTAACATGCTGCAGCCACGTGTAAAAAATGCATTTGCAAAATCGGCGCGGATTTTGCATGTCACTTGCTCATTCCGCCTGCGCTGCTATGGGACTGTAACGATCATGGATGTGGTACTCATCATCCTCGGGGTACTGGGCTTCGGCGCCATCGTGATATCCACTTACGTATTCACCGTCGCAGCGCGCAACTACGTCTCCGAAGATCGACGCCATCCAAGAGGGTACAGCGGTGCACCCGCCCAGCGTCACCTGGTGACTCGCAGCCCGGTTGACCGTCGGAGCGGTCGAGTGGTCACCTTTCCCCTGACCGTCAACGGCATCCTCATTGCCAACGACCGCCGCTCCCGGGCCGACCGGCGCGCCACGAACTGAGCACGCCAGTCTTCACAATGCATCGATGGACATAGCGCATTGCGGCAATATGTCTGATTGCACCCCCTCGCTCCTCCGTGCTACTTTTCTCGCAAGTGCTTGTTTTTAACAAAAAAAGCATCGGCATGGGAGCAACCATAAACTAGTAGGGATTCCTGCCGACTAGCCACTGGACACGGTATCCAGTAACTGGGGTGGAGCTTGCGGGCATTAAGCGGGACCAGGATCACCTTGTACGGGACCGGGGCGCAAGGCCTGTGACGATTGCGGGCAAGGTAAACGCTCTGGTCCTCGCCATAGCCATTGCGGCAGGCTGCATTCTGTCAGCGACCACATTTGTCAGGGAATTTGCCCAGGCACGGGAACGTCTGCTGCAGCAAGCCTCTGACCGGGTCGCGAGCCAACCGCAGCTGCAGGTTGACATTTATTTCCATGACGAGCCGGAACTGCGGGCGACACTGCAGGCTTTTCTGAAATTATCCCCTGCAGTGCGCTACGCCGTGATCCGCGACACCAATGGCACGGTGATCAGCCGCCTGCAACCGACCGATACCCCCGAATACGCGCTGATGGCATTCGACCTGGCGCGCGGCAGCAGCGCTGTCGTCGAGACGAGCATGAATTCGCACCGCAGTGAGATCGCTCCTGCGGGATTTTCGAAGCTCAATACGCTGGCCGGAGGCGATCTGAGTATGGGATCTCACCGCACCGTGTTTTGCAGTAATTAACCCGATCCGCCACGGCATCAGCCGACAACAATACGGGGCGGCCCTGGCCAACTCACGCCAGGCGAAGAGCCTCTACGTCGTTGGCTATGTGCAACTGGGCATCAGTCGCACGATGTTGCTGCTGGAAGTCCTCCCCGCAGTCGGTCCGGTGGCCGGAATGGCGCTGGTCTTCATCCTGTTGTGCGGCTTGTTCAGTCGGTACATCACCCGTCGGATTACCGCCCCATTTGCATTGATTACTCGCATGGCGGACGAAATAGCCGCAGGCACCGCGGTGAAACCCCGTGGACTGGAGAACAGCGGCGAATTCAAGGAAATCGTAGTTTTGCTCAATACCATCATCGGCGGCCTGAACACCTATAAAACCCGCATGGACGTGGATCATCAATTGTTGAGTATGAAAATTTGAGGAGCGCACTTCGCAATTATCACGGCGCAACGAGGAGTTGAATCGCGCGGTTCGCGAAATGACCAAAACCAAGAACAGGCTGCGTCAACTGGCCTATTTCGACAGTCTAACCGCGCTGCCGAATCGACGACTGTTTACGGAGCAGCTCGACCTGCTTTTGCGTTTGGCAAAGCGTAATAAGGAGATGCTCGCCCTCCTGTTTCTGGACCTGGACAATTTCAAGCGCATCAATGACTCCCTCGGCCACAGCGCGGGGGACCTGCTCCTGCGCGAGGTGGCAAAACGACTGACCCGCTGCGTCAGGGACAGTGACCTCGTGGCGCACCACGTGAAGCCGAATTCGCAAATCGATATCAAGGCTGGGTGGTGATGAGTTTACGTGGTGCTCAATCAACTCGACAGTGCCCCATCCGCTGGTCTTGTTGCCCGTCGCCTGATCGAGACACTCGTGCAACCCATGATAATCGAGGGACATGAGCTGGTGGTGACACCCAGTATCGGTATCGCCATCGCTCCCGATGACGCCGACACAGTCGAAGGGCTACTCAAGGCCGCTGACACCGCCATGTATCACGCCAAGGCCTCCGGTAAAAACAAATACATGTACTACAACAGTGGGATGGACGCGGCCGGCGTGGATCGATTGACCCTGGAAAACGACCTGCGCCGGGCAATCGAGCGCGGGGAGCTGGTGCTTTATTACCAGCCGCAAGTGGACACGTTGACGGGAACCGTGACCGGAGCAGAAGCCCTCATGCGCTGGCAGCACCCGGAACGCGGCCTGGTGCCCCCATTCAAGTTCATTCCACTGGCAGAGGAGATGGGCCTGATCGGCGATCTGGGCGAGTGGGGATTGCAGGAGGCTGCTCGCCAGATGGTGGAGTTGCAGGCGCTGGGCCTGGAGTTGCCCAAGGTCTCGGTCAATGTCTCCGCATTGCAATTCAACCAGTCGTTTATCAGGCGCGTATCAGAGGTACTGGCCAATACGGGACTGCGCCCCATGCGACTGCAACTTGAACTGACCGAGGGCATCATGATGGACGACAAGGAGGCCACCATGCGTGCCTTGTCCCACCTGAAGGAGCTCGGTGTAGAGCTGTCGATTGACGACTTCGGTACCGGGTACTCTTCGCTGACTACCTGAGCCGGTTCCACTGGACGAACTGAAGATCGACCGCAGTTTTGTCATCGATTTCGACAAGAGCGAGAATATGACGCCAGCCTGGTCATCGCTATCATTGCCATGGCCAGGAGTATGCGCTGCAATTGGTGGCCGAAGGCGTTGAAACACATGAGCAGTACCACTTCCTGCGCAATCACGGGGCCAGCATTATCCAGGGTTACCTGTTTAGCAAGCCGAGTACCCTTCGACGAGCTGAAACCACTGCTTGCACCTGGCTTTTTCAGGCCGCAGCTGGAGCAAATCGATTTACCCTAGTCACGTTCGAGGCCTGGTAGTCGCTTTCACTACTGACCAAGAGACTATTGCCAGGCAGCCCGCCCGGCGTATGGGCCGTCGATTCAAGTGGCGTTTTGTTCGCGCTTGACCCGCTGAATTCTTTCCAGCTCACGCTTGTACACCGCAGATACCTTGTCCACACCTGACGCGGTGAGGCCACCATCGTTGCCAGCGACCAAAAAGCTGGCATAGAGCGCGGACGCCGACATCAGGCCTCCCGAGACGATGTTGACATCGGTTCCTTCATTTTTCATGGCGTTGGCGAGATCGATAAATCGTTGCACGCAGCCATTGTGGATTTCTGCATCAGTTTTGGACATGGTTGCTGGTTCGCTCTCTGTGGCGTGAATCAGGGTCCGGAATTCTATCATTTCCCATCACCTGCACGCGAATATTCCAGGGACAGGGTGACTCTGCGGTATACTGCGCCGCGATGAGCGATGCCCACCAGATACTACAGACAGTCTTCGGTTACGGGTCTTTTAGAGAACCCCAGCACGAGATAATCCAGACCATTATCAACGGCGGGGACGCGCTGGTACTGATGCCCACCGGCGGCGGAAAATCTCTCTGCTATCAGATTCCCGCCCTGGCCATGCGCGGCTGCGGCATCGTGATTTCACCATTGATCGCCCTGATGCAGGACCAGGTGAGCGCCCTGCAGCTACTTGGGGTGCGTGCCAGTTACCTGAATTCCACCATGGACCCTGCGGCGGTGAATGCGGTGGAAAAGGCTTTGATCGATGGCGAGCTCGACCTGCTTTACCTGGCGCCGGAACGCCTGACTCAGGATCGCTGCCTGGCGCTGTTGGCGCAGGCCTCCATTGCGCTTTTTGCCATCGACGAGGCGCATTGCGTCTCCCAGTGGGGCCATGACTTTCGCGCCGACTATCTCCAGTTGAGCCTGTTACACGAGCGTTTTCCCGATATTCCGAGAATAGCGCTTACCGCCACGGCGGACGCCCGCACACGTGCCGAGATCATCCTTCGCCTGGACCTGGAGGGCGCGCGCCAGTTTATCGCGGGCTTTGACCGACCCAACATCCGCTACCGCATCGCGTTGAAACACAACCCCAGGGCGCAGCTATTGCGTTTTCTCCAGGAGGAACACCCACGGGATGCCGGTATCATTTACTGCCTGTCGCGCAACAAAACCGAGGAGATAGCCGACTGGCTGCGACAGCAGGGTTACAACGCGTTGCCCTATCACGCAGGGCTGGCCGCCGGGACCCGGGCGGAACACCAGGCCCGTTTTTTACGCGAAGAAGGTGTGATCATTGTAGCCACAATCGCCTTTGGCATGGGCATTGACAAGCCGGACGTTCGTTTTGTAGCGCACCTGGACATGCCGAAGACTGTCGAGTCCTACTACCAGGAAACGGGCCGCGCCGGGCGCGATGGTGAGCCCGCCGACGCATGGATGATCTACGGACTACAGGACGTTATCAAACTGCGACAGATGATGGCTTCATCGGATGGCAGTGAAGAGCACAAACGGGCGGAACAACACCGCTTGAACGCGATGCTCGGCCTGTGCGAAATCACCACCTGCCGCCGCCAGTGCCTGCTCAGTTATTTCGGAGAACCGCTGTCCGAGCCCTGCGGCAATTGCGACACCTGCCTGCAGCCTGTGGATACCTGGGACGGTACCGAAGCGGCACGCAAAGCCCTGAGCGCCGTCTACCGCACAGGCCAGCGCTTTGGAGTCAATCACCTGATAGATGTCCTGCGCGGTGCAGACACGGGCAAGATACTCCAGTTTGACCACCAGCACCTGCCTACCTACGGTGTCGGCCGGGAGTTGGATAACACCCAGTGGCGTTCCGTATTCAGGCAATTGGTAGCGCGCGGCTACCTGAGCGTGGACCTGGCGCAGTTCGGCGCATTGCGCCTGGAGGAGAAATGCCGTCCGCTGCTGCGAGGTGAAGATACTATTCGTTTGCGGCGCGACACCCATTTGAAACCCGCGCGACAGCAAACGAAAACGACACTACCTACCAATATCGACATCACCTTGTGGGAAGCATTGCGCGAGTGCAGGCGGTTGCTGGCCGAGGAACAGGGTGTTCCTCCCTACGTGATTTTTCACGACCGCAGCCTGCAGGAAATGTGCGCCACCCTGCCCCGCAGCCTCACCCAATTCGGACAGATCACCGGCGTAGGTGAACGGAAACTGGAAAAATACGGCGACGCATTCCTGACAGTTATCAATGGTCACCTGCAGCGGCACTAGCCTGCCCGCCGGCAACGGTAGCTGAATGCGGTACGTCCCAGGCCGATACCCAGAGATCGGAATCGGAGACCATGAAGCCGATCCAGTCCATCAGGGGAATGCCCCCGGCTGTCCTGTCCGGGTCAGTCTCAACAAAGGTGTGGCCGCTACCTTCGACTATCCAGGAGCGCGTGCGGCCCGGACTGGCTTCCTCCTGCTGTCGCATTTCCTGAAACAGCGCCGTCTCAAAGGCGGCTCCCCCAATTTGCAGAAAGAGATCGGCCAGATTCGTATCCCGGGTATAACTCAGCAACCCACGCTTCAATTGGTGGTCCTGGTCCATCTGCCATATCAGGTAATCGGAAAGGTGCCCGTCGGCAGCAATACAGTCGGCGCAACTGGCCGGTATAAAGGCCCCGAGGTTCCACTCGCTGATGATCTGCCGCAGGAACTCCGGTTGGTTGGGCTTGAGAACCCCGACGCCGGAGTCATTCAACACGTCTATGGGGATATTCGGGTAAAGGAAGCGGACTACAGGTAGCGCAAAAATAGTTCCCAGGGCACCGCCGCTTTGGCCGGCCAGGAGAATTCGTCGCGGCGCGGGAAAGGTGCGCACCGCGACATCCAACGCGGCAGACAAATTCCGCAGGCCGCGCTGGTAACGGTCGATCTGCCCGTCAGCGTCCGTGTCGATATCAACATCCCCCGCGAGCAGGGACCCATCACAATAAGGCACATATACCTGGTTCCAGTCTTTTACCGGGTTGTTTTGCCGCGTGGTATCGAGCAGACCTTCGGGCGGAATGCCAGGGGTCGCTTCACTGACATAGAAACAAAAGTCGGACCAACAGGCACCCCCGCCTTCGAGAAAAATCACCAGATCCTGGGAACCCTGATCACGGGTCGCCATCGAATACGGCGCGCCTTTCCCACACAAAGGTCCATCCCCTGCCCCGAAGTAGTGGTTGGTTACCGGCCCGTCCTGCTGTGACAGCATCGGGGTATAGAGCCCCACATAACGAATGATTCCCTGATCGTACAATTCAGCGAAAGGGGTCGACGTCTGGCTGGTACTATGGTCGCTTCCGTCGGAGCAAGCCATCAGAAGCGCGGGAAGTATGCTCAGCAGCACGCCGCCCACGCGCACCGGAACACGCCTACGCGAGAACAAACTCCGTATCATCACAGTCAGTATTCCTTGTTTATTATGACGCGAACGCGCCACGGGCGAGCTGAACGGGAAGCCCAATTCTGTTCCCACTCACTGAGGATTTCAAGACCCACCCTGAAGTCGGGAGTAAAGTCTCCCCAATGCCATACAAGGGTGGCTGAAATTTGGCATGGCTGCTGCCGTGGTGTTGCGACAGCAGCCTGCCATGCAGCAACATTGACCCGCGGTAGCGAAGCGCGTAATTTCAACGGCTCGTGACTTTTGAGGCAGACACTGTGAGCAAGAAGATACCCCGGAGCAACGATGACGACTACGGACTGGACATAATCAGGAAGCGCCAGGAATTCATTGAGGAGAACACACCCGCCAAACTGGACCATACCCGGAAATTTTCCTTCGATCCCGCAGTAATGTCGGGCAACATCGAAAACATGTTCGGAGTAGCCCAGGTACCGATTGGCGTGGCGGGCCCGTTACTGGTTAATGGAGAACATGCAAAGGGCGAGTTCTTCGTGCCCATGGCCACCGTCGAGGGGACCATGCTGGCCAGCTATAACCGGGGCATGCGCGTGATCAGGGAAAGCGGCGGGGTGATTACCACCGTCTCTGGTGAGTCCATGCAGAGAGCACCGGTTTTCGTCTTCCCGAGCGCGCGAGAAGCCCGTGATTTCGGGCTCTGGCTTGAGGAAAATTTTGAACGCATCAAGGCCGTCGCCGAGGGGACTACATCGGTGGGTAAATTGCGGGAGATCGAACACTACCACGCCCACAATATGGTATTTACCCGTTTTGACTACAGCACGGGAGACGCCGCGGGGCAAAACATGACCAGCAAGGCCACGTTCGTCGCTTGTGAATGGGTTAACAAGGAATACAAGGGGATATCCCACTACCTGTTATCAGGAAACTTCGATACAGAAAAGAAAACGTCGTCGGTCAACCTGCTCAAGGGTCGCGGCCGAAGGGTTACTGCCGAGATTACTATCCCACGGGACGTCATGATCCAGAACCTGCGTATTTCTCCCCAGCAAATGCACTACGGCCAGGGTATCAGCACTTTGAGTGCGTTCCTCACAAACTCCTCCAACAATGCGGCGCATCCCGCCAATGGTCTCGCTGCGCTATACCTGGCAACTGGGCAGGATATCGCCAATATTGGCGAGTCCAACCAGTGCACCACGTACAACAAGGTGACGCGCGCAGGAGATTACTATTTTTCCATCACCTTGCCCGCGCTGATTGTCGCCACGTACGGCGGCGGAACAGCCCTGCCGACACAGCGCGAATGCCTGCAGATCATGGACTGCTTTGGTCCCGGAAAAGCGCTCAAACTGGCGGAGATAGCCGCCGCGCTTGCACTGGCGGGAGAACTTTCCCTGGGAGCCGCCGCAAAGATAGACAGGGAGACGCGCACCAACGAGTGGGTCGACGCCCATGAACGTCTCGGTCGCAATCGCTAGTATCGTGACCATGTGCACAAAAATGACCACACCGCACCAGTGAGGCTGATTATCAGTAACTCGGTCAGCGTACCCCTGGCTGAAATCCAGCTACAGGCTATACGCGCCCAGGGCGCGGGCGGCCAGAATGTTAACAAGGTCTCGTCGGCGGTCCACCTGCGGTTCGACATCACGGCATCCTCCCTTCCCGACCTGTACAAGGAGCGACTGCTGAAATTGCGCGACCAGCGCATCTCCCGGGACGGTGTAATTGTCATCAAGGCCCAGCGCTTTCGCAGCCAGGATAAAAATCGCGACGACGCGCTGGATCGGCTGCGCAAGTTGCTGCAGGCTGCCGGAACAACACCCAAGGGTCGCAAGCCAACCCGACCGACACGCAGCAGCCAGAAGAAACGGGTGGACAGCAAAACCAAGCGCGGCCAACTGAAATCACAGCGCGCCCGCGTGGACTTCTGAAGCAGCATAATAAACGTAAACCGGAGCAAGGTTATGAGTTCAGGTGAAAGCACGGCAAACAAGGCATTGGTCACACGATTTTTTGACGCCCTCAACCGTGGCGATGTGGAATTTATCGTCGCCGCGTACGCAGACGACGGCTGTGTCCAAACCATGGGCAACACGCTGATATCCGGAGTATTCTCCCGTGACCAGATCGCCGCTTCCGCGGGTGGGATCTTCGATGTCTTTCCCGATGGACTCGCCTTTACAGTGCAAAGTATGATCGCAGAAGGCAACAAGGTTGCAGTGGAAGCTCGAAGTGAAGGGCGACACGTCTCCGGCAAAATGTATTGTAACGAATACCACTTCCTGTTCGAGTTCCGCGACGGGAAACTGCTCAGGCTGAAGGAATATATGGACACCGAGCGCGTTACAGACGTACTGTGCGGTGGACAGCGTCCGCCGACGAAAGCAGAATCCTGATTATCGCCAGTCAGCCACACCTTTACGGGAGAGAGCGCTATGCAGCGTCGTGATTTATTGAAGGGAGTTGCCCTCAGTGGACTGGCAGGAGGACTGCTGGCCCCCGCCGTGGCGGCGGTAGCGCAGAATAAGCCGGACAGCGAGGCGGCGCAGGCGCTGGCCGAGTTGCAACAGACGCTGGACGAGTTGGAAGCTTCGTTTGCCACTCCCGCGTGGAATTTTCGACTTCCCATAGAATTCGCCGAAGCGCGTCGCGTGATGTTGCATGCCATGATGCATGGCCTGCAGTGCTGGCTGGAGGCGGATCCGGCCAGACCATTTTTCACGTCTTTTATCAACCAGCACAAGAAACTGCTGGGCGACAACCCGGACGCCCGCTACTACTCAGCAGTGATCGACGATCAGCACAGTTACCGGATCCGAGGCAACCTGGCTGGCGCTGTCTATACCAGCTTCACATTGGAACTGGGCGCCAACGCCGGCAACGAGGGTATTGGCACTACGTTGAACGATACGCAGTTCAGCGCTGACGAAAACGGCGACTACGAAATCATCCTCAGCACTGACAAGGCAGAGGGCAACTGGATGCCGATGGTCAAGGGTGCAACCAGCATCACGAGCCGGCACTACTACGAGCAAAAAATTTGCATCAACAATGATCGCCTGCACCACGTCCCGCTGGATATTCATAACCTGCGGAAGGTGCCGCCACGACCACTGCCGAATGACAGCGAGATCGCCGCCGGTATTCGGCGGATCACACGTTTCGTAAAAGGCAACGTTATCACGATGGACAGCGAAAACAGTCCGGCCTGGGTATCACGTGTGCCCAACCAGTTCGTACCGCCAAAAAAAGACGATTCTCACGAAAGCATCACCTACGCCGCCAGGGACAATGTCTACAGCATGGCGCCTTTCGTGCTCGGCCCGCAGCAGGCGCTGCTGATCAGGGGCCGCTTCCCCAAGTGCCGATTTACCAACGTGGTACTGTTTAATCGCATGCTGCAAACATTTAATTACGAGGAACGCAGCATCTCGTTAAACCGGGCACAAACTGTGCTGGCGGAGGACGGCAGCTTTGAAATGATCGTTGCACACCGCGATCCGGGTCGCCCCAACTGGCTGGATACGGAGGGACGACCCTACGGCATCATGTTCTGGCGTTTTCAGTTGCCCGAGGGCGATATTCCGCCGTTGGAAACTGAAGTTATCACGCTGTCCTGAGCTTGCCCGGCCGCAGGCTGCGTGCAGCCTTCCCGCGATGGCGTGACCAGCCAGCTCAGGGCGTTCTCTAGCAGCAGACGAACCTGCGGTTCCTCGAAAGCCTCTGCCTTGTGCCCCATGGCAGTATACACACTGCGACCCTGCTCGATGCAATTGCTCCATACCACCGGGTGGTCCCCCATGCGCAGGTCCCGCTCGTTGCCCATGAACTTTTGCACGGGCGTATAGGACTCCTCATCAACGGTGGCAAGTATTGTGAAGCCCTCGGCACGCGGACTGCGTTCCCAGGAGTACCACTCCTCCTCGTGATCCCATATGTCGGGCAGGCCGCGCAGGACCGGGTGTGTATCATTCTCCAGTACAACGGTGGCACGCTGGAACTGGGGCCCGAGAATATGGGCGGTAAAAGTTGCGCCGATAAGGTTGTCCCGGTACCAGCGCCACGCCAGGTGAGAATCATCACCTGCCGAGTGTATACCCAGCCAACCGCCCCCGGCCTTGTACCAGGACTCAAACGCCTGCTGCTGCTCGGTGCTGAGCATGTCGCCAGATGCGTTGAGGAATACCACCACTGCGAACCGCGCCAGGTCGCGATCGTTGAACACGGCGCCGTTTTCCGTGTGGAACATCCCCCACCCATGCTTTGCCGCGATGGACTGCAGGGCGCGGGCGCCACCCTCAATACCCTCCTTATGGCGGAAGGCGTTGGTCTTACTGAAGACAAGAATCGCCGGAGCTGGCAGGTCGGCAGGAAGCGCCGGCGCCACCGTATCATGCTGGTGCGACGGAAATACAAGATGCCATGCGCCGATGTTCCAGATCGTCACCAGTGATGCCAGTACAAGCACCACAGCCAGCAACGATACCATTCGCAGGATTCTTATAAGCAAGCTTCCAGACCTGGCCATATCGCTTCTCACCTCCGGGCTTTTGCCCTGGGCTATTTATCTAGAGTTCACCGCCTATTGTGCACCGTTACACCGGGCGAGGCTATTTCGCGCCGTCAAACCAATCCTCGAATCCCAGTACCGTTGACGGCCCGATATGCATTTGCTCCAGCACTCCGTGGCCCACCCTGTCGCCACAGGTCGCCCTGACTATCTGCTGGACATGCAGATTTTCCAGTGCCAGCGGGTCCAGGTCGCTGTCCTTCCAGCTTTCGCCAGCGATAGCCAGTTCGCCCTGCCACTTGCCGTGGCCCCACTGCGGGTGTTGATAGCCCAGGCCTTTCATGCGGTGCACCAGTACCGGCTCCAGGTGAACTTCCAGACTCTGGCCGGACCTGTCGTGCATCGTGACAACCGCCGAGCTGGCCCGCCGCGTCCCGGGAAGCATTGTAAACTGATATTCAACCCTGCCTTGCCAGACGCGCGCGCGGGGATCAACCGTGCCGGGTATAGCATCCATGTCGGGATAGAGGGGCAGGAAAGCCTGGTCGGCGTGCCACTGGTGACCGGTGCCGTCCTCGAACCAGCCGGCCAGACTGCACTCATCCTCCCAGTGAATGGGCATCCAGCAAAAATGGACTGCCTGGTACTCGGCCAGCGGCGCGCCCCCCGTGTACGCGTCACCCACCGGGCGTATTCCCCAGGAACGGTCCTTCAGGCCGAACGTGGTGGACCCGTCCACTTTCAGTTCCCTACCTGCGTAGCGAATCCAACCGCTCCAGAAACCAAACTGGTCAAGTCGAGTTGCATCCATCACGATGTATCGCTCGTTGCGGAGTGTCTGGCGGCCCTCCTCTATACAGGCCGTTCGCGGGGTAAAGACCAGGTCACACTCGATACCGGTTTCGTTGGCTGTGAGCAGGACCCTGTGGCGACCCATGGGCTCCAGAATTTGCAACGCAAAGGGTCCCACAGTGGTATCCGTGGGTTCATGCGGGGCGCGACGTGAACCGTGAAACGCATATTGATGCCCGTCAATCGCCAGGCTGAGACTGCAATCGAGTATGCCCAGGTTGGCATAACGGCACAGGCCCACACCGAAATAGAAGCTGCCGTCACGGGCATGGCCGTTGTACCAGTAGCGATCGTAAAAAAAGCGATCGCTGGAGGCGGTATGAAAGACGGGTTCCGCGGTCTGGTGTATCGGGTAATCATCGAATCGGGAAAGCATTGGCTTCTCATCCACTGGCTGCTGTGCGGCACAGCATGTACCACATCCACGTCGTCAACAAGCCTGGAAAGAAATCCCTCCGCCTACGTATACTAAATCAAACCCCGCAATGGAATGCGAGGGACGGGTGCAAACCTGCGCGCGGCGATGGACTTTTCCCTGCGCCTCCACTACCGTCAGCTTTTCCGTGGCTAGGAGCATTGCCCATGCACCAGGCGCTACTGGGCCTTCCCTGCATCATCCTGCTGGCCTGGCTGACCAGCAGCAACCGGCGCCGCTTTCCCCTGCGCCTGGTGGTGGCCGGATTACTGGCGCAATTACTGCTCGCGACACTCTTTCTGAAAGTGCCGCCGCTACAGTGGGCACTGACGCTGGTCAATCATGTGGTACTGATACTCCAGGCAGCGACAGAGCAGGGCACCGCCATGGTCTTCGGCTATCTCGGCGGAGCGCCCGCGCCCTATGCGGTCTCTGCCCCCCAATACAGCTTCGTACTGGCTTTCCAGGCACTGCCGATCGTGGTCGTCTTCGCCGCGCTCAGCGCGCTGCTGTGGCACTGGCGTATCATTCCACTGGTGATTTCCGCTCTCGCCCGCTTGCTGGGCAAGTCCATGGGTCTCACCGGCGCGGTGAGTATGGGTGGGGCCAGTTCAGTTTTCGTGGGCATGGTGGAATCTCCCCTGCTGATCCGGCCGCACCTGCAGACCATGTCCAACAGCGAACTATTCATGTTGATGAGTTGCGGTATGGCCACCGTTGCCGGCACGGTGATGGGGTTGTATGCAGCGATACTCGTGCATACGATTCCCGAGGCCCTGAGCCATATTCTCGTCGCGTCCCTGATCAGCGCCCCCGCTGCCATCATGCTCGCTGCGGTCATGTTGCCCCCCGACGCAGCCGATGACACGCAGGCCCTCACGATGGGCTCACCGTACCGCGGCAGCATGGACGCACTGGTCAGCGGGACCACGGAAGGACTGCGCCTGCTGGCCAATATCATTGGCATGCTGATCGTATTTGTGGCGCTCGTGTACCTCGCTGACAGGTTACTGGGGCTGCTGCCCTGGGGTGGTGAGTCGCTCACGCTTGTCGGACTGTTCGGGCATGTGCTGGCGCCGCTGGCCTGGCTGACTGGTATTCCCTGGCACGAAGCCCAGGCGGCGGGTGAACTGCTGGCCGTCAAGGTGTTCATCAACGAGCTCGCGGCGTACCTGCAACTGGCGGCGTTGGCACCCCCGGTGATGAGCGAACACAGCCGCCTGATCATGACCTATGCGCTGTGTGGCTTCGCCAACTTTGGCAGCCTCGGCATCATGATCGGCGGCATGACCGCCCTGTGTCCCGGGCGCAGCGCAGATATACTGCGTCTCGCGCCCCGGTCAATCTGGTCCGGCCTGCTCGCTACCTGCATGACGGGCGGCATTGTCAGCCTGATCATGTGAGCGCGCTCGCCATAGGCCAGCGGTCGGGGCATCGCGGCAACAATACGTTTGTCGATCCCGAAACCTTTGCTACTCTTTCACCCTTATCGTCAGGGACACGCGACCGCCATGGACAAAAAATACGATATCCACCCGGATTTTGCCCGGTTTCCGGTCATGACTTTCAAGTTCGGCGCGGTACTTTTGTGGCTCTTCAACACTGTCTCCAGGATCCTATGCTTTTTCGCCAGGCGGTCACTTGACCTCACTCTGGAGAATCATTTTATTGCGCGGCCCGACGGCACTCGCTTGAAAGTCATCGCCATGACGCCCCAGGGGCTGGTTAACCCCGCCCCCGCCCTGGTGTATTACCACGGTGGCGGCTTCGCCCTCACCTACGCCAGCCTGCACCTGCAGAACTGCGCGCGCTATGCCAGGGAAGCGGGCTGCGTCGTCTTTTTCGTCGAGTACCGACTGATGCCCAGACACCCCTTTCCGGGTGGCTTCGACGATTGCTACAGCGCACTGCAATGGGTTGTGCGCCAGGCAGATGCGCTGGGGATCGATAGTGCACGCATCGCGGTGGGCGGCGACAGCGCCGGCGGAGCGCTGGCGGCCGGGGTGGCGCAGAAGGCGCGGGATGCCCAGCTGGTGGCGCTCTGCGCGCAACTGCTCGTCTACCCGGTGCTCGATAACAGATGCGCCACACCTTCGGCCACTGACTTTGTCGATGTGCCCTTGTGGAACGCCATATCCAACCGGCACATGTGGAAAATGTACCTGGCCCGTTACCCCGCGGGAGAAACCCCGCCCTATGCCGCGCCGGGACACGGACACCTGCAGAACCTGCCGCTGAGTTATGTAGAGACCGCGGAATTTGACCCGCTCAGGGACGAGGGGCTGAATTACGCGAGCGCGCTGCAGGCGCAGGGGGTGGATGTGACGCTGAACGCGACCCGGCAAACGGTTCACGGTTACGATGGCATGGCCAAAAGCGAAATCGCCCGAAAATCAATGCTGCAACGCATTGATTTTCTGAAAAGGGCATTCAATGCGAACCGGACCTGAAGCGGCCCGATGAAGCGGCATGTATTTCTCATACCCGGCTTCTTCGGTTTCGCCAACCTCGGAGACTTCGCCTACTGGGGGCCAGTGCGAGATACACTGGCGGGACTACTGGAAGACGCCGGTATCCCGGCCCATATCCACTGCGTAAAATCCCTGCCCACCGCCAGCTTGCGTGCACGCACACTCTGCCTGTTGCAGACGATTGCACAGGTGAAACCGCGCTCCGATACCGTCATCCACCTGATCGGTCACTCGACCGGGGGTCTGGATGCGCGCCTGTTGCTGACACCGGCCGTACAGTTGCAAACGAGGATCGATGTGGAAGCCATTGCCGGACGCGTATGCTCCAGCGTCAGCGTCGCGACCCCCCACCGGGGCGCCCCGATCGCGTCCTACTTCACCAGCCTGCTGGGTGGTAACCTGCTGCGCTTGCTGTCGATCGTGACCATGGTGGCGCTGCGCGGCGCGCAACTTCCCCTTTCCCTGTGGGTGGAGGTTGCCGGGTTGTTCGCACTGCCACCATCTTTCGGTGACGCCACGGGTTCCCTGGCGAGCCAGATTTACCAGCAGTTGCTGGCGGACTTCACCGACGAGCGCCGCGCACAGGTAGCCGAACTGCTGGGGGAAGTCCAGAAGGACCAGTCGCTGCTCACGCAACTCACGGTGGAATCCCTGGATTTATTCAACGCCGCGGCGGGTGATCGGGAGAGCGTGTCCTACGGGTCAGTGATCACCTGGGCGCGATCCCCGGGGCTGGAATCCACTCTGGAGATTGGATTCGACCTGGCAGACCAGGCGCAGCAGGCGTTTTATTTCAGCCTCAGTCGACTGGCTACCGGTTACGAGTTCCCTCCGGCAGCCGCGCGATACCGGCAAATACTACGGCAGACGTTCGGTAAATTACCTGACGCGAATGCCAACGATGGCATCGTACCCACGTTGTCCCAGCCCTGGGGAGACTGTATTGCGGTCGCTCAGGCTGACCACCTGGATATCATCGGGCACCACGGTGGCGCCGAGGGCGATACACAGAAGCGCTACGACTGGCTCGCCACCCGCAGCAACTTCAGGACGCCACAATTTGAGGCTGTATGGGAAAACGTCACCGAATTCATTGCCACTTCAGAGCGGGCGGCGCGCTAGTCCGGCAGGCGGACGCTGGAGTGTCTCCACGATGCGCGCGAAGTTGGCGTTCGTGGGATACTCCCTGGCGCTCCAGCCGAGGCGCACCACCACCGACTGCAGCGATGGCAGCATCATGACGACCTGTGAGCGGTTGCCCTGCATGGCGTACGCGTCGCGCGGTAGCGACGGCCAGCGCAGCTCGCGCCCGCCATCATTGAGCCATACCTGGTAGCCATAGCGGCGGTCGTTGTCACTGTGATTGGGTTGCGTGGCGCGCCTGATCCACTGCGTAGTGAGCAGGCGCCGACCGTTGATCTGGCCGTCGTTCACCATCAGGTAACCAAAACGCGCCCAGTCCCGTGCCGGCGCGTAAACGAAAGAGCTGCCGACGAATACGCCGCTGGCATCCAGTTCGAAGGTGGTGGCTTCCAGCCCCATAGGTTCGCTGATTTCCTGGAAGATAAAATCCATCAGGGCCTGGGGCGAGGCGCCGACCCGTTCGAATACCAGCCTTGCCAGCAAGTTGGTGGTGCCGGAGGAATAGGCAAAATAACTGCCAGGGCTATAACGTAGCGGGCTGGAGAGCGCGACAGAGGAAGCACTGGGCGACATGAACAGCATGCGCGTCGAATCACTGCCGGGCACATAGTCCTCGGAGAAGGCCAGACCGGAGCACATCTGCAGCATGTCCTCCAGCGAAATGGCAGCCCGGTCATCGCTTGCCCACGCAGGGAAGAGGCTGTGCTCGGTCACCGCAATCCTGCCGCGCTCCTGCAATCGACCGAGCATGATGGCAGTCACGCTCTTGCCCATGGACCAACCCAACAGCGGCGTATCCTTGCCGATGCCTGGACCGTAAGCCTCGCCCAGGATCCGCCCGTCCCGGACCACCAATAGCGCGCGGGTGTCCAGACCGGCGGCGTTATCAGCCAGGAGCATTGCTGACAACACTGCGGTCATGGCCGGGTCGGGGGGGCCCGCGTCACTGCCCTGGGGCCAGGGTTCACCCGCACGCCGGGGCGGTGTCCTGACTTTTACCGTGTCCAGTAACTTGTCCTGGCCATACTCCAGGGTGCATCCGAGGCCTGGTCGGTAGCGCGCCTCGGCGGCCGGACTGCCCAGCAGGCTGGCGCTGACACCACCCTGGGGCAGCGGGCGGATACTCAGCAACCGGGTGAGGCCGGAGTACGAGGCGAGATCATCCGCGTTCCTCGTAGCATCAAAGCCCGACAGGTAGTGGCCGGAGCATGTCAGCTTGGCCCCCAGTCCCGTGGCCAGTGCCACCGCCGATGGGATCTGGCGTGGGGCGATACCCGCCAGCAACCACAGCAATGCAAGGCCGAGCAGGGGAACCGCCAAAAAACCGAGCGCAATAGTTTTCAGCACGTTGCAACATCTCCGAAAGTGGTGGGTTCTGGCGACGCGCGGCGCCGCGCGGGAGACGACCCCGCTGACGACATCGAGGCGCGATACTGGCGAGGGCTCATCCCCAGATGCCGACGAAAAATCCGCGAAAAGAACGCCTGTTCCGGGTATCCCACGCGGTTGCCAATGTCTGCTATCCGCAGGTTGCTATGCAACAGCAACTGTGCCGCCTTCACGAGCCGGAGCTCATTGCGGTAGGCCATGACGCTGGTCCCCGTTTCCCGCTTGAACAGGCCGGACAGCCTCGAGCTGGACAGGGAGCTGGCGGCCGCAACGTCCGCCAACACAATGTCAGCGGTATAGTGTTTCTCGATATAGGCGCGTGCCGCTCGTATCCTCGGATCCAGTTCCTTGCCCGGCCCCGTCGGCAGGCAATTGGCGCAGCGCAGCAGCAATTGTTCCAGCAGATTATGGTCCAGCTCGGTTTTCAGTGGGCTGCTGTCGATATAATTGGCGTACAGCTGGCCCAGGCTGCTCTCCAGTGCCGCGCCACTGTCCCCGCGGAGATCCAACCGCCGTACCCCGGGGCCGACAAGGGGCCATTGCAGGTAGGGGCGCCAGGCATCGGCGCACTGGAAAACCACCCAGTAAAAATTCCATCCGCGTGTTGATGATCCTGAAAAGTCCGTCAGGGTGTCTGGTTCCACCAACAACATATGCCGCGGTGTCAGCGCGTATTCGCGCAGGCCAGCCCGGAGATGCCCTTGCCCTGCCAGGGTGAAAATAAGCAGCCAGCTGTCTACGCGGGTGTCGCCGAAATCGCCAAAATTGACGGGATGGCGATCATGGCCCACAAACCTGCCCACGAACAGCGGCAGCCTTACGAACAGACTCTGGTCCATCGCCGCCAGATACTGGCGAATGAACTCATCCGCCTGCTGCTCGGTCACTGCCGCGCGCCGAAACACAGCTTGCCACCGGGGTTCCAACTCGCGCAATGCGCGCTGCTGCGGCAGGCTCTGGATCAGCGCATCGATGAAGCGATGAAAGGACCGCTGGTCCACCGGCGCACCGGTTTCGGCAAAATACCCGGCGGCGAGATTCCTCTCGGCGAAATCCGGCGGCGCGCCCCGGATGAGGTCGAACAGGATTCTGGCAACGGTGGATGACGTAACAGCAGGCTCATCCGTCATATGATAAAAATATCCAAAATATTGACTCAAAACTCCAAAATATCGCCGTGTTGCTGTTCTACTATACCAAGAAAGTCCAATAGCGTATTTGACTGACAAGCTGGAATAGCGGGGGAGACGAGTATGAGCAGTTGCCTGGTGCGCGGTGGTATGTTGATTGACGGGACCGGAGCCCCGGGCTACCCGGCAGACATTCGCGTGGAGCACGGCGTCATCACCGAGATAGCGACCGCGCTCGATCCGCGCGCAGGAGAATCCGTGCACGATGCCGCTGGCTGTATCGTCGCGCCGGGTTTTATCGAAAGCCATACGCATTTCGATGGCACCATGTGGTGGGAGCCGGAACTCAAGCCACTGGCCGGATTTGGGGCCACCACGGTCATCATGGGCAACTGTGGATTCTCCGTTGCGCCGCTGCCGGATTCGACCGCAGCACGTGACGAACTGGTCAAGATCTTCTCTTTCTTCGAAGACATACCCGAGGAGCCCTTCCGGACCGAGCTGCCCTGGAACTGGACCACCTGGTCGCAGTACAAGCAGGCGCTGACGGCACACGTAAAGGTACCGATCAACTACGGCGCCTACGTGGGGCATATCGCGCTGCGGCTGGCCGCCATGGGACTGGATGCCTGGGAGCGGCCCGCCACCGCCGCCGAAATTGAAAAGATGGTTGAACTGCTGCGAGACGCCCTCGACGCCGGAGCCATGGGTATGTCTTCCAATCTAATGGACCATGACGGCTGCGACCGCCCGGTGCCATCACTGCAGGCCGATGATGCGGAGTGGCTGGCGCTGACCCGCACCCTGGCGCAGTATCGCGGACGGCAACTGCAGATTATCGTCGACACGTTTCGCGCAATGACAGCCCCTGCCTCCATGGAACGCCTGGGCCGGTTGCTTGAGGGAGTCGATGTGCGCGTGCAGTGGGGCGGCGTTCCGACGCTGGAGTTCCAACGCGACCTGATGGGCATACAGGCGCCATTGATCGATATGCATGAGAAATTCAAGCAGGAAGGGCGCGACTTCTGGACCGGCTTCTCGCACGTTCCCATCACGGCGACGCTCAGCGTGCAGCAGTCCCTGGTTTTTGCCCAGAGCAATGACTATGTCTGGCACGAGGTTGTGCTGGCGCCAACGAACGCAGAAAAAAGCCTGCTGCTGCGAGACCCGGACTGGCGCGCGCGGGCGCGCGCATCCTGGGAAAACGATGTCTTTGACTTCTCTCCCCTGTCCAAAGAGCAGTCACGAGGTATGTTGCTCCTCAACTCTGACAACGGCGCAGGACCTGTGCGCATAACACTCGGCGAGTATGCCGACCAACTGGGACTGCATACCTCGGACGCGATGGCCGAGTGGCTGCTGGCAAACGGACTTGATTCCACCGTCACCATGCCCGCCTTCATCAAGGACGAGGACATGGTCGTACGCCTGCTGCGGGACCCGTATACCGTGGGCAATATCACCGATGCCGGCGCTCACGGGCAAATGTTGTGCGGCGGGGGCGAAAACATTCTCCTGTTAACCGAATACGTGCGCGACAAGGGCCGGATCACGGCCGAGGAAGCCATTCACAACCTGACCGGCAAACTTGCCGGGCATTTCGGGCTGCGGGACCGGGGCGAGTTGAAGGTTGGCAAGCGCGCGGATATCACGGTTTTCGACCTGGATGAAATCTGCTACCAGCAGATGGAGAAGGTATATGACGTGCCCGACGGCAAGGGCGGGTTTACCTGGCGCTGGACACGCAATCCTGCCCCGATGCGCCTGACACTGGTCAATGGGGAGGCCACCTTCCAGGACGGAGCGTATACTGATGCCAAACCGGGCATGATGGTTAGCCCACAACAATAAAGTACCAACACAGGCGGGAGCAACGCTTTGGCGTATCCGGGCAAAAAGGCACTGTTGCAATGGGCAAACAACTATCCGCTGCTGTGGAACGCCGGCGACAAGCAGGCCTGGGTGGACAACTGGCGCACCGTTGCCACCGGGGAGTTTCGCATGCTGGATCCGGTGGGCACACCGGAGAAACGCGGCTTCAAATCCTACTGTGAAGACTCCTGGGACCTGTTCCAGCCCCGGGTGCGTTTCATAATCCAGCCGGGGACGCTGTTTGTTTGCGGCCATGAGGTCGCCTGGTGCCTGGAAAACCATTTTGCAGGACCACGGGGCCCGCACTTGCAATACAGCCTGGAAACCTACCGCTTCGGGGACGACGGCTCGGTCAGTATACGCACCTACTATCGCGTGCCGGCACACGACGACCAAAGCCTTGGCGAGGTATTCCAGCAATATCTGCCGGGTAACGAACGGGGCCTGTAGCGGGAAAGAAACAGGATCGCCGGGGAACTGTGTCGGCGATTTGCCGAACCGGAATTCGCCCGCGCGATATCACTGCTTCGACGCCTGCCCGACGGGGTTGAGCTGCACACCATGCAGGCCATGGACAACGAGACTGAAGAAGCCGCGCAGATTGTCGGTATGATGTTCGAAACAATGGGACTGATGGTCTACAGGGACGTCGCCTCGTTCCGGCTCATACAGGAGCTGACCGGCGGCCTGCTGTTGATGATGTGGCGCAAGCTGGAGACCTGGATCAGGACGACCCGCAAGGAACAGGGGAACCCCCGCTTCGGCGAGTGGGTGCAGTGGCTGGCCGAGCGTATCGAGGAACGCGAGTCGGAGATGGTGCCGGCGTACGAGGCCTACGCGCATGTAAGGAAACTGCATTAGGCGCGCCGCCGGCAGGCTATGCGCGCGGCGAGGCACCGAACTACAAAATCATGTTAATTTTTAACATAAACCAAAGTTTAGAGTGCCCGACATGATATAAAGAGCTTCAGGGGCCTTCTTGCGGTCGATCGAACGCAGGAATCAAACAGAACAAGCAAAAAAATAAATAGTGTATAGCAGGGGATCGTCTTGAAAGCGGTAACAGCTAAGTTCGCGGGACTCGCCGGTGCCGCGATCGGTTTGGTTATGTCCACGCAGGCGTCCGCCGATGTGTATGGCCTGAGCTACCTGGACATCGACAACCTCGCAGTGATCTTCACCAATGTCGAGAGCGGTGGTCCCGGACTCTTTACTTTTGAAACAGACCAGAATGCGCGCTTGAACAATGTCTCGGACCCATCTGACGGTGCCGCCTCCTGTTCCGGTGTTTTTCCCAGTGCGGGCGACTGCCCGTATGTCGTTCCGGTGTTGAGCGGCACGGCACAAAACGCTCCCGGTGGCGGCCTGGTGCGAGCGGAAAATGATTACCAGAAATTCGGGCAGACGGCAGAGTACTCCAACACCGAGGCGGCCATCATCGACTCCACACTTGTGGCTGCGGCCAATGGAGGATCCGCACCCACGAGCACCGAGCAAATCGCCGAGAGCAACCTGCAGAGCGGGACTCAGGCTTCGGCAAGTACCGTCGTGCAATCCAATACCAGCCTGTCATTTGACTTCACAGCCGGACCCGGTGGCACATTTATCGTCCAGTTTGACGCGGCGCTGGATGTCAAGTCGGAGGTGACCGGGGCAGACGTCGGCTTCGGGTTGGCGCAGGCGAACAGCAGTGTTTCCGTGCTACTGCAGTCAAACGGTCAGGCGCAGGCGTCCTGGGTTCCTGGGAGCGGCAGTATTTTCTGCGGCACGGGCCTCACCTGCACGGTTACCGAGACCGCACTGAACCTGACCAACAGCACTTCCACCGGCGGCGCCGCCAACCGGGCCGCAGGCAACGGGAGCTACAGGCTGCTGGTCACCGGCTTGCAGGATGGCCAGAATTACAATCTGGCGCTCGCGGCCACCACATCCACAAACCTGGCGCGCGTCAATCAACCGCCACCGCCGGAGAAGATACCGGCACTGCCGCCTGGCGTCCTGCTGCTGCTCGGATGCGGACTGTTGACGACGGCACTCCGCGCGCTGCACAGCGGCGCCACCCGCTAATCCATCAGAAAAATCCCAGCGGGTTGATGTCGTAGCTCACCAGCAGGTTCTTGGTCTGTTGGTAGTGTTCCAGCGCCATCTTGTGCGTCTCACGGCCGATGCCCGATTTCTTGTAGCCGCCAAATGCCGCGTGTGCCGGATAGGCGTGGTAACAGTTCATCCACACGCGCCCGGCCTTGATACCGCGGCCCATGCGGAAAGCCCGGTTGGTGTCGCGGGTCCAGACACCAGCGCCGAGCCCGTACTCAGTGGCATTGGCGATCGCCAGGGCTTCCGCTTCATCCTTGAATGTGGTGACACCCAGCGTGGGCCCGAAGATCTCCTCCTGGAACACCCGCATGTCGTTGGTGCCCTGCAGCAGCGTGGGCTGCACGTAGAAACCGCCGGCGATATCACTACCCACCACCGCCTGCGCACCGCCCATCAGGAAATGGGCGCCGTCCGCACGGGCGATATCCATGTATCCCATGATCTTGTCAAACTGCTCCCGCGACACCTGCGCCCCGACCATGGTCTCGGTGTCCAGCGGATTGCCCTGCTTGATCTTCCTGGCCCGCTCCAGTACGCGCTCTATAAAATCGCCATAGATGCTTTCCTGTACCAGTGCCCGGGACGGACAGGTGCAGACTTCACCCTGGTTGAAAAAGCCCAGCAGCAAACCCTCCACGCACTTGCTGACGAATTCGTCCTCCTGCGCCATGACATCGGCAAAATAAATATTGGGAGATTTGCCACCCAATTCGACGGTCGAGGGAATCAGTGTTTTCGCCGCATTGGCCAGGATCACATGCCCCACGGCAGTGGAGCCGGTAAAGGCGATCTTGGCGATGCGATTCGAACTGGCCAGCGCCTGGCCGATCTCCTCACCGAAACCGTTGAGAATATTCACCACTCCCGGCGGCAGCAGGTCGGCGATCATTTCCATCAGCACCAGAATGGATACCGGTGTCTGTTCCGCTGGTTTGAGCACCACGCAGTTACCCGCTGCCAGGGCCGGGGCCAGTTTCCAGCCAGCCATCAACAGGGGGAAGTTCCACGGGATGATCTGTCCCACGACACCCAGTGGTTCGTGGAAGTGGTAGCTGACCGTATTGGCATCGATATCGCTGGCGCTGCCCTCCTGGGCCCGCAGGCATCCCGCGAAATAGCGAAAGTGGTCCACCAGCAGGGGAATATCCGCGTTCAGCGTTTCGCGAATGCCCTTGCCATTTTCCCAGGTCTCCACGTAGGCCAGCGTTTCCAGGTTGGCTTCGATCCGGTCAGCGATTTTCAACAGGATATTGGAGCGTTGCGCCACCGGGGTAGTACCCCAGTTGTAGGCGGCTGCATGCGCTGCGTCCAGCGCCCGGTTCAGGTCCGCCGGCGTGGAGCGCGCCACCTCGCAAAGCACCGCCCCGGTAACGGGCGTTACATTCTCGAAGTACTTGCCTTCCAGTGGGGCGACCCACTCCCCACCGATAAAATTTTCGTAACGGCTGCGAAATTTGTAAAGTGCACCTTCCGAACCTGGCATCGCGTATAACATGTAGACAACCTCCGTCTTCCGTTCACCGGGGTATTGAATATAGATGAAACTGCGCGGAATGACAGTCCTACGCGCATATGACTCGATTGCCGCCATGCCGACGGGATAACGCGGCGGGAAGTCGCCAAATTTGAACCGCCCAGGGCATTCGGCGCCCGGGACTAACCGGTGCTTCCTGAAAATGGGTACACTGGAAGGCTTACAGTACGGGAGGGTATCACGATGTATGACCTGGTGATTCGCAATGCAACGATAGTCGACGGCACGGGCCGGCCGGCCTTCGGGGGCGACCTGGCGGTCAGCGACGGCAAGATTGCCGCCATCGGCGCGGTCAGCGGCAAAGGTAATAAGGAAATCGACGCGCTGGGCAAACTGCTGACCCCCGGCTGGGTGGACGTACATTCGCACATGGACGGCCAGGCGACCTGGGATCCATTGTGCAGTCCCGCCGCGAATCACGGCATTACCACCCTGGTCATGGGTAACTGTGGTATCGGATTCGCGCCCTGCGCGCCCAACAAGGAAGCACAGGCGCGCCTGATTACGGTGGTCGAGGATGTGGAAGACATTCCCGGCACCGCACTGCACGAGGGCGTGAAGTGGGATTGGGAGAGTTTTCCGGAATATCTCGACGCCGTGGAAAAATTTCCCCGGGCCATTGATGTCGGCGCCCAGGTACCACACTGCGCGGTCCGTACGTACGTCATGGGCGAACGCGGCGCCAGGAACGAACTGGCGACACCGGACGACGTTGCGTCCATGGCGGCCATCGTCAAGGAGGGCATCGAGCACGGCGCCCTGGGCTTCACCACGTCGCGCACCGAACTGCACACCACTGGCGGCGACCAGGCCATGCCCGGCACCTACGCGGACGAGGCCGAACTGCTGGGTATCGGCAAGGTGATCGGCGAGTTGGGCGGCAGGGGCATTTTCGGCCTGGTGTCCGACTTCCACAACTGGGAGCAGGAGATGGACTGGATGAAGCGGCTGTCGGTCGAGAACAACTGCCAGATTAACTTTGTCCTGTTCTTCCGCGAGGAAAAGGATTGGGATCGCGTGCTCAAACAACTCGAGTTCTGCCGCCAGGCCAACGCCGAGGGCGCGCAACTGATTCCCCACGTTGGCGCCCGCCCGGTCAATATCCTGCTCAGTTGGGACGGCACCATCAATCCGTTCAGCTTCCACACGAACTACGCGCCGCTCTCCATCATGTCACACGAACAGCGACTGGCGGAGCTGCGCAAACCCGAAGTACGCGCGGCCATTCTCGCCGAGGACCTGCCGCTGATGGGCGACGCGTTTATGGACACCATCATTGGCGGCTACGATAAGCTGTACGAACTGGGAGACCCGCCGAACTACGAGCCGGGCCCCGAGGACAGCATCGCGGCCAAAGCGGCCCGGGAGGGCGTCTCACCCCAGCAGTACTGTTATGACCTGATGATGAAGAACGATGGCAAGAATGTCGTCTACTTTCCCTGCTTCGGGTACGGCGCTAATGACCTCAGTCGCCAGGTGGCGCTGATGGAAGACGAGTCGACCGTGCTCTCCCTCGCAGATACCGGCGCTCACTGCGGTGTGCTATGTGATGCCAGCGTACCCACACAGATGCTCAGCTACTATGTGCGCGACCGGCAGCGCGGGCATCGCCTGAAACTGGAGGACGTGGTCAAGATGCAAACCCACGACACCGCGCGCTGTGTCGGCCTTGCAGATCGCGGTACCCTCGAAGTCGGTATGAAAGCGGATCTCAACCTTATCGATTTCGACGCCCTGCAGCTGGAGGCCCCGCAGATTATCTTCGATTTGCCCGCGGGCGGACGACGCATGTTCCAGGGAGCACGAGGCTATCTCGCAACCATTGTCAGCGGTGAGGTGATTATGGAAAACGGCAAGTACACGGGCGCCGTACCAGGCAAACTCATACGCGGCACGCAGGCGGCTCCCCAGGCCGCCTGATCGCGCCAGTGCAGGCCATCAGCAGCAACCTGCGCCTGAATATGACGGGCGCGGAAGCCGACCCCGCCCTGCGCGCCAGGCGCTATCGCACCGCGATTGACATGGCGGCCTACGCCGACCGGCAGGGGTTCGCCAGCGTCAATGTTGAAGAGCACCATGTGGCGGACAACGGCTGGCTGCCCTCCCCGCTGACCATGGCCGCCGCAATCGCGGCGCGGACCGAGCATTGCCGGATCGGCGTGATGGCGCTGCTGGTAGCATTGTATGACCCCATCCGACTGGCGGAGGATATCGCGGTGGTTGACCTGCTCAGCCAGGGGCGCCTGCATTTTGTCGCCGGCATGGGTTACCGCGAAATCGAGTTCCATGTCGCCAACAAGCCTTTTGCAGACCGTGGCGCATGGATGGATCACGTGCTCGAGACCCTGCTGCAAGCGTGGGGCGAAGAGCCCTTCGAGTACCGGGGAAAAAAGGTGAACGTCACGCCCAAGCCGTTCAGCCGACCTCACCCCATGTTTTTGGTGGGTGGCATGAGCAAGCCGGCCGCCCGCCGCGCGGCGCGGCTTGGCCTGCCGTTCGCACCGCCCGTCGCGGACCCGGTGCTGGAGGCCTACTACCACGAGCAACTCAAGCTGCATGGTCAGCAGGGCTTCACATACTCCCCTCCCGCCGATTTCTCAGTCTTGTTTATACACGAGAATCCCGACCAGGCGTGGAGTGAGCTGGGACACTATTTTCTCAATGAGGCCATTGAGTACAGCAGTTGGAAAACCGCTGGCGTGAACCGCCCGCTGGAGTTCAGCAGCCATTCGATCGAGGCCCTGCGCGCCCAGCAGCGCTACGAGATCATTACCCCGGCGGACTGCCTGCGGCGCCACCGGGAGCGCAGTGACTTTTTTGCGGCGATTCACCCGCTGATTGGCGGTATGCCGCTCGACAACGCCTGGCAGTGCCTGCGCCTGTACAGCGAGAAAGTCCTCACGCCACTGCTCGCTGAACAGATTGGGTAATTTACTTTTGGCGCGCGTTGCAGCGGGCACCTTGTGAGTAGTCTGGTGCCTTGGCAAGTGCCATCAAACAAGGGCCCGGCTATATCCCAACGGTGCCACAATCCCGTTGACCGCGCACATTTGACCGGGTCGCGGCGCTGGAACTATGCTTAGTTCTACTTTAAAACCAATAGTCCGGTACGGTGCGGGCACCCTGCGACGGAGGGAGTGATTGCCATGCGCGCAAAAGTCGCGGTCATCGTAGGCGCCGGTGACGCCATCGGCACCGCCATCACCCGCAAGTTCGCCCAGCGCGGCCTCACCGTTTGCGCGCTACGGCGCAACGCTGACAGGCTCGCGCCGCTGGTCGAGGAGTTGCGCAGCAAGGGCCACGAGGCCCATGCGTTCAGCTGCGACGCTCGCCGGGAAGAACAGGTCATAGAGCGCTTCGCCGCCATTGAACAGCAGGTGGGCGACATAGAGGTCGTGGTATTCAACGTCGGCGCCAATGTCCCCCTGGGCATACTCGACACGGACAGTCGTAAATTTTTCAAGATCTGGGAAATGGCCTGCTTCGCGGGATTCCTCACGGGGCGCGAGGCGGCGCGGGTTATGTCCGTGCGCAAACGCGGGACGATCCTGTTTACCGGCGCAACCGCGAGTGTGCGCGGCGCCGCCGGATTTGCCGCCTTTGCCAGCGCCAAACACGGTCTGCGCGCACTCGCCCAGAGCATGGCCCGGGAACTGGGGCCGCAGAATATTCACGTGGCCCACGTCGTGATCGACGCCGCCGTGGATACGCAGTGGATACTGGAGAACTTTCCCGAGGCCACGCAATTGAAAGAAAACGATGGGCTCGTGGATCCCGGGGCGCTGGCGGAAAACTACGTCATGCTGTATGACCAACCGCGTAACGCCTGGACCTTTGAACTGGACTTGCGCCCCTGGATTGAACGCTGGTGACAAAAGGAGCCCGCCTTGAACCGTAAAACCCTCGAATTCTACTTCGATTTTGGCAGCCCCACTGCCTTCCTGGCGCACAAGCGACTGGAGCAACTGGCGGCGGAGTATCCGCTGGACGTTATCTACCAACCCATGCTGCTCGGCGGTGTCTTCAAGGCGACCGGCAACAGCTCTCCGGTAGCCATACCGGCCAAGGGGCACTACATGATGGTGCAGGACCTGCCGCGCTTCGCCAGGCGCTACGGGGTACACATGAATCCCAATCCCTACTTTCCCATTAACACGCTCAACCTGATGCGTATCGCGATTGCCGCCCAGCGCCTCGACTGCGCGACTGCCTTGATCAATACCGCTTACGACGCGATTTGGCTACACGCACAAGACATGGGCGACCCGGAGGTAGTGAAAAAAGCCCTGGAGGACGCCGGACTTGATGCGCCGGCACTGATGGGATTGTCCCAGGACCCGGAGATCAAGGCGCAGCTGATTGCCGTTACCGAGTCCGCGGTGGCGCGGGGCGTTTTCGGAGCCCCCACCATGTTCATGGACGGGCAGATGTATTTTGGCCAGGACCGGCTGGATTTTGTGGAGGAAGCACTCCGGGAATGACGCGCAAAACACCGGCGACCCCGGACGCGCAGGTAAAAAAAGGGAAGCCTGGCGGCTTCCCTTTGTGTTTTTAACACAGCCCGGGGTGCGGGCGTACCATTCAGAACTTCCGGCGTGTCCGCCCGGCGCCAAAAGCCCCCACGACCAGCATGGTCAACAACAAACCCAAGGGACCAAACACTGGAACAGGAATGGCCGGTACGATTGGCGCATTGACTCGTATTGAATCGTTGCCACTGCTGCCGTTTATATTGGCATCGCCGGGGTAGGTAGCCGTCACGGTAGGGGAACCCGCACCGCTGGGAGTGAAGGTAGCGCTGCAATCGAGCGTTCCACGCCAGGTGTACAGCTTTCGCCGCTAAAACTGCCGGCATCCGAGGTGGACCAGGTAACTGCCCCGGTCGGCGTGATGCTACCGGCACTGGGTGTTACAGTAGCAGAACACACTGTCGCCACCCTCTTCCACAGGGCTGCTGCAAGCGACCGTGGTGGTACTGTCAAGCGCATCAACCTGTACGTCATCACTGTCGTTGCTGCCGGTCATATTGGCATCGCCCGGATACGTTGCTGATACTGACGGAGTCCCAACGCCACTGGGAGTGAAGGTAGCGCTGCAATCGAGCGTTCCCGCTCCGGGCGTACAACTTTCATTGCTAAAACTTCCGGCGTCCGTCGTAGCCCAAGTAACCGTGCCCGTCGGCGTATTCACACCCGCGTCTGGCGCCACTGACGCGGTACGCGCTGTCATCACCAATATTGATCGGCGTGACACAACTGACCGTCGTGGTACTGCCGGGCAGTGTGTAGTTGATTCTCGCGGCGAGCGTATGGATCCGCTGGTAATTCACCCCGTTGGTCTTGAGCGTGCCAACTTCCAGGCTGGCAAAAACAGGGCCTGTCTTGACAATCCCCAATAGAAAATTGTCGCTGTTTGCCGCCGGGGACGAGGCGGGTGTGGCGGCGGTGATATTGCTTCCTGAGGCGGTGTCGGATCCATCCACGCGTATGAACGTCTGGAACGTGGCGCCATCTGTACCGGTGCCTGCCCTGCTTTGACAGACCTGCACGTCGACGCTGTCTATGGTGGAACCATCAGGAATGCTGCCGGGTATGGAAATGACCGCGCTCTGCCGGGAATTATCGGTGCCTATGATCCAGAAAGTGCTGAGACCGGCGGCGTCACAACCAATACCCACATTCACATATGAGCCCATATTGGTCGTGTTGAGCGCGGAATTCACCCATTGCGTGTAGACGCCATTCCCATTCTCCGGGCTGATCCAGCCGGTATCGTCCGCCTGCGCAAAGGAGCTGGGGAGAATCGCCAGTGGCAAGGTTGCCGTGAATGCCCAGGGCGTCAGAGTCCTGGTAAGTGCTGTGATTTTCATTTTGTGGCCCCGAATAAAGAAATAATTATGGTACTGCCATGACGGCGGTCCTCGTCACCGCCCTCATTGTATCTCCAGACCCGGAAATTGTAGAAGAATTCGGTGCGAATAAATATGTGCTTTTTTACTATGCGTGGTGCGAGCATTCAGAACACGATACTGTCACCCCGGGCCGGAATCTGGACCTGCAGGTTACACTCGCGCCAGAGGCGATCAGAAAGCGCATCCTGCGCCGGCGGCTCACCATGCACCAGCAGCGTTCTTGGCGGCGGCGCGAACGCCTCGATCCATTGCACCAGCCCGTTCTGCCCCGCATGCGCGGAGAGACCGCCCAGCGTCTCGATACGGGCTTTCACCACGAATTCCTCGCCGAAGATTTTTATCGCACGCGCCCCATCCACTAGCACACGCCCCAGTGTGCCCCGCGCCTGGTACCCCGTAAAAATAACGGTGTTGCGATCATCCCAGATACGCTGCTTCAGGTGATGGCGGATACGCCCGCCCGTACACATGCCGCTGCCGGCGATGATAATGGCGCCACCCTTGATACGATTGATCGCCATCGATTGTTCGGTTTCCATGGCCATGCTGAGCTTGGGAAGGAACTTCTCCAGCGATGATTTGTGCGCCGCACTGAGCTGGCGAACATCGTCCTGGTCAAGCGCAGCAAGCCAATGGTCGTACACGCGGGTGACCGCAATGGCCATGGGACTGTCCAGAAAGATTTCCCAGTGATCCAACTCACCCTGCTGGTGCAAACAGCCAAGGTGAAACAGGATGTCCTGGGTGCGGCCAACCGCAAAGGCCGGAATCATGACGGTGCCACCCAGCTTCCAGGTATCGCGCAGGATTTCCCGTAATTGCGCCAGCGAATCCTCCTCACCCCGGTGGTCCCGGTCGCCGTAGGTACTCTCTACCACCAACACGTCAGCGTGCGACAGTTTGGAAGGTTCGTTCATGAGGACGGAATCGTGCTTGCCGAGGTCGCCGGAAAACACCAGTGTCTTCTCACGCCCTTTCTCCTGCAGGCGAATCTCGACGATAGCAGAGCCCAGGATGTGCCCGGCATCGTGAAACACGATCACCGCGCTGTTGCCCAGTGGCACTTCCGTTGCATAGGGATGGCCCTCACAGAGCTTGAGCACACCCTCGACTGACTCCATGTCGAAGGCGGGTTCCACCTGCGGCCGGCCCCGGCGGGCGTTGCGCACGTTGGTGCGCTCAAGGTCGCGCAGGTAGAGGCCAACCGAATCCCTGAGCATGATATCGAGCAATTCAGCCGTCGCCCGGGTACAGATAATCGGCCCGGAAAAACCCTCCCGGTAGAGCTTGGGCAGCAATCCGGAATGATCGAGGTGCGCATGAGAGAGAACAACGGCATCGATATCGGCGGGATCAAACGGAAAGCGTTCATCGCCGATGCGTTCCACCGCATCGCCGCCCTGGTGCATTCCGCAATCGAGCAAGACGCGGCCACCACCGATGGTTTCCAGCAGGTGGCAGGAACCGGTGACTTCCTGTGCAGCGCCATGAAATGTCAGTGTCGCCATCGACTATTTACCCTGGTTGGTTACAGAATTACCGACGAGCGCGGCGGCATCGGCTGACAGCGGCCACCAGCTTCAGATGGCTGTGTTGTCGCGCTCCCTTACCCCGACGCTACGTCCCACCAGCCAGTAGGTCACACCCAACGCCAGCGTCACAACGCCGATGGCGAACACGTAAGCCACGGGGGTTTGGGAGATATCCAGTACAATCACTTTCCTTGCGATCGCCATCAGCGCCGTCGCGATCACCAGCTGAATTGGCAGGGTATTGGAGCCGAGATACAGGCGGATATTGATAAATATCTCCACCGCGATAAGCACTACCATGAATGCGCCGAAAATGCCGAATATCTCACTGACACTCAACTCCAACAGGGGCGGCTCTTTCAGGCCGTCATACAAGTGATACGCGACATCCAGCACACCCAGGAAAATCACCACCACCATAAAAACCGCTAGAACCCTGATACACCCCCTGATAACAACGTGCAGGGCGCGGATCAACGGGTCATGGTGATCAGTAGAAAGTTCCTGGTGAAAAGTGGAATCACTATCCAGTTCGTCCCGCTCCATTGCCCACACTCCGAGTCAACTTGCATGGCGTAAGCCGCCTGCTTGCAGAAAAGTACTGTTATTTCGCCTCACACGCAAGGTTCGGCACGCAGCGCGCGCACCGCCATCAATCGTCCGCGTCGAGATGATAGTGTTCCATGGCAAAACCCCGGTACTGCATGAAGCGCGCCCTGCGGGCCTTCTCGGTAAAATCCTCGGGTGGATGCACTCCAAACTTTTTTTGCAGTACCGCACCGGCGAGCACGCGCCAATCGACCGCCAGTTCCTGCAGGGCGCTATCGATATCGCTTTCAGTCACGCCGCGTTCGCGCAGTTCCTCCCGCATGCGCAGCGGTCCGTACCCTCGGTCAATACGTTGTCGCGCATAGCTTTGCGCAAAACGCGCATCGCTCTGCAGGCCCTCCTCGGCGAGTCGGGACAGCTGTTCATCTATTACAGCCAGGTTGGCAAACCGCCGCTTCAACTTATCGCGCAGTTCCCGGAGGGAATGCTCCCGACGGGCCAGCAGGTTCATAGCAGCCAGGCGGATGTCGGCGGCTGTCGGGTGGGTATCGGCTGCGGGACAGGGTGGGCTGGATTCAGGCATAGGTAAAAAAGGCGCCGGGAACTTGAGTGGGGTAAGCGGGATTCCGGCGCCGATAAAAACTAATCAAAAACAGCACTGCGATCAGGGCGTATCACTCCTCCGGTGCAATCTCCTCGGCACTCGCATCGACTTCCGCGGCGGCGGCGCCTTTTACCGGCCCGCCGGGATTGAGCATTTGCGCGCGGATCTGGCCCTCTATTTCCCTGGCCACCGCAGGATTGTCACCGAGGAACTTGGCCGCATTGGCTTTACCCTGCCCGATCTTGTCCCCCTTGTAGGCATACCAGGCGCCGGACTTCTCCACCAGGTTCAGCTTGACACCCCAGTCGATAACCTCGCCCATCCGGTAGATGCCATGGCCGTACATAATCTGGAACTCCGCCTGCTTGAAGGGCGGCGAGACCTTGTTCTTGACCACCTTTACCCGGGTCTCGTTGCCCACCACCTCGTCGCCTTCCTTGACAGCCCCGATGCGGCGAATATCCAGCCGCACGGAAGAATAGAACTTCAGGGCATTGCCTCCGGTGGTGGTTTCGGGGTTGCCGAACATCACGCCAATTTTCATCCGTATCTGGTTGATAAAAATAACGAGGCTGTTGGTCTGCTTGATGGTGGCGGTCAGCTTGCGCATCGCCTGGCTCAGCAGTCGGGCCTGCAGGCCCACATGGGACGCGCCCATCTCACCCTCGATCTCCGCCTTGGGGGTCAGGGCCGCGACGGAATCGATCACCAGCACATCGACCGCGCCGGAGCGCACCAGCATTTCCGCGACCTCCAGTGCCTGCTCGCCGGTATCGGGCTGGGACAGGACCAACTCATCCATCTGCACACCCAGTTTCTCCGCGTACGCCGGGTCCAGCGCGTGCTCGGCGTCGATAAATGCGGCTGTGCCGCCAAGCTTCTGGGCCTCGGCGATGACCTGCAGGGTGAGGGTGGTCTTGCCGGAGGACTCGGGACCATAGATTTCACAAATACGGCCCCGGGGCAGGCCACCGATGCCCAGGGCAATATCCAGCCCCAGCGAGCCGGTGGAGATGGCGGGAATGGCCACGTGCTCCCGGTCCCCCATCCGCATAACGGTGCCCTTGCCGAACTGTCGCTCGATCTGGCTCAGTGCGGCATCCAGTGCTTTGGTTTTGTTGGCGTCCATAACAGCCCCTCTCTAGTTGCTGGTGTCCAGCGGATTTTCGATTTATCGGCGGCCAGCTCCGGGTTCCACGCGTTCCTGCTCGGCCCCCGGGGCCCGGCTTCCATACTGCAAAAGTACTGTATATATACTCAGTGGTTTGAATTCGGATTGCAACCCCCAAAAGTAATTAAATTCGGTCTTCTGCCCAGGGCGGCAAAAACCGGCCTGAATTGTCGACAGGTGCGGGCGGACTAGCCGGCGCTGCCCGCCGGCGGCGCGCCGGACGTGTGGAACGCGGCCCCGGCACCGGGCAGGAAGTCGCGCGCCAGGTAGTCCCTGTCCTGGTCAGCCAGCGACTGCCACGCGCTGCGCAGTTCCCGCCACACACGTACCTGGAAGGTTTTCACCACCGCCCTGAAGGGCTGCCCCAGCAGGTTCCCGTCGAACAGCGCCCGATGGGCGTTGAACGCCGCTTCGTTGAACAACGTCTCGCCTTCGGCGCACGCGCGCTCGTAGGCTTCCTCATTCTGCGCCATCAGCGGCATGAAGGTCCGGCTGACCATCAGCAACAGCGGCCGCAACGCCGGCGCCAGGGCCAGCTCTCCCTGCTTCTCCGCGTGCTCACCGGCGCCGATAGCACACAGCCAGCGATGTGTGCGCGGCGCCAGGGTTTCGAGCAGGGCGACCGCCTCGGGGTCCACCATATTCATGGCCAACTGGCCGTACGCGCTGGCATCGGCCAGCGTGAAGCGCCCCCCCAGCAGGAAGGGCTGCTCCTGCAACAGCCGCTCCATGGCGGCCAGATAGCCGCGCCAGGCCTCCTCGAGCAGCGCGTGGGTGGGGGGAAAGCCGGCACGCGGCGGTGGCGTTCGCTCGCGACTGACGCCGGCGACGTAGTGCTCGGGTGCCACGCTGAACAAATAGGGGCAGCGCGCCACCTGGCGTCGATAAAGCCACCGCGCAACCAGGCGCCCCACCCCGGGAGGCAGCAACGGGCCCAGCTCGCGGGCGGTCATGTCGCCCATGGGCGTGGTCCGGGCGGATCCGACCCAGCGCATGTGGTGCACCATATACAGGCCAAACTCGTCGAAGGCCTCGTCGAGCAACTGGCAAATAAAAGCCAGTCGCGGTTCTGCTGGCACCAGCGGCGCGTGGGATCGCTCGGGAAACCGGTCGAGGTGCCGTGCCAGGGAGGAGGAATCGTAGTAGAAACGGCGGCCGTCCAGTGTGTAGAAGGGCACCGCGGGATACTCGTCCAGCGCGGGCGACATCGACGGAAATCGCTGCACCGCCCGCCGGCGTTTCGCCGTTTCCAGGCGGGCCGCCATGGCCAGTGCCGACAGGCGTCCCGCCTGCTGCGGCCAGCGCTCCCAGGTGTGCCCCGCGAAGTCCAGCAGGGACTGCATCTTCAGCTGGTAGGGCGAGGCCGCCAGGCCCCACAGGATCAATTTTGCCATGCAGCTACCATTCACCGTCACGAGCGGCGGATACTGACATCCGACACTTGCCGAGGCAAATGCTTCGGTGCACAGTAGCCATTTGCGCCAGTGACGGGACCGGACATCATGGAACAGCTCACGGAAATGGACAGCAATTTCCTGCAGCAGGAGAGCGTGCGCACGCCCATGCACATCAGCCCGGTGATCGTGTACGACCAGTCCGGCCGCGCAGGCGGCAAGGTGCGGTACAAGGAAATCCTCACGGTATTCGAGCGCAACCTGCACAAGTCCGCTATTTTCCGCCGCAAGCTGGCAGGCGGCGCGATGGGCCTCGACACCCCCTACTGGGTGGAGGATCCGGACTTCGACCTGGAGTTCCACGTGCGCCATCTCGCCCTGCCCAAACCCGGCGACTGGCGGCAGTTCTGCATCCTGCTGGCGCGCCTGCAGTCACGCGGACTGGATATGAAGCGCCCGCTGTGGGAGGCCTATGTCATCGAGGGTCTCAACCGGGTCGAGGGCCTGCCCGAAAACAGTTTCGCCATCATGCTGAAAATCCACCACTCGGCCATAGACGGTATTTCCGGGGCGGAGATCGTCACCGCGATTCACAGCCTGACCGACGAGGTGGCACCACCGCCGGTGGTGGACACGTGGAAAGGTGAGAGCGAGCCCTCAGCCTGGCAGGTCTGGTCGCGCGCCTACCTCCACAACCTGAAGCGTCCGGTGAAGTTCGTGGAAACGGTGGGGCACCTGGTGCCGGCGATCATCCGCGCGGGCAAACTCAGTGAGGGAGCCGCCACCGAACGCCGCAAACCACTGTCGGCCAAGACGCGATTCAACACGCGCATCAGCCCCAACCGGGTCACCGATGCCCTGATCATGGACCTCGCAGAAATCAAGGCCATGCGCGGGGCCCTCGGCGATGTCACCATCAACGACATCATGGTCTCGATCGTCGGCGGCGCGCTGCGCAATTACCTGCTGAGCAAGGATGAGTTGCCCGCGGACAGCCTGATCGCCGGCGCCCCGGTAAACGTGCGCAGTGAGCGCAACAGCGAATCCAGTGGCAACCAGGTCAGCCTGATGACGATCAGCATGGCCACGGATATCGCCGATCCCGTGGAGCGACTGCGGGCCATTCACCTGAGCGCGGAGCAATCCAAGGCTTTCTCCAGCGCACTGGGCTCCAGCGTCATGATGGACATCAGTGAAATCCTGATTCCACAGGTGTTGGGCTGGGGTTTCCGCGCCGCCACGCTGGCGGCGGCGCGCACCGCCGCCCCGATGCCCTGCCACGTGGTTATTTCCAATGTGCCTGGGCCGCAGTTCCCGCTCTACCTGGCGGGGGCGCGGGTGGCCCTGATGATGGGGATGGGACCGCTGCTGGACATGATGGGCCTGTTCCACGCCGTCCTCAGCGGTGCGGGGCGTATCTGCATCAACTTTGTCGCCTGTCGCGAGATGATGCCGGACCCGCAGTTCTACAAGGCCTGCCTGCAGGAGGCCTTTGCGGAACTGCGAACGGCGGCGCAAGCGCTGGCTTCAGCCCCCGCCGCCGCGACCCAAAAAAGCGGGAAAAAGAAAAAGAAAAAAAAGAAGAAATCCGCAACCAAAAGCGGCGGGTAGCCGACGCTAGGCCAGCTCCGTTTGCAGCAGGTCCAGCGTGGCGTCGACGCCACCGCCGTCTACCCCTACCACGGCCGCACTGAAATCGGTGACCCCGACATCGCGCAACCGGGCAATGGCTGCGCGCAACGTGGCCTCATCACCGACGATCGACAACTCGGCCGGCCCGGCCACACCCTCCCGATCGAGCATGGCGCGGTAGGAGGGCAGCATGCCGTAGATTTCCAGGCGCTTGCCGATCTGCTCGCGCGCCGCATCGACATTGCGTGTGAGGCAGATCGGCAGGCCGCACACTATCCGCGGCGCGGGCTTCCCGACGGCCGCTGCCGCGGCACTGATGGTTGGCAGGATATGCTCCTCGATCGTCTTCGGCCCGGTCATCCAGGTGGTCGTGCCGTGGGCGTAGGTCCCTGCCAGTTTCAGCATGGCGGGACCGAGCGCCGCCACGAGCAGCGGTACCTCATCGGCGCCCGGCACGTCCAGCGCCAGCTTCGCGGTCAGTCGTTCCCCTGCAAAGTCAGCGGCCTCGCCGCGCAACAACGGTGCGAGAATCTGCAGGTACTCCTCCATGTGTCGCGCCGGCTTGTCATAGGACAGGCCGAACATGCCCTCGATCACCAGTTGATGGGACAGTCCGATGCCCAATGCAAATCGATCGCCGCAGGCCAGCTGCGTCGTCAACGCCTGCTGTGCCAGCGCGGCAGGATGCCTGGGGTAGGTGGGCGTCACCGCCGTGCCCAGTTCCATGCGCTGGGTCTCCCAGCCAGCAATGGCACAGGCGCCCACCGCGTCCATGCCAAATACATTGGGCAGCCAGAGCGTGTCGAAGCCCCGCGCCTCCACGTCACGCGCAAACGTCACAAGTTCGGTAAGCCCGAAGCTGGTTTCCGGCGTCGCACCGGCAAAAATTCCTATACGCATCTGCTAATCTCTCCTTATTACAATCGTGAACACGCAATATACATCCGCTCAGGATGTACGGCACGATGATCGAGTATCAGGATGATACTTCAAAGCGGCGCGCACGTGCGTCCAATTATCGGACGAAGGCAACCGAGACCAGCTGAAGCTGCGGATGCTTCGAAGCAAGGAGCGACCCATCGCCTGCGGCAGGTAAACTGACCGGAGATGCAATCGTACCAATTACGGCGTTTCCACCGGCTCAACTTCCGGCGGCTCTACGGGTTCCACTTCCGGCGGCTCTACGGGTTCCACTTCAGGCGGCTCTACAGGTTCCACTTCAGGCGGCTCTACAGGTTCCACTTCCGGCGGCTCTACAGGTTCGACTTCAGGAACCTCCACTGGCTCCGTGTCTTCGTTATCGTCAGGTGGACATGCGTCACCCGTCTCGTGGCTGTCGCAGACTTCCGTGGATTCATCATCAAACTCGTGGCCGTCAAGAACATCCTCGCGTTCAAGTTCCACTTCATTGGCGATTCCATCCTGCGGATCGTCATCCTTAACCCTGACCAGGTCACCGACATGTAATTGTGCAAAGAAAGCTCCGGTGTCAATCCCGGTGTCAGACTGATCTTCAAACTTCGCACCTGCTGTACTGAATCTGACCCCCAGCAATGTGATGTCGATCCCGGCGTTAAAGCTGTCCACCGGCGCCTGCAGCACACTATCGCTCGCGTCGTCGCGACTGATCCGGCTAGCCACGAGTGATCCACCGACATTGATACCCTCCACCTGGAGGAAATCACCTGAGTTGATTGCTCCCAGACTGAACGGATTCACCCGACCAGTTTCGTCTTTAAGCTGGGTCTTGTTATCGACCGTGACCGTTACCGATCCACTGAAAAACTGCAGGGTGACGGTTTTACCGGTGACATCCACGGCGGAAACCTGGGCCGCAAGTTCAACCCGCCCCCTTCGTGATGTCACTGTTTCCGCTACCAGCGTAGTGCCGTTCCAAACGCCTGCCACCTCGGCGATGAGCCCATTGGCCAGCACCAGGCCCGATGGTTCGACGGCTGCATTGCTGGCATCCACGGCAATACCATTGACCACGAAATGCGCCTGATTGACGAAATCGGTGATCGCCCCCTGCACACTGATGTCTTCCTGATCCGCAAAACTGCTGGCGAGATCGCCCTCCAGTTCCACGCGCGTAGCCTGAACCGTATTGTTTTCCAGGGTTCCATACACTTCCACTTGAATCCCTTCAACCAGAACTCCTTCCGGGAAACCTGAAAGTTCGGCACTGCTGTAATCTACGGTGAATTCACCGAGTTCGAAGCTGGATGGCGTGAGGTTCGAGACAGTGCCCTTCAGCTTGACTGCACTGGCACCCGACTGAAACGTGGACACCTTTTCGATCCGAGTGGCACGCAGTTTTAATCCGCTCTCTACAAACCCGGAAACTTCCACCAGATCGTTGACCGCCAGCGTGCCAAAGCTCACGCCGTCAAATACAGTGCCCGTACGCTCGGCTATGATGCTCACACCCAGCACCTTGATCAGCAGTGTGTCGCCGTCGGGACCGGCGACTATGGAAGACACCGGACCCCGCACTTCATCGTCATAGACCACTTCTGTCGCAGTGCCGGTCCTGCCGTCTTCGTTGAGCGTACCGCGAACAGTGACCACCATGCCGAGGCGCAACATATCCGCCGTTGTCGTCATGCCGTCCAGCAAAATGATCGAATCGTCGGTCTCAAATTCCACGCCATTAACAAAAATGCTGCCAAAACCGTCGATTGTGCCGGAACTGGTCACGCCAGTTCCACCAATGCCACCCCCCTTGCCGATCGATGCCACACCGCCGATGCCGCCCCCGCCTCCGCCACAGCCCGAGAGAGTGAGGCCTGACGCAAACACCGCGGCAATCACAATCCTAATCAGGTTCATGCGGAAACTCCTCTGGGCTTAACTGTTCTGTGTAATAGATTCCCACTGCCACATAGCCGGCCTGCCCACGCTCGACCTCGTCTGCAGTGCCTTCATGCGCGGACAACCAGGCGTGATACTCCTCCAGCAGTTGCTGGGATTTGCGGTTCGAAAGTTCCCGAAATTTCCCGATCGCCTCGACAGTAACCGCAGTATTGGAGACCTTACGCTGGAAGAGTCGCTGACCCGGACTCGCCTCCAGGTTGTGGCCGATGGTGCCGATCAGTTCCGCCACATCGGTGCCCAGGATATTGATTTTGTCGACGGGAGTGGACATGGGGATATAGGCCCGCTCCCTGAGGATGACACTGCCGTTTTCAACGCTCACAGTCTGGCTGGTTTCGAGCACCGACAACATGGCTACGGGAGGAATATCGCCACTGTACTTTTTAACGAGGCCGCTGAAACTCAGCTCGCCGCCGTCAAACGGCAGGACTGCCGGCTCTCCCTGCGCTGTGTGAAAATCCCGGTCGTTTACCCATCCACTGATGACGCGGATGGCGCGACTGTATCGCTGTGCGGATTTCTCGTTATCGATGGGGGAGCTCTCGCGGAGGGATTTGGTTTCCTTGCGCGTCAGCCCCGTCAGTGCAGACACGCCCGAGACGGTCGGGCGCCTGCCGCTTTCCTGCATATAATCAAAGCCCTCATCGACAAAAGCCTTGCGTGCCAGCTCGGCGAAGGTGCCGTAGGCCATCCCGTGATTCAGCATCAAACGGGCGAGCGGTCGCAGCAGCCGCAGAATGGCGTTGTTCAAGGCATGCTGGAGACTATCTGGCATAGTTGGGAAAATAATCCCAAATAGGGGTAACGTCAAGGCCGCCTGCAGATTTTGCGAAGCGCGTTGCCGAGGAAAGCCGGCACAGTGGCCGTAGTGTAGACCCTATCTCAATTGATTCCAATTCGCAATTACCACTCCCCGGAGCACCTGGTCCGAAGCAATAGTAGTGCATTTCGCACGCTCTGCAGCGTGATATATCTGAAACGGAATATCCCTAATAAAAAAAAGTGATTGTATTTCCCCCCCTGACACGGGTTATACTGTTTGGGCATAATTTCCCAAATAATGGGATACAGTTCAACCGACCAAGGTATGCACGCCGCCGCGTACGTGACAGCGAGGCCTACCTTCTAAACAGGACGATCCGACCATGCGCCCACTCAAGTCATGTCTCATTTTGTTGATCGTGTTGCTGGTGCAGGGTTGCCGCATCACGCAGGTGGTGCCCCAGGGCGGGTCCATCAACTCCAGTTCGGGGTTGCGCGACTGCGCGGCGGGCCAGACCTGCGTGCTGGATATCGACGGGGTGCCGTTCAGCGACACCTTCACGGCGGTACCTGCTCCGGGGTATCACTTTACGGGCTGGGAAAAAAGTTCCGGCAGCCTGTGTGGCGGCAGCACGGCGCCCTGCGCGCTGCAGAATATTCCCGCTTCCCTCACGTCACTGACGGCAGACACCTGGTTGCGTCCGTTGTTTGAACTTGACGGGCCTGCCATATCCATCAATTCCAGCAGCGCCTCCGGGTATTACCCCAACGCATACTCGCCGGTGCCTGAGCGGCCGCGGGTCCCGAACAGCAATTACTCGGTATTCGCGGTAAACGATCTGGGTATGCACTGTGTTGACCTCGACGGACGTGTCGCCAATATCCTGCCCCCCTTCCAGGTGCTGCTCTCACAGGTCATCCAGAAAGGCGCGCAGCCCACCCTGAACCCCGCGGGCGTCAGCCTGTCCTACTCCGCGGTGTCCAACCCGCTGGACCCGGCCCTCAACAATGGCCTGGGACAAAGGGGCATCGCACCGGATGGCACGCTCTACAAGACGAATTTCTGGGAGGGTATTCCACAGGGCTCCTACGACGCGTTCTATCCGCCCATTGTCACGCCGCTGTCCGGCCCACCATTCCCGGTGACCGAGAATGTCGGCCTGCCGGTGCCGAATGCCGAGCTCCTGTATCTCGGCGACAATGGTATTGTCGGGGATGGGGATGAGCGACTCAGCGCGGTGCAGCACACCATGCCGGGCGTTACCAATCCCATGGTCGCCAACCAGCCGCAACCGATACTCGAGCACTATCACGACAAACCGTTTTTCATTGGTTTCCCCATCGGCTATGTAGCCAACGGCGTCAACTGGTTTGAAGCCGCGGGCATCCCCATGTCACCCTTCGATGACAGGGGCCGCCAGAATCCATTCCCGCTGGTGCGGGTGGAAGCCAGTGCTGCCGGCACGGTGCTCTCAACGTCCGACGTGGTACTACCGGTATCCAGCGAGACCAGTTGTACGAACTGTCACAGCAATCCCGCAGACATGCCGGGGGCTCGATCAACCGCCCCTGCCGAACAACTGCTCGCCGCCGGCCTGCCGGTGGCGAACAAGACGGCTGACCCGCTGCACGCCGCAGGCTCGGTGCCGGAGGCGGTCAGCCTGGAATACGCGGCCGATATCAACATTCTGCGCCTGCATGATCTCAAGCACGGCACCGCCTACGTGGACCCCGTGGACAACGGCGGCGGCGTGGTGCATCAGGCCGACCCATGCTTCCCGATGCAGGGAGCCAATGGCTCGGCGAGTTGCCTGCTAAACCGGGCGCTGGAACAACACCAGCCCGTGGTCTGCCAGAGCTGTCACTACACTCCCGCGCTGGACCTCGCACAGGTCGGCCCCGTGGCGGGCCCACCGGGCAGCGCTGCCAATGGCAGGAACCAGCTGGTGCACGAAACCAACTCGCGGGTGATGCACAACCACCACGGCAGTCTCACCAACCTGTTCCCCGCTATTCCGGCGCCGCTCCAGAATCCCGTCACCGGGGCCATCACCAACCAGGCGCAGCGCACCGCCGCGCTGGAAAACAACTGCTACCAGTGCCACCCCGGCAAGGAGACCAAGTGCTTGCGTGGCGCCATGTTCAACGCCGGTATCTTGTGCAGTGACTGCCACGGGACCATGGCCCAGATCGGGGCGGACTTCTCCGCCGGTGTGTCAGCGTCCAACCCCGGGGGCTTTGTGCTTGACCAGGGCAATTTCTACGATCCGAACAGCCCGCAGTCCCGTGTGCCCTGGGCCAACGAACCCGGCTGCGGCTCCTGCCATTCCGGCAGCGCCAATAACAATCTTGCTCACCTGCCCGGCGTGGTGGTCAACATCAAGGACAGCCACGGCGTGACGGATGGCATCCGCTTGCGGCAGGCGTTCGTCACCGGCGACCCCAAGGCGACACCCATCGTGCCCACCAACAAGCTGTTCGCTGAACCGGCGGTCCCGGCCGTGTTCAACGGCTTTGACAACCCGGCTGCGGGCAATCCGAAACTCTACCGAGTCAGCACCGGACACGGCGGGGTAATGTGCGAGGGCTGCCACGGGGCCACCCACGCCGAGTGGCCGGTGGCAGGCGCCAATGCCAACGACAATGTCCTGGCAAACCAGTTGCAGGGCCATGCGGGCCCGATCATCGAGTGTAGCGCCTGCCACACCGCCAGCTCACTGCCGGCCAATACACTGCAGGGTCCCCACGGCATGCACGTGGTCAACGACCAGCGATTCTGGCGGGAGTCCCACAAGAATATGGCCGAGCTCGAAAACCGCAAGCCAGGCGGTGGCGCATGCGGCAGCTGCCACGGCGCCGATCACCTCGGCACCGTATTATCCCGGGCCCCTGTGGATCGCAGCTTCCTGGTCGAGGGCACGCAGCGCAGGGTCAGCGCCGGTCAGCCAGTGGCCTGTAACCTGTGCCACAGCCTGCAGAAGAGTTTCGGCAACGATTGACCAGTTTGCGCGCAGCGGATACGCTGCGCTGCCTGACTACACAAGGAATTTGTGCGCGGTGAAAATACAACGAATGCTGGTCATAAAAATACACGCCTTTTTGGCGTGTTTTTTTATTCCCATGGCCACACTTTATTTTGTCAGCGGTGCGCTCTACACGTTTGACGTCAAAGGCAGTATCGACAAACAGGTCTTCACGCTGGCACTCGACCGCCCCTTTGCGCCGGACCTGGCGCAACTCTCGGATGTGGCCACGACCGCCCTGCGGCAGCGGGACCTGGCGCTGCCCTCCGGCGATCCCTCGATCAGCAAGAAAAAAGGCGCCTACGTGTACCGCTGGGGTGACCTCAAATACCTGGTCGAACTCAAGCCGGGCAAAGACCCGCTGGCCGTCGAGCTGACCTATCGCCAGCGGAGCCCGCTGGCACAGGTCATGCGCGTACACCGTGCGGAAGCGGGCTCGCTGATCAAGGGATTGTCGCTGTCCATGGCAGTCGCCCTCCTCACTATTCTCGCCACCGGGGTTTACCTGGCCGTAGGCCTGCCGAAACTGCGGCGCCCGGCGCTGCTCGCCCTCGGCGCTGGCGTTATCGCGCTGTTGCCAGTTTTTCTCTGATCGCCATGCGGACCGGGTCGCGCGATTGAGGCGCGCTATTGGCCCGGTGCTTGCGTAGAATCAGGGTCTGCAGAGTCGATCAGCGTCAGCGGTGAGGATGCGCAGTGGACAACGCCAGCATAGGACAACTGCTACAGACACTCTCGGCCGATGGGCACGGGGAGGCGGTGCTGCGCGAAACCCATATCTCCTGGGTGATCCTCTGCGACGCTGTCGCCTACAAGATAAAGAAGCCGGTAAATTTCGGTTTTCTGGATTTTTCGACACGCGAACGACGCCACCATTTTTGCGAGGAGGAGTTGCGACTCAACCGCCGCTTTTCACCGGAGCTGTACCTCGCCGTGGTGCGCGTCACGCAGGGCGCGGCGGGGCCACAGATAGAGGGGGCTGGCCCGACAATCGACCACGCCGTGAAAATGCGGCGCTTCAGCGAGGCGCAACTGCTCGACGTAATCGCGGCACGGGGGGGCCTGGACCAAGCCCTGCTGCGCGCTCTCGCCGCGGAATTGGCGCGGGTGCACGAGGCGCTGCCGCCATGCCATCCCGACCCCGAGGGAAACGAACCGGGTTCGCCCGCGGCCCTGCTGCAGGCCATAGAGCAGAACTTCCAGCAGCTTCGCGATTACTCGCTGCCCGATGAAAAGCTCCTTCTACTGCGTTTTATCCAGCAGTGGTCACTACAACGTTACACGACGTTGCTGCCCGTCATGAAGCAACGACTGCTGGGGGGAAAAGTCATCGACGGCCACGGTGACGCGCACCTGGGTAATATCGCTCTGGTGGACGGCGCGGTGCGCCTGTTTGACTGTATCGAATTCAACGCGGCTTTCCGCATTATGGACAGCCTCTCCGAGATCGCGTTCCTCACCATGGACATGGATGCTCGCGGCTATCACGAGGCGTCGCACCGACTGCTGACGGATTATCTGGAATACAGCGGTGATTACACCGGCCTGCCCCTGCTGGCCCTGTACCGCTGCTATTTCGCGCTGGTCCGGGCCAAGGTGAACCTGCTGCGGGAGTCGCGGGAGTCAACGGACATCACTGCCACGACAGGCTTCAGCGAGTTCCTGCGCTACCTCGACCTGGCACATACCAGCACGCAACCAAACCGGTTGTTCCTCGCGATCACCCACGGGCTCTCCGGTAGCGGAAAATCCACGGTTGCGGCCAAAGTGGTGGCGGCCAGCGGGGCAGTGCGTCTGCGTTCCGACGTCGAGCGCAAACGGCTGGCGGGCATGGCACCGGAGCAGCGCAGCACACACGGGCAGCAGGCATCCCTGTACAGCCCCGCCATGAGCCGAACGACGTTTTCCCGGCTGGAGGCACTGGCGACAATCGTCATCGAGGCCGGCTTTCCGGTGATCATCGACGCGACCTTCCTGCACCGCAGCGCGCGCGACAACTTCCGCCGTTTGGCAGACAGGCTGTCCACGCCCTTCGTGATTATCGACTGCATCGCCGCACCAGCCGTACTTCGCCAACGGCTGCTCGAGCGCGAACGCCATGCCCGGGACGCGTCGGAAGCCACCATCGCCGTGATGGAAAACCAGCTGCGCAATGCACAACCGCTGGCACCCGAGGAGCAGGATTACCGACTATCTGTGGACAGCGAGGAAGACTCGCCGGCACTGTGGGCGCGCTTACAGGCCCGTTGTTTCGGCTGAATCGTCATCCGTTCTGCAGTTCAGCCGCCGATCGCCGAACCGTCGTCAGCCACGGCATAGAACAGACAATCGGATTCGGCGATCGCCGCGTTGTTGGTGATCATGAACAGCCTGAGGTGCTGCGCCGGGTAGAGTTTTCCATCCTCGATGCGCACCAGCCTGGTCACCGCGCAGCGACCGCCGGCGTCCCGGGCAGCGAACAGGTCGCGCTCCGGACGATTCGCCCAGCCCAGCAGGGTCTCCGGGGAGACAATGCCGAAGTTGTGATGCTCGATGTCGGTCTTCAGGGTGATGTCATAGGTGGCAGACGGCTGCCCGGCGTACGTCAGGGTGACGTTGTCGCGCAGTTCCAGACGGATCGGATCACACAACAGTTCCAGGTCCCAATCCACAGGCGGCGGGGCCAGTACGTCGGCGGCGAGAAAATAACGGCACAGGCCTTCGTAGGCCAGCGCATGGGCTGCCTCATCCAGCCGACCGCCCACCTCCACGGTTACCGTCGGATAGCTGTGTTCACTGATATCCATGAGCGCGCCCAGCCCCAGGTTGGAAACAATCAACCGCTGCGTGAACAGCGAAACCAGCGCGTCGTGCTGGCGATCCATGTGCGTACACACGCCGAAGGAGGGCCCGGACCCAGACGTGTTGTGGATGTCGATCACCGCTTCGGGGTGATGCAGGCGCAGTATTTCCAGTATTTCTTCCGCCAGCGCGCCTTGGGCGTCCTCGAAGGGCGGGCGAAAACAACGGTTGAGGTCCCGCGCCCGGGGCAGCATGCGATGGCTGAAGAACGGTGGCTCCAGCGCCGCCGCTACGGAGGCCACCACGCACACGATGTTGACCGCGGGGAGCTGTCCGGACTTCAGCCACCGGAACAGCGCCATGCTCCCGGAGGGCTCGTTGCCGTGCAGCAGTGTGACCAGCGCCCGGGTGCGACCGTTGTCCTGGCCCTCCAGTAACAGGCAGGCCGGTCCGTCCAGTACCCGCAGAAATTCCTCGACAGTGTTGCCGATCCCGGTTGCCAGGGGGTTGCGGAGAAAGCGCACGCGCTTCACAGCGGCCACTCCGCTACCGGCAGGTTGTCCGCGCTGTGGTGTATATAGCTCTCCAGCACACCATGCAGGGACTCTTCCAGTGACAGACTCTGGCGCAGCGCGGCCAGCTTCGCCGTCTGCCATGTCGCGCCGTTCCGGCGCCGTTCCAGTCGCCGCTCGATCACATCGAGGTAGCGGGCCGCCTCGTCGGCGCCGATACCGATCGCGGCCAGGCCCCGCCGCGCCACGGGCAGGAAATCCTCGATAATCGCGCAGATGCCGCGCTCGCGACTGCCCGACTGGCCGGGCACCGGCCACACCAGTTTTGCGTCAAGACCGTGCTGGGCCGCGCGGTAGAAGTTGTACTCCGCCAGGTTGAAGGGCAGCGCGGGCAGCAGTTCTTCCAGTTGCGGACGCACGCCTTCGGCGAGGCCGATCAGGAAGGCAGCGCTGGCGACCATGTCGACGGGAGTAGGCCCGGCCGGCAGCGCACGCATCTCGATCCGCAGGTGACCTCCCGCCGCCGGATCGTACACCGGCCGGTTCCATAACCACACGGTGCTCTGGTGCAGGCGCAGTTCAGCCAGCGGCGGCGCATCCTCCTCCGCCCGACCGGGCCGTGGCACCTGCACCGCGCAGATCGGCAGCAACGGCGGGTAGATGCGCACCACCTCGGTGAACAGCTCCAGCGCGCCGCGCCGCGCCCAGCCCTGCCCGAAGTTGACCCGGGCAGGTTCGTTCCAGCCGTAGCGATCCACTCGCCGCGTATCGATGGATTGTTTGAACAGTGGTATGCGGGTTTCCTGCCACAAACGATGCCCGAACAGGCCGGGGGAGTTGGCGCCGATAGCCAGCGCCAACGGGGTCATCAACTGCAGTGCATTGAAGGTGTCGGCGTAATCCGCGGGATTCACGCGGTAGTGTACCTGGAAGGACGTGTTGGCCCCTTCCAGCGTGATGTCCGCCATGTCGAGGTACAGCGGGTCGGCGCCGTGGATCGCCACCCGGAACTGGCCGCCCCGCCGCAGGATGAGTTGCTTTACCAGCGCGTGGTATCGCTTACGGTCCGTGATGCAGTGGGCACCAAAATCCGACTGGCGCAGCGTGGGAAGTATGCCGATGGGGACGATGCGTCCGCCGCAACCAGCCGCCACCGCGCCGATCTGCGCCAGCTTGCCACACAACTCGGCCTCGGTGGCAGCGAAGGGGCGCTGGTCCAGAGCGCAGGGGGCAAGATTATGCTCGAGGTTGTAGCGGTTCAGCTCCAAGGTCAACTTGTCGTCGTTGGCAGCCGCCAGATTTCCCCCATTGGCGTGCAGCGGATTACCCACCGCGTCGACAATGTACATTTCCAGTTCCGCGCCCAGCGTACCGGGGCCAACACCGAAGCCCGGCCGGGCCAGCAACCCGGCCAGTTCCGCCAGGTTCTGATCGAGCCGGTGGGTAAACCGCTGATAGTCGCGGTCGACAAAGCTGGTCTTGTCGATTTCTATACCCATACCCGCCCATTGTGCACGCAGACAACTGGTGGGTTTATTGATTTAAATCGGCAAGAGCGCGATTGGGCAATGCCCGCCCCGGGTGGACAGGAATTCATCGGGAACCACGCCTACTCTATCGCCAGGGTCACGCTGACGGTGACGTTGTAACTGTTCTCGCCCGCGGCGATGGGCGCGGCGTCCGCCGCCACCGCCATCTTGGCCATCATGGGCACGGGACGGGGACTGTAACTCTGCTCGGAGATTTCCAGTACACCACCCACCTTGACACCCGCCGCTTCCGCCAGGGTCCGAGCCTTGGCCAGGGCATCCGCCACCGCCTTTACCCGTGCCTGGGTAATCGCCGCCGAGGGATCGTCATTGGTGAACTGGATGCTGCCACCTTCATTGACCCCAAGGGTCACTGACGTATCGAGTATCTCGCCCACGCGGCTGATATCGCGCACCCGCACCGTCAGGGAATTGCGCACCGTGTAACCCACCAGTTGGGGCGGCTCACCTGCGCCCGTGCCCTGCCGGACGGGGTAGGAGTAGCGCGGCTGGATATTGAACTCGGCCGTTTGCAGGTCGGCTCCGGCGATACCCAGGCCTTTCATGGCGTCGAGGACCTTGCGCATGGCAGCGGAATTGGCGGTCATCGCCTCCCGCGCCGTCGCCGCGTCCCGGGTTACGCCCAGCACCAGCACCGCCATATCCGGTGCGATATCCGCACTGCCCTCCCCGGTGACCATGATGCGCGGCGGCGGCACGCCATCGGCTGCCGCCAACTGGCCCCAACCGAACAGGCACACCACCAGGGATAACAGGCACGCGGCCCGCACGAGCGCAATATTCTTCACGATAACCTCCAGTCAGTCCGATGCATTGATAGTTTGACACGCGCCACGCGGCCTTCAGGCAACCAGCAACAACGTCATCACGATGCCGGCTATACCGGCCGCATTGAAACTGCGCGACAACAGCGGCTGGTCAATCTTCGATAACTCTCCCAACGGATCGGCACCGCCGCGCACGCGTTTAATTACCGGCCACTCGATAAAGGCGGCAAACACCACGCTCGCAATCGCGCCACCGCGCAGGGCGGCGCGGCCCCAGGTGTCCGCCGGCACCGCCGTCCACAGCAGGAGCACAGCGAGCAAGCCGCCAACCGTGCCGGCCACGCTCATCACCAGGAACTGCCGCGGTGTGTTGGCGTGAAAGTCCCAGTCGTAGACAAACAGCGATTGCCGCGTCGGTATATCGTATGCGGCACCTGCATAACGGGCGCCGAGCAGGTGGAACCACTCATGTACCAGGGTCGTCAGCGTGACACCCGCCAGGGCACCGGTGACGATGCACAGCAGGCCGGCCAGGGCGAGGCCCGTGACAGTATTCCAGCTGTCGGCGGCCGCGAACAGGGACAGTGCCGCGAGGGCGACCAGCGCATGCGTTCGCGCCAGCTTTCCCAGACGCTTGCGGCGGGACGGCACCGGCGCTGCAGGCGGGGATCGCTGCTGCGTTACGGCGCCGTCCGGCGGTACCGCGGCCGATGGTGCCGCGTTGTCTTGCGCATCTCCCTGCTCGATGGCCTTATCCATTGCGCAGCTGCCCCGCGCCGGTGATGCGCGGCAGGTCCAGCGCGGTCACCACGCCGGGCCGCGCGGCGCACACCGCCGGCAACGCATTGACCACCCAGTTGGCCGCCGTGGCGTTACCGCCGCCTGCCACTCCGGGCTCGTGGTGATCGTGGGCGTGCACACTGATATGCAGGTCCGGATCGCCACTGATAATCACCTGGTGGCAGCCCTGCCCTTCGGGCGGATAGGGCCAGTGCGGCGCGCACTCGTCGTCGATACGGGTCACGTGCTCCAGTGCGTACAGTGGCACACCACCGTGGTAACCGAGCACCTCGAAGCGGAAGGCGCCCTGGGTACCGGCTTCAAAAGTGCCCATGCCGGGCACTTCGATAGTGCGCTCCAGCGGCAGGCGCTCGACGCTAACTTCCAGCCTATCCACCGGTTTGCCGAGACCCTCGCCCACCAGGCGCACCATCGGCCCCCAGACAAATTCGATGGCGAAGTCGTGCAGCATCATCGGCAGCACATCCATGGGTCCGCCGAAGCCGATCACCTCCCGCACCACGTGGGGCTGGTCGTAGAGCGCGTAATTGAACACCTCGCGGGTGCGAATCTCACGAATGCCGGAGACCGCGCCGCTCGCCACAATGGGCAGCATGTCCATCACCCAGCCCGGGTCGATCCCGGACACCAACAGCGACGCGCCGCTCCTCGCGCAGGCGTCGGCGACGGGCTGCAATGCCTCTTGTGGCGTGCAGGCGGGATTCAGGTAGGCATAGAAAGCAGTGGACACCACATTCACCCCCGCCTCGAGGCAGGCCAGCAGGTCGCCCATCGCCTCGACGGGACGGGTGTCCGCCGTGGCGGTGTACACCACCGCGTCGGGGCGCGCGGCCAGTACATCGCGCCAGTTGTCCGTGGCGATCACCCCGGTCGCGTCCACACCGGCAATCGCGCCGGCATCGAGCCCGACCTTGTCCTCGCTGGCCACAATCACGCCCGCCAGTTCCAGCTCGCGGTGGGAGAGCACCGCGCGAATCGCCGGGCGGCCCACGTTGCCCGTTCCCCATACCACCACTTTCAACGGCATAAACAGATTACCTTTTCCAATCGAGCCCGTAGTATATACGATGAAAATCCCCACTGACCCTTTTGCCGCGGATTGCCGGAGCACAGCCTGATGTCTCATACCCTGCAGGAAAACTATGGACCCTGGGCGCTTATCGCAGGCGGCTCGGAAGGAATAGGCCTGTGCTTCGCACGACTACTGGCCGCGGCCGGCATCAACCTGGTGCTGCTCGCCCGCCGCGAAGAGCCGCTATTGGTCGCGCAGCGGCAATTGCGCGGGGATTTCCCGGTGGAAGTCCGCATCCGGACGCTGGACCTGAGCGCACCGGGCCTGGAAGAACAACTGGCCGGCATCACCGACAACCTGGATATCGGCCTGCTCATCTACAACGCCGGCGCCATGCACGGCGCCGGTTTGTTCCTGGATACGCCGCTGGCGCAGGCGCGTAAACTCATCGGCCTCAACTGCACGGGCCCGGTGACCTTCTGCCACCACCTCGGCAACCACCTGCGGCGGCGCGGGCGCGGGGGCATCCTGCTGATGAGTTCGATGAGCGGACTCACCGGCGGCGCCTACATCGCCACCTACGCCGCCACCAAGGCCTTCGAGATCGTGCTGGCGGAGAGCCTGTGGGCGGAGCTGGCGCCCGGCGGCCTACACGTGCTGGGCCTCGTCGCCGGGGCGACCGACACACCCGCGATGACGGCGTCGGGCGTGCGCTTCGACCCGGGGCATGCCATGGACCCCATGCTGGTCGCCCGCGAGGGACTGGCCCACCTTCCCTACGGCCCACTGCACGTCGCCGGCGACAGCAATCGCCAGGTCGCCCCCCTGCTGCGCGGCGAGGACCGGCGGCAATCCGTCGCGCTGATGAGCGCGGGATCCGCAGCGCTCTACGGGCTGCCGGTACCGCTGCTTCCGCAGGCGGACGCCGGGCGATAGTCTGGTCTCCTCGACTCAGGCTGTTTTGCCCGGCGCATTGACGTACAATCTGGCCTCCCGAGTTACACCGATAACCTCCCATAACAACCGTGACCCAGCCTATTGACCAGCACCACACCCCCATGATGCAGCAATACCTGCGCATCAAGGCCGCGCACCCGCAGGACCTGGTGTTCTACCGGATGGGTGACTTTTACGAGCTGTTTTACGAGGACGCCCGGCGGGCCGCGGACCTGCTGGATATCACACTCACCGCCCGCGGCAAATCCGCCGGGGAGCCTATCCCCATGTGCGGGGTCCCCTACCACGCCGCGGAGACTTACCTCGCCCGTCTGGTCAAGGCCGGCGTCTCCGTGGCCATTGCTGAACAGATCGGCGACCCGGCCACGAGCAAGGGGCCGGTGGACCGGCAGGTGGTGCGCGTGGTCACGCCCGGCACCCTGTCCGACGAGGCATTGCTGGAGGACCGGGTCGACAACCTGCTGCTGGCGGTTACCCAGCAGCAACAGCACTACGGCATCGCCTATCTCGACCTGAGCACGGGCCGCTTCCGGGTGCTGGAAGTTACCGGCGAGGAAGCCCTGACCGGTGAACTGCAGCGACTGGACCCGGCGGAGACGCTGTACCACGAGTCGATTTATCACCCCTCGATCACCGGTCGCCGCGGCGCGCGCCGCCAGCCCGCCTGGGAGTTCGATAGCCAGAGCGCGCGCCGCGCCCTGAACGCCCAGTTCCAGACGCACGACCTGCACGGCTTCGGCTGTGACAACCTGCAACTGGCCATCGGCGCTGCCGGCTGCCTGCTGCAGTATGTCAAGGACACCCAGCGTGGCAACCTGCCACACGTGCGCAGCCTGCAACCGGAGAACCGCGCCGACAGCGTGATCATGGATGCAGCGACGCGGCGCAATCTGGAGATCGACACCAATATGGCCGGAGGCACCGACAACACGCTGCTGTCAGTCATGGATCGCTGCGTAACGGCCATGGGCAGCCGCATGCTCAGGCGCTGGCTGCACCGCCCCCTCACCGATATAGCCATCCTGCGGGCACGGCACGCGGCGCTGCACGCACTGTGCGAACACGATACCTATGAATCGGTGCGCGCGGCGCTCAGGAGCGTGGGCGATATGGAACGCATCCTCACCCGCGTGGCCCTGCGCTCCGCGCGACCTCGCGACCTGACGCGACTGCTCAGCTCGCTGCAGGCACTGCCGCGCTTGCGCGAGCAGCTCGCACCGCTGGACGCGCCCCTGCTCGGCGTGCTCGGTGCACAGGCCGGCGCATATCCCGAGCTTTGTACACTGCTGGCCAGCGCCATCATTGAAAACCCGCCAGTCGTGATCCGCGATGGCGGGGTCATCGCCGACGGGTACGATGCCGAACTCGACGAGTTGCGCAAAATCAGCACCAACGCCGGGGACTTCCTGCTGGACATTGAAAAGCGCGAAAAGCTGGCGACCGGACTCAGCACGCTGAAGGTCGGCTACAACCGCGTACACGGTTATTACATAGAGATCAGCCGCGCCCAGTCCGACAGGGCCCCCGCCGCCTACACGCGGCGCCAGACACTGAAGAATGCGGAGCGCTTCATCACCCCGGAACTGAAATCGTTCGAGGACAAGGCCCTGTCCAGCAAGAGCCGCGCGCTTGCCCGGGAAAAAGGCCTGTACGATAACTTGCTGGAACGCCTCAACGAGCACCTGGCGCCGCTGCAGGACACCGCCGCAGCGGTTGCCGAGATCGACGTGCTGGCCAACCTTGCCGAACGGGCGGAAAGCCTGCGGTTGAGCCAGCCGCAGTTTTGCCAGGAGCAGGTGTTCGAGGTCGTCGCCGGGCGCCACCTGGTGGTGGAGCAGGTGTCGGAGGAACCCTTCATCGCCAATGACACCCTGCTCAATGCGCGGCGTCGCATGTTGCTGATAACGGGGCCCAACATGGGCGGCAAATCCACTTACATGCGCCAGAACGCGGTGATCGCACTGCTCGCGCACATCGGCAGCTACGTGCCGGCCAGCGCGGCGAAGCTGGCGCCCATCGACCGGATCTTCACCCGCATCGGCTCATCCGACGACCTGGCGGGCGGGCGCTCCACCTTCATGGTGGAGATGACCGAAACCGCCAACATACTGCATAACGCCACCCCCCGCAGCCTGGTGCTGATGGACGAGGTGGGCCGCGGCACCAGCACGTTCGATGGGCTCAGCCTGGCCTGGGCCGCGGCGGTGCAACTGGCGCGCTCGGTGCAGGCCTTCACCCTGTTCGCCACCCACTATTTCGAGCTGACCAGCCTGCCCGGGCTGTGCCCCACCATGGCCAACGTGCACCTGGACGCCACCGAGCACCAGGACCACGTGGTCTTCCTGCACAATATCCAGGAGGGGCCCGCCAATCGCAGCTTCGGTCTGCAGGTGGCGAAACTGGCCGGCATACCGGTACCGGTACTGCAGGCGGCGCGGGAAAAACTGCAGGAGCTGGAGCGCGGCGCCTCGGCTACCGCACCCGGGCCGAGTGTCGGTCTCCAGGCGCAGGAGGACCTGTTCAGCGCGCCCGCGCCCCACCCGGTAGTCGAGCTGCTGAGGGCGCTGGACGTCAACGACCTGACGCCGCGCCAGGCACTGGACAAACTGTATGAGCTGAAGGCCCGGCTGGATTAAGCGCCCGCAAATCGCGCCTCGGAAGCGCCGCTCAGCAGCCTGTGACCCCCCTCACAGTGCACGGCAATATCCCCCCCTGCGGGCCTTCATTTCTGTAGTTCCAGCAGGTAAACTAACGCCCCTTAGTTAAGGCACCACTATCCAAGAGGC
>JAWKZM010000008.1:0-97273 GCA_041395965.1 Halioglobus sp.
GCATGAATTCATCCGCTGGCACCGGGCATTTCTATACCACGGACAAGAACAAGCGAACCACGCCGGATAAGCTCGAGATGAAGAAATATGATCCGGTGGTGCGCAAGCACGTGATGTACAAGGAGGGCAAGATCAAGTAGCTGCTTCTCCTCACGCGCAGCACAGGAAACCCCGGCAATTGTCGGGGTTTCTTGCTTTGGGGCGGCCCACGTCAGGGCGGCCCACGCCGGTCCGGCCCCGACCGGGGTAGCCCCACACACGATATCATCCCGCTATGCCTGAATTACCAGAAGTTGAAACCACTCGCCGCGGCGTAGAGCCGCATTGCCTGGGGCGCCTGGTCACCGGGGTAGTGGTGCGCGAACCGCGATTGCGCTGGCCGGTACCGGAGCAGCTGCCTTTATTGTTGCCTGGACAAACCATCCGGGCCGTGGAACGCCGCGCCAAATACCTGCTCTTCCATACTGCCGCGGGGGCCGCGTTGGTGCACCTGGGTATGTCCGGCTCGCTGCGCATGGTGGCGGCTGATACACCTCCTCTGCGACACGACCATGTTGACGTCCTGCTCGCGACGGGAGCGTGTATGCGCTATCACGATCCGCGTCGCTTCGGCTGTTTTCTGTGGATAGCGCCGGGGGATACCCATCCGCTGCTGGCCGATCTGGGCCCCGAACCCCTGTCGCAGGCGTTTGATGGTCAACTACTGTATCGCCTTTCGCGGGGTCGAAAAGCTCCGGTAAAGGGCTTCATAATGGACGCAAAGATCGTTGTCGGTGTTGGTAATATTTACGCTAACGAAGCCCTGTTCCTCGCGGGAATACGCCCGGACCGCGCCGCGGGGCGCATCTCGATGGCGCGCTACCAACGACTGGCCGATGCCATTAAGCAAGTACTTACTACCGCTATAACTCAAGGTGGAACTACCTTACGTGATTTCGTTGGCGGGGATGGCAGGCCGGGATACTTCGCCCAGCAGTTGCGCGTATACGGTCGCGCGGGGTTGCCGTGCAAGGTCTGCGGGACCCTGCTACAGGAGCGCCGGCTGGGGCAGCGCAGCAGTGTCCATTGCGTGACCTGCCAGCGTTGAACAGGCTACACTAGATAAAAAGGGGAGCGGGTAGAAAACCCGGGAGTGTGAATATGAAAATAACAGGAAGGGTGCGTCGCGCCGTGGTTGCCATGCTTGTCGGCGGTCTGTTGCTGCCACAGGTGCTGCGGGCGCAAGAAGCTATTGATGAGAGCCCCAACGAATGGGCCATGGTTGGAGATCTATTGGTGGCGCGTCCAATCGGCGCTGTCCTGACCGTTGGCGGGGCGGCCGTATGGCTGGTCAGCTTGCCCTTTACCCTGATGGCCGGAAGTGCCAGCGAGGCGGCCGGCACCCTGATAGGCGGGCCGGCCGAGGCGACTTTCGTGCGCTGTCTTGGCTGTCGCAACCCGGGCTATACAGGCAAGGACATTGAGGCAATCAAAAAGCAACAGGAAAGGGAAAAGGACGACGAAGTAGCCGGGTCCTGAGCCGGCAGCTTCGGCTGTCCCAGGCTTATGGGTTGCTGAATCTGGCCTTGAGTGCCTCTGCCACCGGCGGTGGCACAAAGGGGCTAATGTCGCCGTCAAGGGCGGCGATTTCCCGGACCAGGGAAGATGATATATAGGACAGGTGCTCCGAGGGTGTCAGAAAAATGCTCTCAAATTCCGGGTAGATCGCCCGGTTCATATTGGCAAGCTGAAATTCGTACTCAAAATCTGCCACGGCGCGCAGGCCTCGCAACACACAGCGCGCATTCTGGCTGCGGGCGAAGTCCGTAAGCAGATTGCTGAACCCCACCACCTCCACATTGTCCAGATGTGCCAGCGATACCTCGCAGAGTCGGACCCGTTCCTCGAGGGAAAATAACGGCGTCTTTTTCTGGCTGTGGGCAATGGCCACGACCACCCGGTCGAACAGGCGGGCGGCGCGTTCGGCCAGATCGACATGACCATTGGTGATCGGGTCGAACGTGCCAGGATAGATAACGCAGTTGGTTCTCATGGCGGTGGCCGCTGGAGGCAGGACAGTGGATGGTAAACAATTTGTGGGTAGCCGACAATGTGAGCCCCGCTGATCAGGTGCGAGGTATCGAAGGCTTTGTATTCAGTTAGTGTCGAACAGGCGATAGGTCACGCCGCCGGATATTTTTTCGCGATGCAGCTTCCATGAAGGCGGCACAACGGGAGGCGGTTCATCCGCCCCTGACTCGATGTAGACCAGGGCCGCATCACCCAGCAGCCGCCGCTGCGCGAGTGTCGAGCAGATGCCTTCAACCAGTTGCAGCCTGAACGGCGGATCGAGGAAAACGATATCGTAGACTGCAGTGGCGGCCTGCAGGAACTGCTGTGCACAGACCGCATGGCAAGAGGCCCTGTCCTGGGCCTCCAGCGTTACCAGGTGAGCCCGGACCTGTGCCAGGGTCGCGCGCGAACTGTCTACAAAATCGCAGTGCGCAGCGCCCCGGGAAAGTGCTTCCAGTCCCAGAGCTCCGCTCCCCGCAAACAAATCGACGCAGCGGGCGCCACGAATACAGGGCGCTAACCAGTTGAACAAGGTCTCCCGTATGCGATCGCCAGTCGGGCGCAGTCCCTCCGCCGGCGTGAAGGCCAGCTTGCGACCACGCCACTGGCCGCCGATGATGCGCACCTGGCCCTGCTTGCCGCTACGCTTCTGCGATCCTGACATTTCTTCGCTTTACCCAAGGGTGTTACGATAAGCGCCTTCTCAGGCGTGCGTTTTGCACACACTCTAGCACGACAAATATGAAATTCTTTAAACGCAAAAAATCGGTGGACGGTCCGGATGAGCCATCCGAGGCAAGCGCTGTCCCGGTGCAGCACGAAGCAGTAGTCCAACCGGCACGAGCCAAGGATGCAGAAGTTCCTGCGCGCGACCAAACAGGGTTTTTCGCGCGTCTGCGGCGAGGACTTGGGCGCACCAGCGATAACCTGGTGCAGGGCCTGGGCACGTTGTTTCTGGGACGCAAGGAAATTGATGATGAGCTGTTCGAGGAACTGGAGTCCCGCCTGCTACTCGCCGATGTGGGCGTGGATGCGACCCTGGAAGTCATCAAAAAGCTCACGCAGCGCGTGTCCCGCAATGAACTGACGCGACCCGAAGCATTGCACCGGGCGCTGCAGGAGGAGTTACTGGTCCTGCTGCGACCCTGCGAAGCGCCGTTGGATGTCAGCGGCCATCAACCCTTCGTTATCTTGATGGTCGGGGTAAACGGGGTGGGCAAGACCACCACCATCGGCAAACTGGCAAAACACTTCATGGATGCGGGCAAATCGGTAATGCTCGCGGCGGGTGACACTTTTCGGGCAGCTGCAGTAGAGCAACTCCAGGTGTGGGGTGCGCGTAACGCGGTCCCCGTGGTAGCCCAGCATACCGGGGCGGACAGCGCATCCGTGATTTATGATGCACTGCAAGCGGCGCGCGCGCGCAAGGTCGATGTGCTGATCGCCGACACGGCAGGACGCTTGCACAACAAGGACAACCTCATGGAAGAGCTTAGCAAAGTTGTCCGCGTGATGGCCAAGCTCGAGCCGTCTGCGCCACATGAAGTGATGCTCGTACTCGATGCCGGTACCGGCCAGAATGCGTTGTCCCAGGCGGAACACTTCCAGCAATGGGTTGGGGTGACAGGAATAACGCTGACCAAGCTCGATGGCACCGCAAAGGGTGGGATTATTTTCGCGATAGCGAAGAAATTGCGCCTGCCTATCCGTTTTATCGGCGTGGGAGAGGCAGTCGAAGACCTGCGGCCATTCCAGGCCGAACAATTTATCGAAGCCCTCTTCGACGCGGAAGACCAGGCGGGATGATCACGTTTGACCGGGTGAGCAAGCGCTATGCAGAGGGACACGATGCCCTGCGGGAAATCAGCGTTTCCATTAACGCCAATGAACTGGTATTCCTCACCGGTCATTCGGGAGCCGGTAAAAGCACGCTGTTGCGGCTGATTATGTTGATGGACCGACCCAGTCGCGGACAGATTACTGTCGATGGCAAGAACCTGGCTAGCATAGGGTCTCGCGGCATACCCCAGCATCGCCGCAAAATCGGTGTCGTGTTTCAGAATCACCAGTTATTGTTTGACCGCACGGTATTCGACAACGTAGCGCTCCCGCTGATCATCGCCGGTTACGAGCATCGCGAGGTGGGAAAGCGAGTTCGCGCTGCACTGGACAAGGTGGGATTACTCAATCGTGAACGTGCCCTGCCGATCACCTTGTCAGGCGGTGAGCAGCAGCGTGTGGGTATTGCCAGGGCGGTGGTTGGCAAGCCGAAAATCCTGTTGGCGGACGAGCCAACAGGAAATCTCGATCCGGCCCTGTCGGCGGAGATCATGGATCTATTCGAGCAGTTCAATCAGGTTGGCGTCACGGTGTTGATAGCCAGCCATGATCTTGTCCTTATCTCCAGATTGCACCATCGCATCATTACCCTGAACCAGGGTTGCCTGGTAAGCGGGAGTACTCAATGAAAGTGCGCCGGGAGACTGTGCGGCGCCGGGAGGGAGCGGTGCCGAGTCGCGCGGGGCTGCGGCACCGGCTCCGAGGCTGGGTGCAGCACCATCGCCTTTCTGCGGCGGATAGCCTGCTGCGCGTGCTGGACCATCCCGCCTCCAGCCTGCTGACATGGCTGGTGATCGGCATTGCGCTCGCGCTGCCGGTCGGCCTGAATGTAGCGTTGGACAACGTGAGCCAGGTGAGTGCCAGCTGGGAAAGCCCGGCACAGATTTCCCTCTTTCTACAGGACGGCGTTTCGCCGACCAGGGCCGGCGAACTGGAGGCGCAACTGCGCGGCCGTCCCGATATTGGCGATGTGCGTCTGATTTCCCGTGACCAGGCGCTGGAGGAATTTCGCACCCTGTCAGGCTTCTCCGATGTACTGGCCAACCTGCAGGAGAACCCCCTGCCGGACCTGATCCTGGTGACTCCGGTTGCGACCCTCGATGAGGCCGCCGTGACGGCCCTGCGCCTGGAACTGCAGGCGAATTCCGACGTGGCCGAAGCGGTTCTGGATATGGAGTGGCTGCAGCGACTCAACAGCCTGATGGAACTCAGTCGAAGGGTGGTACTGGCGGTGGGAGGCATGCTCGTTATCGGCGTGTTGCTGATTCTCGGCAACACGATTCGGCTCGCTATCGAGAGCCGCCGCGACGAGATCGTCATCGTCAAACTGGTGGGCGGCAGCAATGGTTTCGTGCGCCGGCCGTTCCTGTACACCGGGCTGTGGTACGGCGTTGGCGGGGGTGCGCTGGCCGCTCTGTTGGTATCGGGGGCATTGTGGTTCCTGCAGGAACCCATCGGCAAACTTGCGCTGCTGTACGAAAGCGCATTCCACTTGAGCGGACTGGGCGTGATGGGCGCATTGAACCTGGTGATTCTCGGAGGCCTGCTGGGCCTGGCTGGTGCCTGGCTGGCAGTCTCGCGACATTTGGTTCACATTGAACCGCGCTGAGCGGGCAGGTGCGGGCCGCCGATTTCAATCTAACGTATTGATTATTAAGATAAAAGCTGCTTTTTTCTCGGCCCGGGAACTTATTCGATATTAGCACTCTAATGGAATGAGTGCTAAAATTACACTAGTAATCCGACGGAGGATAAAGCAATGCGGAAAGGCCTGCTGCCTGTTGACCAATTGGTCCCGGGAGCTAACCTGCCTGCCTATGTGCAGGCGGTCAGCAGTATCCCGGTGCTGAGCGTGGAGCGCGAGCGTGAGTTGGCGGAGGATCTCTATTACAACCAGAATTTGCAGGCGGCGCGGGAGCTCGTCATGTCGCACTTGCGGTTCGTGGTACATATCGCCCGTAGTTATTCCGGCTATGGACTCGCCGAGGCCGACCTGATTCAGGAGGGAAACGTGGGCCTGATGAAGGCGGTGAAGCGCTTCAATCCCGAGAAAGGCGTGCGTCTGGTTTCGTTCGCGGTGCACTGGATAAAGGCCGAAATGCACGAGTTCATCCTGCGTAACTGGCGAATCGTCAAGGTCGCTACCACCAAGGCGCAGCGAAAACTGTTCTTCAACCTGCGTAGTGCCAAGAAATCCCTCTCATGGCTGAGCCCCGGGGAAGCACAGGCCATTGCTGATGACCTGGGCGTGGATGTTCGGGAAGTCCAGCGCATGGAGGGCCGGCTCACCAGCCGCGACCTGGGGTATGACCAACCCCGCGATGCCGACGATGAAGATGCCTGGCAGGCTCCGCAGTATTACCTTGAAGACCACAGTGCGGACCCCGCACTCATTCTGGAGTCCAGTGACTGGCAGGACAATAGCGAGACACAATTGCACCAGGCGCTGGCGGAGCTGGATGAACGCAGCCGCGATATACTTTCCCAGCGGTGGCTGGCGGAAAAAAAGGCCACCCTGCACGAGCTGGCAGCCCAATACAGCGTCTCAGCCGAACGTATAAGGCAGCTTGAACAGACGGCGATGGAAAAATTGCGAGTAAGTATCGCAGGTTGATGCTTGCCATAACAGGGGCGGCGACTCCGCCCCTTTGCTAGAATCCCCGCATGGCGAAACTATTTATTACCCTGGCTTCCCTCAGTGGCATGTTGGCTGTCGTCCTGGGCGCGTTTGGTGCGCATGCACTGAAAGACAAGCTGGACGATTACGCCCTGTCCATCTTCCAGACGGCCGTCCAATATCAGTTCTATCATAGCTTCGCCCTGCTTGCCGTTGGGCTCCTGGCCCTGAATCAGCCCCAGACCGTGATGCTAAGGAGCAGCGGTTGGCTCTTCATTGTCGGCATCCTGATTTTTCAGGCAGTCTCTACCTGTTGAGCGTCACCGGTGTGCGCTGGCTTGGTGCGGTCACTCCGCTGGGGGGCTGGCGTTTATTGCCGGATGGGCCTGCCTGGCTGCGACCGGCTGGAAGCTGCTGGTCTGATCCGGGCGTAATGGCGGGACTCCCAGTGACAGATCGCGACCCGGTTCGACGCATCCGCAGTTATGTCCTCCGCACAGGGCGCATAACCGCGGTGCAGAAGCTTGCCCTTGAGCGCGGCTGGCGGCGCTTTGGGCTCAATCATGACGATGGGGAATTGGCTTTCGATACGGCTTTTGGTCGCACGGGTCCGTGCATACTGGAGATCGGCTTCGGTATGGGTCAGTCCCTGGTTGCCATGGCGGAAGCCGCGCCGGAAGTAAATTTCATCGGAATCGAGGTGCATACTCCCGGCGTGGGAAAGTTGCTGCACAGCATGGAGCAGCGTGGCGTAGAGAATATCAGGGTCTACTGTCACGACGCAGTGGAAATCCTGCAGGATTGTATCCCCGACGACTCACTGGACACGGTGCAGATTTTTTTTCCCGATCCCTGGCACAAGAAACGCCACAACAAGCGGCGTTTGATCCAACCAACATTTGCCTCGCGGCTGGGCAGTAAGCTGAAACCGGGAGGCCGGTTGCACCTCGCTACCGACTGGGAGGATTATGCCCAACAGATGATGACTGTACTGAGTGCCACCCACGGGCTGTCAAATACCTGTGGCGACCGGGAGTTCGCGCCGCGACCGACGCATCGTCCCCTGACCAAGTTTGAGGCACGTGGCGAACGGCTTGGCCACGGAGTCTGGGATCTGGTATTTGTGCGCAACTGATCGCCTGCCGCTATGGCGCCCATGGCCAGGATGTTTGCAGCGAACCAGGTTGCTAGTCAGGGAAAAATTCTGACACGACGTTGTCCAGGAAGCGTCGACCCAGTTCCGTGGCCTTGACTCTATCCCCATCGCACGCGAGCAGCGCGCGCTGGCAGAGTGACCCCAGAGTCGGCTCCAGCTGTTCGCGTCCAAGTCCCGTGTATGCCGTAAACTGCCGCAGGCTGAAACCGCTGTTGAGACGCAGCGCATTCAACATGAACTCCCCGATCATCTCAACCCGATCCAGCGTTCTGCAACTGGCGACAAATGCGGCTCGTGTTGAAGCCATATATTGCTCGGGAAGTCGGCGCTTGGCATAACGCTGAATGCGACCATCGGTGAAAGTGATCTTGCCGTGGGCCCCCGCGCCAACGCCTACGTAGTCGCCAAAGGACCAGTAGTTGGTGTTATGGCGGCATTCATAACCCGGTTGGCTATAGGCGGAGACCTCGTACTGCTGATAACCACTGGCAGCCAAGAGATGTTCCCCACTCGACTGAATCTCGGCCAGTTCATCTTCAACCGGCAGTAGCGGTGGGTGCTTGTGAAAAACGGTATTGCGCTCAATGGTGAGCTGATACCAGGAGAGGTGTGTGGGCGCATAATCGATAGCGGTTTGCAGGTCTGCCCGGGCGCCGGTCGCAGTTTGCCCCGGAAGTCCATGCATTAGATCGAGATTTATATTGTCGAAGCCCGCTGCGTGTGCGGACCGGATTGCAGCCAGGGCCTGGTCGCTGTTGTGAACGCGTCCCAGTCCCAGTAACTGCGTATCAGAGAAACTCTGGATGCCCAGAGATAGTCGATTGATGCCGGCTTCCCTGAAATCCGCGAATTTCCCAGCTTCGGCGCTCCCCGGATTTGCCTCCATGGTCGCTTCCAGTGATGGCGAGAGCGGCACCAGGTCCGCTACGCCCAGTAACAGTTCCCGGATCGACTCCGCTGAAAACAGGCTGGGTGTGCCCCCACCGATGAACAGGGTATCGACTGTTCTATCCTGTAATAGGGGCAGATCGCTGCGCAAATCCAGTAGCAGCGTGCGGACGTAACGGGACTCGGGAACAGCATGTGTTTCGTGGGAATTGAAGTCGCAGTAGGGCACTTGCGCGCGCACCAGGGCAGGTGGATATAAAGTCCCAGGGGCGGCAGCGGGATCATGCGTTGCGCATGGCTTCGAACAATAGTGCGCTGGCCTTGGCCCGGTGACTGATCTGATTCTTGACGTCGGGAGGAAGTTGCGCAGAGCTACAGCGCTGCTCGGGAATATAGAATAGTGGGTCATAGCCAAAGCCGTTATCGCCGCGAGGCTCAAACAGTATTGAACCCTCCCAACTGGCCTGGCAAACCAGCGGCATTGGATCCAGTGCGTGGCGCATGTATACCAGCACACATTGGAATCGGGCGCTCCGCTGCGCCTGGGGAGCGTCCCCCAGTTGCTGCAGCAGCAGGGCGTTGTTTGCCGCATCACCAGCACCCGAGAAGCGGGCCGAGTGGATCCCAGGGGCGCCCTTGAGGAAATCGACTTCCAGCCCGGAATCGTCAGCGATCGCCGGCAGGCCGCTGTGCCGGGCGGCAGCACGCGCCTTGATGATGGCGTTCTCGACAAAGCTCAGGCCGTTTTCTTCTACCTCGGGCACATCGAACTGTGACTGCGGTTTGAGGATAACAGCCAGAGGAGCAAGAACCTCAGCCAGTTCCCGTAGCTTGCCGGCATTGCCGCTTGCCAGCACGACGACCTGTTCGTGTGCGGAATCAATCATCAATCGACGTAGAGCTGTCGTTTGAACGTTAAGTTGTAGGTTTGGTCCGCACCCGCGGGACGGAACTGGATCTCGAAGAAGCGCCATTCTTCGTTGATAAAGGGAAACTCTGCGATATAGTAAATCGACTCGCCCTCTCTAATCTCACGGAATTCCAGGGTCTGGTTCTGTATCAAATCCCAACTGCGGGCCTGCAATGCCATCGTCCTTGCAACACTCCCGCCAGGGATATTCTCACGGACCGCCAGATTAACGAGTGCTCGCTTTTCTCCCCTGACGATGCCGTAGGTCTCAGCAATTTTTGGATCCAGGAACGAGGTATTGACCACGCTGTAATGCAGCTCATAGGGTCCGAACGTCTCTGCTTGTTGCGCGAATGCAGGGCAACCCAAAAGCGCCAGCCAGAGCAACGAAATCACGATCGAAAAGGAGTTACGCATAATATCTTATCGGGTAATGTGGTAGATCGCTGTGGTAGCGAAGAGATTGGGCCATCGGTTGGACAGCATCGGTTGTCGTTTGGTATTGCCTACCACATCCCTGGCCAGGATGCGGATGCCTTTTTCCTTGCACAGGTTCTCGAAATCTTTCACCGTGCAGAAATGAATATTGGGTGTGTTGTACCACGTGTAGGGCATAAAACCGGATACCGGCATGCGCCCGCCGAGACCCAGCATCAGGCGGCAGCGCCAGTGGCCGAAGTTGGGGAAAGTGACGATGCCCTCGCGGCCAATGCGCAGCATTTCTTCCAGCACCCTGTCCGGGTAATTAACAGCTTGCAAAGCCAGTGCCAGGACCACCGTGTCGAAACTCTGGTCGGGAAAGTTGGCCAGGCTCTCATCCATATTTTGTTCCACGACATTCAGACCACGCGATATGGCGGCAGTGATGTAGTCCTGGTCAATCTCCAGCCCGGTACCGCGGACTTGCCGTTGATCGCGCAAAAACTCCAGAAAAACGCCGTCGCCGCAACCGAGGTCAAGCACGCGCGAGCCCGGGGCAATCCAGCGCTGTATATGGGATAGGTCCAGGCGCATCAGTAGCAGTCCCCTACCCGCAGCATGTAGGCGCGAAAAACGTCCAGATATCGCGGGATGGGCATGAGGAATGCATCATGCCCCTCCTTGGCCTCGATCTCTGCGTAGGTTACCGGTCGGTCAGCGGCAATCAGGGCATTGACGATTTCCCGGGAGCGTTCCGGCGAAAATCGCCAGTCGGTTGAAAACGAAATCACCAGAAAACTGCAACGCGCATGACGGAAGGCCGCGACCGGGTCATTGCCGTATTCCAGCGCGAGGTCGAAGTAATCGAGCGCCCGTGTCATGAGGATATAGGTGTTGGCGTCGAAATTTCCTGAAAATTGGCTGCCCTGATGGCGAAGGTAGCTCTGGACCTGGAACTCGGCATCATTTGCTTCTCCACGGCCCAGGCTGCCGGAGCGGAGATCGCGTCCGAATTTGTTTGCCATCGCGTCGTCGGACAGATAAGTGATGTGGCCGATCATGCGCGCCAGGGCCAGTCCCCGGGCAGGCACGGCCCCGTGTGTCTGGTAGTCGCCACCAAGAAAATCCGGATCAGACTCAATAGCCTGGCGGGCCACCTCGTTGAAAGCGAGGTTCTGGGCGCTGAGTTTCAGCGCCGCGGCGATAACGATACAGTGCCGAATACGCTGGGGAAATTCGAGCGACCAGCGCATGGCCTGCATGCCCCCCAGGCTGCCGCCGATAACGGCAGCCCAGCAGTCGATACCAAGGTAATCTGCCAGTCGGGCCTGGCTCTGTACCCAATCCCGGGTGCGCATCGGCGGAAAATCACGACCCCACGGTTTACCCGTGGCTGGGTTTATCGAACTGGGGCCGGTCGAACCATGGCACCCTCCGAGGTTATTGAGGCAGACCACGAAAAATCGGCTGGTATCGATGGGCTTGCCGGGGCCAATGCACTCGTTCCACCACCCGGGTTTCCTGTCATTGGGGCTGTGGTAGCCTGCTGCGTGATGGTTGCCGCTGAGGGCGTGGCAAATCAGCACGGCATTGGAGCGCTGGGCATTGAGTTCGCCATACGTCTCGTATACGAGTTGGTAGGCCGGCAATTCCCGGCCGCAGGTAAGGCCAAGGGGTTCCTCAAAGTGCGCTACCAGCGGCGTGACAAGGCCGACAGAATGTGACTCTTCCGGGTGGTTCATGCGGTTAACTCAGCCAGGGAGCGATGCCCAGGACGCCCATTGAAGCCGCCATGTGTTGCAGTGCGATTTGTAACACATTAATCAGAATGAACACGAGAATGGGGGAGAAATCCAGGCCACCCATAGGCGGCAGCAGCTTGCGAAAAGGACTCATAACCGGCTCGGTGATCTGGAACAGCAGGTAAATAGCGGGGTGATTGCTGCCTTGAGCGACCCAGCTGAGAATAATCATACCCAACAGGGCAAAGAAATAGATTTGCACCAGCAGCGCGATAACGCCGAGTACGCCGCCAACGATAAGCAGCCTCGGTCCCGGCAGCGCGCCAAGGCTCAGTAAGAAAACAGCGGCAATGGCCACCATCTGCAGCAACAGGGCCAATAGCAGCGAAGCGAGGTCGAATCCGGCGAAGCCGGGGATGACCCTGCGCGTCGGGATAACCAACGGATTGGTAATCTTCACAATGAACTGGGAAATAGGGTTATAGAAATCAGCGCGAACCAATTGCAGCAAAAATCGCAACAACATGGCGATGAGATACAGACTGAGCAAGGTCTGGATCAGATACATCGAAATAGCATTTATAGCGCTCATTGGTTACGGACTCCCTAGCCCAGTTCCCTTGCCATCTCGACGGCCCTATCCGCGGCGGCGCGCATGGCCCTGGCGACAGACTCGCGCAAGCCGTCATTTTCGAAACTGGCGATGGCGCGCTCCGTGGTACCCCCGGGGCTGGTGACACGCCGTCGTAATTCCGACAGGTCGACGTTCTTTCCCAGGGCCATGCGCGCGGCACCCAAACCGGTTTGCGTGGTCAGCTGCGTGGCGACATCCTTTTCCAGTCCCAGCGCGACACCGGCGTCGATCATGGCTTCCATCAACAGAAAGAAATAGGCCGGCCCGCTCCCGGAGAGCGCGGTAATGGCGTCCAGTTCCGACTCGGAGCGCACCCAACAGGTAATCCCCACGGCGGACAAAACCCGTTCGGCGAACTCGCGCTGCTTCACGGAGGCGCGGTCATTGGCGAACAGGCCGCTGGCGCCGCAGCCCAGCAGGGCGGGTGTATTGGGCATGCAGCGCACGATGGCGGCCTGCCGCCCCAGTCGGGCCTGGAGACTGGCGATGGTCACGCCTGCGGCAATCGAAATCACCAGTGCGCCATTGGCCTTGACCGCAGTCGCGATGCTGGTCGCAGCCTCCGCCATTACCTGCGGTTTTACCGCCAGGATGACGATATCCGCACTGGCCACAGCACCCGCATTGTCGCTGTGGATAGCGATGGGAGCGACCTCCCGCAGGCGCTCCAGGCTGGCGGGAAAGGGGTCCGCAGCACAGATATGATCGGCGGGGTGGCCGCTCTCGATCAGCCCACCGACCATACTGCTGGCCATATTGCCGGCGCCCACAAAGGCGATGTAGGGTGGATGTGATTGTGCGTCTGCCATGTGACTACCAGCGGTAAAACAGTCGTGCAGTATACACGCCGCTACGGGCCAAAATCACCTGTCCCGCGGGCCGAAAATCGCGGTGCCGACGCGGATAACCGTAGCGCCCTCGCTGATAGCTGTTTCCAGGTCGGCGGACATACCCATGGACAGGGTGTCGATGTCTGCCGCCAGCGGGCGGAGCGCCTCCAGGGCCTCCCGCAACTGCCTGAAAGCGTGGCGCTGATGCAACTCATCGCCACCGGGGGCGGGTATCGCCATCAGGCCACGTAACTTGAGATTAGGCAACGCGAGTACTGTGCTTGCCAGTTGCGGCAGTTCCTCAAGTCGGGTACCGGATTTGCTATCCTCTCCCGAGATATTGACCTGAAGGCAAACCCGTAGCGGCGGCAGGTGCGGCGGGCGCTGCTCGCTGAGTCGCCTGGCGATCTTTTCGCGCGCCACGCTGTGCACCCAGTCAAATTGTTCGGCAATTGGTCCGGTTTTGTTGGACTGGATTGGTCCAATGAAATGCCACACCAGGCCGAGATCTCGCAACTCGGCCATTTTTGGCAGCGCTTCCTGCAGGTAGCTCTCTGCGAAATCATTCAGGCCGCAGTTGTGAGCGGCCCGTATTGCGGCAGTTGGCTGATTCTTGCTGGCGGCAATCACAAGAATGTCACTATTGCGATACTGGCTTTTTTGTGCGCTGCGCCTTACTCTCTGGAGGAGCTTTGCTATATTCTTGGAAAGCTGTTGTTCGTCCATGGCGCGAATGTTAACGGATTCGGGGTCGGGGTGACATGAGAATAATATGCCGTGGCGGTGGCTCGCCGCCACGCGGAATTTCTTGGCCAGGGAGCAGTCGGCGCACAGCACCGGCAGGGGAGTGGAAATAATGGATATAACGGAACTACTGGCCTTTAGTGCCAAGCAGGGAGCGTCCGACCTGCATCTTTCGGCCGGCCTGCCGCCAATGATTCGCGTCGATGGTGATATTCGTCGCATAAACCTGCCGCCGATGGAGCACAAGCAGGTGCACGAGCTGATCTACGACATCATGAATGACAAGCAGCGCAAGGACTACGAGGAGTTCCTCGAGACCGACTTTTCCTTCGAAGTCCCCGGTGTCGCCCGCTTCCGCGTCAATGCATTTAACCAGAACAGGGGTGCTGGCGGCGTATTTCGAACCATTCCATCCAAGGTGCTGACCATGGAAGACCTGGGCATGGGGCAGGTTTTTCGCGATGTTTCCATGATGCCCCGCGGTTTGGTACTGGTCACCGGGCCGACCGGCTCCGGCAAGTCCACTACGCTGGCCGCGATGGTGGATTTTATTAACGACAATAAATACGAACACATTCTGACCATCGAGGATCCCATCGAATTCGTGCACGAGAGCAAGAAGTGCCTCGTCAACCAGCGGGAAGTGCATCGCGATACATTGGGATTTTCCGAGGCGCTGCGTTCAGCCCTGCGCGAGGACCCCGACATCATCCTGGTCGGCGAGATGCGTGACCTTGAAACGATACGGCTGGCCCTGACGGCGGCGGAAACCGGGCACCTTGTTTTTGGCACACTGCACACCACGTCTGCGGCCAAGACCATAGACCGTGTCATCGACGTGTTCCCGGCCGCGGAAAAATCGATGGTGCGCTCCATGCTGTCGGAGTCGCTGCAGGCGGTGGTGTCACAGACACTCCTCAAGCGCAGCACTGGTGGCCGGGTGGCAGCGCACGAAATCATGCGGGGGACCTCCGCTATTCGCAACCTGATTCGGGAAGACAAGGTCGCGCAAATGTATTCTGCCATCCAGACAGGCAGTGCATTGGGTATGCAAACCATGGATCAATGTCTTGAGGAATTGGTAGCCAAGCGCATCATTACGCGCGAAGTGGCGCGCGAAAAGGCAAGGATGCCGGAAAACTTCTAGAGCAGGCCGCAACTCACAGAGGGAGCGTCAGTATGAAAATTGAGAGCTTGCTGCAACGGATAGTGAAGGAAGGTGCCTCCGACGGGTTCATTACTGAGGGCGCTCCACCGAGCATCAAGGTCGACGGCCAGATTTATCCGATCAGCGACCAACCCCTGACCGAAGAGCAGGCCCGAGAGCTGGTTCTTTCTACCATGCGGCAGGACCAGCGGGACGACTTCGAGCGACATCACGAGTGCAATTACGCGGTCAGTTACGAGGAACTGGGGCGCTTTCGTGCCAGCGCCTTCATTCAGCGCGGCAAATGCGGACTCGTGGTGCGACGTATCCAGTCCCGCATTCCTTCGATCGATGAGCTGGGATTGCCGCCTATCATCAAGGACCTCGCTATGACCAAGCGCGGCCTGGTGATATTCGTCGGCGCCACCGGTACGGGTAAATCGACCTCGCTGGCGGCCATGGTGGGCTATCGCAACCAGAACAGCCGCGGCCATATCATCAGTATCGAGGACCCTATCGAATATATCCACGAACACGCCGGGTGCATCGTAACCCAGCGCGAAGTGGGGATGGACACCGAGTCGTTCGACGTGGCGCTGAAAAATACCCTGCGCCAGGCACCGGATGTCATCCTGATCGGTGAGGTGCGCGCCGCGGAAACCATGCAGCAGGCGCTGACCTTTGCCGAGACCGGCCACCTCTGCCTGTGTACCTTGCACGCCAACAACGCCAACCAGGCGTTGGACCGCATCCAGAGCTTTTTCCCGGCAGAATTGCATAACCAGGTCTGGATGGACCTGTCCCTGAATCTCAAGTCCATGGTTGCCCAGCAATTACTGCCGCGCAGGGATGGCAAGGGGCGCACCCCGGTGGTCGAAGTCCTGCTTAACTCACCCCTGGTGGCAGAGTATATCCGCAAGGGCGAGGTGCACCTGATCAAGGAGTTGATGGCCAAATCGACAGAGCTCGGTATGCAGACGCTCGACCAGTCGCTGGTCAAGGCCTACAAGGAAGACCTGATTTCCAAGGAAGACGCCATTCGCTTCGCTGATTCCGCAAACGATGTGCGACTGCAGATCAAGATGCACGACCGGGGAGAACTGGGGACGGGGGACGGCCTGGGACTCGCATTCGAAGATCAGGATAAGGGCGGCCGTTTCCTGGGGCGATAACAGGGGTCTAGGTCGAGCCCTCCGCGTTCTGCGCGAGCCATGTCTGCAGTATGAGCTCCGCGGCAAGGCTGTCCACCGGCTGGTTTTTGAAGTCACCCCGGTGACCCTGTTCGCGTGCAAGGGATTTCGCCGTATAGCTGCTGAGACGCTCATCCACCATCACTACTTCGAGTCCCAGACGTCCGTGCAGGCGCCGCGCGAACTTGCCTGCCCGCGCGCTAAGCTCGCTGGGGCTGCCGTCCATGTGCAGTGGGTCACCCACGACCAGCAGGTCAGGGGCCCACTCCCTGACCAGGTCCTCCACGGCGTGCCACTGCGGAACCCCATCCCTGGCTGCCAGAATGGGCAGGGCTACAGTGGTGCCCAGCAGGCAGTTCCCCATCGCCACGCCGATCTGGCGCAGGCCGAAATCGAACGCCATCACGGTGCGATGGCTTTTTTTCATCGGCAGGTACCCATCCGGTCGTGTGATCAGGCGTGACCCGCCTGGCCTGAAATGAGGTTCATATCGATTCCCAGCAGCGCTGCGGCGGCGCCGAGTCGCTGCTCTACGGGTGTGGCGAAGATTATTTCGCTGTTCCCCGGCAGGGTCAGCCAGCTGTTTTCTGCCAACTCCTGCTCCAGCTGGCCGGCGGCCCAGCCAGCATAGCCCAGTGCAATCAGGTGATCTCGCGGTCCATCGCCGTTTGCGATCGATCGCAGGATATCGCGGGAAGTGGTCAGGGTAATCTCGGGGTAACTTTCAGGCTGGCCTCCAGGTCTTATCGCAATAGCGGTGCAAGACGAACCCGTGATCCACTTGCACCGGGCCGCCCGCCAGCACCGGTTCGCCAGAGAAGTCGTGTCGAGGATTGATTTGCAGGTGCTCAAATATTTCCTTGACCGACAGGTCAAGTGGGCGATTGATAACGATACCCATGGCGCCGCTCTCACCGTGCTCGCAGATATAAGTGATGCTTTGCGAAAAAATACCTTCCGTCAGGCATGGCATGGCCAACAGGAAATGATCCCGCAGGCAATCGCCACTTCGGGCAGTGTTTACAGAGTGCGTTAGTGACATGAAACTGCTGGCCCCATCGTTGCGGCAATATAACAAGGGTATACGCGGTTGCTGATGCCTAAGGTGAGCTTAGCTCGTTTTCCTGAAAATGCCACGTGCGAACAATTTCGAGCTTGTCCGTGGTGGCTGCGAGTTCCGGTGGAAATGGTGCGAAAGGTGCCGCCATGCGCACGATTTTGATCGCGGCCTCATCCAGAACCGCATATCCGGAAGAAGAGAGTACTTGTATGTCCTCAAGGCTGCCGTCCTGGCGTATCACCACGAGCATGCGAAGATCGCCATAAATGCCATAGCGGATTGATGCCTGGGGGTAATACTGGTTACCTACGGCTTCAAGTCGACGGCGCCAGTCCAGCAAGTAGGCGGCATCCACGGACTGTTTCGCGGAGGCAGCGGTGAGACGCCGCACCCGCGGCTGCCGGGCGTGGGCCCTGGTTTTCTCGTCCAGCTCCGCCTGCAGGCTGGCTAGCTTCCGGCTTATCAGGTCGACCTCGGGGTTGATTCCCTCGGCGACAAGCCTCTGGCGCTCAGCTTGTGTGTCGTCCCGACTGGCAATGCGACTGGCGGTGGCGGTCGTAGTTACGACATCGCGATGCTGCGTGGTTTGCTCCCGGGGCGCCGGCATAAGGAATTGTTGCTTGGAGGGAGTACTGGATTGGACCCTGTCGCGACTGCTTATCTGGTTGATGTCGGATTCGTCGCCGCTGCCGAGCTGGTTGGCCTGCGCCAGGTTTTGCGCATCATCGGGTGCGGTGGCGTTGGGGCGGCTCGCAAGGGTTACCTCAATCTGTGGTGTTGTATACGGTTTCTTGCGGTCGGCACTAAAGGAAATACTCAAAACCAGGGCCGCGTGCACCGCCAACGCGAGCAGAACTGCATTTCTGAAGCGGGCCTGCTTCGCGTTTCCTGTTTCCAGGTAGTACATGGACGGACTAACGCCTTTTGTTCAACTCCTCGCCGATACAATCCATTAATTGTCCACCAATGTCCAGATCGTAGGCGGCATCGATTTCCCTGATACAAGTGGGGCTGGTGACGTTCACTTCGGTGAGGTAGTCGCCGATGACGTCAATGCCGACAAACAGCAGGCCTTTCTCGCGGAGGCTCGGTCCAACCTGCGCGGCGATCCACTGATCCCGCTCCGACAGTGGTTGCGGTCGCCCACTGCCACCGGCGGCCAGATTACCGCGTGTTTCCCCTACAAGTGGCACGCGCGCCAGACAGTAGGGTACCGGCTCTCCCCGGATCATCAGGATTCGCTTGTCGCCCGCCTCTATCTGGGGAATAAACTTTTGGCCCATGATGGTCTGGCGACCGTGGCGTGTCAGCATTTCCAATATGACGCTGACATTGGGGTCACCCGTCCTGACCCTGAAAATGGCCGTGCCACCCATGCCATCCAGGGGCTTGAAGATCACGTCGCCATGCTCCCTGTGAAAATCCCTGAGGCGCCGCATGTCGGCGCTGACGAGCACCGGTGGGCAGCACTGGGGGAACTGTGTCGCGAATACCTTTTCGTTGCAGTCGCGCAGGCTCTGGCAGCGGTTCACCACCAGTGTCCCCTGTCGCTCGGCCGCTTCGAGTATATAGGTACTGTAAATGTATTCGTTGTCGAAGGGTGGGTCCTTGCGCATCAGGATCACATCCAGCTCGCTGAGGTCCTGGTCCCGGTGATCCTGCAGGCTGAACCATCGTTCAGGGTCGTGGAATACGGTGAGGGGCGCCATGCGCGCGCGCGCACTGCCCTGCTCGAGATACAGGTCGGGCTGCTCGATGTAAAACAACTGCCAGCCGCGCGCCTGGGCAGCCCACAGCATAGCCAAGGTGGAATCTTTCTTGTAGTTGATATCGGCGATGGGATCCATCACCACACCCAGCTTGACCGCCATTGTGTCGCGTCTCGTACCCTGAGGGCCTGCTAACTTACGCAAACGCGGTGCCCGGTGCAAGTGCGGCGGCTGTCACAGCAGTGTCACACCGGCTTGGAATTGCCTTAGAATGACACCGTGCAACAATTTTCCAACCCAGGAGAGTGACGTGAGTGTGGCAGGCATCTACTTTTTTCTGGCGCTGCTGAGCGCTTACTGTACTTTATCCGCGATCGTGCAGGCGCGACGGCTCTATTGGCTCGTGCCCGTCTACTTCCTCAGTGCCTGGCTGTGCGGCGAGTTGGCCGTGATCCATCTGCTCTGGCAGGTGGCACTGACTGCCCTGCTGGCGTTCACCGGCGTTTTTTCTGACCCCTTGGCCCAGTCCGGGCTGGGTATCTTCGCCCTGTCCTGGCTGGGTCTGGTCTACCTGCACTGCCAGGCACTGGACACCCCCAATCACCTGCGTCCCGCCCTGCGCCGCGCCCTCGGAGAGGATTACAGGGCGGATATACCTGCCGAACGGCAGCACGTGCTCTGCGACGACATACTCACTCGTCACTGGATAAGGCCATTCAAATTTGAGCGTGACGGCGTGCGGTTGCACAGCCACATTGCTTACTCCGACGGGGCAAGCGCAACCTGCTGGATATCTACCATCCGCATGAGCCGCGGGACGGTGGCTTTCCGGTACTGCTGCAGGTGCACGGTGGCGCTTGGATTATCGGCGAAAAGGAACAGCAGGCCAAGCCACTGATGTATCACCTGGCACAGCGCGGTTGGCTGTGTGTGGCGATTAACTACCGGCTCAGCCCAAAGGCCGCATTTCCGGCCCACATTATCGATGTCAAAAAAGCGATCGCCTGGATCAGGGCGCACATCAGGGATTATGGCGGTAACCCGGATTTCATCGCCATTACCGGCGGCTCGGCTGGCGGCCACCTCAGTTCACTGGCGGCTTTGACCCCAATCGCGCCGAGTGGCAGCCCGGCTTTGAGGACGCCGATACCACGTTACAGGCCGCGGTGCCATTCTATGGTGTATATGATTTCCTCGACCGCCACAGTATTCGCCCGGAGATGTCGATGGATGAATTGCTCGCCGATCGGGTGATGCAGTGTTCAAAAAAGGACAATGCCGAGCTGTGGGATACCGGATCACCACTGAGCCACGTCAATGCAGATGCGCCGCCCATGTTTGTGATTCAGGGCACGCACGATTCACTGGTGTGGGTGGAGGAAGCGCGCGCCTTCGTTTCGGCCCTGCAGGCCGTGTCCAGGGAACCCGTTGCCTACGCGGAACTGCCGGGGGCGCAGCACGCATTCGAGATATTCCACTCGGTGCGCACGGATCATACCGTGCATGCGGTGGGCCACTTTCTGGAGTGGACGCATGCCCGGTGGGAACGTGGGCGTCACTCCGGCGACATGTCCCCCCAGTAAGCCTGCAGAATAGCGATGGCAGCCAGGGGGGCGGTTTCGGTACGCAGCACACGCGGCCCGAGTCGCAGGGAGGAATAACCGGCCTGTTCCGCGCTCGCGATTTCACGCTCGCTCAAGCCGCCTTCGGGACCGACCAGTAGCGCGATACTGGCTGGAGCGGCATTAGCCCGGGGAACGCCAGGAGCCCTGTGGTGCAATACATACTTGCGCTCTGCCGCGGTCGAGTGCAGCCAGGCCTCGAGAGTCTGCAGGTCGTGAATGTCCGGCAGGCGATTGCGGCCGCATTGCTCGCATGCGCTGATGGCGATTTTGCGCCAGTGTGCCAGTTTCTTCCCGGCCCTCTCGCCGGCCAGTCTCACTCCGCCGTGTTCTGTGTACAGCGGGGTGAGGGAACTGACGCCTAATTCTGTCGACTTCTGTACGATCCAATCCATGCGTTCACCGCGGGAGATGGCGATGCCGAGGTGGAGATTCAGGAGCGATTCGCGTTCAGCCCGCAGGTGCGTGCCCGTTCTCGCATGAACACAGGATTTGTCTATTGCGGTGATTTCAGCGGGATATTCGCCGGCACCGCCATTGAACAATGTCAGCCGATCACCCACGCCCAGACGCAGCACCCGGGCCAAATGCCGACTGGGTTCGCTTTCCAGGGTCACGACTGTGTCGCTGTGCAGGGCCTGGTCGGTGTAAATACGTGTAATACGCATGGGCGCCGTGACCCCGGGATTACAGCCCCAGGTTGGTAAAGATTTCCCGCGTGGGCTCAATCTGGTTCATGGTGTAGAAATGAATCCCGGGGGCACCGCTGTCGAGCAGCGTCTGGCACAGCTGGGTAACGACCTCGGTGCCGAACTTGACAATGCTCTCCTGGTCGTCGCCATAGGCCTCCATGCGTTGGCATATCCAGCGCGGAATTTCAGCGCCACAGTTGCGAGAGAAGCGCTGCAGGTTGGTGAAATTGGTGATCGGCATGATGCCAGCGTAAATGGGCTTGTCGATTCCGATCGACGCGCACTGGTCCAGAAAATAGAAATAGGCCTCCACGTTGAAAAAATACTGTGTGATGGCGCTGTTGGCCCCGGCATCGAACTTCGCTTTCAGGAAGCGGATGTCGCTGTCATAACTCTTCGCCTCCGGATGAATTTCCGGATAGGCGGCTACCTCGATGCGGAAATGCTCTCCGGTGCGCTCGCGAATGAAGGCCACCAACTGGTTGGCATATACCAATTGGGCGGCACCACCTGTGCCCGAGGGGATATCGCCGCGCAGGGCGACCAGACGATTGATGCCCTTGCCCTGGTAGCTTGTGAGCAGGGCGGCAACGGCATCCTCGTCGTCGCCGCCAAAGCTCAGGTGGGGGGCCACATCGATGCCCGCCTCCCGGATAGCCGACACCACCCCAAGGGTAGTATCGCGGGTACTGCCGCCCGCGCCGTAGGTCACGGAGAAAAACTCCGGACCCAAAGCGTTGAGAGCCGGAGTCACCTCATTCAGCAACTTGCTGGTTCCCGCTTCCGTCTTGGGCGGGAAAAACTCGCAGCTGATGCGCGGTTTGCGCGCTGCCATTGTCGATGGCGCCCTAGTACTTGTAGCTGTCGGGTTTATAGGGCCCGTCCGGATTGACCTTGATGTAATCGGCCTGCTCCGGTGTCAGTCGGGTCAGCACCGCGCCGAAACCACCGATCATGTGGGCAGCGACTTCCTCATCCAGTTTCTTGGGCAGGACCTCCACCGCCAGCGCCGCGGGCTTCATCTCCGGTTCGAGGTTGGCGAACTTGCGCTCGTACAGATAGATCTGTGCGAGTACCTGGTTGGAGAAGGAGCCGTCCATGATGCGGGAGGGGTGGCCGGTGGCATTGCCGAGATTCACCAGGCGGCCTTCGGAAAGCAGGATGAGGTAATCATTGGCGGCCTGGTCCCGGTACACCTTGTGGACTTGCGGCTTGACCTCTTCCCATTCCCAGTTACGGCGCATGAAGGCAGTGTCAATCTCGTTGTCGAAGTGCCCGATGTTACAGACCACGGCACCCTTTTTGAGGGCCTTGAGCATGTTCGAGTCACACACCTGGTAGTTGCCGGTGGCGGTCACCACCAGATCAGTCGTGGACAGCAGGTCGCGGTTGATACACGCCTCGCTGCCGTCGTTGACGCCGTTTTTAAACGCAGAAACGACCTCGTACCCGTCCATACAAGCCTGCATGGCGCAGATGGGGTCGACCTCGGTTACCTTCACGATCATACCTTCCTGGCGCAGGGACTGGGCTGAACCCTTGCCCACATCGCCGTAGCCAATGACCAGCGCCTTCTTGCCGGAGAGCAGGTGATCCGTGCCGCGCTTGATGGCATCGCTGAGACTGTGGCGACAGCCGTATTTGTTGTCGTTCTTGGACTTGGTTACAGAATCGTTGACGTTGATGGCCGGTACTTTCAGCTTCCCGTGCTCCAGCATCTCCTGCAGGCGGTGCACACCGGTGGTGGTCTCCTCGGTAATGCCGTGGATCTTGTCCAGCATGGCAGGGTATTTGTCGTGCAGCATCGCGGTCAGATCACCGCCGTCGTCCAGCACCATGTTCGCATCCCAGGGCGTGCCGTCCTTGAGTATGGTCTGCTCGAGGCACCAGTCGTACTCTTCCTCGGTCTCGCCCTTCCAGGCGTAGACGGGAATGCCCGCGGCGGCGATTGCGGCCGCAGCGTGATCCTGGGTGGAGAAGATGTTGCAGGACGACCAGCGCACTTCTGCGCCAAGCTGCACCAGGGTCTCGATGAGTACGCCGGTCTGGATCGTCATGTGGATGCAGCCGAGGATCTTCGCCCCGGCCAGGGGCTGGCTGGCGGCATACTTGGCGCGCATCGCCATCAATGCCGGCATTTCGCTCTCCGCGATTTCCAGTTCACGACGGCCCCACTGGGCCAGTGAGATATCGGCAACCTTGTAATCTTCCTTTTTCTGCAATTTTTCTGCTGTGCTCATGTGCAAATTCCTCTGGGTCCTCTTGGACCGTTTGTGGCAAATGGATTGTGTTGATATCCCGGCTATCGCGCCTTTTTCAGCACCTTGGCCTTATCGGTTTTCTCCCAGGTAAAATCCTTGTCTTCGCGCCCGAAGTGCCCGTAAGCGGCGGTCTTGCGGTAGATGGGGCGTTTCAGGTTCAGCATGGCAATCAGGCCCTTGGGGCGCAGGTCGAAATGTTCGCGTACCAACTCGGCGATGCGATCATCTGAAAGTCGACCGGTACCAAACGTATCGATGGAGATCGAGGTCGGCTCAGCCACGCCAATGGCATAGGAAACCTGGATTTCGCAGCGGTCTGCGAGGCCGGCAGCCACGATGTTCTTGGCCACGTAACGACCCGCGTAGGCCGCCGAGCGGTCCACCTTGGAGGGTCCTTGCCGGAAAACGCACCGCCGCCGTGCCTGGCCATGCCGCCGTAGGTGTCCACGATGATCTTCCGGCCGGTCAGCCCACAGTCGCCCACGGGGCCGCCGATAATAAACTGGCCCGTGGGATTAATGTGGTACTTGGTGCCCTTGTGCAGCCACTCTTCGGGCAGTACATCCTTGATCACATGCTTCAGGATTTGCTTGTGAATTTCTTTCTGGCTCACGTCCTCGTCGTGCTGGGTGGACAGCACCACCGCTTCGACCGCGACCGGCTTACCATTATGGTAGCGCAGCGTCACCTGGCTCTTGGCATCGGGGCGCAGCCAGGAGAGCGTGCCGTCCTTGCGCAGTTGCGCCTGGCGTTCGACCAGACGATGCGAGTAGTAGATGGGCGCCGGCATCAGCACGTCGGTTTCGTTGGTGGCGTAGCCGAACATCAGCCCCTGGTCGCCAGCGCCCTGTTCGTGGTCCTTGCTCTCATCCACGCCCATGGCAATGTCCGGTGATTGCTTGCCGATGGCATTAAGTACGGCACAGGAGGCGCCGTCAAAACCCACTTTCGAGCTGTTGTAGCCAATATCGAGAATGGTCTTGCGGATAGTTTCCTCGAGGTCCATATGGGCAGTAGTGGTGACTTCGCCTGCCACCACGGTCATACCCGTTTTTACCAGCGTCTCCACCGCCACGCGCGCGTTCTTGTCCCGCGTCAACAGGTAGTCCAGAACCGCATCGGAGATCTGGTCGGCCATTTTATCCGGGTGTCCTTCGGACACGGATTCGGAGGTGAAAATTTTGTATTCGCTCATAGCTTTATCCTTAATGCCAATAATGATCAGGGGCGGCCAAAGAGCCGCACCTGTACTTGAAAACCGTTGCGTTGCGCCAGGTAAACACCGGCAATTTCAGCCAGTCCCGCCTCTGCTGCCCAGCCAGCCAGTTCGCGGGGGTCAAAGCCCAGCCACAGATCACCGCAATTTTCCCGTGCCCAGCCCTGGTCGTGTTTGCACAGGTCGGTAACCAGCACCACGCCACCCGGCGCCAGGCATGCCGCCACGTCGTGCAGGACGTCGCCCGGCGCCGGCGTGTGGTGCAACACCATATTGATAACCACGCAATCAGCCTGCAGGTCGTGCAACCGGGGGCTGCGGGTATCGTCGAGAATGAAGTCGATGTTGGTTAATCCGTTTGCCGCCGACTTGTGCCTGGCCTGTTCCAGCATGCCCGGTGCATTGTCCAGCGCCACTACGCGCGCAAACAGCGGTGCCAGTTCCAGCAGGAAAGAACCATCGCCCGGACCCACTTCCAGCGCTGTCTGGCGCCGCTCCAGCGGCGCGTCCGCCAGTACCTGCGCCACGACATCCGCGTACTGCGTATAACTGGCGATGAGGTCCTGCTGCTGGTGAAACTTGTGGGCGTTGAGCCGGAAAAAATTACTGGAGTTCTCCTCGCGCTGCCGGTGCAGCGCCGCCAGTCTCTCCCGGATGTCTGCGGGCAGGTCGATCGCGTCGACCGCCGCAAAGATACTGTGTTGCAAGGCTTCCAGGTCGGGATGTTGCCCCAGCTCGCTGCGCCGATAAAAAATGGAGTTGCCCTCTCGCCGCGCCGCAACGAGGCCGGCACCGGCCAGTACCTTGAGGTGGTGACTGAGGGCCGGTTGGCGAATGTCAAAAATGGAACACAGCTCAGACACGCCAAAGGAGTCGCTGCGCAACACCCGCAGGACCTGCAGGCGCAGGGTATCTGCGCTGGCCTTGCACAGGTTGGTGAGGGCCGCCAGTCGGAGGTCTGGCGGCACCGGGTGCGGCATTTTGGTCACCAGAACTGCGGTGTTGGAAGAGGACATGGGGGGTGAGTCTAGCAGGCTCTGAAACCTATATCAAAATATTTTGATATAGGTGTGTGAAGGCGGTCACAACCGCAAATTGGCGGGGCGCGGTTCGAATTTGAGCCTATTTGTTTGCCGTTCGCGCCCGCTTACGCGAAAATGGCGCCCCGTTTCAGGTCAGCCCATCCAGCCCCCGGAGAACACGATGTCGTCCCCCCGCATACAACTCGCCAATGCCATACGCGCCCTCAGCATGGACGCCGTTCAGAAGGCAAATAGCGGCCATCCAGGCGCCCCGATGGGCATGGCGGATATTGCCGAGGTCCTGTGGAACGACTACCTGCGACACAACCCGGAGAACCCTGCCTGGCCCGGACGCGACAGATTCGTCCTGTCAAACGGCCATGGCTCCATGCTGCTCCATTCGCTGTTGCACCTGTCCGGTTATGACCTGTCCCTGGCAGATTTGCAGAATTTCCGCCAGCTGCACAGTAAAACGCCGGGGCACCCCGAACACGGCTACACGCCCGGAGTAGAGACCACGACCGGTCCGCTGGGTCAGGGTTTGGCCAATGCCGTGGGTATGGCACTGGCGGAGAAAATCCTGGCAGCGCAATTCAACCGGCCGGGGCACGCGGTGATCGACCACCACACGTATGTATTCCTGGGCGACGGTTGCCTGATGGAGGGGATTTCCCACGAGGCCTGTTCGCTGGCCGGAACACTGGCGTTGGGCAAGCTCATCGCGTTTTACGATGACAACGGCATCTCCATTGACGGTGAAGTGGAAGGCTGGTTTACCGAAGACACCCCCGCCCGGTTCCGCGCCTACGGCTGGCAGGTGATCGCGGATGTGGATGGCCATAACGCAGCCGAAATAAAGGGCGCGATCGAGTCCGCAAGAAGCCAGCACGAGAAACCCACCCTGATCTGCTGCAAGACTGTCATCGGTAAAGGCGCCCCCAACAAGCAGGGCACCGAAGCTGTTCACGGTGCGGCACTGGGCGAGGACGAAGTCGCCGCCACCCGCAAGGCGCTGGGGTGGGAATACGGGCCTTTCGAGATTCCCCGGGAGATCTACGCCGGCTGGGATGCTCGGCAGGCGGGGGCGAGGCGGCAACAGGAATGGGACCAGGTAATGGCGGACTATGCCGAGGCGCATCCCGGGCTGGCGGCGGAATTACGCCGTCGCCTGGCGGGAGAACTGCCTGCGAACTTCGCCGCCCAGGCGGCGGATTACATCGCCCGGTGCCAGCGGGAGGGTCTGAGTGTCGCCTCGCGCAAGGCCTCCCAGAACAGTCTCGATGCCTACGGTCCGCTGTTGCCGGAACTGCTCGGCGGCTCCGCCGACCTGGCGGGCTCCAACCTCACCATGTGGAGTGGTTCCAAGGCTGTGACCGCCGCCGACGCCAGCGGTAATTACATTCATTACGGGGTGCGTGAGTTTGCCATGGCGGCCATCGTAAACGGCATCGCCCTGCACGGTGGGTTTATCAACTACGGTGCGACGTTCCTGATCTTTATGGAATACGCGCGCAACGCGGTGCGGATGTCGGCGTTGATGCGACAACAGTCTATCTTCGTGTTCACGCACGACTCTATTGGCCTGGGCGAGGATGGACCGACCCATCAGCCTGTAGAGCAGCTGACGGCTTTGCGCGCGACACCGAACATGCACAGCTGGCGTCCCTGTGATGGTGTGGAATCCGCCGTGGCCTGGAAATCGGCCCTGGAACGCCGCGACGGGCCCACTTCGCTGGTATTTTCGCGCCAGACCCTGCCGCACCAGTCCCGCAGTGACCAACAGGTCGCGGATATCATACGCGGCGCTTATATACTCAGGGACTGCACGGGCGCCCCGGATGCGATCCTCATTGCTACCGGTTCTGAGGTGCACCTGGCAGTGGCGGCGGCCGAGCAGCTGGCCGCCTCCGGCAAGCGGGTGCGGGTTGTTTCCATGCCGTGTGCGGAGCTGTTCGAGGAGCAGGACGCGGACTATCGGGAGGCTGTGTTGCCAAGCGACGTCCTGGCTCGCGTGGCGGTGGAAGCGCTGCATGCGGATTTCTGGTACAAGTATGTTGGCCTCGACGGACGCGTGGTCGGGATGACCACCTTTGGCGAATCGGCGCCAGCCGGGGATTTGATGCGGCATTTTGGTTTCACCACAGAGAATGTCGTCGCAGCCGTCGAAGACGTGCTGCTCCAGGACTGATCTGGATGGTGCGTCTGGCGATCAACGGCTATGGCAGGATCGGTCGCTGCATATTGCGTGCCCTCTATGAGAGTCACCACAGGCATGCGCTGGCGATTGTAGCCATCAATGAACTGGCCGATGCGGGTACTGTATTGCATCTCACGCGCTACGACTCCACCCACGGCCGTTTTCCGAAACCACTGGCGGGCGATGCCAGCGCGTTGCGCGTGGATGGCGATGCGATAGCCCTGTCCAATCACGCCAGCCTGGATACGCTGCCCTGGGAGGCATTGGAGGTGGACGTGGTGCTGGAGTGCACCGGCGCCTTCTCCGACCGTGCCACCGCCGAGATGCACCTGCTGCGGGGCGCGCGCAAGGTGCTGTTTTCGCAGCCGGCGCAGGCCGACGTGGACCAGACCGTTGTGTTCGGGGTAAACCACCGGGAATTGCGTGCAACCCATCGCATCGTCTCCAATGCGTCCTGTTCCACCAACGGCATACTCCCGGTTATCCGGGCGCTGGAGGACAGCGTCGGGATCGAGAGCGGCACGATCACCACGATTCATTCGGCCATGAACGACCAACCTGTGCTCGATGCTTACCATCACACTGACTTACGCAAAACACGGGCCGCCTCGCAGTCCATCATTCCCGTGGATACCGGGCTGGCAAGGGGTATCGAACGGCTGCTCCCGGAGATGGCAGGGCGTTTTACGGCGCAGGCGCTAAGGGTGCCGACACTGAATGTGTCAGCGCTGGACCTTACCGTGCAAACGCGGCGGGACACCGATGTAGCGCAGATTAATCGCATACTGCGAGAGGCCTCGCAGACCCGCTTCGATGGTGTACTTGGCTACACCGAGGAGCTTTTGGCATCCTGCGATTTTAATCACGACTCCCGCTCCAGCATCGTCGATGCCAGCCAGACCCGCGTCAGCGGCCGCCGGCTGGTCAAGGTGCTGACCTGGTTCGATAATGAGTGGGGTTATGCCAATCGTATGCTTGATGTAGCGCAGTACTGGAGCGGATTAGCGGATTAAAATACAACGTCACTGCCGGCCGCCCGTGGCCGGTCACAGGTGCAGAACAGTAGAGGATGGTTGTATGGCACTACATGTGGATTTGATGCGTGAGCAGGCGCTGGGAGGAAAGCGGATCCTGATTCGAGAGGATCTCAACGTCCCGATCAAGAACGGCGCGGTCACCAGCGATGCCCGCATACGCGCGGCGCTGCCGACCATACAGGCTGCGCTCGCGGCGGGGGGTCGGGTAATTCTCATGTCGCACCTGGGCCGGCCGGTAGAGGGAGAGTACGATCAGCAATATTCCCTGGCACCGGTAGCACAGCATTTATCCACCCTCCTGGGGAAGCCTGTAACGCTGGTGAGCCAGTGGCGCGATGGTGTCGACCTGTCGGACGGGGAGGTGGCGTTGCTGGAGAACGTGCGCTTTAACCCCGGCGAAGGCAAGGACGAGGAGTCATTGGCCCGAGCCTATGCAGCGCTGTGCGATATTTTCGTGATGGACGCGTTTGGCACCGCACACCGCGCCCAGGCGTCTACTCACGGTGTGGCCAAGACGCGCCGGTCGCCTGTGCCGGGCCGTTGCTGGAGCAGGAGTTGAGCGCGCTGACGCAGGCGCTCACCAATCCCGCACGTCCGCTGGTGGCTATTGTCGGTGGTTCAAAGGTCTCGACCAAGCTGGAAGTGCTGGAGGCGCTATCCGAAAAGGTGGATCAATTGATTGTCGGTGGTGGGATTGCCAACACCTTTCTTGCGGCCAGCGGTAGCCCCGTCGGAAAATCCCTCTGTGAGCACGACCTGGTTCCCACGGCGCGAGCGCTGATGCAGAAAACCAGTATTCCGTTGCCCGTCGATGTGGTGACGGGCAAGGCAGTGGCTGAGGATGCCGCGGCCACGGTAAAACTGGCCGGGGACGTGGCGGAGGATGATATGATCCTCGATATTGGCCCGGAGGCGTCGAGGCAGGTAGCGCAGTTGCTCAAAAACGCCGGTACGATTCTCTGGAACGGGCCAGTTGGCGTATTCGAATTCGACCAGTTCGGTGAAGGCACCAGGGCGTTGTCCAGGGCTATAGCGGAGAGTTCGGCATTTTCACTGGCCGGTGGCGGCGACACTCTGGCCGCCATCGACAAGTACGACATTACGGACAAGGTTTCCTATATTTCTACAGGTGGAGGGGCTTTCCTGGAGTACGTGGAGGGCAAGATTCTACCCGCCGTTGCCATGCTGGAGCAGCGCGCCGGTCGGAAGCCGGAATTGTAGTAGACTCCCAATCAACGTTACTACTTAAAGGATGACTTACATGGCACTCATCAGTTTGCGTCAGCTACTGGATCACGCCGCCGAGCACGATTACGGTGTGCCGGCATTCAACGTCAATAACCTCGAGCAGACCCGCGCCATCATGGAAGCGGCGAACGCCACCAATTCGCCCGTGATCATGCAGGCCAGCGCTGGTGCTCGCAAGTACGCGGGCGCGCCATTCCTGCGCGCCATGATGGAAGCGGCGATGAACGAATTTCCTCATATTCCGGTCGTGGTGCACCAGGATCACGGAGTATCTCCGGGGGTGTGCCAACGGTCCATTCAACTGGGATTCAGTTCCGTGATGATGGACGGTTCCCTGGGAGAGGATGGCAAGACACCTATGGATTACGATTACAATGTCGCGGTGACACGCAGGGCCGTGGAGATGGCGCATGCCTGCGGTGTCTCGGTGGAGGGCGAATTGGGTTGCCTCGGCTCACTGGAGACCGGGGAGGCCGGAGAAGAAGACGGCATCGGCGCCGAGGGCAAACTGACCCACGACCAGATGTTGACGGATCGGAGGAAGCGGCCCGGTTCGTCGCTGCGACCGAGGTGGATGCGCTGGCCATAGCCTGCGGCACCAGCCATGAGGCATAAGTTCACGCGTCCGCCGACCGGCGACATTCTGGCGATTGATCGCATCAAGGAAATTCACGCGCGCATCCCGCACACCCACCTGGTAATGCATGGCTCTTCAGCGGTACCACAGGACTGGCTGGCGATCATCAACGAATACGGTGGCAAGATTCCCGAGACCTACGGCGTGCCGGTGGAACAGGTGCAGGAAGGTATTCGCCACGGAGTCCGCAAGGTCAATATCGACACTGACCTGCGGCTGGCTTCAACCGGGGCAATTCGTCGTTTTCTGGCAAAAATCCGGCTGAGTTTGATCCGCGCAAATATCTGGGCCAGACCATCACCGCGATGAAGGATATTTGTGTAGCCCGTTACGAGGCGTTTGGTACCGCCGGCAACGCGAGCAAGATAAAGGTTAAATCACTGGCGGACATGCAGGCGGCCTACGACTCCGGAGCGTTGACGCCAGCTGTGAAATGAAGTGAAGGGCAGCGGCGGCCTGACGCCGGCACAATTGCGAGCCTTGCGCCTTCAGCTTCCCGCATTTGGTGAAGCGGCGGTGCCTTCCCCTGAGCTCCAGTCTTTCTGCCAATACTACGGCATCGATTTCACCGCCCGCATGCCGCAGGTAGAGTATCTGGCGGGGCGCGTTAACTCCGGGGATTTCGTGCTCGCCGTCCATCACTGGCGCCAGAGTGACGCCAGCGCAAACCTGCTGCTGCTGCACGGTTACTTCGATCATACCGGTCTCTTCGGCAAGCTGATTGAATGGGCGCTCTCGCGGCGATGCAATGTGTTGATCTTCGATCTTCCCGGGCACGGTCTGTCCAGTGGCGAGCCGGCGGTCATTGACGACTTTGGCGATTACAGCCTGGCCATCAAGGATGTACTTGGCGCGGTGAGGCTGCCGCAGTTGCCGCTTTGGGTTATGGCGCAAAGCACCGGCGGCGCGGCACTGGTTGATTTCGCCCGCAAGTATGACTGGCCATTCGCTGCCACGGTATTGCTGGCGCCACTCATACGGCCCGCCGCGTGGGTGGGCGTGAGGGCTGGCTATTTGCTGCTGGGCCGTTTTGTCGACAGTGTGCCGCGCAAGTTTTCCGTCAATTCAACCGACAGGGATTTCCTGGAGTTTTTGCAACGCGACCCACTGCAAAGCCAGCGAATCTCGCTGCGTTGGGTGGGCGCGCTGAGGCGCTGGCTGCGTGATCTGCCGCGACACGATCTGGGCGTCGGCCCCGCGTTGATCATTCAGGGTGATGCGGACGGGACAGTGGACTGGCGGTTCAATGTGGGTTTTGTCTGCAAGCTGTTCCCAGACAGCCGGGTGGAATATATTCATGGGGCCGGGCACCAATTGGCAAACGAGGCGAGCGACAACCGACGCGACTATCTCGGCCGCGTTACAGTCTGGCTGGCAGGACGCGGCATCGCCCTGGGCGCTGCGCCGGATCAGGTATAGAGCCCGGCTGACCTGAGCAATTCATACAGGGGTTGCAACGTGTTGCCGTAACGCTGCCAGCGGTTCACGGAACTGGTGTAAACACGCTGTCGCACTTGTGCCGAGCTGGCGGTGGCGACGCTAGTCGCGCGCTGGTGAAAGGACAGGCACTGTTCTTCCCAGGGCAAGCCGCAGTGCTCCAGCAATTTTTTTGCAGCGCGCTCAGGATCCTCCACCAGACTTTCATATTGCAATTCCAGAACGGCTCCGGGTAGATTCTCCCGCCAGTGACGCATCAGATGGTCAAACTCAATGTAGTAGCGGCCGCAATCCAGCAAATCGTAGTTGTAGTAATAATATTTGAAGTTCGTAGCAAATAGCTGGCGATAATTGCTCAGACAGGTATCCATGGGATCGCGGCGCAGGCAGATCAATTTAGCTTTGGGCAATGCGCTCTTGATCAGACCCAGGTACAAAAAGTTCAGCGGCAACTTGTCCACAAAGTGTTCGGTGTGCCCGGTTCTGGGGCGAGTGCTGTCGATGTACGCCGCGCCCAGATCGGGCATGGACAGTTTAATGGATCGCTGGAAAGTCTCCAGGTCGACAACGTCGGCCGAGAGCGATCCTGTCATCCTTTTTACCTGCAGCGGAAAGTTTTGCAGCTCGCCGGCGGCGTAAACGAGAGAGTGGCCGGCCAGTATCTGCTCGACCAAGGTAGTGCCTGTGCGCGGCATGCCGACCACGAAAATGGGTTCAGCGTTGTCCAGGGATGCGCGTTGGCCGCTGAAAAAACTGCGGTCAAACAGTTGCCTTATGCCTTGCATCAAATCCGAGTCGGCCTGGACCCGGTATCTGACGCATCGTGCCTGCTCATGCTTTGCCCAGGCCAGGGATGCCAGAGACTCACTATACCGCTGGAGATCCTCCTGCTCCTTGGCAAGCGCGTGGCCAAGATGCAACTGATCCTGCGGGCTGGAAATTTGGTTCCTGAGTGACTCCAGCCGGTCCAGGTGATTGCTTTCGACTGTCTGGAGGCGCAGTAAGGAAATTGCAGAATGCGCCTTGAACAGGCGTGGGTTCAAATCAATAGCTTTCTCGTAGGCATCCTCTGCAGCCTGGAATTGACCAGCGAACTGCAGCGATGCGCCATAATTGAAGTAAAGGTCTGTTTGCCAGCTCACTGGCAGGGTGCCGGCACCGCGCCGTCTCTTTTGCAGGCGGTGGACGGCACGCTCAAAACAGGTGAGTGCGATCTCATGTTCGCCGCAATGGCTGAAGACGGTACCCAGCGTGCTGATTGTTGGCAGCGAGGAAGGATTCAGGGCATAGGACTGTTGCGCCGCGATCAGGGCCTGTTGCGACTGGCGCAACGCCACCAGTTGTTTTCCAAGTTCAGCGAGGTATTCGGCATTGGCGGGTGCCAGTTCGGTAGCCTTTTGAAAGATATTTACCGCCTTGGTGATTTGCCCATTGTGCGCCGCGATGACGCCGCACAGGAACCAGGCGTCGGCAAAGTCCTGATCAAGTTCGAGAATGGCCAGGCAGTGCCGATGCGCTTCCCGTAGGCGCCCATCTCGAACCGCCTGGTGCGCGGCGCGCTGCAAAGCTGCAATTTGCTGCCATTCAGATTTCATTACAGGACATTCTAAGCGTGGAGTTGTTACCCGTCACCGGTTACCCGGCTCTCTTTTCGTATCGTCGGGCAAAGCGAAAGCAAAAAAGGGCGCCGCGGCGCCCTCCGTTTGCATCTATGCCTTACTACTCTTCAAAGTTGTATGTGAATTTCAGGCCAACCTGCCGCGGGCGCACCATATTCTGGTAATAGCGCCGCAGGTCAAAGTCTCCGACCTCGCGGATATAGCTTCTGTCTGTCCTTACACCGGTCTCGGCATAGATATCAAACACGTTGTCGGCGTAAAGGGATACCATCCAGGCGTCCTTGAACCAGGTGGCCGAGACATTGTTCAGCGCAAAACTGGGCAGACTCTGGCCGTAATCCCGCTTGCCGGCCTTGGTCAGTACATTACTTTGTGCCGACATGGACCAGTCAAAATCCAGTTGCGACCCGTCGTTCAGAGGCATCTCATAGTGTGCCGCGAGGTAGAGCTGGTTCTCAGGTGTGCCGGGCAGTCGGTCGCCGTTGTAGGCGGCGCATTCGGGGTCCTCTTTTGGCCCGCAGAACAAGCCTTGCACATCGTCAGTCAGTTCGGCCTTTGTCCAGGCATAGGCGCCGCTGACTGAGAAATTTGGCATGACGTAGTACTGGGCGGACAACTCCACACCGGTACTTTCCGCGCCTTGACCATTTGCGATGATGGGAAGATCGCCGTTTTCGGTAACGGATTGCAACTGGGGATCATTCCATTCAATGTAGTACACCGCGCCATTAAGAATCAGCGAGTCGCCGAACTGGGAGTGCACACCGATCTCGTAGTTGGTCGAGGTGTCTGATTTATAGGATGCTTCGCTGGGTTGTGCACAAACATTCTGTTCGTTCGGGTCCAGTGGATTCTGGCAGATGGTTAGCGCATTGGATGCGCCCAACCGGTAACCTTCGCTGACGGTCAGGTAGGTCATGATGTCATCACTGAAGTCATAGGAGGTGTTGAATTTATAAATAACATCATTGTCATCTGTCTTGCCGGTGTCACCGCTGATATTGATGGAATCAGGAGGGGCGCCATCAATAACGGTATCAAATAATGGCAGCGCAAGACCATTGGATGCCTCGTATTTGTACTTGAACCAGCGTGCGCCCACCGTCACTTGCCAGGCATCGGTAATCTCGTAACCGAGCTCTCCGAACGCGGCTGTTTCCTTCTGGTTCTCCTTGAAGGTCTGGTAAAATTCAAGTGAATCCGGCCGCAGTTGCACGCCGTCACCGATATCCACGAGGTACTGGTCGTATTCGGGAGTAAACTCCTGGCTCAGGGTTTTATTATCAAAGTCGTTGTAGAACCCGCCCACGATCCAGCTTAGGGGGCCATCTCCAGTGGATACCAGACGCAGTTCCTGAGTGAAAGTGTCCGCGTTGGCATCCTCTCGGGTGTAAGCCGAAAAACTCGGGAAGAACTCATACCCGTATTCGAAGGCCAGCAACAGATCGGTCTGGTCGCGTTGGCCGTTTTCGCTGTATTCGGAATATCCGGTGGCTGAGGTTAGGGCGGCGAAGCCCAGGTCCGCCACCATCTCCAGTGCAAGCAACTCATTCTTACGTTTGTTGGGCTCCAGAAAGCGGTGTGCCGACTCGTACTTTCCAGTACCAAACGCATCCTGGTGATTGACCTGGCGAGCACCGACATCGTCATCCTGATAGTAATAGGATAGCGTGCTGTCCATAACATCACCTGTGTAGCGCAGGGCGGCACGACCCGACCAGGTTTCCTCGGTATTGGCGTCCTTTTTACCTTTCAGGTTGGCATTTACGTCGTTGGGATCGCTGAAATCCGGCTGGGGATTGGAAACACCGGCCTGGCGTACGAGGTAGTTGTAGTCGATGAAGCCGGGGTCATTGGCATAGTCCACCGAAGCACGAAAGGCGAGAGTGTCAGCAACGATGGGAATATTGACGGTGCCGCCACCCTCGTAACCGGCGTCGTCCGAGTGGCTGAGGCCATAAACATCGCCGCGCACCTGGTAGCTAAGGGCATCGGTCTGGGGCCTGTAGGGGATATAACGCACTGCGCCCCCCATTGTTCCGGCGCCATAGAGCGTACCCTGTGGCCCCATCAGCACTTCTACACGCTCCATGTCGTTCAACTTCAGATCCACATACAGGGGAATTTCGCCAATATAGGTTGCCACGGTGCCGCCGCCGTCATTACTGCCGTCAGTCGCGGTGATGTTGCTTACATTCAGGCCGCGCACGGTGAGGATATTGCTGCTGCGCGGTCCCTGGTCTACTACGGTCATGCCGGGCACCACGCGGGCTATATCCGTCAGGTCGGTAAGGCGATCCCGCTCGATAATGGAGTTGCTTAGCGCGGTGATATTAATGGGGATGTCCTGCAGAGATTCCGTGCGGCGAGTAGCCGTCACAAGTACCTCTTCGAGCTGCGATTCCTGCGCCACGGCATAAGTGGAAATGATTGTTGATGCGACCGCGGCCGACAAGGTGCTGATCTTGAAAGTGTTGCTATTGCGCATAATTGCCCCTAATCGCGTTGCCAACCCATGGCTTCCTATGAGTTGCGCCAGAAAAAAGGCTCTTCCGTGTCGCCTCGTTTAAGTGTGCGCACTGCTGGTCCCGCTCTTGGCACTGGCGGGCTGATAATTTTTAATAGTGTGGCAAAGATAGCATTGCGCCGCACTGGTTTGAACGCCCTAAAAGGCGCAAAAATACCGTTTGGGCTCAGAGTCTTAAGTTGGGAAATGCGTGAAGATTCTCACTAAAAAAGGTTTGCCGCGGCCCGAATAGGTCAAAACAATACGCGGCTGCGAATGGTTCCCTCTATGGCCGCCAGCTTTTTCAGCGCGATATCGCTGTAATCTGCGTCAATATCTATCACTACATAGCCCACACTAGCGTTGGTCTGCAAATATTGCGCCGAGACGTTGATACGATTCTCGGAGAACACGTTGTTAATTGCGCTCATTACCCCGGGAACATTCCGGTGTATGTGCAGTAGCCGGTGGCTGCCCACGTGTTCCGGAAGTGCGACCGCGGGGAGGTTGATTGAGGATATTGTGGTGCCGTTGTCGCTGTAGCGAGCCAGTTTTTCCGCCACCTCCATGCCGATATTTTCCTGGGCCTCGACGGTGCTGCCACCAATATGCGGAGTAAGGAAAGTATTGTCGAAGTGACGTAAAGGGGAGACAAACTCGTCGTCGTTGGAACGCGGTTCCACCGGAAATACGTCGATACCCGCACCGCCCAGAGCTCCGCTCCCAAGCGCGTCTGCCAAGGCGTCAATGTCCACCACGGTGCCGCGCGAGGCGTTGATTAGAATGCTTCCCGGTGGCATTTGTGCCAGTTGCGCTGCACCTATCAGGTTTAGTGTCGAAGGATTTTCAGGCACATGCAGGCTCACCACATCGGAGCTGGCAAGCAGCTGGTTGAGGCTGGGTACCTGCCGGGCATTTCCCAGTGGCAGTTTGTTGGTGATATCGTAGAACTGCACCTGCATGCCGAGTCCCTCGGCAATGATGCCCAACTGCATCCCGATATTGCCGTAGCCGATAATCCCCAGCTTCTTGCCGCGGATTTCAAAGGCATTGGCGGCGGATTTCTGCCATTCGCCCCGGTGTGCAGCGGCATTTTTGGCCGCCACCCCGCGCAGCAGGAGGATGGCCTCGGCCAGCACCAGCTCGGCCACGCTGCGGGTGTTGGAAAACGGCGCGTTGAAGACTGCGATCCCCCGGCGGGTAGCCGCTGCGAGGTCGACCTGGTTGGTGCCGATGCAGAAACAGCCCACGGCCACTAGCTTGCTGGCGGCGTCGAACATCTCTTCGGTGAGCCGGGAGGCAGAGCGAATCCCCACGAAGTGAGCGTTCGCTATGGCTGTCTTCAGCTCTGTTGGTGGCAAAGCCTTCTTGTGCTGCTCGATATTGGTGTAACCGGATTTCTGCAAGATCTCCACTGCCGAGGGATGGATGCCCTCCAGCAGCAGGAACTTGATTTTGCTTTTTTCCAGCGATTGCTGCGCCATGGTGGTGTAGTCCCTACAGGAAGTAGCCGCACAGCCGGGATAGCCGGTCCGCGCGGCAAAAAACGGCGCGTATGGTACCATATGCGCCCCCCGATCCAGCGCCCTGTGAAAATTACCTGAGGAGCCCAACTTGGCCGCAATCGACAACGCCGTGCTGGCCGCACTGGAGCACATTGTGGGACACGGCAGGGTGCTGACGGACCCCGATTCCCTGCAGCGCTATGGCCGCGACTGGACCCGGGTTCACACGCCGAGCCCCGTTGCCGTCGTGCTGCCCGACAGCATAGAACAGGTGCAGGCGATCGTGCGCCTGGCGGCGGCAAAGGATATGGCCATAGTGCCTTCCGGCGGACGCACCGGCCTCAGTGCCGGGGCCGTCGCCTGCAATGGCGAACTGGTCCTGGCACTGGACCGCCTCAAAGTTATCGAGGACTTTAACCCGATCGACCGCACGGTGCGCTGTGGTGCTGGCGTGGTGACCGAACAGCTGCAACAGTACGCCGCCGAGCGCGACCTGTTTTATCCGGTGGATTTCGCTTCCAGCGGCTCCAGCCAGATCGGCGGCAATATCTCCACGAATGCCGGCGGGATCAAGGTAATCCGTCACGGTATGACCCGGGAATGGGTCGCGGGCCTCAAGCTGGTGACCGGCACTGGTGAGCTACTGGACCTGAACCGGGGGCTGGTAAAGAACAACGCGGGCTATGACCTGCGGCAGCTGGTGATCGGCGCCGAGGGCACCCTGGGCGTGGTGGTCGAGGCCACCATGCGCCTGTCGCGACCACCGCAGGAGTTGGTGGTGCTGGTGCTCGGGGTACCGGATATGGCATCGATCATGGAGGTGTTGCGAACTTTCCAGGGCGCCCTGGAACTCAGCGCCTTTGAATTTTTTTCCGAGCTGGCGCTACAGAAAGTTGTACAACATCAGGAATTACAGCGCCCTTTTGCCACGCCGGCAGAGTATTACGCGCTGCTGGAATTCGAGCGACGCGATGAATCGACCTATGAGCTTGCCATGGGCCTGTTCGAACACTGCTTGGAACAGGGCTGGGTCCTCGACGGGGTGGTCAGCCAGAGCATCGCCCAGGCCCGTTCACTGTGGCGCCTGCGCGAGGATATCTCGGAAACGATATCGCGCTGGACGCCCTACAAGAACGACATTTCCACTGTAATCTCCCGGGTTCCAGCGTTCCTCGCGGAGGTGGAGGCAGTGGTCAATGCCAATTACCCGGAATTCGAGATCATCTGGTTCGGGCATATTGGCGACGGCAATGTGCACCTGAATGTCCTCAAGCCTGACGAACTGCCCATGGCGGAGTTCCAGCGGCGTTGTGGCGAGGTAAGCAAGTGGGTGTTCGACATCGTGCAGCGCTACGGCGGCAGCATATCCGCCGAGCATGGCGTTGGGCTGCTGAAGAAAGACTTCCTGCATTACTCCCGCACGGAACTGGAGGTGTCGATCATGCGGCAGATCAAGAAAGCCTTTGATCCCCGGGGGATCATGAATCCGGGAAAAATCTTTGATGTTTGAGCAGGCGCATTGTGCTGCATCGAAATAAGCGACGGATTGGTAGCGCCGATTCTGTGATCCGGAAACTAGTTGGCAAGCAGAGTTTTCACGCCTTCCGCGGTCCCCAGTAGCAAAACATCTGCCGGTCGCAGGGCAAATAATCCGTTGGTAACGACGCCGGTGATGTTGTTGATCTTCTGCTCTACTGCCAGCGGCTGCGCAATGAGGAAGTTGTAGACGTCAAGGATGACATTGCCGTTGTCGGTCACCACGCCTTCGCGATAGACCGGATCGCCGCCGAGCTTGACCAGCTGCCGCGCCACATGACTGCGAGCCATGGGGATGACCTCGACCGGCAGCGGAAACTTGCCCAGTGTGTGTACCAGCTTGCTTGCGTCAGCGATGCAGATGAACTCGCGTGCCACTGCAGCCAGGATTTTTTCACGTGTCAGCGCCGCACCCCCGCCCTTTATCAATTGCAGCGCGTGATTGCTTTCATCGGCACCGTCCACATAGAAGTCGACCTGGTCTACCGTGTTGAGGTCATACACGGGGATACCGTGGCTTTTGAGTCGCTCTGCGGAGACCTCAGAGCTGGCGACTGTCGCGTTGATCTGGCCCTTGATTCCGGCCAGCGCGTCGATAAACAGATTGGCGGTGGAGCCTGTGCCGATACCCAGTACCGTATCGTTTTCGAGCCTTGGGCGGATATAGGCCAGCGCGGCATCCGCCACGGCCTGTTTCATTTCGTCCTGTGTCATGGGCAATCCCGGCAGATTTGGGTCATGAAGCGAGCCCCAGTATAGGGCAGGCTGCCATTGCGATCACGAAAAAAGCGGTGTGCACCACCGCGGATTGGGCTGAAAAGCGTTGCCCCGTCCATTACTATGGATAGCCTTGCCGCCGTCACTGGAAGCGAATAGCTCATGCCGCAGTCCTACATCAAAAGCATTCTCGACGCCCGGGTATATGATGTCGCGCGTGAAACCCCGATCCACGAAGCCGGTTCAATGTCGCGGCGCCTGGGCAACCGTGTCTGGTTGAAACGGGAGGACTTGCAGCCGGTGTTTTCCTTCAAGCTGCGCGGCGCCTATTGCAAGATGAGCCGACTCAGCCAGGAGCAGCTTGAACGCGGAGTGATTGCCGCTTCGGCGGGGAACCACGCGCAGGGCGTAGCGATGGCGGCCCGCAAGCTTCGTGTGAAAGCTACCATCGTCATGCCGCGCACGACGCCGCTCATCAAGGTGGATGCGGTGCGCGATTTGGGCGCGCGGGTGGTACTGCACGGCGATTCATATGATGAGGCGGCGTTGCACGCCGAGGAGCTTTTGCAAAGCAGGGGGCTGACGTATGTGCACCCGTTTGACGACCCCGATGTGATTGCCGGGCAGGGCACGGTGGGTATGGAAATCGTACGCCAGCACCAGAGCCCGCTGGACGCACTGTTCGTCCCGGTTGGCGGCGGCGGTCTGCTTGCCGGCGTCTCCGCTTATGTGAATTATGTTTGGCCGCAAACGCGGATTGTCGGCGTCGAGCCCGAGGATGCGGCCTGTTTGCAACTGGCGATGGCGCGCGGGCGACGTGACACCCTGGCGGAGGTGGGCCTGTTTGCCGACGGCTGCGCCGTGGCGCAGGTAGGCAAGGAGACTTTCCGCATCATTCGCAAAACGGTGGCCGAGGTCATCACGGTGACGACGGATGAAATGTGTGCTGCCATCAAGGACATCTTTGAAGACACCCGCAGCATCGCAGAGCCGGCGGGGGCGCTGGCCCTGGCGGGATTAAAAAAGTATGTACAGCGATCGGGTGCAGAGGGACAGGACTTGTTGGCCATTGTCAGCGGCGCCAATACCAATTTCGACCGTTTGCGCTATATCTCCGAGCGCACCGAAATCGGTGAGCAACGGGAAGCGGTCATCAGCGTGACTGTGCCCGAGCGCCCCGGCAGTTTTAAACAGTTTTGCAGCGCGCTGGGGCGACGCAATATTACCGAGTTCAATTATCGTTACGCGGATGCCCGGAACGCCCAGGTATTTGTCGGCCTGTCCGTTGTTCCGGGTGGCGAAGACTTGGCCGGCTTGCTCTCCGATCTGCAAACCCATGGCTACACCACCGAAGATATGACCGACAATGAGGTGGCCAAGTTGCATATCAGGCATATGGTCGGCGGGCACGCGCCGGCCCAGCTGCTGGATGAACGCGTATATCGTGTGGAATTTCCCGAACGGCCCGGCGCACTGCTGAAGTTTCTGTCCGGCCTGGGCCAGCGCTGGAATATCTCCATGTTCCACTATCGCAACCACGGCGCTGCCTATGGTCGGATCCTTGTCGGGGTCCAGGTGCCCAGATCCGAGCGCCGGCAGTTCGAAGCGGTGCTGGATCGGATCAATTTCCCCTACTCGGAGGAAACTGACAATCGCGCCTACCAGCTGTACCTTGGCAACCAGCACTGACGACCCTGAAAGCAGGGCAGTATATGGTTAGCGGGGGTTTTCATTTATTTTGGGCTGATATAACATCGCCCCCGACTGTGCTTATAACGACAAGTAGAATGCACGGGGTTATTGAACAGTCGGTCGGGCTCCCGGCCGCACAAGATCGGATTCCAATGACGATGAGAGTGAACTGGTGAAGCGTAAACCCGATGTAGTGCTGGTGCTGGCGGCGGCGTTTGCGCTCGGCGTGCTGCTGACCTTGCTTCTGCCACTTACTGCCACCGACTCGGTCGCCGACCCGGCGTCCGAGCTACAGGCTGGGGTTATCATCGAGAGGTAGAACCCGCCGGGCGTCACTGTCTCCGCCGCCGGCGGTACAGGGCCTTGTCGGTAGCGATGTAATCGAGCACGATATCCCAACTGTCCAGCGGAATACCCGCTTCCACCTGCTGCTGCTGATGGGCCAGCCCGACCAGCAGTGGGCCACCGGTGCTCTGCCAGCGTCCGGTCGTAGAAGCCGCCCCCATGCCCAGGCGACCGCCGTGTACGTCCCAGCCCACCAAGGGTAAAAAAATAATGTCCAGTTCCGAGACCGGGCAGCGTGTCGCGCCGTCGGGTGGTTCGGGGATGTTGTATCGGTTGGCTGTCAGCGGGTCGCCTGCGTCCCAGAGCGCGAAACCGAGACGGTCCTTGTCCGCTATAACTGGCAGGAACACCTGTTTCTCGAGGCTTCGTGCCATATGAGCCAGCGGTTGCGTGTCTATCTCGCCGTCCGCCGCCAGGTAAATGGCGATGCGGGCGGCATTTTGCCAGTCGGGAAGCGCGGCCACGGAAGCTGTAAGGGCTCGGGCTGCGGTAAGTTGTTGTGCGGGGGTAAGTGCTTTTCTGCGACGTCTCAGGTCACTACGCAGTAGGGATTTTCTGTGCGTTGTGTCGGACATAGAAAAGATGGATTCCCGGAGTACCGCTGACAGAACTGCCCTTGAACCCGACGATTCAAGGTGGTGACTCCTGCACTGCATAAGGCTTTCCGGATTGAACCGGACTTGCACACCAGCAGTATCGAGAAGCCCCCGATTACATAATATCGGCTCGAGGACTGTAAGTCTGGCGAATACACCAGGGACCCGGGAGAATTATAGCCTAGTTCCCGCGGTCACAGTTCACAAAAACCTGAAAAGATGGCGTGAATTTTGGTGTGCTAACCGATTTCGAGTTGCCGCAGGTCGTGCAGGGCGTCGTCCAGCTTGCGGTTGAGGCGTTTGACACCGTCGCCGCCGGGTTGCCCCGCGTCAGCGTGATCCGACGCCTGCAACAATTCATAGCTGATGTTGAGAGCGGCCATGACAGCAATTCTTTCCAGCCCTATGACCTTGCCGGAGTCGCGTATGCCGCGCATCTGCTTGTCCAGGTACTTGGCCGATACTACCAGTTCTGCCTCCTGCTCCGCGGGACAGGCCACCTGGTAATCCTTGTCGAGAATCTTTACCGTCACTGTGTTGGCTGGGCTCACGCGGTTCACTCCATAGTGCGCAGACGATCGATCATGGCTTCGACTTTTGAGCGAGCCAGTTCATTTTTTTCCATGAGATCCCTGCGCTCATCACGCCATCCGGCGATATCCGCTTTCAGCGCGCGATTTTCGCGATTCAGCTCCTGGCAAAGAGAGATGAGCTCGTCGATCTTGTGTTCAAGTTCCTTGAGGGAGTTGTCGGCCATGCAGGTATACTGGGAGAGTTATTATCGGAACACTACTATAGTGGCGCATGGCACCGAGGTCAACGAGACAAAATTCATAGATATCAATAGCCTGCCAAACCTTTTACAGCCAACAGTGGAAGTGCCCCGGCGTCAGGCGGGGCGCGCCCTCAACCGGGGAGCCGCCCATGTATGATGATGCACCAGGGGAAGTCGACGTCTTTGACTTCGATGAATTCGCCGATCACCTGCTGGATCAGGGTGTACTGGCATCACCCTCGCAGTTGCACGGGTGTCTCAGCGGGTTGCTCGGGGCAGGCGCTTCGCCTGACCCCGAGTACGGCCTGGATGCCCTGGGCCGTGCGTTGGATATCGAACTGCACGGAGAGCTCGCCAGCCGCATCATGCAGCTCTATACCGTTACCGGGTCTGCCCTGCTCGGCGAGGAGTTCGCTTTCTATCCGCTGTTGCCTGGCGATGACGAGGGCATAGCTGAGCGAGCACAGTCACTGGCCAACTGGTGCGATGGCTTCATGGTAGGTTTCGCCTACGGCTTTGCCGGGGAGGAGCAGGGCCTTGGCCCCCTGTCACAGGAAGCTGGCGAGATACTGCGTGATATCGCCGCGATGGCCGAGGCCGAAGTCGTCGAGGATGAAGATGACGAAGATGCCGAGGACAGCTTTATGGAACTCGTGGAGTATTTGCGGGTAGCTGTGGCCAACATTTACCTGGAGAACAGCATGGCAGGGCAGGATGGGGATTTTACGCCGGCCACGAATCGGCCACTGCACTAGCTGTGATAATCTGCGGACCACTTTCAACGAGGCTGCTGTGGGCTGGCGAGTGAGACGATGACTATTGGCAAGTCCGAGTTTGCGCGCCGGCGCAAAAACCTCATGGCCCTTATGGATCCGAACAGCATCGCGATCATTCCCTCCGCGCGGGAGCAGGTGCGCAGCCGCGACACCCATTACCCTTTTCGCCAGGACAGTGATTTTTACTATCTCTCGGGTTTTGCCGAACCGGAGTCGGTACTGGTGTTGCTGCCAGGCCGGCGGCACGGCCAGTTTGTGGTCTTTTGCCGGGAGAGAGACCCCGGGTCGGAGTTGTGGCACGGGTATCGGGCAGGGCCCGAGGGAGTCTGCGAAGAGTACGGTGCGGACGATGCGTTTCCTATCGGAGACATTGACGATATTCTCCCGGGCTTGGTGGAAGGCAGGGAGCGGGTCTATTACTCGATGGGACGCAGCGCTGAATTTGATCACCAGATCATGGGTTGGGTGAAGAGCATTCGCGACAAAGTGTCTTCGGGGGCCGTCCCGCCGGGAGAGTTCACCGATCTTGACCATATACTCCACGAGTTACGCCTGTTCAAAAGCGCGGCTGAACTGCGCCTGATGCGCAAGGCAGCAGAAATATCCGCCCGCGCTCACCGGCGAGCCATGCGAGCCTGCCGCCCGGGTCTTTACGAATTTCAGCTGGAGGCTGAACTGCAGCATGAATTCGCCAGCGGAGGGGCCAGGTTTCCGGCCTATCCCAGTATCGTGGGCAGCGGCCACAACGCCTGTGTCATGCATTACGTTGAAAATAGCGGCAAATTGCGTGATGGGGATCTCGTGTTGATTGATGCCGGCTGCGAGTTGCAGTACTACGCCTCGGATGTGACCCGCACGTTTCCGGTGAACGGGCGTTTCAGCCCGGAGCAACGGGCGCTGTATGAGCTGGTGTTGCGAGCCCAACTCGCCGCCATAGCCGAGATCAAGCCCGGCAACCACTGGAACCAGCCGCACGATGCCAGCGTCAGGGCATTCACTACCGGCCTGGTGGAATTGGGTTTGCTCAAGGGTAATGTTACGAACCTGATCAAGCGCAATGCCTACCGGGCATTCTATATGCACCGGGTCGGTCACTGGCTGGGCCTGGATGTTCACGATGTCGGTGATTATCGCGTCGGTGACGAATGGCGCATGCTGGAGACTGGAATGGTGATGACCGTGGAGCCGGGGCTTTATATAGCCGCGGACAACAAAAACGTCGCCAAAAAATGGCGCGGTATTGGCATCCGCATTGAGGACGACGTAGTGGTGACCGAAACCGGCTGCGATGTGATGTCATCCGGCGTGCCGAAAACCGTCGCGGAGATAGAGGCGCTGATGAACGCGTGAGCCATGGCTGACTACTTTGACATTGTGATAGCCGGTGGTGGCATGGTGGGTGTCAGCCTCGCGTTGCAGTTGGGCGCTGTGCTGCCACCAGAAGTGTCCCTGCTGTTGGTCGAGGGCTTGCCACTGCCGGAGCCTGTTGAGGGTGAGTGGCCGAACTACCATCCCGCGTTCGATGCTCGTTCCACGGCGCTGAGTTACGGCTCGCGCCTTATCTACGAACAAATCGGGGTGTGGGAGGAATTGTGCCAGTGGGTCTGTGCAATCGAGCGCATTCACGTATCGAGTCGCGGGCGCTTCGGCAACAGTCTGCTACAGGCAAGCGACTACGATTGGCCTGCCCTGGGCTATGTCGTGGAGAATGCCTGGTTGGGCAACGAATTGACCCGGCAACTATACGACCGTGGACGGGTTGAGGTGCGCAGTCCCGCGAGGGTCGTCGGCGCCAAACCAGCGGGCCTTGGCGTGAGCCTTGCACTCGAGGGTCCGGGCCCTGATATCGACGCCGGGCTTTTACTGGTGGCCGACGGTGCTGGTTCGGGACTACGCGCGCAGCTGGGCGTGGCCGTCACCGAGAAGTCGTATTGCCAACATGCCGTGGTTGCGAATATCGCGTTCGCCGAGCCGCATCGGGGCTGTGCATACGAGCGCTTCACCGAGACGGGACCGCTGGCCATTTTACCCTTGCTGGCTGCGGCGGGGGGCGAGCATCGCGGTGCGCTGGTCTGGACGTTGCCTCCGGCGGGTGCCCGGCAGCTTTGCGACTGCCCGGCAGATGAGTTTCTGGCAAACCTGCAGGAGTGCTTCGGCTACCGACTGGGTCGTATGCGGCAGGTCGGCGCGCGCTACGAATACCCCTTATCCCTGGTGCAGGCCGGCGAGCAGGTGCGCCAGGGCGTGGTGGTCATGGGCAATGCCGCACACGCGCTGCACCCGGTGGCGGGGCAGGGCTTCAACCTCGCATTGCGAGATGTGGCACAACTGGCCCGGGTGTTGGCCGAGGGAATGACCGCGGGATCGCCCCCCGGAGACCTCGCAATGTTGCAACGCTATCAGCGGCGGCAACAGCCGGACCAGGATCGAACCATTCGGTTCAGCGATCGCGTACCAGCCCTCTTTATGAATCCAGATCCACTGCTGGGTCTGGGCCGGGACCTCGCGCTGGCGGGGCTGGATTTCATGCCGGCTCTCAAGCGTGAGTTGGTAAAATATGCTGCCGGCGTGGCCAGCGGCGGAGGGCGCGTCGATGGCTGAGGCCCGCAATTTCGACGTGGTCATTATTGGCGCCGGTATCGCCGGTGGCGCGCTGGCGCTCGCTCTGGGCGGTACCGGATTGTCCATCGCACTGGTGGAGGCGCAAGCTGTTGACTTGGCCCCATTGCCAGCGGCCCGTGACGTGCAGAACTTCGATCCGCGTGTCAGTGCACTGACGCCGCGCGCGCGCGATTTTTTGGAAAAACTTGGCGCCTGGGAGGCTATTGCGGCTTACCGTCATTGCGCCTACCGCCATATGACCGTGTGGGATGCCGAGGGCACCGGCCAGATCGAGTTCGATCGGGCCGAGTTAGGTGTGCCTGAACTGGGCCACATAGTGGAAAACCGAGCAATCACGCGTGCATTAATGCAACCGGTACGGGATGCAGCGAACATCAGCCTGCTGAGTCCGGTAGCGCTCGAGTCCAGTACCAGGCTCGCATAGAATCGCATGCGGCTGGAACTCAGCGAGGGTGCTGCGCTGGAAGCCAATTTGCTGGTGGCAGCTGATTGCGCTTCCAGTCGCGCGCCAGATGATGGGATTCCCAAGTAGGAGTGGGGACTACGGCCACCGCGCCATTGTCGCGACGGTGGAGGTAGCGCGGGATCGCATGAAGAAACCGCGTGGCAGCGCTTTTTGCCCAGCGGTCCACTGGCGCTGTCTCTCCCGGGCCAGGACGGTCGCCACTTCTGCTCCATCGTCTGGTCCGTGGAGGAACATCTGGCCGATGCGCTGCTGGCGCTTGACGATTCGGCTTTTTGCGCCGAGCTGGAACGGGCATGTGAGGGCCGCCCGGGCGTTGTGCTGGCGTGTTCCGCGCGCCTGGCGTTCCCACTGCGGCAGCGTCGCATCGACTATGTGCAGAGGTGGCGCTGGTGGCGGACGCCGCGCATACCATTCATCCGCTGGCAGGCTAGGCATCAACATGGGCCTGCAGGATGTGGCGGTACTGGCCCAGGAGATTGGCTACGGTCGCGCCCGCGGCGCGCACCCCGGACAGCTGGAAGTGCTGCTGCGTTACCAGCGTCGCCGCAAGGGCGAGAACCTGCTGATGATGACTGCCATGGACGGCTTCAAGCGTTTATTCGAGCAACAATCCCCGCCGTTGCGCTGGTTGCGCAATGCGGGTATGCGCACCGTGGACCAGTTGCTCCCCCTCAAACGCCAGTTGATGCGCCACGCAATGGGCCTCGGCTGAACCCTCCCGTTGGTGCGACATGCCAGGAGATTGTTTTTAACCGGCTGGACCGTTAGAATGGGCCGCTGGACGAGGGCGCGGCAACGCCGCCGCTGGTCGCCGCGGCTGCCAGCGGCGCAACTATCCCCGGAGGAAATGACATGAGCCACACGCCGATTGAACCTAAGTATGCCCGCTCGCACGAATGGGCCTGCCTCGAGGAGGACGGCACCGTGACAGTCGGCATTACCGACCACGCGCAGGCCGCCCTGGGCGACGTCGTGTTTGTGGAACTGCCTGAGGAAGGTACGGTGCTGGCCGCGGGCGACGAGGCCGGTGTGGTGGAATCGGTCAAGGCCGCCTCGGATATTTATGCGCCGGTGGCGGGCGAGGTCATCGCCGTCAATATGCTGTTGGAGGACGATCCCGAGACAGTCAATTCCGACCCTTATAACGAGGGCTGGTTTTTCAAGGTACAGCCCTCGGATACCAGTGACCTGGACGCTTTGCTCTCTGCCGAAGACTACAAGCAGCAATGCGAAGACGAATAGAGGCCTGAACGCCCGTCCAGCACACCATGCTTGATCTTTTCCTGCGCAAGGGCGCGGACCAGCGCCTGCGTGGCGGTCATCTGTGGGTGTATTCCAACGAGGTCGATAGCCAGCGCTCTCCACTGCACGGATTTTCTCAGGCGACCCGGTGGCTGTCAGAATGCCAACGGGAAGCTGCTGGGCAGCGCGTTCATGGAGCCCAATGCCCTGATCTGTGCCAGGTCTATGCGCCCGGTGAAGAATGCGCCATGGACACGCACTTTTTCGCAGCGCGCCTGGCGTCCGCCCTGGCCGGCCGGCAGGTGGTTTTCGACCAGCCCTTTTACCGCCTGCTATACGGTGACAGTGACAACGTGCCCGGCGTGATACTCGACCGCTACGGCGACGTTCTGGTGCCGCAGCTCAACAGCAGTGGTCTGGAGCGGTATCGAGTGTCACTGGTCTCGGCGCTGGTAGAGACCCGAGCCACGCGGTATTTTGTTGCGCGCAGACAGCCGCACCCGGCGAGCAGGGGCTCGCTACCGACAGTGAAGTGGTTTACGGCGACGTGCCGCAGGAGGTGCCCCTGCAGGAAAATGGCGTGCACTTCCTGGCGCCTGTGTGCGCGGGGCAAAAGACCGGGTGGTTTTACGATCATCGCATGTCAAGGGCGCGTTTGGCGGCGTGGGTAAATGGCAAAAAAGCGTGCTGGATGTCTACAGCTATATCGGTGGTTGGGGTATACAGGCGGCAGCGTTCGGCGCGACCCGGCCTGTTGCCTTGACAGCTCCGCCCACGCTTTGGAGGGCGTGGCGACCAACGCTGGATTGAATCAGGCGCACGGCCGGGTCACCACACTGCGCGGTTCGGCCCCGGAGGTAATGGCGACGCTGCACGCCGAGGGTGCCCGCTTCGACGTAGTCATTCTCGACCCGCCTGCATTTATCCAGCGCCGGAAGGACCTCAAGAAAGGTATCACCGCCTACCGGCGTATCAATGAACTGGGCCTGCAGTTGTTGACGCCCGGCGGCCTGCTGGTGTCGGCCTCGTGTTCCATGCACCTGCCGCGCGCGGAGCTGATTGCCGCGATGCAGCAGGCGGCCGTGCGCGCCGGTTGCCAGATTCGGGTGGTGGAACAGGGCGCGCAGGGGCCTGATCATCCAATTCATCCTGCAATTCCCGAGACGGAATACCTCAAGGCGGTTTTCGCCCGCAAGCTTCAGGCTTAGGGGCTACCGTATCAGCGCAGGGAAATCACCGGCCACCCGCGCTCCAGTGCGTGCGCACGCAGCGTTGCATCGGGATCAACTGCCACCGGATTGTCCACCAGTTCCAGCAATGGCAGGTCATTGTGCGAATCGCTGTAGAACCAGGCATTGTCGATGGTGAGCCCGTGCTCCTCCAGCCATTCGAGCAGACGCGTCACTTTCCCCTCCCGGTAGGAGGGAGTACCGACCGGGTTTCCCGTGTACACCCCGTCTACCACTTCAGCTTCACAGGCGACCAGGCTTGCTACCCCAAGGGCCTCGGCAATGGGGGAGGTGATAAAGCGATTGGTGGCGGTAATGATCAGCAATTCGTGCCCCCGTCGCCGGTGGTCGGCGATAAGTGCCGAGGCTTTGGGAAGCATGATAGGCTTGATCTTGGTATCCATGAAGGCCCTGTGCCAGGCCTGCAGTCGCTCTGCGGGATGCCCCTTCAGGGTACTGAGGGCGAGGCGCAGGTAGGCATCGATATCCAGGGTGCCCGCCTGGTAGTCGGCATAAAAGTTGTCACTGCGACGGGCAAAATCCGCGCTCTCCACCAGCCCCTGCTCGCAGACAAATTCTCCCCACAGGTGGTCGCTGTCGCCACCGATGAGGGTATTATCGAGGTCGAATATTGCCAGTGTCACAGGCCGCGCCTTGAAAAACGGGTGGCCAGCATAGCGGTAGCATCGGCTAGAGTAAATTTCTCAGGGCAGGCAATATGTGGAACAATAACCGGTTCTAATAACAGGTGGCACCTTTCCGTGATAGATTCAGATGGGTTTCGGCCAAATGTAGGGATTATGCTGGCCAATGATCAGGGCCAGTTATTGTGGGCCAGGCGGGTCGGTGGCCACGACGCTTGGCAGTTTCCGCAGGGCGGCATTGGCGTGGGAGAAACCCCCGAGCAGGCGCTATATCGCGAGCTGCACGAGGAAGTAGGCCTGTTGCCCGAGGCGGTGGAAGTATTGGGCGCCACCAAGGGCTGGTTGCGGTACCGGCTCCCCCGCCGGTTTATTCGCGAAGGCCAGAAACCGTTGTGTATCGGGCAGAAGCAGAAGTGGTTTTTACTGCGCTTGCTGGAGGAAGACGCCGCGGTGCAGCTGAATTTGAACGACAAACCCGAATTTGATCACTGGCAGTGGGTCAGTTACTGGTATCCGCTGAATCAGGTGATCTCTTTCAAGCGGGAAGTATACCGCAGGGCGTTGAAAGAGCTGGCTATAACCCTGGGTCGCTACACCGAAACCCGGGGGGGTACGTAAGTCCGGATGCTGGAAATCCTGCGCAATATTATCCAGGAGGTCAATGCGGCCGGCGGGCTGAGCGACGCCCTGGAGATAATCGTGCGCCGTGTGCGCGACGCCATGCACACACAGGTCTGCAGCGTGTACATGCGGGACCCGGTGAGCGGCCGCTATGTGTTTCGAGCGACCCAGGGGCTCAATCAGGAGTTGGTGGGCGTTGCCAGTCTCGCTGCGGGTGACGGCCTTATCGGACTCGTCGCTGAGCGGGGCGAACCGGTCAATCTGGAAGATGCGGAAAATCACCCCAGTTTCCGCTTTCTGCCCGGTATCGGCGAGGAGCATTTTCATGCATTCCTGGGTGTGCCGATCATTCACCAGCGCGAGGTGATGGGCGTACTCGTGGTGCAACAGGCTGAACGCCGTCGCTTCGATGAAAGTGATGAGGCATTTTTGGTTACCCTTTCCGCGCAGCTTGCCGGGGTGATCGCTCACGCCCAGGTGACGGGCGTGGTGGAGTCGCATTCTCTCTCCGGCGCCGCGCCGGCCAAGATTACTGGCGTACCCGGTTCCCCGGGGGTCGCCATAGGCATCGCGGTGGTGGTGTCCCCGGGGGCGGACCTGTACGCCGTGCCGGCCCGCCCGGCGCAGGATCGACGCAAGGAGGTGCGCGCGTTCAGGGAGGCCCTGCAAAGCGTACAGAAGGATATTCAGCAGGTCGCGGACAACCTCGGCGCGGAACTTAGCCCCGAAGACCACGCCCTGTTCGATGTCTACCTCAGCATTCTGGATGACTCAACCATCGGTGCGGAAGTGGTCGGCCTGATCAAGGCTGGCCAATGGGCGCAGGGCGCACTGAGCCAGGTAATGATCGAACACATACGCCACTTTGAGCGCATGGAACACAGCTACCTGAAAGAGCGCGCCGTGGACGTAAAGGACCTCGGTACGCGGGTGCTTGCCTACCTGCAGGCAGCTAACCAGGAAGTCCGGGTGTATCCGGACCAGACGATTCTCGTCGGGGAGGAATTGACGGCCACGTCGCTGGGAGAGATTCCGCGGGAAAAGCTGGTGGGCCTGATTTCCGTGCGCGGCTCGGGTAACTCCCACGTGGCGATTCTGGCCCGGGCCATGGGAGTGCCCACGGTTATGGGCGCGGTCGACCTGCCCTATACGCGATTGCAGGACCGGGAGCTGATCATCGATGGCTATAACGGCAATGTCCACCTCAATCCGCTGCCCGAGATCAAACAGCGTTTCCAACGGGTGCTCGATGAAGACAGGGCGCTATCCAGGGACCTTGAATCCCTGCGTGACGAACCGTGCATCACGCTGGATGGCCATCGCATGCCTCTATGGGTCAATACCGGACTGATGGTGGATGTCACCCGTTCGCTGGAGCAGGGGGCCGAAGGCGTTGGACTCTATCGCACCGAGGTGCCCTTCCTGCTCAGGGACCGCTTTCCGAGCGAGGAAGAGCAGCGCCAGATCTACCGGGAACAACTCGAGGCCTTCGCACCAAAACCTGTGACCATGCGGACCCTGGACATTGGCGGCGACAAGGCGCTGCCGTATTTTCCCATCGAGGAAGACAATCCTTTTCTCGGTTGGCGCGGCATTCGTGTAACGCTGGATCACCCCGAGATATTCCTCGCCCAGATCCGGGCCATGCTCAAGGCCAATGAGGGCCTCGGTAACCTGCGCATCATGTTGCCCATGGTTTGCAACATACCCGAACTTGACGAGGCGCTGACCTCATCCACCGCAGCCACCGGGAGCTGCAGGAGGAGGGTTTGACGACGGTATTACCGCCTATTGGGGTGATGGTGGAGGTGCCGTCAGCGGTCTACCAGGCAAGAGCGATGGCCCGGCGAGTGGATTTCCTGTCGGTGGGAAGCAACGACTTGACCCAGTACCTGCTCGCCGTGGACCGTAACAATGCCCGCGTGGCGCGTCTCTATCACTCCCTGCATCCGGCAGTTTTGCAGGCGCTGGAAGATGTTGCTACAGCTGGTCGCCTTGAGGGCGTTCCCGTTGGCATCTGCGGTGAACTGGCGGGCGAGCCCGGTGGAGCCGTGTTGTTGCTGGCGATGGGATACGACGTGCTGTCGATGAACGCTACCAGCCTGCCCAAGGTCAAGAAAGCCCTGCGGAATATCAAGCTCAGCGAAGCGCGCGAATTATTCCAGGAAGTGAAATCGATGGACGACGCCGTCGTGATCAACCAGCGACTTGGGCTATTTCTGACTGCGCACGGCATGGAAAAGTTTATTCACAGCCCCGTGGACTAGTGACGGGCTCACCTTGCGGGCAACGCGGCTGCGCCGTTATGCGCAGTGGAGGCGAAATTCCCTGTGCTGACGTCCGCTCAGTTGCCCCTCCGTATTGAAGGTTTTTTCCGACCAGCTGACCTGGTTGCGCCCTGTGATCCACATTGTTGTGCTGGAACGTGTTCCATAGGCGCCAGTGACAATGAATTGCGCGGACAGCAAGTGCTCCATAGCTGTGTCCGGGCCCTGTCCGACGGAGCGGTAAGGGTCCGCGACGCGGCGATCGGCAACGACCCGTGCCAATGCCGTGTGAGTTACCTCGCCATCCTCCAACAGCGCTCGCAGTTTGGCCTTACCCAGCTCCACCTTCGGCCAGGGAGTATCGAGCCTGGCATTGCTCAGCCCGTAGATACCCGGCGCGAGAGGTCGCGAAGCTTCGATGTCACTGTTGGTGAAATACCACAGCCCGCTGCGATCACCTACGAGCAGGTTGAAGCCGGCGTAGTCACCCGCTCTGTTGGCGACATCGTCGAGAAACTCTGCGGGGCCTTGCGAGCCGGCGAGGAAATCCAGTGGCAATTCGCCGCGGGAGCGTGGCGCCGGCGTGGAGCGTGATGGATCGCGAAAGTTGGTGACTGCCGCAAAGCGCCCACCGCTTGTGACCCCCATCCAGGTACCACCCTGCAAGAGGTCCCTGCCGGCCAGCAAGTGCGGGTGCTCGGCCCAAAAATCGGATGCTGCGGTCGGCCTGCTGTAGAACTCATCCCGGTTGGCCGCCACTACCAGGGGGTATGAGGCCGATACCTGGTGGGCGAATATAAGTAAACACATCATTGGCACCCGGTGGTCGGGGGAAAGAATTGTGAATCGCTACGCGCTGGATGATAATACCGCTTTTCCATCCTGGTTACTCAGGTATGGCCGACGTGGGCTGTACTCTTCCCTGGCTATTCAATGACGAGTAATGACGAGTAATAATGCTGCCTTATCCTGAAATCGATCCGGTCGCGCTGTCCCTCGGGCCCATCAAGGTGCACTGGTACGGCTTGACCTACCTGGCCGGTCTGGCCTTTGCCTGGTGGCTGGCGATCCGTCGTACCCGGCGTCCCTGGTCGGTGGTGCGGCGCGAACAGGTAGACGACCTTATTTTTTATGCCGCGCTCGGCGTTGTGCTGGGCGGCAGGATCGGTTACGCGATATTTTACGGCGGCGAGAAATTGGTGCAGGACCCTTCCTGGCTGCTGCGCGTCTGGCAAGGGGGTATGTCGTTTCACGGGGGCTTCCTGGGCGTTCTGTTGGCCATGTACATCTTTGCGCGGCGCCATAACATCGTGTTCGGTGCCTTGATGGATTTTGTCGCACCGCTGGTGCCGGTGGGTCTTGCGCTCGGGCGCATCGGCAACTTCATCGGCCAGGAACTTTGGGGGCGACCGACCGACGTACCCTGGGCGATGGTGTTTCCCCGTGACCCGCTGCAACTGGCTCGACACCCGTCACAATTGTACCAGTTTGCCCTGGAAGGCGTTTTGCTGTTCGTTATTCTTCTGTGGTTTTCGTCGCGTGAGCGCCCCACGTGGTCCGTTGCCGGCGTATTTGCCCTGGGATACGGTTGTTTGCGCTTCATCGCGGAGTTTTTCCGGGAGCCGGATCAAAATATCGGCTTCCAGGCATTGGGCTGGGTGACGCGGGGACAGATACTGTCCCTGCCCATGATCGCGCTGGGAATTTACCTCATCGCTTGGGCTTATCACAACGCGGGCGGGGCCGCACAGAAAGTCGGGAGCAAACAGAGTAAATGAAGCAATACCTGGATCTGCTGCAGGACATTCTCGACCACGGCGTGCGTAAGAACGACCGCACCGGAACCGGGACGCTGTCTGTTTTCGGGCGTCAGTATCGTCATGACCTCGCCGACGGTTTTCCCCTGCTGACCACCAAGAAGTTGCATTTTAAAAGTATCGCCAATGAGCTCGTTGTGGTTTCTCAGTGGCGACACCAATACCCGCTGGCTGCAAGAGAACGGGGTGTCGATCTGGGACGAGTGGGCCACGGAAGAGGGTGAATTGGGGCCGATTTATGGAGCCCAGTGGACCGCCTGGCCCACCCGCGACGGGGGTCGATCAACCAGATCGATTATGTGGTCGATTGCCTGCGTAACAATCCCGACAGCCGCCGCATCCTGTTTCACGCCTGGAACGTCGAGTTCCTGCCCGACGAGCAATTGAGCCCTCAGGACAACGTGAAGGCGGGGCGCATGGCGTTGCCCCCTGTCACCTGTTATACCAGTTCTATGTGGCCGAGCGCCGCCTTTCCGCGCAGCTGATGATCCGCTCCAGTGATTCTTTCCTCGGCTTGCCCTACAACACCGCAAGCCTGGCGCTGCTCACCCTGATGCTGGCGCAACAGTGCGACCTGGAGCCGGGAGAAATCGTCATCTGTACCGGTGACTCCCACATTTACAGCAATCATCTGGAGCAGGTCCGGGAACAGTTGGCGCGCGAGCCGCGAACGCTGCCCCGGCTGCGAATCAGGCGCCGTCCGGACACTATCTACGACTACCGTTTCGAGGACTTCGAACTGCTCGACTACGACCCACATCCACATATTGCGGCGCCGGTAGCGGTGTGACGACTGGTGGCGGGGCATGACGGGGCTGGCGATCATCGTTGCGGTCGCTGAAAACGGCGTTATCGGCAGGGATAATGCGCTGCCATGGCACCTGTCGGAGGATCTGCGCCATTTCAAACGTGTCACCATGGGCAAGCCCGTCATCATGGGCCGCAAGACCTTTCAATCCATTGGCAGGCCGCTGCCCGGGCGCGCCAACATTGTAATCACCCGCAATCCCGATTTTCGGGCCGAGGGGACCTCGATTGTTGCTTCGCTGGAAGAGGCGCTGGAGTTGTCGGGGCAGCTGGCCATGATCGACGGAGCGGCGGAGTCTGTTGTGATTGGCGGGGCCAGGATCTACGAGCTTGCGATTCCACTGGCCGATCGGCTCTACGTCACCGAGGTTCACGCCAGTGTGGAGGGTGACGCCGTGCTACCGCCGATAGACTGGACCCGGTGGCGGGAGGCCAGCAGGGAACGTCATGCCGCCCGGGCCCCCAACCCTTACGATTTCAGCTTTGTCTGCTACGAGAGGGCCGATACCAGGTAGTCGATACCCCGCGCAAGCAATTGTTACCCTGAAATAAATCTGCCATAAAATTTGTAACCGAAATACACACATTGGGTGCGTTCCAAAAATGTCTTCCTACATTCATTGAAAACGCACCCGCACATGGTTTAAAGTTGCGTGCTCGGTTTACCGGCACTGGATTTTCCTGTCTACAAAGGGTGAATCTGGTCTATTTTCGTAGCTCTGAATCACTCTGTTGGAATAATAGGAAGTGCTATCCCCATGACTATGCATCGATTAAAGGAAGTATTGATCGCTGTGCTGATAGCCGCAGGCACCCTCGGTGGTACTGTGGTGGCGGTGCAAGCCAGTACGCTGGATTCTATCCTGGCAGTGGGTAAGTCCAAAAATGACGCTGCTCGCCAGTCACAGGTCAAGATTGATAAATTGGCGGATGAAACCCGCAACCTCCTGTCTGACTACAAGACGGTAACCAAGCAAATCGACGGCCTGAAAGTGTACAACACACGCCTGCAGCGCCAGATCGACAACCAGTTGGCGCGGATCGGCGAAATCGATGCATCCATCGACCAGGTGACGGTGATTTCCCGCCAGATCACCCCGCTAATCATCCGTATGATCGATGGTCTGGAAAAGTTCGTGGAGCTGGATGTGCCTTTTCACCTGGAGGAGCGCCAGCAGCGCATCGCGTTCCTGCGCGCCAACCTCGACCGCTCGGATGTGAGCGTGGCAGAAAAATTCCGGCAGGTTCTGGAAGCCTACAAGATCGAGAACGAATACGGGCGCAAGATCGACGCCTACAAGGGTAGTGTGCAGATAGACGGTGTTGATCGTGACGTTAACTTCCTGCGCGTGGGCAGGATTGCCTTCCTCTACCAGACCACCGACACCGAGAACTCAGGCGCCTGGGACCAGCGGTCACGCAGTTGGGTGCCGCTCGAAAAAGGCGAGTACCGCAACGATATCATGAAGGGCCTGCGCATCGCGCGCAAAGAGGCTGCTATTGACCTGATGAACTTGCCAGTCGCCGCGCCGGAGGCCAAATAATGAACATCAAACGTGTGAAAGTCGCCGCGATAGGGTTGCTGGGTGCTCTCACCCTGTCCGTCGGATCGGCACAGGCCCAGGAAGCGAAGACCCTCGATGAACTGCTGAGCTTTGTCAAGCAGGGCCAGGTTACCGAGGCCAAGGAGAACAGTGCGCGCGAACAGCGCTTTGCGCAGGACAAGGCCAACCAGGCCGCGGAATTGGCAAAGGCGGAAGCGGAGCGTACGCGACAGGAACAACTCAGCGCGCAGCTGGAAGATACTTTCGAGGCCAATGAACTACTGGTTGCTGCGAAGCAGACGCAGTTGAAAGAGAAGCTGGGAACATTGGCGGAACTGTTTGGACACCTGACATCAGCCGCGGGCGACCTGTCGACCAATATGGAGAACTCCATAATCAGCGCGCAGTACCCGGGTCGCGAAAAGTTCCTGCAAGACCTGATCAAGAAGATGAGCGGCTCTGACCAGCTTCCCAGTATCGAGGAGATCGAGCAGGTCTGGTATGAAATGAATCGCGAGATGGTGGAATCCGGCAAGATCGTGTCATTCGACTCCAAGGTGACGACCCTGCACGGCGATGAGGCGCAAACCAAGGTGGTGCGCGTGGGGACCTTCAACATCGTCGAGCAGGACGGCAAATACCTGCAGTTCATCTCGGAAAAGGGCACACTGGAAGAGCTGGCTCGCCAGCCCTCCGGGCCCTATATCGGTTGGGCCAGCGACCTGGCCGTGGCGACCGAGGGTCTGCATCGTTTCGGCATCGACCCGACTGGTCCGACCGGCGGCTCTTTCCTGGCGGCGCTGATCAACAGCCCTGACCTTGAAGAGCGTTGGCATCAAGGTGGTACGGTGGGGTATGCGATTACCGTAATCGGTATATTCGGCGCGATCCTCGCGATCTATCGCCTGATCGTGCTGTCTGCAGTGGGCGCCAAGGTGAATGCGCAGCTCAAATCCGAGAAGGCCAATGATAACAACCCGCTGGGTCGCGTGTTGAAGATTCACGAGGCCAATCCCTCCATGGATACCGAAACCCTGGAGCTCAAGCTCTCTGAAGGTATCATGAAAGAGACGCCCAAGCTCGAGAGCGGCCTGGCCATCCTCAAGATCATTGCCACAATCGCGCCGTTGATGGGGCTGTTGGGTACCGTGACGGGTATGATCGTGACCTTCCAGGCGATCACCATTTTTGGTGCTGGCGATCCCAAGGCCATGGCCGGTGGTATATCCCAGGCGCTTGTTACAACCGTGGAAGGTCTGGTCGTGGCGATACCGATAGTCTTGTTGTATACCATTGTCAGCGGTCGCGCCCAGCGCATCATCCACATCCTGAACGAACAGACCACTGGAATCATTGCCGAGCACACCGAAGCTAGCCTGAGGAAGTAGTAATATGTATCGGTTAGACAGTGCTTACGAGGCCGTTGCCCGCTTCATGGATATGGGCGGGAACGTGCTCTGGTTGATCGCTATCCTGCTGTTTGTGATGTGGACGTTGATCTTTGAGCGGATCTGGTATTTCAGGTCCGGCTGGCGGGTGGATGCCGGCAAAGTGATAGCGGCCTGGGAGTCGCGCCCCGAGCGCAAGTCCTGGTCAGCGGAACAAATCCGGGAAAAGCTGATCTCCCAGGCGACGATGCAGATCTACCAGTACCTTCCCCTGATAAAAGCCCTGGTGGCACTGTGCCCGCTGATGGGTCTGTTGGGCACCGTTACTGGCATGGTGGAAGTGTTCAATATTATGGCCGTTACCGGGGGTGGCGATGCCAAGTCCCTGGCGGGGGGCGTGTCGCGGGCTACTATCCCGACTATGGCGGGCATGGTCGCCGCCATTTCCGGTGTCTTTGGTAACACCTACGTAACCCGGATCGCCAAGCGCGAGAGCACGTTCCTGACAGACAACCTCACGACTGATCACTAAGAGAGTTATTTTAATGCGCAGGAATACTAAAGTAGTAGCCGAAGATCAGGCCGAGATCGATCTGACGCCCATGTTGGACGTCGTGTTCATTATGTTGATCTTCTTTATCGTTACCGCGTCCTTTATCAAGGAGTCGGGTATCGAGGTAAATCGCCCCGAGGCTTCAACGGCAGAGCCCAAGGAGAACGTGAACATCCTGGTGGCCATCAGTCCGACTAACGAAATCTGGATGGACAAGCGTCGCATTGATCTTCGCTCCGTGCGCGCCAATATAGAGCGACTCCACGCGGAGAATCCGAAAGGTGCCGTGGTGATCCAGGCCGACAATCAGTCCAATACGGAAACCGTTGCAGGTGTGCTGGACGCGGCGCGTGAGGCGGGCGTCTACGATGTGTCACTGGCCACCCAGGATAAGTAATACTCTATGAATCGCAACTCAATCAGACTCATCATCGGCGCCCTGTTGGCGATTCCCGTTGCGGGTGGTCTGTTTTTTATCATGCAATACCTTATTGCTTCTGCGGATCCCAAGATCGATGACAGTAAAAAGACCAAGCTGGCCGATATCCTCATGCCGGAGCGTGAGATCGAGACTAACCTGAATGAACAAAAGCCGGAAAAGGTGGAAGATCCCGACGAACCGCCGCCGGACCTGGAGTCGCCCGATATCGATATGGAAATGGATAACGTGGAGGTAGTGAATATTGCGCCCCAGGCCAAGGTGGACATCAGCGTTACCACCGGCACCATGGCATTAGGCGACGGTGAATACCTGCCGATCGTAAAAGTGGCGCCTATTTACCCGCGTAGGGCGCAGACTCGCGGGATCACCGGCTACTGCATCGTCGAATACACGGTCACCACATCGGGAGCGATTCGCGACCCGCGCGCTGTCGATTGCCAGCCGTCGGGCGTGTTTGAAGACGCCTCCGTCAAGGCTGCACAAAAATTCAAGTACAAGCCCCGCGTGGTTGATGGCGAGGCGATCGAGGTAGCTGGTGTGCAGAACAAGTTCACTTACGAGCTGGAAGATTAGACGGTAGACGCGTTATGAATTGGTTTAAGCCCACTATCTGGACACGCGCCCTGCTGCTTGCAGTCCCGGTGCTTGCCTCCCAGGTAGCTATCACACAGCTGCAAACGGATGTTGGCGTGGTTGCGCTTGCGGCTGCCGTCGCGCAGGACTCAGCCAAGAAGCCTGAGCGGGAAACGCGTCGAACGCCAGCCCTGCGCAACGCCATTTATGAGAAATTATCCGAGGCGCAAAAGGCCGCAGAGGGCAAGGACCTGGGTGCTGCACAGGCCATCCTAAACGAGATGATTGCGAACGATGGTAAGAACAAACTGAACAGTTATGAACTGGCCAACGTCTATAACCTTTACGCCTTTATTCAGTACTCCAAGGAAGATTACGCCGGAGCATTGAAATCCTATGAGAAAGTAGTATCCCAGCCCGATATCCCGCTGGCGATGGAAATAAATACCCGTTTCACTATCGCCCAGCTGTACTTTGTACAGGAGGAATGGCAGAAGGGTATCGATGCGCTGCTCAAGTGGTTCGCCATGACGGATACGCCCAACGCCAATGCGTATGTTCTCCTCGCGCAGGGCTACTACCAGGTCAAGGACTACAATAAGGCCCTGCAAAATGTTGAGAAAGCCATCAGCATGAGCAACGAGGCCGGCAAGGTACCCAAGGAGCAGTGGTATAACCTGGCTCGCTACCTGTATTTTGAGAAGAACGACGTCAAGAATACGGTCGCGGTGCTGGAGGAATTGCTCAAGTACTACCCCAAGAAAGAGTATTGGGTGCAGATTTCCCACATGTATGGGGAGCAGAAAAAAGAGTCGGAGCAGTTGGCGGCTATGGAAACCGCCTACGTGCAGAATATGCTGGACAAGGACAACGAGCTGGTAACAATGGCCTACCTGTACCTGAACGCCGAAGTGCCCTACAAGGCGGCCAAGGTGATGGACAAGGGGCTCAACAATAAAACCATTGAGGGTAAGTCGAAGAATTGGGAGCTAGCGGGCAACGCCTGGCGGCAGGCCCAGGAGCTCAAGAAGGCGATCCCTGCCATGGAAGAGGCGGCATCCAAGTCAGACTCTGGTGAACTCTACGCTCGCCTGGGCAACATTTACCTGGACACCGATGAGTACAAGAAGGCAATCGAGGCGATAAACAAGGGTCTTGCCCGAGGCGGGGTAAAGCGGCCAGACACGGCTAAACTTGTACTGGGCATGGCTTATTTCAACACCAAGCAATACGATAAGGCCCGCGAGGCGTTTACTGCAGCAAGTCGCGACGAGCGCTCCAAGGCCTACGCTGAGCAGTGGATCAAGTACATGGATTCAGAACTGGAGCGGCAACAATCCCTGCAGGCAGGTTAAGGCCGCAGTAATACACCGCGCAGTTGGCGGGTTGAAATCGGAATAAAAAAAGGAGCTGAAAGAGCTCCTTTTTTTTATCTCACTCGAAGACCCTTCGGTCTTACAGTGGGACTACGTTTTCTGCCTGTGGGCCTTTCTGGCCATCCGTCACGTTGAATTCAACTTTTTGGCCGTCGGCCAAGGTTTTGAAGCCATCGCCCTGGATGGAGCTGAAATGAACGAACACATCGGGGCCATCTTCACGCTCGATGAAGCCAAATCCTTTGGTTTCGTTAAACCATTTAACAGTACCAGTCGTCTTAGACATAATGTTTACCTGTATAGCTAGCGGCGCCATGTCCAGGCGCCTTTTCATTTATAGTGTTATTTATGGTTTACGTACCGATGATCTTGATGGAACTTCGACCGTGAGCATAAATACTGCTGAAACCACTCAGCAAGGTGAGTGTAGCACCATAATTGGCGATTTACAGGGAAGTCGGACAACTATTTTTTGGTCAATTTTGCTCTCCAGGCGCCCGGCCAGCGGCACTTTTTTCAACGTTCGTTGAGGGATGAGTCGCCGGCTGTAAGGGGGGCGTGGGCAGCGCCCAGCAGTCCAGTGGTTTCACAAGTTATTACGTGGATAGGCACCCTGGCCAGATGTGCTCGCATTTTGCCCTTGGCTTGAAAACGCTCCACGAACGGGCTTTGCCGGAGGAACTCAAGCATTTGGGGTAGTACGCCTCCGGCCAGGTAAAGCCCGCCATAAGCGCCGTTGGCCAGCACGAAATCGCCGCTGATAGAGCCCAGCAGGGAGCAGAAAGTGTTCAACGCCAGCGTGCAGAGTTCGCACGATGCCCCGAGAGCCCGTATCGATATCTCTGCAGGCGCTAGCAGCGGCTCATCCTGGCCGCGAAGGGCTGCCAGCGCCTGGTGGAGACGTTAGCAGCCCCGGGCCAGAGACAAGCAGTTCCGCGTAGACTTCCCCGTACTCTGGCTGCAGGTACCGGAACAGTTCCAGTTCGAGCTCCGTGGCAGCAGCCAGTCCCATGTGCCCCGGCTCGCTGGCGCAGGCGACGGCCACCCCGCCCGCCCGGCTCAGGGTGGCACCTCCAAGTCCTGTGCCGGGGCCGACGGTGGCGAGCTTGCCACCCGGGGTCGGCGTACCCGGTTGCACTGTAGCGAGGTTATCGTTGCTCAGGTGCGGCAGGGCGTAGGCGTTGCCCTCGAAATCGTTGATACAGCGCAGCCGGGCAAAACCGAAACGCCCGGCCAGCTCCCGGGCCGAGAACGACCAATCGATGTTGAGCATTCTTACCCGATCCCCGAACGGTGGAGCCGCTACCGCCAGACAGCAATCTGTCGGGGCGGGCTCTCCGAGTGCCTCCAGCCAGGCCGCGATGATATCCTCGAATTGGCGATAGTCGCGGTTGACGTAGCTGCGTATCGATCGCAATACATTGGACTCGGGCTCGAACAGGGCCAGGCGGGTGTTGGTACCGCCGATATCGGCGACAAGGCGACCTGCGCGGAATATTGGCAGCGACACAGTTCAGCTCACCGGAAGAATCTGCATGATGTTGGTCGAGCCTGCAGTCCCCATTAACGCGCCCTTTGTAAGGATGATGGAGTCGCCTTTTCCCAGGTAGCCGCCGTCGAGCAGAAATTCAATGGCTCTGGCATCCACACTGTCACGATCAAATGCTGAGGCGTCGAAGTACAGCGGCACCACTCCGCGGCACAGGCACAGTTTCTGCAGCGTCTCGCTGAGTCTGCTGAGGGCGAAAATGGGCAGACCTGAACTGATGCGCGACATGAGCCTGGGCGTGGTGCCGGACTCGGTCAGGCAGGCTATGCCGCGCACGTTGTCATAATGATTGGCAGCGTAAATAGCTGACATCGCTATCGCCTCCTGCGCACTGCTAAAACCGGTATTCAGTCGAAATTCGGATGTCCTGGCTACCGGTTGGCGCTCGGCGCCCAGCGCCGCATCCGCCATAGCCTCCACCACTTCAACGGGGTAGTTGCCGACGGCGGTTTCTGCCGAGAGCATAACCGCATCGGTACCATCGAGAACCGCGTTGGCCACATCGAAAACCTCGGCCCGGGTGGGCATGGAGCTGTTGATCATGGACTCCATCATCTGGGTGGCGGTTATCACCACCCGGTGCATGCGGCGCGCACGCGAGATAAGCTCTTTTTGAATCCCGATCAGTTGGGCGTCGCCGACCTCAACACCCAGGTCGCCACGGGCGACCATCACACCGTCCGAGGCCAGCAGTATGCCATTGAGCGTGGTTTCGTCCGCCACCACCTCGGCACGCTCAATCTTGGCGATAATGGCGGGCTGGAGCTGATGTTGCTGCAACAGCCCTTTCGTCTGGAAGATATCCTCGGCACTGGATACAAAGGATACTGCGACAAAATCGGGCCTGACTTCACTCAGGCTGTCGATATCGGTGAGATCCTTGGCAGTCAGCGCAGGGGCGGCCAGGCCTCCCCCAGGCGATTGATGCCTTTGCGGGAGCCCAGTTTGCCACCGATGAGCACGGTACAGTCAACCGCGCTGGCCTCCATCATCGACGCGCAGGCGAATACGGCCGTCGTCCAGCAACAGGGATGTCGCCTCGCGCCACACTGGCGGTCAGTTGCTCATACTCGAGCCCCACGCCCCGGATATCCCCTTCCCCGTCACCCAGTTCCTGGTCCAGGCGGAAGCGGTCGCCGCTGGCGAGTTCTATGGCGTCATTGCGAAAACTGCCGATACGTATCTTGGGGCCCTGCAAGTCCGCCATGATGCCCACATAGTGGCCGGCAATACTGGCTTGCTTGCGAATCCGGTTCGCTACCTTGACATGTTGCGCTGCGGTCCCGTGACTGAAATTGAGGCGGAAAACATTGACGCCAGCACCGATCAGTTTGGCGATCATGTCTTCGGACTCGCTCGCCGGACCGACGGTAGCGACGATTTTTGTACGTCTAATGACCTTTGGGTTCACGTTCATTCCCGTTGATTTTGGGTGTAAAACACGTGATGCGTCGCGCTACGCCGTGGCGATTTTTATTCGCATACAGGCGAAACATGAGCGACGATAATGCCCCTTTACTCGATGCCGCGCTAGTGGTTGACGCCGGGGAAATGTCGTCCCGGGGCTCGCGACCCGCGGGGTCGGCCCCAGGGTACGGTGCGGCCCGCCCATAGCGGACCTCCATCGCGAGCCTCTCGACCCTAGGCAGTCCGCGAACTACCAGTGCATAGGAATTGTCCACCATACGCTCAATTTCGCCGCGGGAATACTGCCATCCAACCGTACGGTATTCCAGTGCCTTTTGTTCATATGGTAGCCGGGGGTAACGGCTGTAAAAATTTCGCGAAGCATCAGTGCCTCGTGTGGGTCACACTTCAGGTTCATGCGCAGACAGCCCTCGCTGGTAACGAGGGTAGCGAACATCCTGGATCGAACCTTGATCACGGCCACCCTGTCTCCGAAGGGGAAGTCTTCCCAGGCTTCGGGTTTACTGAGCAGGTAAGTCCGGAGCTTATGCGAGCTCACGCTGCGACGGCGGCCTGATGCAGGTAGGCGACCACCGTATCCGGGAAGTCGGTAAACAAACCATCGATTCCGGCCTGGCGTATAAAGATGTCAAGCAATTCCTTGAAGCTGCCCACGTCGGTGGGTAACTCATCACGGCGGAAAGTATAGGGGTGTACCAGCAGCCCCTTGGCGTGTGCCAGCGGTACAAGGTTGCTGAGACTGGCGTCGCCTGACGCTGTCTTGCCCAGATAGATATGTGGCAGGAAAGGACCGATCCCCTGCGCGTAGCTCGCCACATAGGCCAGTCCGTCTTCAGTCCTGAGATAGTCGTAGTCGACCTGGCTGTCCTCGCCCCAGCTGTTTTCACCGATGAGTTGTATCATCGGCAGTGGAGTCTTCAGCTCTGTGCGCAGTTGCCGGAGCGTGTGGTCATCGAAGCACTGCAGATAAACCTGCTGTGGGCGATTCCAGTAGCCCGTTTCCTGTAGCACCGCCAGGACAGCGGCGGGAAGGTCGAGACCTTCGCTGCGATGCCAGTTGGGCGACTTCAACTCGATGTACAGGCCGGTAGTACAGCCGCGGCTGTGATCGAGGCCGGCGAGCATCTCTATTTCCTCCGCAAGGGTGGGGACCCGGAACACGGCCGTGTGCACAGGGAATCGGTCGGGAAATACAGCCGTACCCGAGCGAGCACCATCCACATGTGTCCGTTCATGTACATGCAGCTGGCGAATCTCCGACAAGTCGAAATCGATGGCGTAATAACGCCCGTCGGCCCGAGCGCGGTCGGGAAAACGCAGCGCCACGTCCGTGGTGCTGTCCAGATGTATATCGTGCAGTACGATGGCCGTGCCATCACGGCTGAGCACCACGTCCTGCTCCAAAAAATCTGCACCCATCGCGTGCGCCAGAGCCTTGGCCGCCAGAGTGTGCTCAGGCAGGTATCCGCTGGCGCCGCGATGGGCGATGACGATGGGGCTGCGGGTGTTCATGGCGAAGAACAGTTATCCCTGCGTGTGATGAAAGCCATGTGGCGGCAAACAAAAAAGGGCCGGATCGAAAAACCGCGCCCTGAAGGTCGAATGCATCAATAGCATAATATCAGGGCAATGCGGCCACCCAGGAGTTGTCCTCAAACCATTTTTTGCGCAGTTTGGTCAGTACGCCGGTCTTCTCATATGCGCTGAGGTAGTTATCCACCAGGTTAAAAAACTGCGCATCGTCCTTGCTCACTGCGATGCCGACCGGTTCGACCGTTAGCGGCTTGTTAAGTGTCGTAAGGCCCGCGTCTGGATAGCGCAGCACGGCCAGCACACACTGGGTCATATCCGCTACCATTGCATCAGCTTTGCCATCGATGAGCAGGGCGACGCCCTCATCATAACTGGGTACCTCGATCAGCGTGGCTTCCGGTGCAACCGTTTTCACGAAGTTGGCGTTTGTCGAGTTGCTCAGGGCAAGCAGTTTGAGATCCTTGCGATTAAATTCCTCGGTAGAGGAGATACTGCCCAGAACAGAATTTTTGGTCAGGATAGACATGCCTGACATCATGTAGGGTCCTACGAAGGATACGAGTTCAGCGCGCTCCGGAGTAATCGACATGTTGGAGAGCACCATGTCGATTTTGTCTTCCTCCAGTGCAGTCATCAGTTCGCCAAAGGGCATGGGTTTGATCTCCAGTTTCACGTTCATGGCGATTGCCATTGCCTTGGCCAGGTCGACGTCGAATCCCATCAAACCGCCCTCGCGATTGGTCATCGTCATCGGAGGCTGGTTACCTGACATGCCCACTTTCAGTACCTGGAAGTCGATGACACGCTGTAGTGTATCGCCCGCTGTGGCATTAACCGACAATAGGGTGACCAGAGTCACAGCGCAGGTCAGCAAGGTGAGTTTTATTTTTCGGATCATTCGAAGTTCTCCTATGGTTTGACGCCTGGTTTGCAGTCAGGACGATAGTTCCCAAGAAATCAGAGGTAACAGTTCTGCCGATCCTGGAAAGATTTTCCCTGCCAAGTGTAGGTCCGTTCGGCAATTATGCCAAAACCTTTTATGATAGCCCGCGAACGACTCTATTCACCGAGGTGACCCATGTCCGTCAGGTTTGACCGCATCGTCCTGGCCGTGCCGGAATTGCAGTCGGCGGTAGCGGAGTATGAATGTTTGCTGGGCGCTTCACCGTTCCTGTGTGACTCTTTCCAGGGCGCCCCCGCCGCGTGGTGGGGACTGAGTAATACGGTTATTGAACTGACGCAGGCCGGCGTTCAGCGGCCTTGCCTGCAGGGTATTGTGCTGGCGGCGGCTGGGGCAGAAACGGGGGAAAAGCCCGTGGCCAATTCACTGGGGGTCGATATTCGTCTTTCCAATGGGCAGGACACCTCGGATTATCGACGCCTTCAGGGCGGGTCCCGGTGCGCCGACATTGCCGTCGACCATTTGGTATTGCGCACGGGAAATGCGCAGGGCTGCATTGCATTATTCAACCGTGAATTGGGAATCCGTCTGGCGTTGGACAAAACGGTACCTGAGTGGGGCGGGCGCATGCTGTTCTTCCGAGCCGGCAAGCTGACCCTGGAAGTGATCGAATCGCAGGTTTCGGACGCCGTCAGCAGTTATTTCTGGGGATTGGCCTATCAATACCGAAATTTGGCAGAAGCTGTCCGCATCCTCGGCAAACAAGGCGTCGCAGTATCAGAGATTCGCAAGGGAAGAAAACCGGGAACCCTGGTGGCGACCCTGCAGAGCCACTGTCTGGAAATTCCGACACTTTTAATCCAGCCTGCTAGATAACACAGTATCTGGTGTAGCTCGCCGCATCGTTGGCAGTCCATTCGCCGAAGGGCTTGCTTGAGAGTTCATTACACCAGCTCTCGGAGCCCACCGCAGTGCCGTCAATGAGGCAATTGCGTGCATAGGTGACAGCATCTGAACTGCTCCACTGCGTTTTCGGCTGGGCTTCTTTCAAGGCGCACCATTGCTCGCTGCCGGGTTCGACGCTGCATGCTACGAGTAACAGTGTGGCGCAAGTGATAAGTATGATACGCATAGATTCAGTTCCCACTCTCGGTTTGAATACCTGATCCAGGCAAGGCGATTGCAACATAGTACATGCAATTCCTGCCGGGCGCTCAATCTCCCGTGGTCAGGGAAACGTTGTAGATTCCGGCTTCACGTGCCGAGTCCACCACTTTTGCCACGGGCGCCAGTGTTGATTGGTTGTGGGCCTTTATGACGACCGCCGCTTTTGGATTTTCAGCCCTCATGCGACTGATATTGGCACGCACTGACCTGGCATCGACACGCCGCCCTTTTATCCAGATCTGGTCGTCAGCGGCAATCTGCACAATGATGTTTTCGGCGGGCTGGTCAGATTCCTCTGCAGTGGTAGGCTTGCGTTCAACTTCGATCACGGCTTCGCGCACGAAGGAACCCGCCACGATGAAGAAGATCAACATGATCATTACCACATCGAGCATGGGAGTCAGGTTGACCTCAACGCCTTCCTCCCCGTCGGCAGGGCTGCCTCGCTTGCGCAGGACGCCGCGCGTGTCCGGCCCGGTATGATCAAGCCACGTTTCCATGAACTGCTCTCCCTGTGGCCGCGATGACACACTCGCCACGGTGTTTTCATACAGCCCTCGCTCTTGATCATAGGTCGACTGCCAAAGCAGGCAATGGGAAATTACTGGTTTGTTGATTGTCATCAATACTTGGATCACTGCAGGGGCGGTTTTCCTTTACGCCTCCCGGCGCAGGCCTTTTACAGCGCAAAAAAAAGGGGCCCCATGAGCCCCTTTTCGTACCTGTTGAGAGGGTTCTATTTTTTCAGCTGCATCTTTATAGTGCCTTCCGTGGCCTTGCCATAAGGCGGTAACATGCCGCCCAACTTGGCGATATTGAAGCTCGTCTGGCGGTAGATGGATTTGGCGTGGCTGAAGGTCTGGAAGCCCTTGAACCCATGGTAAGCACCCATCCCGCTTGGACCAACCCCGCCAAACGGCAGCTCTTCCTGCGCGACCTGCATGATAACGTCGTTGACACAGACACCGCCGGAGGTCGTGCGGCTGATGAGGGCGGCTTCCTCCTGCTTGTCTTCGCCAAAATAGTAGGCTGCCAGCGGCCTGGGTTTACTATTGATATAGCCGATGGTCTCCTCAAAATTGTTATAGGTTCGAATCGGGAGTAGCGGCCCAAACAGCTCCTCCTCCATCATTCGCAAGTCGTCTGCGGGCTCCGGAATGAGCGTGGGGGGAATTTTAAGTGTGCCCTGTTGGGTGTCGAAATTTTCACCGGCCGGATTGATGGAGATGAGCTTTTGTCCGCGTTCGCTCGCTTCGGCAAGATAACCATTGAGACGCTGGTAGTGGCGGTCGTTGATAACCGACGTATATTGCGGGTTATTCAGCAGCGTGGGATACATTTCGGCGACGGCCTTTTGCGCCGCGGCAATAACTTCGTGCAGTTTTTCCTCGGGCACCAGCAGGTAATCAGGCGCCAGGCAGATCTGGCCGGCGTTCAGGGTTTTGCCAACCATGATGCGCCCCACACTTTTTTCAATATCGGCACTGCGGGAAATAACTACCGGTGATTTACCGCCAAGTTCCAGCGTCACCGGCACCAGGTTGCGCGCCGCCGCCGCGAGTATATGTCGTGCAATCGAGGTCGCTCCGGTGAAGATCATGTGATCAAAAGGCAGACTGGAAAATGCCTGCCCGACCTCTGGCCCGCCATCGAACACGGCGACCTCCTTGGGGTCGTAGGCCTCTGCGACCATTTCGGCTATCAACGCTGACGTCGCCGGTGTGAACTCCGAGGGTTTGACCATGGCGCGGTTACCGGCAGCGAGCACACCAGCCAGCGGCGCAAACACCATATTGACGGGGAAGTTCCACGGTGCGATTACGCCGACCACGCCCAGCGGTTGGTATTCGATGCGGGCGCGGGCGCCGAGCAGGTTGAATGGAAACATCGCAGGTCGCTTCTCTGGCTTCATCCAGCTGCGCACGTGCTTTATCGCATGCTTCATCGGCGCGATGCCCGCGCCCACGTCGGTCAGCAGGGTGACTTCGCGGGGCCGGCAGGTGAAATCAGAATTGAGTGCATCGACTATCCTGGCGTGGTGCTTGATCAATACGTCCACACCTCGTTGCAGGCGATCGATGCGGGTCTCGGCCGAGACAACCCCTTCCTTGAGGTAATCCTGGCGCTGCGCTTCAAGGGTGGATTTCATCATTTGTTCAATGTCGCCCAGGGCGGTTACTTGCTGCGGTGCATTCATGGTCGAATCCTTTTTGTCGCGATTGTTGCCTGTGGGAGAAACGGTGACAGCGGGTCAGTATAGTCCGCCAGTGGACGAAAATTAACCAGAAAAGTGAGTTATTTCTGGCCAGTCCGGCACGCTCCTCACGTGGGCTTGGCATTAGCCGGACTAGCTGCTAATAATTGCCTATGAGCTCTGAACCTTCACAGCGTGATAACCGTACACCCTCCCTCCCTACGGGTATTCCTGCCAGTGCACACACTCACGGGAACAACAAATCCATATTGTGGCTGAGTTCCACGCGCACAAGATTCGCCCCAGCCGTATCGCCTACCGCGTTGGCATCGATATTGCCTTCATCGAGGAGCTCATCGCGGGGGAAACCGAGCCTGAACGCTTTGCGCAACTGGTAAAGTTCTATCGCAAGGGACGCTACCAGCAGCGCCTGCGGGAGTCTGGTCGTTACAGCGGGATAGCGCGATACGAGTTGCAGCAGAAGATCGAGCGCGAGTTTGTGCAGGAAACCGACTTATAGTCCCATTGGGCAGACCGGGAAGGGCGACGATGAATACGTTGGAAATATGGCACGACATGGTGCGTAAACGAGATCTCGGGCGCCTGGATGAAGTGCTAGCACCGAACTGTGTATTTCTCTCCCCGATCGTCCATACCCCGCAAGGCGGCCGCGAACTGACCGCGTTCTATCTGCGCGGCGCGCTTGCTGTTTTCAATGAAAGCTTTCGGTACATCAAGGAGGTGGTGACGCCTCAACATGCGGTACTGGAGTTCACCTGCGACCTCGACGGGATCGTTGTTAATGGTGTCGATATTATGACGTTTGATGCGCAGGGCAGGATCGTCGAGTTCAAGGTCATGGTGCGTCCGCTGAAAGCGGTCAACCTGATGCACGCGAAAATGAAGGCCATGTTGGAGGCGATGTCGGCAAACTAAGCGGCTATCGCCGCATCGCGTATCGCCGCTCCGGACGCGCTGTGGGGGGGAGACTTGGGCATGCGCACCCCGGTGGGCTGAGTACGGACAGCGGCGCTATTACCCTGTATAATCAGCACCGCCTCCGGATGGTGGCCCCTGCCCAATAGCCCAAGGTTTCAACATGTCCTCTTCAGAAGCGGTAACCAGTTTTGCACAACTGGATTTGCCGGCACCCCTGCAACAAGCCCTGGTGGATGTCGGTTATGAAACACCCTCTCCGATCCAGGCGCGAATCATCCCGCACATGCTGGAGGGCGTCGATGTACTGGGCCAGGCCCAGACCGGTACCGGTAAGACCGCGGCGTTCGCGCTGCCCATCCTCGCCCGGCTGGATCTGGAGCAGAAGTTGCCCCGGGTGCTGGTGTTGGCGCCGACGCGGGAACTGGCTATCCAGGTCGCCGAGGCGTTTCAGAAATACGCCCGGCATATGCCGGGTTTTCATGTCCTGCCTATCTATGGCGGTTCTGACTACGGCGGACAGTTGCGCCAGTTGAAGCGTGGTGTACACGTGGTGGTCGGCACGCCCGGCAGGGTGATGGATCACATGCGCCGCGGTTCACTCGATTTATCCGCGCTGCAGACGCTGGTGCTCGATGAAGCTGATGAAATGTTGCGGATGGGATTTATTGATGACGTGCAGTGGATTCTGGAGCAGACACCGACGCAGCGACAGATAGCCTTGTTCTCCGCCACCATGCCCGATGCCATTCGACGCATTGCGAAGCGTCATTTGCGGAATCCACGGGAGATTGCAATTGAGGTCCGCACCGTTACCACCGCGTTGATTCGACAGCGTGTCTGGATGATGGCGGGTATGCACAAGCTGGACGCGCTGACCCGAATTCTGGAAGTCGAAGAGTTCGACGGTATGCTGATTTTTGTGCGCACGCGGATACTTACGGTCGAGTTGGCCGACAAGCTCTCCGCGCGCGGCTACTCGGTAGCCGCCCTGAACGGGGATATTCCGCAGAAGCAGCGCGAACAGACGGTGGAGAAATTGAAAAACGGCAAGTTGGATATCGTAGTTGCCACCGATGTGGCGGCGCGCGGCCTTGATGTACAGCGCATCAGCCACGTTATCAATTACGATATTCCTGCGGACGTGGAATCCTATATTCATCGCATAGGGCGCACCGGAAGGGCGGGGCGCAAGGGTGACACGATCCTGTTCGCCGCCAATCGCGAACGACGACTGCTGAGCGCGATTGAAAAGGCTACCGGCAATGCTATTGAGAAAATGATCCTGCCGACTGCCGAGGAGGTGACGGATAAGCGGGTGGGCAAGTTCAAGCAGCGAATTACCGAGGCGCTTGCCACGGCGGAGCTGGACATATTCCGTAAGTTGGTGCAGGACTATCAGCACGAGTACGGCGTGCCGGTGCTGGAAATCGCGGCGGCCCTGGGGGCGCTGGCTCAGGGCGCCAGCCCGTTACAGATTCAGGTTGCGTCCGCGTCGAAACCGGGGGCAAAGTCGGGCAACGATTCTGACCGGGACAGTTCGGCAAAGCATAAGCGAGATCCTGATGTGGAGCGCAGGGCCGTGGATGGCAAGTTGCGTAAGGAGTCGGCTTCGCGCCAGCACAAGTCGACCGGGGCCAGCGGGACACTGGAGCCGGGTATGGAGCGATTCCGACTTGAGGTTGGGCACGCGCATGGCGTCAAGCCGGGTAATATTGTCGGCGCGATAGCTAACGAGGCGGAGATCGAGAGTGAATATATCGGGCGCATCGAAATCTTTGACGACTATAGTACAGTAGAGTTGCCGGAAGGCATGCCTAAGGAGCTCTTCAAACACCTTAAATCGGTGTGGGTGAGCGGCCAGCGGTTGCAAATTTCAAGGCTCGATCCAGCTGAAAAACCTGCCGCAGGGACAGCCCCCGGGCGCAAGAGCCGCGGTCGCCCGCGCAAGTGACCACGGCGCGGTTGCCGCGCCGGTATTCCGGGTGATGTACACGGGAGCGCTTCGCGGCGTACTATTTCCCGGTGCGATCGGGATCCACCGGACGCGCTATGGCCAACGGTGCAGAAGGAAGTATATTTATGGCGACACAACTCTTTGACCTCACTGGAAAGATCGCCCTGGTTAGCGGCGCCAGTCGCGGGATTGGCGAAGAGATTGCCAAACTACTGGCCCAACAGGGTGCGCGCGTGATTGTTTCCAGCCGCAAGCTGGACGATTGCACTGCCGTTGCGGCAGGTATCCGGGAAGCTGGCGGTGCCGCAGAGGCATTCGCTTGCAATGTGGGTAACATGGAGCAGATTGCCGACCTGTTCGCGCACATTCGCAGGGAGCATGGCAGGCTCGATATCTGCGTGAACAATGCCGCGACCAATCCCTATTTCGGCCATGTACTGGACACAGACCTTGGCGCTTTCAACAAAACCGTGGAAGTGAATATCCGCGGCTATTTCTTTATGTCGATCGAGGCGGGCAAGTTGATGCGCGACCAGGGCGGCGGCGCGATCGTCAACACCGCGTCCATCAATGCGCTGCAACCCGGACCCATGCAGGGCATTTATTCCATCACCAAGGCCGCGGTTGTGAACATGACCAAGGTCTTTGCCAAGGAGTGTGCCCCCTTTGGCATTCGCTGTAACGCATTGCTGCCGGGACTCACCAAAACGAAATTCGCAGGCGCCCTGTTCAGCAATGAAGAGATCTATAAAGTGGCAGTGCAGGGTATTCCGATGGGTCGTCACGCGGAGCCGGGTGAGATGGCGGGAACAGTTCTGTACCTTGTTTCCGATGCCAGTAGCTACACCAACGGCGCATGCATTGTCGTGGACGGCGGGATGACGATCTAGTCCAAGCGGGGTAACGCTATGGAGCAGGCTCTCATACCACAGCAGTTGCTGGCAGATTGCCACCATCTCGGCAGGTTGCCTGCATCGGAATTGTTACTCCATCGCAATGCCATCCTCCCGTGGTTTATCCTTGTCCCGGAAACATGCCTGAGCGACGTCCTGGACCTGCCGGACGAACATCGCCAGGCGGTACTGGCAGAGTGCGCTTCCGTGTCCGCATTTATCAAACAGGTACTGGGTTTTGAAAAGGTAAACTTCGCCGGGCTGGGTAACGTGGTGCCGGCCATGCACCTGCATATTATCGGACGGCATAAGGGGGACCCCTGCTGGCCGCAGCCTGTGTGGGGAAACCTACCCACGGGTGAAACCTATAATCGCCAGCAGTTGCAGGAGTGGCAGGCGGCTCTGGTCAAAATGATCGGCCTTGCTGCTTCGCCGCTCTAGGCTTTCCTTCTCGCTGGACCGGACAGGGGGCGATGCTGAAAAAAGTCGTTATCACACAGCCATTGCCCGGTGAGCGCCTCGCCAAGCTTGCCGGCCACTGTATTCTGGAAGTGCTCCCGGGGCCGGCTGCCCTGGCGGATGTGCGCGCCCGCAATGACCTGGCGGACTGCCATGGCCTGATATGCCTGCTGACCGACGCGGTCGATGCGCGGCTGCTGGACGCCATGCCCCGGCTGGAGTTCGTTTCGAGTGTGTCGGTTGGCGTTGACCACGTTGATGTGCAGGCATTGACCCTGCGGCGTATTCCCCTGGGCCATACACCGGGCGTACTGGTCGAGACCACGGCCGACGCGGCGTTTGCGCTGCTGCTGGCGGCGGCCCGCCGGGTTGCCGAGGGTGATCGCTTTATCCGGGCAGGCCGGTGGCGCCCGGATAATCGCTGGTCTCCGGATTTTTTCCTCGGCAAGGATGTTGGCGGCGCAACCCTGGGGATCATCGGTCTGGGCGCCATCGGCCAGGCAGTGGCCCGCCGCGCCGCGGGCTTCGATATGCGGGTGCTCGGTTGGACGCCCTCCGGTCGCACGCTGCCGGGGGTGGAAAACGTGTCGCTGGAAGCGTTACTGCTGCGCAGTGATTTTGTCACCGTGCACCTCGCCCTGACCGATCAAACCCGCAACCTGCTTGACGCGGCGAAGATCGCCACCATGCGGCCTGGCGCGGTGCTGGTCAATACCGCCCGTGGTGGCATCGTGGACGAAACGGCGCTGGCAGCGGCGCTCGACAGCGGCCACCTGTTTGCTGCGGGCCTTGATGTGTTTGAACGTGAGCCCGTAGCCGCCGACAATCCCTTGCTGCGCCATCCGAGAGTCGTCGTGTTACCCCACATTGGCAGCGCGACTACGCTGACACGCGCAAAGATGGTGGACCTGGCCGTGCGCAACGCCGAGGCGGCCCTGCAGGGCCGGCCCATGCCGTACTGCGTCAACCCCGAGGTATACCGGTCGTCGGTTCGGCGCTGAGCTACGGCTGGGATGCCGGCGGAAGCGGCTCCAGGGCGCGCTCCAGTAAATGCTTCAGACCGGTGTCGAGGCGGGTCGAGTCAACATTATTGGCGTCTTCCACGATCTTGGTGAGTGTTACCCGCCACACTTCCTGGTTGCTGGCCCGGTTGTTGAACTGCACGATGATGTTATTGGTTTCCTTTACCCCCCCCAGGGCGATGGCGTTGTCCACGCTGGCCTGGTCTATCTGGCGATTGGGAAGAACCATGGGATAGGGTTTGATATTGCTCGCCATTTCGCTGCGCTCACCCTGTAACACGCCGGAAACATAAAGGTAATCCACCGTAAACTGCGCCCGCTCCGGATCGAGTACATACCCCTTGGCCTGCAGGAGCGCGTTGACCTCCTGCCGTATAACCGGATCTATGCTGTACAAGGGGTCAGTCGAGCGTGTTTCCTGTGGCAGCGGAGCGGTGCGCCAGCGGTAATAGTGATAATTGCCCGCACTGAATTGCTCGACCCCGCTCTGCTGGATTTCGACGCCGCTGCAGGCGATGAGTAACAGCGACAGAAGGGTAGATGTCAGGATGCGGGTGATTTGCATTGTGTTCCCCAAAGTATGGCCGCGGGCAGGTAGTTTCCAGGGTTTCCCGACAGGAGTAGTGACCGGTTGCATGGTAGCAGGGAGTGTGGCGGGCGGCTATCACGCAGCCATCCTGCCGTGACAGGCGGTTGCAGGTACTGATCAATTTGTAACTTTGTCGGGTGTTTTGCCGGTTACCGTTTGTTAGCATCATCCACTATAACCATAAGTTATTTCTGTGGGGTGGAGATGATTTCACGAAAACTGATTCGGACAGACCTGAATTTGTTGGTCGCCCTGCAGATCCTGCTGGAAGAGCGCAATGTTACGCGCGCGGCTGAGCGCCTTTCCGTTTCACAGCCGGCTTTGAGCAAAACGCTACAGAAATTGCGCGACTCCTTTGAGGACGAGCTGTTTACACGCACCTCACATGGGCTTGTGCCGACGCCCCGGGCAGAGGAACTCGGCCGCGAACTACCGGGCCTGCTGGAGACTATCGAACACGTGCTGGGAGACGCCGACTTCAGTCCTGAGAGTTATGCAGGAAGCTTCAAACTACTGATGCCGCCCATACTGTGCGAATCGTTGCTGCCCAGTCTCATGGCTGAGTTGGCGGAGGTCGCGCCCAACATACAGATCATCATGGCGGAGGTGCCGCCGAACTTTCAGGAACAACTGAAGAAAGGGGAGGCGGACTTCGCTGCCTTCGTGGCCCTGGAGACGGAGCGGGATATCCACGCCGAGCCGATCACGGCGATCGCTCCACGCTGCTACATGCGTGTCGATCACCCGTTGGCCGACAAGGAGATGAGTCTGCAGGATTTCCTGGCTTATCCGCACCTGCGGCTCTATCTACCCGGGCTAACGCGGGAGAACACCAGTATGGTGGACGATGTGCTGGGCCAATACGGTGTGCACCGCAGCATCGTGCTGGAAACCACGCAGTTCTCCTCGGCGGTCGGTGTGTTGACTCGCACCGATTCGCTATTGGTGGCCAACGCTGGGTTCCAGGAGGAGGCCTGTACCGGGAGCGTATCGTGGGCCATGAGATGCCGGCAGAGTTGCAACGCATGATTCGCAATACGAACAGCGGCAATCGGGCAAGATGTCGCTCATGCGCCACACCCGCACCTCGCGCAGCGCCCCCCACCAGTGGATGCGGGCGCTGCTGATGAAGCACCTCACGAGCTCGCCCGAGCTGGTACAGCCGGATGCGCCGCCGACACAACTAGCTGCGGACGGAGCGGCGGTAAGCGCGGGGTGACAGCCCCACGGTCTTGCTGAACTGCCGCGAAAAGTACAGCGGATCGTCGTAGCCCAGTGCGGCGGCGACGCCCTTCACGCTGAGCTGGCTGGAGTCCAGCAGGTGGCAGGCGTGCTCCATTTTCATGTTGAGAAAATGCTTGATCGGCGAATAACCGGTCAGGGACTTGTACTTGGTGCAGAAGTGGTATTTGGAGAGATTGGCCGCCGCTGCCAGCGTATCCAGGTCCAGCGGCTGCCCGATGTGTTCCAGCATTAGACTCTGCACCGTTTCCAGATGAAAGCTGTCCTGGTTGCTCGCCCGGGCCTGGCGAATTTCCAGGGCAATCTGCGTAAGCAGGTGGCGCAGCTGGTTCGCGGCATTGATAAACGCCCTGGTATTGTAGCCAGTGCGATGCACACTCAGCAGCCCCCGGAAGTGGGCAACCAGCTGGGGTGAGATGCCAGCCTGGGTGACCGGCGGCACGCCTTCGCGGTCACCGAGGTACTGGTTGAACACCGCGGTGCTGGTGCCCTGAAAGTGCACCCAGTAGATCGTCCAGGGGTCATCCGGGTCCGCCTCATACTGGTGCGAAACACCCTGCGGCAGCAGCAGCACGTGTCCTGGCCCGATCGCGCCGCGCCAGTCGCCGGCAACGGCTCGACCCCTGCCCTCTACGCAATAAATCAACAGGTTGTCGTCATGCCGGAGGCGTTCCATGCGGTGCAGGTCGGCGCTGGGATAGAACCCCATGGCCGTCGGATAGCATTCTCGCGTCAGTGGATGTCGGGCAAGTTTGTTGCGCATGAAAGCGGGCGTCAGGAAACGAATCCCATTTTCCGGGAGAGGCCACTGGGAGGGTGCGCTCATTGTCGGTGCCTGGCTGGTCTTCGTTGTTAAGGCCTGATAAATCGCAATATAGTCCATAATATGCGCAATTTCCTCCCTTGGAGCGGACTCCGGGGGCCTGTATTGTAGTGCCCATAATTTGACCAGCTGGCTGAAGTGACCGCGCTGATACGCGGCCGCGGCGTCGGCGCCAACCCGTGGAGTCCCGAGCAATGCAAGAAAACGAGGAATTGATCGCCGCCCGCCAGGAGGTGGCAGCCATGATGGCTCGCGCCCGGGCCGCCCAGGTGCAGATTGAAGACTACACCCAGGAGCAGGTGGATGAACTCATAACGGCCATGGTTTGGGCGGTTGCCAGGGAGGACCGCTCGGAAGAAATCGCCCGCTTCACGGTTGAGGAAACACAACTGGGGAACTACGAAGGCAAATACCTGAAGATTCATCGCAAGACACGTGCGACCCTGATGGATATCATCAATGACAAATCCGTCGGCGTGATCGAGGAAATTCCTGAGCGCAATATAATCAAGATCGCCAAGCCCGTTGGCGTGATCGGTGCATTGTCTCCCTCTACCAATCCTGAAGCCACGCCGGTCATCAAGGCAATTTCCGCCATCAAGGGCCGCAACGCCATCATTATCGCGCCGCATCCCCGCGCCAAGCTCACCAACAAGAAAATCTGCGACTACATGCGCGAGGCCATCGTGGCCATGGGTGCGCCCGCAGACATCGTGCAGAGTATCGATGTACCGTCGCTGGACAAAACCAATGAACTAATGCGGCAATGCGATCGCGTTCTGGCCACAGGCGGCGAGGCCATGGTGAGCGCCGCGTATTCTTCCGGTACCCCGGCCCTGGGTGTCGGCGTCGGCAATGCCGTCATCACCGTTGATGATACCGCGGATCTCGATGAGGCGGCGGACAAGATACGCATCTCCAAGACCCTTGATCTGGCGGCATCCTGCTCTTCGGATAACTCCGTGCTGGTGTTCGCGTCCGTCTATGACGAGTTTCTGGAAAAGCTCAAGCGCGAGGGAGGCCACGTCATCGAGGGTGAGGACAAGCAGAAACTGCAGCGGGTACTGTGGCACGATGGGCACCTGAATCCAGGTATCGTGGCGCAGCACGCGGTGAGTATCACTGGGCAGGCCGGTATCGACCTGCCCGAGGGTAAGCAATTCCTGATCGTACCGGAAACCGGTGCCGGGCCGGATTACCCCTTTTCAGGTGAAAAGCTTACGGTCACCATGGCTCTGTACAAGGTGCGGGATATCGAGGAAGCCATCGAGCTGACCAACCGCATCCAGGCATACCAGGGCCAGGGCCACAGCTGTGGGATCTATTCGTACAACGACGAGAACATCATGAAGCTGGCGCTCGCGACCCGTACCTCCCGGGTGATGGTGAACCAGCCCCAGGCCGCCTCGAACAGCGGTAACCTGTGGAACGGGATGCGCCAGACGTTCTCCCTGGGCTGTGGTTCCTGGGGCGGTAACAGCATCAATCACAACATTACCTGGCGCGATCTGATCAACGAGACCTGGGTTTCCAGGCCTCTGGCGAAGACCAAGGAGATCCCCTCCGACCAGGAATTGTTTGGTTCAGTGATGGGCAAATTCTGACGCCGAACACCCGCTCCAAGGAAGCAGGCATGGATTTTTCACTGACAGAAGATCAGCAGGCCTTTGTCGCCAGTGCGCGCCTTTGCCGAGGGTGTGCTGGCGCCGAATGCCGCGACCTGGGATGCACACCCATCTTTCCCAGGGAGGCACTGCGCCAGGCCGGCGAACTGGGTTTCATGGGAATGTATACACCGGAGGAGGCCGGCGGCCTGGGCATGAGCCGGCTTGATGCCAGCCTTATTGTCGAGGAACTGGCCAAGGGCTGCACGGCGACCGCGGCGTTTCTCACCATCCACAATATGGCGACCAATATGGTGGGTAAATACTGCCCTGCCGCCGTCGTCGAAGAGTGGTGTCCGGAACTGGTGAGCGGAGCGAAACTCGCATCGTACTGCCTGACCGAACCCGGCGCAGGCTCGGACGCGGCTGCACTGCGCACCTCCGCTACTCGTGAGGGTGACCACTACATCGTCAACGGCGGCAAGGTCTTTATTTCCGGCGCCGGCGACACGGATGTACTCGTGGTGATGTTGCGCACCGGGGGACCCGGTCCCAAGGGTGTATCTGCGCTACTGATTCCTGCCGATGCCGCGGGGATCACCTACGGCAAGAAAGAAGAGAAAATGGGCTGGAATGCGCAGCCCACGAGGACCATCACCTTCGATGCGGTGCGAGTTCCGGTCGCCAACCGGCTGGGTGCCGAAGGGCAGGGGTTCGCCATCGCGATGGAGGGTCTCGACGGGGGCCGCATCAACATCGCCACCTGCAGTGTCGGGACCGCTCAACAGGCCCTGGAAGAAGCCATTGCGTATGTGCGCGAACGCAAGCAATTCGACACGGCAATAGCCGACTTTCAGGCGACCCAGTTCAAGTTGGCCGATATGCTCACGGAACTCGTGGCCGCGCGGCAGATGGTGCGACTTGCAGCGCATAAACTCGATACCGGGGATGCGCAGGCGTCAACTTACTGTGCCATGGCCAAGCGGTTTGCGACCGATGCGGGTTTCAATGTGTGTAACGATGCCCTGCAGCTTTTCGGTGGCTACGGTTATATAAGGGAGTACCCGATGGAAAGGCATGTGCGCGACACCCGTGTTCACCAAATTCTGGAAGGTACCAACGAAATCATGCGGGTGATCGTTTCCCGCAGAATGTTAATGGAAGGCGCACTGGAGGTTATCAAGTGACTGTAAGTACATCACCGAAGTTGAAAGTTGAACTGCACGGCCATACCGCGCTGGTTACCATCGACAATCCTGGCGCCAACACCTGGGATGCTGAAAGCCTGCCTGCGCTCAAGGATCTGGTGACAAAGCTGGACACGGAAAGGCGAATTTACGCACTGGTGCTGACTGGCGCGGGCGAAAAATTCTTCTCCGCGGGCGCGGATCTCAAGTTATTCGCAGACGGAGACCCGGAGACGGCGCGCAGCATGGCGCAGAACTTTGGAGCGGCGTTCGAAGCGCTGGCGGATTTTCGGGGCGTGTCGATCGCCGCGATCAACGGTTTCGCCATGGGTGGTGGTCTGGAAGTGGCCATGGCCTGCGATATCCGGATTGCAGAAGTGCAGGCGCAGATGGCGCTGCCGGAGGCGAAGGTCGGCCTGTTGCCCTGTGCCGGGGGAACACAGCGATTATCCTGGCTGGTGGGCGAGGGCTGGGCCAAGCGCATGATCCTGTGCGGTGAACGCATCGACGCCGCCACGGCGGAGCGCATCGGCCTGGTTGAAGAGGTCGTCGGCAGGGGCGAGGCCCTTGACAGGGCGCTGGCGCTGGCGGCGCAGGTCGGCGAGCAGAGTCCCACATCGGTTGCCTTCTGCAAGCGGCTGGTGCACAGCGGACGCGATACCGTTATCGCTGCAGGACTGGCCGGTGAGCGCGACCTGTTCGTAGAACTATTCGCCACCGAGGACCAGCGCGAGGGCGTCAACGCCTTCCTGGAAAAGCGTAAACCCGTCTGGAAGAATTGCTAGGGGAAAGTTTCCGATGTCTGAAGCGCCCATTATTTTCCAGGAATTGCCCGCTGCCTCCGGCACGCTCGGCCGCGTTACCCTGAATGTGCCTGCGACGCTGAATTCGCTCACGCTGCAGATGGTCGACCTGTTGCAGGACAAGCTCGACGCCTGGCGCGACGACGACGACATCGCTGCCGTGTTTATCGAGGGCGGGGGGGAGAAGGCCTTTTGCGCCGGCGGTGACGTGCAGGCGCTCCACCAGTCTGCGGTCGCCACGCCCGGCGGTCCCTGCGAGTATGCGGAAAGCTTTTTCACGCGGGAATACCGCATGAATTACGCATTGCACACCTACAGCAAGCCCTTGATCTGCTGGGGGCACGGCATCTTGATGGGTGGTGGACTTGGTGTGATGGCCGGGTGTTCCCACCGGGTGGTCACGGAGAAGACCCGCATCGCCATGCCGGAAGTGACCATTGCCCTGTTCCCGGACGTAGGCGGCACCTGGTTCCTTAACCACATGCCCGGGTACTCGGGCCAGTTTCTGGCGTTGACCGGAGCCTCGATCAACGCGGCGGACGCGATTTATACCGGCCTCGCGGACCGATTTATCGCCAGCGAGCGCAAGCCCGAGGTGCTGGAGCAACTGTTGCGCCAGCGCTGGGCGATTGATCCTGCCACTAACCATGCACTGGTTCGCCATGTGCTGCGACCCTTTGCCGAACAAAGCGTCGGGCAGTGTCCGGGTGGTCAGGTAGAGCCTCACCTGGGGTCTATCAATACCCTGTGCGACGGAGATGACATCCACGAAGTCATCGATAATATTGTATCCTCACCGACGCAGGATCCCTGGCTGTCAAAGGCCGGAGAGAGCCTCGCCCACGGATCGTCGCTGGCGGCGCTGTGGATTTCCCGGCAATTGCGTGACATGCGCCTTGCCTCTCTGAGGGAATGTTTCCAGTCAGAGATCCTCCTGGCAACCAATATCGTGCGACATCCCGAATTCGCCGAAGGCGTTCGCGCGCTGTTGATCGACAAGGATCGCAGTCCGGCATGGCAGTTCCAGGAATCCAGGGAAGTCCCGGCCGAGGTCCTGGACGCGTTTTTTACCGCGCCTTGGGATCGTAATCCCCTGGCGGACCTGTAACGCATGGCAAAGCGGGGATCACAATGATGGCTGACGTAGCCTTTATCGGACTTGGCAACATGGGCGGCCCCATGGCCAGCAACCTGATTAAAGCCGGACACTCGGTAGTGGTCTTTGATCTCTCCGAGACGGCCTGCGCCCAACTGCGGGAAGCGGGTGCCGCGGTGGCCGGTTCCGCTGCGGAGGCGGCGTCGGGGGTGGATTACGTCATCTCGATGTTGCCGGCGGGCAAGCACGTGGCAACAACCTACCTCGGCGACACTGGTTTGCTGGCCCGGCTGGCTGCTTCCACCACGGTTCTGGATTGCAGTACCATCGACGCGGCGACGGCACGACAGGTAGGTGCCGCCGCTGCGGAACGGGGCATCGGCTTTATGGACGCCCCGGTCTCCGGTGGTGTGGCTGCGGCCGCCGCCGGCACCCTGGCGTTTATGTGTGGGGGGATGCTGCAACCTTCGAGAAAGCGCGGCTGATACTCCAGGACATGGGTAAAAATATCTTTTACGCGGGTCCCGCTGGCGCCGGGCAGGTGGCCAAGGGGTGTAACAATATGCTCCTGGCGATACATATGATTGGCACCTGTGAGGCGCTGGAAATGGGCGCGCGCAACGGGCTCGACCCCAAGGTACTGTCAGAAATCATGTTGGCCAGCTCCGGCCGCAACTGGTCACTGGAGGTCTACAATCCGTATCCGGGCGTGATGCCAGCGGCCCCCGCCAGCAACGACTACAAGCCCGGTTTCATGGTTGACCTCATGGTCAAGGACCTCGGCCTGGCGATGGAAATCGCCCAGCAGTGCGACGTCGATAACGCCATGGGGCAACTGGCCATGACACGCTACCGGCAGCATCAGGAGAGCGGTCATGGGCAGCGGGACTTTTCCAGCATTCTGCGTAAGCTGCAGGAGTGATCCCCTGGTCGCGGCTGCCTAGTTTTCTTGTTTATCCAGTTCCTGCAGGTTTTTGCTGGCGGCGTCCTGCAAGGACTGCTCTACACTTTTTGCCTTGTCGAGGGATTGCTGGTATTCCGCCGGTATGGCTGTTTCCGCCTCGCCGCCGCCCGCCGCCTGGTACAACACCCAGGCGATGGCGCCGAGGGCCAGAATGATGCCGATGAGTCGCATAGGAATTACCTCCTGTACCCACTTTACCACGCGCCCTGGATGCCGTCTCGCGTGCCGGACAGGCGTCGCCAGCGGACGGCCCGGATGACCGGGCTGGCCTATTTCGCCATGGCCAGGCCCGGGTTGAAAGCGTAGTCTGTGCGCTTCCAGTGTGACCGTCAGGTAGGCCCATGTCATTTGTCATCGTCGAAAAACCCCGCCCGTATATCACTCAGATCACGCTGAACCGGCCCGAGCGCATGAATGCAATGGCGTTCGACGTAATGGTGCCCTTCAAGGACGCGCTGGAAGAGGTCAGCTTTGACAATGATACCCGGGTAGTGGTTGTTACCGGCGCCGGTGCCGGGTTCTGCGCCGGCGCCGACCTCGAAGACCCAGGCTGGCTGGATATTTTCGACGGACTGACCGTCCCGGGAATCGCACGGCGCGCGATGAAGATTCTCGATGACGTGGTCAAGGCCATCCATACCATGCACCAGCCGGTCATCGGCGCGATTAATGGTCCCGCCATAGGAGGAGGGTTTTGCCTGGCCATGGCAACGGACATTCGTGTTGCTGCGGACACCGCTTACTTTCGCCCCGCCGGTATCAACAATGGGCTCACCTCCGCCGAACTGGGTTTAAGCTATCTGCTGCCACGAGCGATCGGTACCAGCCGCGCATTCGAAATCATGCTCACCGGCCGGGATGTCGATGCCGAGGAAGCCCACCAGATAGGCATCGTCTCGAAAGTGGTGCACCAGGAAAAACTGCTGCAGGAGTGTTATACCATTGCCGAGCGCATCAACGGCTTCAGCCAGCTGGGTGTGGAACTCAGTAAGCAAATGTTGTGGGCCGGCATGGATGCGGGCAGTCTGCACACGCACATGAATCACGAGGGCCATGCCCAGTTGTTCGTCCGCATGACCACCAAGAACTTCGAGGAGGCGATCAAGGCGCGCAAGGAAGGGCGCGCACCGGAATTCAAGGACTGATCCGGGCCGCAGGGAAAGGACTAACCCAGGTGAAAAAACTGGTCAGCGCACGCAGTATATTATCTATCGCAATTGACGCCAGAATCAGCCCCATGACCCGGCTTACGATACTGGCGCCGGCGTTGCCGATCAGGCGTTGGATGGGGCTTGCCAGCAACAGGATCAAAAAAGTACACAGAATCACCGACAGCATAATCCCCGTCGTTCTGAGTTGTTCCTCTAGCGAGTAGCGGTGATTGTCTGTCAGCATGACTACTTCGAGCATCGCGCCGGGAGACGCCAGGGAGGGATTGCCAGCGGGAATATGGCGAGATTGCTGGTACTGCCATCCAGCTGCTTTTGTTCGGTCGCCGGCTTTCCATCTCCGAAGATCATGGTGGTTGCGAAAAGGAACAGGATCAGTCCGCCGGCAATCTGGAAAGCCTCAAGGCGGATGTTCAGCGCCTCGAGCAGGACCTGCCCTCCGACGATAAAAAACAGCAGGATCAGTCCGGCAATGCCTGTAGATTTCACGGCAATGGCGCGCTGCTGAGCGACACTGAGCCCGGCGGTAACTGCCATGAATACGGGGACAGTTCCGATGGGATCGATCACCACCCAAAGGGAAATGAATTCTCTCAGTGCAAGATCCCAGTTCATTCAAACCGCCGGACGGTTCGGCAGGTTTGTACGGCCAGCCCACTGCGACCCGCGCAGAACACCCTACGTGGAGTCACTCATGTTTCGTCAGCCGTGGCGCGAAAAAGCGGCGAGTTCCGGCTTTGCCAGACCCACAGTATCGCCGGTACCAGGGTTGGCACGATCAGAACGCTGAACTGGTAGAGAATACCAATCAGGTTGGCATCGGGGACGTAAACCCCTGACTGGTCCAAAAGCGGGTGCCCAGGCTTACCATCAATTCCTTCAGGCAAAGGCAAAGCAGGCCGAATGTCAGCAGCGGGTAAAGTGCCAGCAATCCCAGTACGTAGCTGTTCAGGTACTCCTTCTTCTGGGTGGCGAAATGCAGGGCGGTATAAAAAGGCAGTGAGTAGGTCAGAATACGCGGATTTACCTGCACCCCGAAGCGGTACTCGGCTCCCGCCAGCGGCACGATTTGGCCATTCTGCTCGCCGAACTCGGTCATCAGCAATGCATGGTTGCCATCCACGTAGAGCGCGTGCACCAGGTCGGGATACCAGTGTGTGAGGACGGTATTTACAAACCCGATGGCGGGCATTGCCAGTGGGCCGCTGGCCACTGTCCAGAGTGCGAAGCATGGAATCAGCAGCGTGAACACGAAAAGTAAAAACTGCCTGAGCTGGTGTTTTTCAACCACCGACGGCCTCCGCAAGACCTTCGTGGCGCGACAGGTAGCGCAGGTAGACGATAAACACGATCAGCACATCCAGCATGATCAGGACCGGCCACAAATAGAGGTGTATCCAGGTGAAGAACTCCATGTTCCAGTTGCCCAGGTAAAACAGGCTGATGATGCGGGCGAGATTCATAACCTGTATGGCAAGGAAACCGAGGCAGATGGCCGTGAGTCGGGCGCGCCAGCTGGCGGGAAAAGCGACGACAGCGGCGATCAGGACAATGGTCGCCTCTACGCCATTGCACCCCGCCTCAATGGAGACAGCGAACCCCGTGTCCTTGAATTGCAACACCTTCCCGTAGGCGACGACGGAGCTGTCGAAAGGCAGGATCATGGCGGCACTGAGGTGTGCCAGCATGGAAGTAAAAGGCACGATCACATGCTGCTGTACCGGCACCAGCATCTCAACCGTAAACAGGACGACCAGCACCAGCAAGAAAATAACGATGAATCGTGCCACTCGCACTGTCCTCGATGTATAAAGAGCCAAATGTTAGCATAGTGCGCGTTGGCCGAGCCAATTCGCCAGTCACTCACTGGTTGCTTTGTTCCCCCGCGATCCTGCGCGCGTCTATACCTGTGAGTCGCTCAAAGTCGCTGGCGCCCAGTTTAAAAAAGAGCGGAAATTCGCTGCTGTGGATATAGTGCTTGTCACCCTGGCTGACCAGTTGCAGGGTCACTTCTCCGGCAAGGCTTTGTACCCTTAAAACGAGGTCTGCCTCCGCATCCCCCAGGTCGCGCTGCAGGTCCTCGTCGGCCACGCCCTGAACCTGGAGTGTCCTGAGTGCGGTAATCAACGCTTCCAGTTCTCCCTCATCCGGCGTACCACCGGTGGCGGAAATCCAGTGCCCGTCCTCCAGCCGCAGGTTGTACAAATCGGCATCGATGCGCAGGGGGGCGCGTACCTGCAGTAACCTCGGGTCCAGCCAATGACTGTTGATAGCGGGGGTTTCAAACGTGTTCAGGGTGACACTGTAGACAGCATCCTGGTCGGCATTGCGGGCGTGCACCTTGCGGAAGCCCGGCGATGTTCCGAGATAAATTGTGCCCAATTTCTTGCCACCGGACAGCAGAACCAGGCGCCGTTGATAATAATAGTCGGCGACCTGGAAGCGCTGGCGCGCCGCTGGGGAGTGGGCAATAGGCCAGCTTCCCGGTGTAGCGGTAATGCCCCGCAGCAGGTTTTCGACCCTGGCAGGATCGGCGGGAAGGTTCTCCAGGTCGGGCAGTAGCCACTGTTTGCCGGACCTTACCAGCAAGGCCTCGTTGTCGTACTCATCGCCGATACGCAACTCGTCGACCTCCGCATCGGAAAAGGGAGCCAGGGATTGCAGCTCGGATGCGCCAGCCGGTACCTGTTCAGGCCAGAACACCACGGCGACAAGGGCACACTGGATCAGCAGCACCAGCAACAAGACGGATACCGAGCGGCTCACAGCAGGAGGCCCTGCCTGTAGTGCCGCCGGTGGAGCAGGGATTGGAGCCAGTTGACGAGAGCGAGCAGCAGCAGCCACAGCAATGCCAGGCCATAGTTGAAATACTCGATCAGCAATTGCGTCTGGCGTTCCATGGGCGACAGCGAGCGATTGAAGTGCCCGCGCGAACGGATGTCCAGCAGTTGCTCATCCTGCAGTCCCCAGTCGAGTGTATTCATGAATAACTGCAGCGGACCGAGGTACTGGGTGCCACTGCCGGCCACGATACTGTTGAGTATCTGGTCATCCATAAAATCGTTGGACGAGTATAGAACGATGCGGGCTGATTCCGGCGATCGCGCGATGACGCTGGCGTCTGGCGCTGTCAAACCAGGCTTGGTTGGCGCGCTATGGATGTCGCTGGGATCCCATGGGGAAGCGGTGTCGGTAAAGAATGAGTTAAAACGGCCCTGAACGGCCACCCCCAGTGTGCGGCGTGCGGTGACCGGAGCAGCGTTGGCGCTATTCCTGTCCGGGGTGGGTGCAACGAGATTGCTGTGACCGTCGGCGTCAAGGCTTGGCATGATATTCATGCTTTTGCGCAGCCAGGAGTCGGGCGAGCTCTCCAGCAATACAGATACTCGCCGGGCTGGGTCAGGCTCGACGACAATCGGCGAGGCCCATGCCATGGTGACTTGTGGCAGGTTGCCTGTTACCGGGTGGTCTGCCGCCAGCCCCGGAGGACGCAGGTCGATGAAGTAGGGGTAGTCGATCATTTGCACATCGCGGAATTCATAGTCACCGGACTGCCTGGCGATTGGCGCTGGCAGGCGCGCATTCTGTTTATCCAATACAAGTGTTTTCCTGATATCCAGCCCGTTATGGGCAAGCCATTGCTGCAGGTTGCTGTCCCAGTCGCGCAGGCGCAACTTGCCACCGCTGAGCTCGGCGGTGAATGGCGATGTAGCGAGAATGACGGTTCCGCCTCGCATGAGGAACTGATCAATCGCAAAGATTGATTTTTGATCGAGCTGCCGTGGCGCCACTACCGCGAGGATATCCGCGTCCGGTGCCACACTGCCGTCCGAGAGGTCCTCAGGGCGAATGCCGTATTCTCGGGTAACCGCTTTTTCGAGGGTCGAGAAAGTCGGTCCGCCGATCTGGTACTGGGCCATCTGCGGGTCGATCTGCGGTAGCGACAACGCCACGATCTTGGTGAAGCCCGTTGCGAAGCGCTTCAATCCGGCGTCGAGCGCCAGCCGAAAGGCCGTCGGATCGAAATTTTGCGTGGGCAGCTGAACCACCTGGCGCGCGTTGGCGAGGGTCAGGTAAAGAAGAATTTATCGGTGTCTCCCGGGGATGCCACCATCGGCTTGAATCCCCACTTTTGCGCTATCTTACCGGCCACCACGCCTTCCTGCGCCTCCGGTTCAATAAATCGCACGCTGAATTTGCCCTGTGAATTCCGGGCGGCGAGTTCCAGCTGCGGCATGATCGCCCGCTTGTATGCTCGCAGTTGCTCGGGTAAAAGTTCGTCTGCTGAAACGTAACCTATGAACTCAACAGGCTCGTCGATACCGTCGAACAGGTTGCCGCCCGAGCGGTAATCAAACAGCACCTTCCTGATCGCGTCGGTAACGTCGTATTCCGGATTGCGTAGCATGATCTCCGCAGGCGCGCCCGGGGCCGTGTGTACCTCGATCAGGTCGGAGAATCCAAGGGATTCGTGCTCACTGCCGTAGCGTACCAACACATTGAAATAGGCGTTGACGAGCGCGGACTGGTGACGGTCGGCAACCTGGAAGGGGGTAGCGGTGATGCCATAGCGTTCATTCGCTTCCCGTTCCAACTCGGGATCCTCGGCCGGATCGACGAACTCGACCTTGACCTTGCCCTTGCCCGCCACCTCATACTCCCTCAGCAGATCGCGCAACTGCGGAACCAGGGGGGCCAGTAATGGATGAGTCTTGTGGCTGAAATAGCCGCGAATGAGAAGAGGTTCCTGCAGTTCGTCGAGAAAGGTGCGTGTAGGCTGGGAAATCGAGAAGAGCTTTCCCTCGGTCAGGTCCAGCCGCAGGGTGGTCATTTGGCTCAGCCAGATATTGGCCAGCGCAAGATTGCACAGCAACAGGGCGATAACCATGCGCCAGTTACGTCGGCGCGTACTCGCGACGTTCCCTTTCCAGCGCTCCCGCTCCAGTGCATATACGTTCAGTGTGAGAAAAGCGGCACTGAGGCTGACGTAGTAAAACAGGTCGCGCAGGTCGACTATGCCGCGGGTAATGCTTGCAAAGCGAGCACCTGTTCCCAGCAGGCGCAGTATTTCGCTGGTTCTGTCGTCAAAGAACCCGGTGAAGGTGGCACTGCCGACAAGAAAGAAAATACCGCATAACGCAACGGAGCCGATCATGCTGACGATGGGGTTGTCGGTGCGCGCGGACACGAACAGACCGATGGACAGATAGGTCGCCCCCAACAGGACGGCGGCCAGGTAGCCTCCCAGGACCGGTCCCCAGTCGAGGTTGGCGATCAGGGCGACCGTAATCGGTAGTGGCAAGGTGCTCGTCAGGGCCAGCAGCAACAGGGCGAAACAGGCCAGGAATTTGCCGACGGCGAAGTGCCACAGACTGCTCGGCAAGGTCAGTATGTGCTCCAGCGTACCGCTGCGCCGCTCCTCGCTCCACGCGCGCATTGTGAGTGCCGCGCAGAGGAAGATCAGGAGCACTGGCAGCCATTGGAACAGCGGGCGCACATCGGCGATATTGCGGGCGAAAAACGCATCAACCCAGAAAAAGATGAACCCGGTGGCGGCAGCGAAGGATGCCAGGAATAGCCAGGCAACAGGGGAGTGGAAAAACTGTCGAATTTCCTTGTGGGCCACCCGGCGGGCGACGGAGTTAGTCGCCACTTGAGTAAACCTCGCGGAAAACCGTGTCCAGATCGCGTTTCAGCACCTGTATGCCGTACAGTTTGGCGCCGGCCTTGATGACGCACTGGGCAATGTTGTTCGCGGCGGTATCCAGATCGACATTGGGGTGCAACTGAATGTTGAAACACATAAGCCTGTCGGCGTCATCGGTGTGCTGCAGTGAGCGTACCTGGGGGAGGCGATTAAGGTACGATGCCAGCGGTTGCCCGGTGGCGCTTGTTCGCACAAGGAGGGTACTGCTGTGATGCAATTCAGTCAGTCCCTGGTCCAGCGCCAGGCGGCCATTGCGCAGCATGATCACGCGGTCGCAGACGGCGTCCACCTCCTGCATGATGTGCGTCGAAAGGATGATAGTGCAGCGTCGCGCCAGTCGTTTAATCAGCCGCCGCATCTGCTCGGTCTGGTGCGGATCAGGCCATTTGTGGGCTCGTCCAGAATCAGCAGGCGGGGTTGCCCGAAGCGCCTGCGCGACACCCACCCGCTGCCTGAGCCCCCGCGACAGTACACTGATCGAGTCGAATGCGTTCGCCCAGATCAGTGGCGAGCAGTACTGCGCACTGCGGGTAGGCGTTCGGAAGCGCGAATCCTTTACGGTGGCCACATAGTCGAGGTAGTCGGCAACCATCATTTCGGGATAGACCGGCAGGTTCTCCGGCAGATAACCGAGGCGCTCCTGCATCTGCCGCGCATCGATGGCCAGGTCCACACCGTCAATGACAATGGTGCCGGCAGTGGGCTCCAGGCAGCCACTGAGCATTCGCATAATGGTGGTCTTGCCGGCGCCGTTGTGGCCCAGCAGGCCGACGATTTCCTGGTTGCCGATACTGAAAGACACGTCGTCCACGGCGATAGTATTGCCGAAGTGACGCGCCAGGGACTGCACTTCAATCATACCGCGGGATGTCGTCGCATGGTTCTGTCATGGAGGGTGGCATGGTATAGCAGTGGGTATCACAGCGCTAGAAATCGAATAATAGCTTAACGATAAAAGCGACCAGCACAAGGTTCAGCACCAGACGAATCATACGCTCTCCCTTGCTAATAGTGAAATGCGCACCGAGGTAACCGCCCAGCGCGTTGCCGGCGGCCAGTGCAAGGCCCACGAGCCACAGCAGCTGCAGTTGGGCCGCGAAGATCAACAGCGCCACCACGGTATAAATGGCCACGATAAACACCTTGTGCATGTTTGTTCTGACCAGGTCGAGGCCCATCACCCGGTTCAGCACCGGCATGATGATGAAGCCAACACCTATCTGGATAAAACCGCCCCAGAAGCCCACGCCAACCATGAGAAGGTGGCCCTGCAGCAGCTGCCTTGATGTGGGTTGGTAGTCCCCTGCTCGCGCGGTTGCCCCCGGTCGAACTGCATTATCAGCATGACGCCGACCATGATCAGCGCGAGGGCCGGTTGAACCAGACCCCGTCGAGATGGACGCCCACCAGTGCACCCGCCACCGCTCCCGGTACCGCACAGGCCGACAGCGTCAGGCTCAGCCGAAAATCGCTGAAGCCCCTGCGCGCGAAAGTCGCAATAGAGGTGATGTTCTGTGCCAGCACTGGCCACGATTGGTGCCGTTGGCGACCGGCCCCGGCAGACCCAGGAAAACCATGACCGGAACCGTCAGCAGAGAGCCGCCGCCCGCTACTACGTTGATACCGCCGCCGATTACGCCCACGGCAAACAGCGGGCCTGCCTGCCACAGGTCGAGTTCCACCGTCAGTCTTCCGTCCAGGGGTCGCGCATGGTGACGAACTCCTCCGCGGTTGTGGGATGTATCCCGATCGTGGCATCGAATACGGCCTTGGTGGCGCCGGCCCGCATCGCGATAGCGATACCCTGCATGATCTCGCCCGCGTCAGGACCCATCATATGGGCGCCGACAACACGATCCGTGGCGCAGTCCACGATGATTTTCATGAAAGCCCTCTCGTTGCGACCGCTGAGCGTGTGCTTCATGGGCCTGAAGCTGGTCTTGAACAGGCGGATCTCGCCGAATTCAGCGCGCGCCTCTTCTTCAGTGAACCCGACGGTCCCGATTGGCGGCTGGCAGAAGACGGCGGTGGGCACAAATTCGTAATCGACGGCCTGGTCTGCGTGCGCAAAGTTGCGCCGAGCGAACGCCATGCCCTCTGCCAGCGCCACTGGTGTCAATTCAAGTCCGCCGGTCACATCCCCCAGGGCAAAAATACTGGGTTCTGTCGTGCGGTACTCTCCATCAACCGCTATGGTACCCTGCTCCGTCACGCTGACATTCACGTTTTCCAGGCCCAGCCCGGTGAGGTGGGCCTTACGCCCGGTCGCATACAGTACCGCGTCAGCCACCAGTTCAGAACCATCGGTCAACTTTATGTTCAGGCCCTCTCCCGCCGTGCTGATTGACTGCACATTCACTTCAAAGCGCAGGTCAACCCCGCTACGCGCAAGTTCCTGGGCGGCGTGGGCGCGAATATCCGCATCAAACCCGCGCAGGAATAGTGGACCGCGATACAGTTGCGTGGTTTGCGCGCCCAGGCCGTTGAAGATCCCGGCGAATTCCACCGCGATATAACCGCCGCCGACGATCACCAGGCGTTGGGGAAAACGCGCAAGGTCAAAAATCTCGTTGGAGCTGACCGCAAGCTCGTTCCCGGGAAACTCCGGGATATGTGGCCAACCCCCGGTAGCAATGAGAATTTTTTCCGCGGTGAAGCGTTCCTGCGCCACTTGCACCGTGTGGGGATCAACGATACGCGCGCGCCCGTCGATCACCCGTGCACCCGCGACGTCCAGTAAATTGTGGTAAATGGTGTTGAGCCGCGCTATCTCGGATTTCTTGTTGTCGCGCAGTGTCGCCCAGTCGAAGTGTGGTTTACCCGTCTTCCAGCCGAAGCCGCGCGCATCCTCGAACCCCTTGCCGAACTGGGCGGCGTATACGTACAGTTTCTTTGGTACGCAGCCCACGTTGACGCAGGTGCCTCCCATGTAACGATCCTCGGCGATCGCTACCCGCGCGCCGAAACCTGCTGCCATGCGTGCCGCCCGCACACCACCGGATCCGGCGCCAATCACAAACAGGTCGAAGTCAAAGTCGCTCACGCCGCTATCCTCTAAAATACCGCACAAGTCTAGCAGTCCGGGTTTGCCCGACGCCATCCCCGTCGGCCGGCGCGAGCCTGCTGGAGAAAGAGCGTGGATGCGCCCCGACCGGCGACGCACCGTTTGCCGTCGCCGGCGTGATGCCGTCCGGGCTGGGTTATTGCCATGGATTTATTTATCCTGTGCGCTCGGTAGCTGTCGGGCATGAATCAGGAAAACCAAAGGTGAAACGAATGATATTACGCGAAATAGCGCAAAAATGGCCTCAGTCCTGGGTCTGCACGCTGCTGGTCCTGTTCTTCCTGCAGGCGCACGCCGACACCAGCAGCCCGGGGCAGGATGAGGTCGTGCTCAAGAATGGCTCGCGCCTGATCGGCACGGTGACCGGCTCCAGGAAAGGGGTGGTGACCATCGAAACGGATTTTGCCGGCACGCTCGAGGTCGCGTTGGACAAGATAACCTCCATAAATACCAGGGAGCCGGTGGTGGTACTGTTGGAAGACGAAACGGTTTTGCGCGATTCTCCGCTGAATATTAATGAACAGGAACTGGTTGTCGTCGGCGCGGAGCAGACCTACCCCGTGGAGAATCTCCGGATAGTCAATCCCGAACCATGGGAGCTGGGGCAGGGTTACCGCTGGACCGGGGCGCTCGGATTTGCCCTGTCCAGCCAGCGTGGCAATACGGATACCAACGAACTGGATTACAAGTTGGCGACTGTATGGCGCAGCAAGCGCGACCGGTACAGCCTGAACGCGAACGGCGAAAACGACGCCGCTGATGGCGACAAGACAGCGGATAACTGGCAGGTAACAGGAAAGTACGATTATTTCCTTGAAGATCCCAACTATGTGGGGCTGCTCACATTTGTCGAAAAGGACAAGTTCCGCGATCTGGACCTGCGCTACCTGATCGGCCCCTATCTAGGCCGCCAGTTCTACGATGAGCCAATTTTTTCAATGAACGGTGAATTGGGTTTCTCGTACGTGACCGAGGAGTACAACGTCGCGGAGGATCAGGATTATGCTGCGAGCAACTGGAACCTCCACGCTTCCAGCGACTACCTGGGTGGTGATTCTTCCTTGTATTTTGACCAGCTGGGCGTGTGGAACCTTGAGGACACATCTGACGTGATCGTCAATTCAACATTCGGACTGTCCTTTCCGCTATTCTGGAGTCTGGAAGCCGCCGCCGAAGTGCTGCTGGAGTACGATTCCGGCGCGGTGGATGACGTCGATAAACTGGACCAGACCTACAAAGTCCGAATTGGCTACACCTGGTGATTACGCGCCCGGCGCGCGAGAATTTGTGCCGGGCGTTACTTGCGCCCCATCAGGGCGAAACCCGGTCCCGGTCAGCGAGAACCCTTGATCAGGCTGCGGAACCAGTCCGACAGGGTTTCGTGCTTGAGATCGGTAAATTCCCCCGCATCCATGAACATGCCGTGCTCCTTGCATACCTCGTACCAGATATGAGGTTGGTCGGGATCGGACACCTTTTGCATGTCCTTACTGCAACGAGGACAGGCGATGTCTTCAACGGCGTCCCATTTTTTCCCCACGCTGGATTTGCCGATGTCCAGTGCCTCACCCATCCACTTGCTCTTTGAGCAACTCCGCCTCGCCCTGATCGAACCATAAGCCCCTGGCAGTTAGTGCAACGGTCTATCAGTAAATCGGCGCCGTAGGAAATCTCCCTCTCATGCCGTGGCCGCACTTCGGGCATTCTATGCTGTGTAAATCGGGGTTGTATTCCATCTGCGTTCCCTACTGATTGCTATTAGTCGTCACTAACTTCCTATGGTGCAGAATCTGTTCGCTCCGGGGATGGTCGTACTGTCCAGCTGCAATTGGTCCCGACGATTATGGTACGCACTTTGCATCAGAGCAAGGATGCGGGGGAAAAATACCCGGCGAATGGCCGCCAGTTGCTCGCAGGCAATGCGCCGTCGGATCAGCACCAACTGGCCTCTGTACCAGGCCGTTTCAAAAGTTCTTCGATATTGGCATGCAATATACGGTAGCCCACGTTGCCGTACAGGATCTGGCGGCCCTCGTTCAAAACCCAGGTGGGGCTGCCCCTGGCGCCGAGCTCACGCGCGCTGTGCTGGTCCGCACTAAGGCGTGCCAGGGCGCGTCCGTCGAGGATGCTGTCATTTATTTTCGCGGAATCCAGGTGCTGCTGGCTGGCCAGGTCGAGAAGCAGGTCCAGCCGGCTGATATCCTGTCCATCCACAAAAAAGGCGCGGCGTACTCGCAGGGCCATGGCCTGGGCGACCGCATCACCGTGGATTATGTCGACCGCCTTGAGAACGAGGTGTGCCGGAAGGGAAGACCTTGGCCTGACCACTGTCCAGATGTCGGGGTGAATCGGGGCGTGATCGAAGGGTGCGCTGGATTCGATCACATGGGTGGCAAATCGCGCAAAGCCTTCAAGTTCTCCCCAACGCTGTGCAATTTTGTGGTGACTGTCACCAAACACGTCCATAAAACGATGGTTAACCTGAATTCTGCCACCCCACTGGCGTTGCAGCTCCTCAAGTCTTGGTTGTGCGATCCAGGCCCACACACATAACACGTCGGTGTAATAGTCGATCACGGTGGGTGCGTTCATTGCTTCTGTCATACATTACTTCCGGGACGATTCAACGGAACTGCCGCAAATCCAGCCGCAGCGGAACGCGCATTTAACAACGCTGCAGCTACATTGGAAATCACATGGCAGTGCCGAAAGCGTGTTCTTTTTGCAATTTACCATTCTAATTGACGGGATCAGGATATAGATCAAGAAATAGTTGTTACTTGGTTATCGATTCGGCATAAACTTCAGCTGTGGTATTAGCAATCGAAAGGAGTGTACAGGCGATGTTGGAAAAGGAATTGGCTCAAGCCACCAAGATGGCAGAGCAAGCGAACAAAAAAGTCGAGCAGCGTCGTAAAAAGCTGGTAGCCGAATCTCACAAAAGCCATGCACGCATCAGGCGTGAGCTGGGTTCCGCACGCAAGCGGCACACAACGGCGAATGCGAGACTGAAGAGCGCCA